>NZ_JBBCKO010000001.1:0-866753 GCF_037153335.1 Pseudoxanthomonas sp. USHLN014
GGCCTGCCGATCCGTTGGTGCCCAGGAGAGGACTCGAACCTCCACGGTTTTACCCGCTAGTACCTGAAACTAGTGCGTCTACCAATTCCGCCACCTGGGCAACGGGGCGCGTATGGTGCGGTGAACGGCGAGGATTGTCAACGCGGCAGGCGTGCCGGGCCAGGAAGCGCGGGCCTTGGGGTGTACCATGCGCGCATGACCAAAAAAACTGGATCGGGCGGACGCAACCCCCCATCGGGCAAGGCTTCGCCTTCCAAATCACGCAATGCCGCCGGCGGCGGAAAGAAGCCCGCCGGCAAGTCGCTCCCCCCCTGGATGCCGCAACTGCCCGACGCGCCCGCCCCGGCGCGCCCTGGCAAGAGTGCGTCCGGCGGGCGCCGCGGCGGCGATGACCGGCCGCGCGACGCGGGGCCGCGTCCGTTCGAACGCCGCCCGCGCGGTCCGCGCGTGGTGGTGCCCGCGCAGGGCGCGGGCCACGCCGGCTTCGTCGACCCCCATGCCGCCCGCGAGGCCGAGCGCTACGCCCAGCCCATCGCCAGCCGCGAAGTGATCCTGGGCACGCTGGCCGCCAGCGAAGGCCCGCTCACCGCCGAGGAAGTGGCGGCCAAGCTCGACCTGACCGCGCCGGACCGCTTCGAGGCATTGAGCAAGCGCCTCAATGCGATGGTCCGCGACGGCCAGCTGCTGCTCAACCGCCGCGGCGGCTATGCGCCGGCCGAGCAGATGGACTTGGTGCCGGGCGTGGTGATCGCCAACCCGGAAGGCTTCGGCTTCCTGCGGCCCGAGGCGGGCGGCGACGACCTGTTCCTGCCGCCGTTCGAGATGCGCAAGGTCATGCACGGCGACCGCGTGCTGGCCAGCGTCACCGGCATGGACCGGCGCGGCCGCCGCGAGGGCGCGATCGTGGAAGTGCTCGAGCGCCGCGTGCACCGGCTGATCGGCCGTTTCGCGATCGAGGCGGGCGTGAGCTTCGTGGTGCCCGACGACAAGCGCATGCAGCGCAACGTGATGATCCCGCCCGACGCGCGCGGCGAAGCGCGCGACGGCCAGCTGGTCGTGTGCGAGCTGACCCATGCGCCGGACGGGCGCCGCGAGCCGATCGGCAAGATCATCGCCGTGCTCGGCGACAAGCTCACCCCCTCGCTGGTGGTGGAGACCGCCATCCACGGTCACGAGCTGCCCTACGAGTTCCCGCAGGCCGTGCTGGACGAGGCCGCCGCGGTGCCGCTGAAGGTCGAGCCGTCGATGATCGGCGGACGCGTGGACCTGCGCGACATGCCGCTGGTGACCATCGACGGCGCCGACGCCAAGGACTTCGACGACGCGGTCTACTGCGAGTCCAACCGCAAGGGCCTGCGCATCAGCAACCGCTCCGGCTACCGGTTGGTGGTGGCCATCGCCGACGTGTCGCACTACGTGCGCCCGGGCACCCCGCTGGACGAGGAGGCGCAGCTGCGCGCGACCTCGGTGTACTTCCCCGGCTTCGTGGTGCCGATGCTGCCGGAGACCCTGTCCAACGGCATCTGCTCGCTCAATCCCAACGTGGACCGCATGTGCTTCGTGTGCGACATGCAGGTCAACAAGAACGGCGAGGTCACCGAGTCGAAGTTCTACGAGGCGGTGATGCGCTCGCATGCGCGCCTGACCTACGACCAGGTGTGGAAGGCGGTGGGCGAGGACGACGCCGAGGCGCAGGCCCAGATCGGCCCGGCCATCCTGCCGCACGTGCGGCGCCTGCACGCCCTGTACGGCCTGCTGGCCAAGGCGCGGCAGAAGCGCGGCGCGATCGAGTTCGAGACCAGCGAGGTGCGCTTCGTCCTGGACAACAAGGGCGAGGTCACCCAAGCCGGCATGCAGGTGCGCAACGACGCGCACAAGCTGATCGAGGAATGCATGATCGCGGCCAACGTGCAGGCCGCGCGCTATCTGCTGGCCAAGGGCGTGCCGGCGCCGTACCGCGTGCACGAGCGTCCGCCGGAATCCAAGTACGCCGACCTGCTGGAGTTCCTCAAGGAATTCAAGCTGTCCATGCCGCCGTGGAGCAAGGTCGAGCCGCGCGATTTCACCGCGCTGCTGCACAAGATCCGCCAGCGCCCGGACGTGGCCCTGCTGGAGTCGGTGGTGCTGCGCAGCCAGAGCCTGGCGGTGTACACGCCGGACAACGCTGGCCACTTCGGCCTGGCGCTGGACGCCTATGCGCACTTCACCTCGCCGATCCGCCGCTACCCGGACCTGCTGGTCCACCGCGCGATCAAGCACGCCCTCAGCGGCAAGCCGGTGGAGAAGTTCCAGTACAGCCCGCGCGAAATGGCCGCGCTGTCGCTGCAGTGCTCCGAGCGTGCGCGCCGTGCCGACGAGGCCGAGCGCGAGGTCGACGAGCGCTACCGCGCCGCGTGGATGGAGCAGCATGTCGGCGGCATCTTCGACGGGGTGATCAGCGGGGTGACCAGCTTCGGGCTGTTCGTCGAGCTCAACCAGTCCAAGGTCAACGGCCTGGTCCACGTGACCCAGCTGCCGCACGACTATTACCACTTCGACCCGATCCGCAAGACGCTCTCCGGCGAGCGCCGCGGCCTGGAGTTCCGCCTGGGCGACGCGGTCCAGGTGCAGGTCATGAAGGCCAGCATGGAGGAGCGCAAGATCGACTTCCGGCTGGTCGAGCAGCGCCAGGACGGGGCCGCCGCGGACGAGCAGCCGCCGCAGGCGTTCCCGGCCAAGCGCAAGAAGCAGAAGTACTGAGCGAGGCGGCGGACGATGGGCGAGTACAGCGGCGGGTGTCAGTGCGGGGCGGTGCGCTTTCGCGTCAGCGGGACGCTGGACGACGCCTCGATCTGCCACTGCCGCATGTGCCAGAAGGCCTTCGGCGCGTACTACGCGCCGCTGGTGTCCACCCGCGGCGCCACCCTGGAGTGGACGCGCGGCCAGCCCACGCGCTTTGCCTCCTCCAACCTGGTGGAGCGCGGCTTCTGCAACCAGTGCGGCACCCCGCTGACCTACGAGGCGCCAGATGGCGTGGCGCTGGCGGCCGGCGCGTTCGACACCCCGGCGCTGTTTCCCCCGCACATCCAGTACGGCGTGGAGGGTCGGCTGCCGTTCACCGACACGCTGGCGGCGCTGCCGACGCGCCGCACCGAGCAGGACAGCGCCGCGCTGGAATTCCTCTCCCGCATCGTTTCCTTCCAGCATCCCGACCGCGACACCTGACGAGGCGGAATCGTCTTCTGGATTCGGGAACAATCGCGCGGTGCCGACGGTCCGTCCTCGGTGGCGCCACGATCTTCCGCCCGCCCAGGTTCCACGCCCCGCCTTCCCCTTCAAGAAAGCCGATTTCCCAAGACTTTCCCTCATGAGCAAACAGAACCAATGGATCGTCGGCGTCAACGCCGTCGCCTCCGCGATCGACAACGATGCCGACCACGTGCGTGAAGTCCTGATCGACGGCAGCAGCAAGAACGCGCGCCTGACCGAGATCGAGGAGAACGCGCGCCGCAAGGGCATCGACGTGCGCCGCGTCACCACCCAGGCGCTGGACGGCGTCGGCGGCCAAGTACGCCACCAGGGCGTGGCCGCGCGTTACGCCGCCGCGCGCACCTGGGACGAGGGCGAGCTGGCCGGCCTGATCGAAGGCGCGCAGGGCCGCGCGCTGCTGCTGGTGCTCGACGGCGTGCAGGACCCGCACAACCTCGGCGCCTGCCTGCGCAGCGCCGCGGCCGCCGGCGTCACCGCGGTGGTCATCCCCAAGGACAAGTCGGTGGGCCTGAACGCCACCGTGCGCAAGACCTCGGCCGGCGCCGCCGACCGCATCCCGGTGATCGCCGTGACCAACCTGGCGCGCACCCTGCGCGAGATCCAGAAGGCCGGCGTGTGGATCTACGGCCTGGCCGGCGAGGCGGACAACTCGCTCTACGCCCTGGACCTCACCGGCAACATCGCCCTGGTTCTGGGCGGCGAGGGCGATGGCATGCGCCGGCTCACGCGCGAGCACTGCGACGGGCTGGTCAAGATCCCGATGCCGGGCGATATCGAAAGCCTCAACGTCTCGGTCGCCACCGGGGTGACCCTGTTCGAGGCCGTGCGCCAGCGCGGCCTCTGAGGCGGGCGAAGGGGGCCACGTGCGGCAGGGGGCGGCATGACGCGGACGCATCGGCATCGCGCTGCATGGCGACGGGCGTGGGCGCTGCTGTGGCTGTGCGTGTTGCTGACGCCGGCCGCGTCGGCCCTGGCCACCGCCTCCCTGTCGCCGGCGCCGCCGCTGCGCGACTACGCCATCGACCTGTGGACCTCGCGCGAGGGCCTGCCGCACAACTCGATCCGCGACATCGCCCAGACCCCGGACGGCTATCTGTGGTTCGGCACCTGGGAAGGGCTGACGCGCTACAACGGCCTGGACTTCACCACCTTCGACCGCGGCACCCGGCCGGCGCTGGCCGACAACGGCATCGGCGCGCTTTACGTCTCGCCGGACGGCGCGCTGTGGCTGAGCGATTCGCGCGGCAACATCAGCCGCTACGGCACCGATGGCACGTTCAAGATCTGGCCACGGCCGGCCGATGCGCCGGCCGTGCTGCTGCCGGCGATGACCATGGACCGCCACGGCCGGCTGTGGATGCTGTTCGAGGGCCGGGGCCTGGCCTGCCTGGAGCCGGACGGCCGCTACCGCTACGAGACGCCGGGGCCGGATTCGCCGCTGCGCACGGCCTATGCGCACCTGGCCGTCGATGCGCAGGATCGCGTCCTGGTCGGCAGCACCGAGGGCCTGCTGCGGCGCGATGACGACGGCACCCTGCACAACGTCTCCCAGGAGGCCGGCCTGCCGCCCGGCGCCGCCTGGCCCTACCTGGCGCCGGACGGCGCGCTGTGGGTGGTGGCGCAGGACCATCTGTACCGCATGGAGGGCCAGGGACTGGTGCTGCGCCATGTGCTGCCCAAGGTCGGGCGCCCCAGTTCGATGCTGCAGGACCGGCGCGGCGAGCTGTGGATCGGCACCGAAGGCGGCGAGGTGCTGCGCATCGGGCGCAACGGCGTGGAGACGCTGACCTCGGCCTGGCCGCTGCCCGGGGGGCGGATCACCGCGCTGAAGGAAGACGCCGAGGGCAGCCTGTGGATCGGCGCCAACGGCGGCCTGTTCCGCCTGCACGAGACGCTGTTCTCCAACATCACCAAGCGCCACGGCCTGGACTCGGACTACGTGCGCGCGCTGCTGGAGGCGCCCGATGGCGCGATGTGGGTAGGCCATCCGCTGGGCCTGCAGCGGATCAGCGCCGACCGCCACGTCACGCCCGTGGCCCTGCCCACGCAGACCGGCAAGCCGCCCTCGGTGCTGAGTCTGGCGCGCCAGCGCGACGGCACGCTGTGGGTGGGCACAGCCAGCGACGGCGTGTATCGCGTGCCGCTCCACGGCGCGGTCACCCGCTACGGGACCGAGCAGGGCGTGCCGCAGGGCACCGTGCGCGCGATCAGCGTGGGCCCGGACGATGTGGTGTGGCTGGCCACCCAGCGCGGCCTGGCCTATATCGACGGCGCACGCGCGGTGCGGCCGCAGGTGCCCGGCCTGCCCAGCGGCCTGATCACCTCGGTCTATAGCGAGCCCGGCGCGGTCTGGATCGGCACCCTGGAAGGCGCGCTGGTGCTGCGCGGCACCCAGGTGCAGCCCCTGCCGCTGGAAGGCCTGGGCGGGGCGCGCACGGTGTTCGGCTTCATCCGCCTGGGCGATGCGGTATGGATCACCACCGATCGTGGCCTGTACCGCGTGCGCGGCGGCAAGCTGGCGCGCGTGGGCCGCGAGCAGGGCATGCCGGTGGACACGGTGTTCGAGCTGCGGCCCGACCAGGCCGGCCACCTGTGGATCACCAGCAACCGCGGCGTGCTGTACACCGACCTGGCCAGCCTGGACCGCGTAGCCGATGGCCTGCAGCCACGGGTGGTGCTGACCAGCTTCAACGAGATGGACGGCATGGCCAATTCGCAGGCCAACGGCAGCTCGGGGCCGACCGCCGTGGTGCGCGGTGACGGCACGGTGTGGATCGCCACGGCCGGCGGGGTGACCATCGTCGATCCGGCGCGCATGCAGTGGTTCCGCGATCGGCCCGCGCCGCCGGTGGTGATCGACGAGGTGCAGCGCGACGGCGCGCCGCTGGCCTGGCGCACCGAGCAGCCGCTGCGCCTCAACGGCGACCAGCGCCTGACGGTCAGCTATGTCGGCCTGAGCTATCTGCTGCCCGAGCGCACCGAGTACCGCACCAGGCTCGACGGCCTGGACGGCGACTGGGTGCGGCGCGGACATCAGCGCAGCATCGAACTGGCGCGCCTGCCTCCCGGCGACTACACCTTGCGCGTGTCCGCCGCGCATCCGGACGGGGCGTGGAGCGCGCGGCAGGCGGTGCTGCACTTCACCGTCGAGCCCTTCGTGTGGCAGCGCCACGGCGTGCAGTTCGGCGCGATCGCGCTGCTGGTGCTGGTGCTGTTCGGCCTGTACCGGTATCGCGTGCACTGGTATCGCCACCGCACCGAGCGCTTGGCCGGGCTGGTCGATGCGCGCACCCGCGACCTGCAGGCCCAGGCGCAGCGCCTGCGCCTGGCCGACCAGGAGAAGACCGACCTGCTGGAGCAGCTGCGTGCGCAGGCCGAGGCCTTCGAACGTCAGGCGCGCGAGGACGTGCTGACCGGCCTGCCCAATCGTCGCGCGTTCGAGGAGCGGCTGGCGCAGGAGATGGCCCGGGCCCGGCGCAGCGGCCAGCCGCTGTGCCTGGCGATGCTCGACGTGGACCACTTCAAGCGGGTCAACGACCAGTACTCGCATACCGTCGGCGATGCGGTCCTGCGCGAGGTCGGCCAGGTGCTGGCCGCGCAGCAGCGCGAGGCCGACATGGCCGCGCGCAGCGGCGGCGAGGAGTTCTGCCTGCTGTTCACCGACACCACGCTGGAACAGGCCGCGCTGGCCTGCGAGCGGCTGCGCGCGCTGTTCCATGCGCGCCGCGACTGGGGCGGAATCGCCGGCCTGGCCATCACCTTCAGCGCCGGGCTGGTGGTGCTGGAGCCCGGGGATGCCGCGCCGGCCTCGCTCTATCAGCGCGCCGATCGCTTGATGTATCGCGCCAAGCGCAATGGGCGCGACCGGATCGAGCACGATTGAGCGCTTGGGGGTGTGGGGTTTGGGTTGAGGGCGACCTTGCGAGCGTCCTTCGTTCCCGCGGAAGCGGGAACACCGCGACTTTGATTCCTTGCGCGAACGTCCATGGATTCCCGCTTTCGCGGGAATGGCGATGGGTGGTGTGTTGCGGGCCTAGCGCTGGTCGCCGCAAGGACCATCGCTAGCGCAGCAGCGCTTCGTACAGCGCCAGGTCTTCCTGCGAGAAGCAGCAGAACAGCACCTCGCGCAGACTCGGATACGCGACAGCCTCGGCGCGCACGGTCTCCACGGCGACCCTGGCCGCAGGCGCCGGCGGAAAGCCGTAGATGCCGGTGCTGATGCAGGGAAAGGCGAGGCTGGCCACGCCGCGTTCGCCGGCCAGGCGCAGGCTGTTGCGGTAGCAGTCGGCCAGCAGCGCCGCCTCGCCATGCTCGCCTCCGCGCCAGACCGGCCCGACGGTGTGGATCACGTAGCGCGCCGGCAGGCGATAGCCGGCGGTGATGCGCGCCTGCCCGGTCTGGCAGCCACCGAGCAGCCGGCACGCGGCCACCAGCTCCGGGCCGGCGGCGCGATGGATGGCGCCATCGACGCCGCCACCGCCGAGCAGGCTGCTGTTGGCGGCATTGACGATGGCATCGACCTGAAGCGTGGTGATGTCGGCGCGGAGGGCACGGAGTTCAGGAGGCATGGGAGCAGCCTGCGACGGCGCGCGTGGCCTGGGTGCGAAGAAGGGGGTCAATACACGACATTGCGCACCAGTCGCAGCGGCGCGTCGCCATCGTTGCGGTAGGCGTAGTCGCCGGCATCGCTGGCGAACACCATGTGTTCTCCCGCGGCGAACTGGCGCATGCCGTGGATGCTCTCCAACGTCAGCGTGCCTTCGATCACCAGCAGCAGCTCGCGCCAGCCGGCCGGATCGGCCTGCGAGGCATAGCGCTCGCCCGGCATCAGCGTCCACTGCCACAGTTCGACCTGATGGCCCGCCGGCACGCTGGACAGCATCACGCCGCGCGAGGCGGGGTCGCGTCCGCGCCAGGCCAGCGCATCCACGCGCGTCGGGTCGTCGATCGCCGCGGACTTGAGCAGGTCGGCGAACTGCACGCCCAGCGCCGCGGCCAAGCGGTCCAGGGTGTTGAGGCTGACGTTGGCGTCGCCCGATTCGATCGCCACCAGCATCCGCCGGCTAACCTGGGCGGCCTCGGCCAGCGCCTGCTGGCTCAGGCCGGCCTGCTGGCGCAGGCGGCGCAGATTGCCCGCCACGTGTTCGAGCACGCTCATCGCGCCTCCGTCCGGTTGCGCACTATATTGCGCGTCATTAGACTGACCATCCTGCGCAATATAGTGCGCAGCCTCGCACTCATCCACTGCAGGCTCTTCGTGTCCGCCTCGTCCCCCTCGCTGAAGTCCTCGGTGCTGTTCCCGGTGCTGCTGTTGCTGGCCTCGATGGTGTCCATCCAGGCCGGCGCGAGCCTGGCCAAGACGCTGTTCCCGGTGGTCGGCGCCACCGGCGCGACCGCGCTGCGGCTCGGCTTCGGCACGGTGCTGCTGTGGATCGCCTTCCGCCCCTGGACGCTGCCCTGGCGCGCGCTGCCGTGGAAGATGCTGATCGGTTACGGCGTGTCGCTGGGCACGATGAATACCTTGTTCTATCTCGCCCTGCAGACCGTGCCGCTGGGCCTGGCGGTGGCGCTGGAGTTCACCGGACCGCTGGCGCTGGCGCTGCTGGGCTCGCGCCGCGCCCTGGATCTGGTGTGGGCGCTGCTGGCGGCGCTCGGCCTGGTGCTGCTGGTGCCGTGGCCGGGTCGCGACGCCGCGCTGGATCCGTTCGGCGTGGCCTGCGCGGTCGGTGCCGGCGTGTGCTGGGCGCTGTACATCGTCTTCGGGCAGAAGGCCGGCGCCGGGCATGGCCCGCGCATGGTCGCGCTGGGCTCGTCCATCGCCGCGATGGTGGCCGTGCCCTGGGGCGTGATTCACGCCGGCAGCGCGCTGCTGGCGCCGGCGCTGCTGCCGGCGGCGCTGGGCGTGGCGGTGCTGTCGATGGCGCTGCCGTACTCGCTGGAGATGATGGCGCTCACCCGCCTGCCCACGCGCACCTTCGGCATGCTGATGAGCCTGGAGCCGGCCATCGGCGCCCTGTGCGGACTGGCGTTCCTGCACGAGCGCCTGTCGGGCCTGCAGTGGCTGGCGATCGCCGCGGTGATCGTGGCCTCGGCCGGCGCCACGCTGGGTGCCCGGACTCCGCCGCCGGCGGCGCCGCTGCCGGACTAGGCGCTCAGGCGCGCCGCCGCCGGATCTGTTGCGCCAGCTCCCAGGCGCGGCCGCGCAAGTCGTCCAACCGCTCGTTGAGTTCGGCGTAGCCCGGTTTCCAGGCGAAGCGTCCGTCCTGGTACGACTGGCCGAGGATCAGGTCGTTGAACGATCCCATGCCGCCGTAGGCGCCGAGCAGGTCGTCCGCGCCGCGATCATCGCCTTGCGCCAGGCGGGACTTCGCGCGCCGCATCCACGCGCTCCAGTGGGTATCGCCGTCCTGTTCGAGCACCTGGATCAATGCGTCCAGCACATCGATGAGCGGCTGCAGCGAGGCGTCAGCCGGCGGCGGGACTTCGCGCGTCATTATTCGGACGCGGCCTGCATTCGCGGCCACTGGTTGGCGATGTTGCAGAACAGCCGCGCGGTCTGCTCGACGTCGTAGACGGCCGAATGCGCCTCGTCGGCGTTCCAGTGCATGCCGGCCGCCTGCACCGCACGCGCCAGCACCGTCTGCCCGTAGGCCAGCCCGCCCAGGGTGACCGTGTCGAACACGCTGAAGGGGTGGAACGGATTGCGCTTGTGCTGGGTGCGCGCCACCGCGGCATTGAGGAAGTGCAGGTCGAAATGCGCGTTGTGCCCGACCAGGATCGCGCGCTGGCAGTTGTGCTTCTTCACCGCAGCCCGTACCGGCGCGAAGATGTGGTCCAGCGCTTCCTTCTCGGGCTTGGCCAGGCGGAAGGGATGGTCGAGCACGATGCCGGTGACCTCCAGCGACTTGGGGTCGATCTCCAGCCCCGGCGCCGGCTCCAGGTGCACGCAGGCGGTGTCGCCCAGCACGAAGCGGCCGGCCTCATCCAGGTCCAGGGGCACGGCGGCGATCTCCAGCAGCGCGTGGCGGTTCCAGTCGAAGCCGCCGGTCTCCACGTCCACCACCACCGGCAGGAAGCCGCGGAAACGGCGTGCCATCGGGGTGAAGGGCGGGGCGGTGGGATTCGGCGATAGCGGGGTGGGGGCGTCGTGCATCGCGAAAGCCTAGCAGACAGGCCTCGCGCGTCCGCCCGCGCAAGGCGCTCGCGACCATGGAAAAGGGACGCGTCGTTGCCGGCGCGTCCCTTTCGATCGCCGCATGACGCCAGTGGGTCAGTGACTGGCCGCGATCACGCTGGTGATGATGCCAGTGGCCACGGCCACCAGTACATAGTCGTTGTCGACGCGGCGCCACTGGTGACCGCGCGGCGGCGGAGGCAGGTGGTGAATGCGATAGTCGCGGACGTAGACGCCGCGGTGATCGTGGCCCAGATGCTCGCCACGGCTCCAGTGATGCGGGGCATCGTGATGGCGCGCCGGCGGCGGCGGACCGCGACGGTCGTCATGGCGGTCGTCATGATGCTGCGGAGCGGCCATTGCGGCGCCGCTCGCCGCCAGCGACAGGGCCAGGAAGAGGGTGGAAAAGCGTTTCATGGCGTTCTCCTTTGCAGGGGGCCCGATCTCCGGGCTCGCGTGCAGCCTGCGCTGGCGAATATGAATACGCTAAAAATTTTCGTTACATCCGGCACTCAGGAGTCAGGATTGCGAAAGCCCGCCTGACGGGATATTGGTGGTCGAGGTCTCGTCGCGCTTGTCGCGCGGCGGCAGCGGATGATCGCCCTGCACCAGGAACCACACGTTCTCGGCGATGTTGGTGGCGTGGTCGCCGATGCGCTCGAGGTTCTTGGCCATGAACAGCAGATGCGTGCACGGGGTGATGTTGCGCGCGTCTTCCATCATGTAGGTCAGCAGCTCGCGGAACAGCGAGGTATACATCGCGTCCAGCTCGGCGTCGCGGTCGCGCACTTCCAGCGCTAGCTGCGCGTCCTGGTCGCGGTAGGCGGCCATGGCGTCGCGCACCAGCTCGGCGGCCAGCTGGCCCAGCGAGCGCAGGCCCGTGGCGTGCGGCACCGGCGGCAGCATGTTCAGCGCCATCGAGCGCTTGGCCACGTTGGAGGCGTAGTCGCCGATGCGCTCGATGTCGTTGGGGATGCGCAGCGCGGCGAGGATCACGCGCAGATCGCGCGCCATCGGCCCGCGCAGGGCCAGCTGCATCACGTCGTGGCTGACCTTGTCCTCCAGCGTGTCGATGGCCTCGTCGTTGGCGATGATGCGTTCGGCGGCGCGGTCGTCGCGGCGCTCGACCACGTCCAGCGCCGCTTCCAGCTGGGCCACGGCGATCTCGCCCATGTGCAGGATCTCGGCCGCGATGCGGCGCTGCTCCTCGTCGTAGCTCTTGACGATGTGGTCGTGCGGGAAGTTGTTCATGGGCGCGGGAAATGAGTGGAGAGGAATGTGGAGCTTCAGGCGGGAAGCGAACGGAGAGGCGTGAGGCGCGAGCGGTGAGGCGTGGAAGAAAGGATCTTGCTGTTTCTCATTCCTCGCTCCTGTTCGCCCCTCAACCCCTCATCCGAACCTGCCGGTGATGTAGTCCTCGGTCTGCTGCTTGGACGGACGCGAGAAGATGATCGAGGTGGCGTCATGTTCGATCAGATCGCCCAGATACATGAAGGCGGTGTAGTCGCTCACGCGCGCGGCCTGCTGCATGTTGTGGGTGACGATGGCGATGGTGTAGTCCTGCTTGAGCTCCTCGACCAGCTGCTCGATGCGGCTGGTGGAGATCGGATCCAGCGCCGAGGTCGGCTCGTCCAGCAGCAGCACGCTGGGACGCAGCGCCACGGCGCGGGCGATGCACAGGCGCTGCTGCTGGCCGCCGGACAGGCCGAGCGCGCTCTGGCCGAGCTTGTCCTTCACCTCGTCCCACAGCGCGCCCTGGCGCAGGGCCTGCTCGACGCGGTCGTTCATGTCGGCCTTGGACAGTTTCTCGTGGTGGCGGATGCCGTAGGCCACGTTCTCGAAGATGGTCATCGGGAACGGCACCGGCTTCTGGAACACCATGCCGACCTTGCTGCGCAGGCGGTTCATCGGGTACTTGGGCGAGAGGATGTCCTCGCCGTCCAGCAGCACCTCGCCGGTGGCGCGCAGCTTGGGGTAGAGCGCGTAGATGCGGTTGAAGATGCGCAGCAGCGTGGACTTGCCGCAGCCCGACGGGCCGATCAGCGCGGTCACGCGCTTCTCCGGGATCTGCAGGTTGATGCCCTTCAGCGCATGGAAGTTGCCGTAATAGAAGTCCAGGCCGCGGGCCTCGAGCTTGACCTCGGCCGGCGGCAGCGCGCCGCGGTCGGTGGTGACCGGGGTCAGGCGCGGGGAGGGCGTGGCGTGCTGCACATCATTCATGGTGGGATCCATCGAGAGATCAGTCATTGGAGATCCGGTTGCGCAGCAGGAAGAAGCGCGCGCCGAGGCTGACAAGCAGCACGAACACCGTCAGGACCAGTGCGCCGGCCCAGGCCAGGGTCTGCCAGGTTTCGTAGGGGCTGCCGGCGAACTGGTTCATCACCACCGGCACCGAGGCCATCGGGCGGAAGATGTTGGTGCTCCAGAACTGGTTGCCGAAGGCGGTGAACAGCAGCGGCGCGGTCTCGCCGGAGATGCGCGCCAGCGCCAGCAGGATGCCGGTGACGATGCCGGCCGAGGCGCTGCGGTAGAGCACCTGCATGATCACCTTCCACTGCGGGATGCCCAACGACAGCGCGGCCTCGCGCATCTGCGCCGGCACCAGGCGCAGCATCTCGTCGGTGGTGCGCACCACCACCGGCAGCACGATGAAGGCCAGCGAGATCGCGCCGGCCAGCGCCGAGAAGCCGATCACCGACACCACCATCGCGTACACGAACAGGCCCAGCACGATCGACGGCGCCGACAGCAGGATGTCGTTGACGAAGCGCACGACCGTGCCGGCCTTGCGCGCATTGCCGTATTCGGCCAGCCAGGTGCCGGCCAGCACGCCCAGCGGCGCGCCGATCGCGATCGCCAGCACGCACATCACCGCGCTGCCGAAGAAGGCGTTGCGCAGGCCGCCTTCCTGCATCGGCGGCGGCGTGTTCTGGGTGAACAGGTCCAGGTTGACCCCGGCGATGCCCTTGGCCACCAGCGTCCACAGGATCCAGGCCAGGAAGGCCAGGCCGAACAGCGCGGTGATGCAGGAGACGAAGATCGTCACCGCGTTGACCACGCGGCGACGGGCATAGATGGCGGCGCTGGACATCAGTTGCCCTCCCGGCGGGCCAGCTGCATCAGCATGAAGCGCGCGACGGCCAGCACCGCGAAGGTCACGATGAACAGGATGAAGCCCAGCAGCAGCAGCGCCGAGCGATAGGTCTCGGTGGCCTCACCGAAGTCGTTGGCGATCAGCGCGGCGATGGTGGTGCCCGGCATCAGCAGCGAGGCCGACAGGCTCACGCTGTTACCGACCACGAAGGCCACGGCCATGGTCTCGCCCAGCGCACGGCCCAACCCCAGGAAGATGCCGCCGATCACCGCCGAGCGGGTATAGGGCAGCACGATGTCCCAGCTCACCTCCCACTTGGTCGCGCCCAGCGCGTAGGCCGATTCCTTCAGCCGCGTGGGCACGGTCAGGAAGACCTCGCGCATCACCGAGGAGATGAAGGGGATGACCATGATCGCCAGCACGAAGCCGGCGGTCAGGATGCCGATGCCCAGCGGCGGCCCCTGGAACAGCGCGCCGATCACCGGCAGCGTGCCGAGGGTGTCGTTGAGCCAGGGCGTGACGTATTCGGTCATCACCGGCACCAGCACGAACAGGCCCCACATGCCGTAGATGATCGAAGGGATGCCGGCCAGCAGCTCGATGGCCGTGCCGATCGGCCCGCGCAGCCAGCGCGGCGCCACTTCGGTCAGGAAGAAGGCGATGCCGAAGCTCACCGGCACGGCGATCAGCATGGCAATGACCGCGGTGACCAGCGTGCCGTAGATCGGCGCCAGCGCGCCGTACTTGTTCTCCACCGGATTCCAGTCGGTGGAGGTGATGAAGTGCCAGCCCTGGTCGAGCAGCACGTGGCGGCCGCCCCAGAGCATGGACAGGGCGGCGCTGGCCAGCGCGACCAGCACGAAGACCACCGTGCCGACCAGCACCCAGCGGAACAGGCGATCGGCCCGCGCGTCGCGCGCATCGCGCGAGTTGCTGTCGGGAAGGGGGAGCGTTGCTGCGTTCATGCAGGATGAGGGCTCGGATGGGGGCGGGAGACGCGACGCGGCGTGTCGCCGCGAAAGCGTGAACGCACAATCTTTCAGTTCGTCATTGCCGCGGAGGGTCAAGTGATCTTTCAACTCGTCATTGCCGCGGAAGCGCAAAGCAATCTTTCAACTCGTCATTCCCGCGAAGGCGGGCAAGCCATCTCTCAGTTCGTCATTCCCGCGAACGCGGGAATCCAGGGACTTTGCTTTGGCTTTGAGGCGGGTGGAGCAAGATCAACAGCAACGTCCCTGGATCCCCGCTTTCGCGGAGATGGAGGCGGCATGCCGCCTCCGGCAGCGGCAAAGGCGGCCGGGCCTATGGCCCAGCCGCGCCATTGCGTCACTTGAACTCCGCCGCCCAGTACGCCTCGATCTGCTGCACCAGCGGCGCCGGGAGCGGCACGTAGTGCAGGTCCGCCGCCTGTGCCTGCCCGTGCTCGAAGGCCCACCTGAAGAACGCCAGCGTCTCGGCATTGCGCTTGGCATCGGCCGACTGCTTGTGCATCAGCATGAAGTTGGTGGCCGTGATCGGCCACGCCTTCTCGCCCGGCGCATTGGTGATCACCAGGTTGAAGTCCTTGGCATTGGCCCAGTCGGCGCTCTCGGCCGCGGCGGCGAAGGAGGCCGCATCCGGCTGCACCCACTGGCCGGCCGCGTTCTGCATGGCGGTGTAGGGCATGTTGCTCTGCAGGGCATAGGCCAGCTCGACGTAGCCGATCGAGTTCTTGATCTGCTTCACGTACGAGGCCACGCCCTCGTTGCCCTTGCCGCCCACGCCGTCGGGCCACTGCACCGAGGTGCCTTCGCCGACCTTGGACTTCCACTCCGGGCTGACCTTGGACAGGTAGTTGGTGAAGTTGAAGCTGGTGCCCGAACCGTCGGAGCGGTGCACCAGGTTGATCTTCGCGTCGGGCAGCTTCAGGTCGGGGTTGGCGGCCTGGAGCGCCGGGTCGTTCCACTTGGCGATCTTGCCCAGGAAGATGTTGGCCAGCAGTTCGCCGGTCAGGCGCAGCTTGCCGGCGTCCACGCCGTCCAGGTTGACCACCGGCACCACCCCTCCAATCGCCGAGGGGAACTGGCCCAGGCCGGACTGCGCCAGCTCTTCGCTGGACAGCGGCTTGTCCGACGAGCCGAAGTCCACGGTCTTGGCCTTGATCTGGGCAATGCCGCCGCCGGAGCCGATCGACTGGTAGTTCACCTGGTTGCCGGTGGCCGCGGCGTAGTCGGCCGACCACTTGGACACCAGCGGATAGATGAAGGACGCGCCGGCGCCGGAGATCTGCGCGGCATTGGGGTTCTTGGCGGCCGCGGCCGGCTGGGTGGCGCCGTCGGCGGCCGGCGTGGCGGCGGTGTTGGCCTGGTCGGCGGGCTTGCTGCAGGCGGCGACGGCCAGGGCAACGGACAGGGACAGCAGGGCCGCACGGGCCGGCTTGAAACGCATGGACAACTCCAGGGAAGCGAAGAGGGCGCAGACGAGCATCCGGCCTGCTTGGCGCTATTGGATGATGCTTTTGTTACAAGGTCATGACGCCGTGATCGGGGCACGTTTTCCGGCTTCGGAGGGGCAGCGGTCCGGCGGCCGGGAGCCGCTGATCCCTCGATCGGGGCATCCTGCCCCGACTCGGGCGCTCGGCGTCCTGCCTCGCTCGGCGCGGCCCCCGCCCGCCGGACCGCTGCCGCGCGCGTTAGGTCACAGGGCTTCGGTTTGCGGGCGCTCGAACCCTTCCTCGCGCACAACGCGATCAGTGACGGGAAGGGATCGACTTGAGGCCCCCTCCCTTGCGCGAAGCGCAGGGGAGGGATGGGGAGGGGTTGGGGCTTTCCCGGGCAAGCCACAGAAGCAAGAGCAAAAGCACCCCACCCCCTCAGTCGCTAGTTCGCGACTTCGGGCTCTCCCTTCCTGCACTCGGCAAAAAAAACGCGGCCCACAAAGGGCCGCGTCATCGAACGTCATGCGGCCGCAGGAGGCCGCGCGCCCGCTCAGTACTTCAGGTTGGTCGACCAGTAGGTCTGGATCTGCTGCACCAGCGCGTCGGGCAGCGGCACGTAGTCCAGCGCCTTGGCCTGGGCGTCGCCGGAGGCGTAGACCCACTTGAAGAAGTCCTTGGCGCCCTTGGCGCTGGCGGTGCTCTTGGGCGACTTGCGCATCAGGATGAAGTTGGTGGCGGTGATCGGCCACGCATCGGCGCCCGGCGCGTTGGTGATGACCAGGTTGAAGTCCTTGGACTTGGCCCAGTCGGCGCTGGAGGCGGCGGCCGAGAAGGTCTCATCGCTGGGCAGCACGAACTTGCCGGCCGAGTTGCGCATCGAGGCATAGGCCAGCTTGTTCTGCAGCGCATAGGCGTATTCGACGTAGCCCACGCCGCCCTTGATCTGCTTGACGTAGGCGGCCACGCCCTCGTTGCCCTTGCCGCCGATGCCGGCCGGCCACTGCACGGTGGTGCCTTCGCCGATCTTGGACTTCCACTCCGGGCTGACCTTGGACAGGTAGTTGGTGAAGTTGAAGCTGGTGCCCGAACCGTCGGAGCGATGGACGATGGTGATCTTCTGGTCGGGCAGGGCCAGGCCCGGGTTCAGCGCGGCGATGGCCGGGTCGTTCCACTTGGCGATCTTGCCCAGGAAGATGTTGGCCAGGGTGGCGCCGTCCAGCTTCAGTGCGCCCGGGGCGACGCCGGCCACGTTGAACACCGGCACCACGCCGCCGATCACCGACGGGAACTGCACCAGACCCGAGGCCGACAGCTCGGCCGAATCCAGCGGCTTGTCCGAGGAGCCGAAGTCCACCGTATTGGCCTTGATCTGGGCGATGCCGCCGCCCGAACCGATGGACTGATAGTTGACTTTGTTGCCGGTGGCGGTGGCGTAGTCGGCCGACCACTTGGTCACCACCGGATAGATGAAGGACGCGCCGGCGCCGGTGATGTCCGCCGCCGAAGCCGGGTTGGCGGACAGCGCCAGGGTGGCGACGACAGCACCCGCGAGCACGCGGATCTTGGAAAGGTGGGTCACGAAAGAAGCTCCTGACGGGTGGTGCACCGGCGGCATTGCCGGCGATGGGCGCCATTGCAGGACGATTCGATGATGCTTTGAAGAAATATTCGTGACACCCGGATGACATGCCCGCCGTGACGGGGTTCCGGATCGGCTGTCTTGCGAATGTCATCAAAGTGACCCGTGAGCGTCACGGGCTTAGCGGAATCTTCACGCCGTCGCCCCGGGGGAGCACCAGGGGCACAGCCCTCGCATCCACCACCCGGAGAGAACCATGCGTTCCCATATCCTTGCCGTGGCCGTCGTCGCCGGCCTCGGCCTGGCGTCGAGCCCCTACGCCCACGCCCAGTCGAGCAAGAAGGCCAAGCCCGTCGCCGCGACCTCCTCGACCGCGACCGAGATCGAGGCGCTGAAGGCGCAGCTGGCCGCGATGCAGTCGCAGATCCAGCAGCTGCAGACCCAGGTCGCCCAGCAGGAAGCCCAGTCCGACGCGCAGTCCGAGGTCAACGTCGTCCAGGCGCAGGCCATCGAGGCCTCGGCCGCCACCACCACCAAGGTGGACGGCCTGTCCAAGCTGGTCAACGACAACAAGATCGGCGGCCGCATCTTCTTCGACCTGACCAGCGTCGATCAGAAGAGCAACGGCGTGAAGACCAACTCGACCGGCACCGGCTTCGACGTCAAGCGCTTCTACCTGACCTTCGACCACAAGTTCAACGACATCTGGTCGGCCAACATCACCACCGACGCGCAGTACTTCTCGGTGACCCCGGGCGCGGGCAGCGCCAACGGCGACGGCAAGCGCGCCGACAGCGTCGAGGTCTTCATCAAGAAGGCCTATGTGCAGGGCAAGTTCGACGACGCCTTCACCGTGCGCGTCGGTGCGGCCGACATGCCGTGGGTGCCGTTCGTGGAGAAGTACTACGGCTACCGCTACGTCGAGAACACGTTGATCGACCGCCTGTCCTACGGCACCTCGGCCGACTGGGGCGTGCACGCCTTCGGCGACCTGGGCGCCGGCTTCAACTACGCCACCTCGGTGGTCAGCGGCGGCGGCTACCGCAATCCGGGCCGCAGCAAGGGCATGGACTGGGAAGGCCGCCTGGGCTTCGCGCCGACGCCGGAAACGATCATCGCCATCGGTGGCTACACCGGCGAGCGCGCCAAGGAAACCCAGAACTTCGACCCGCCGCAGACCGCCAAGCGCTTCGACGCGATGGCCGCCTACGCCGGCTCCAAGTTCCGCGCCGGCGTGGAGTACTTCCAGGCCAAGAACTGGGCCGTCACCAACACGGTCGAGGACAAGGCCGATGGCTACTCGGGCTGGGCCAACGTGGCGCTGACCGATGGCGGCATCAATCTGTTCGCCCGTTACGACAAGGCCAAGCTGAGCAAGGACGTCGATCCGAACCTGGAAGAGACCTACTACAACCTCGGCGTCGAGTTCCCGGTGACCAAGGGCTTCAAGCTGGCCACCGTCTACAAGAACACGCACCGCGACAACGACCGCAACATCGACACCAAGACCAGCGAGTTCGGCGTGTGGGGCGACGTGTCGTTCTGATCGACTTCCCCTCGATCGACGTCATCCGGCGGCGGAGCGAAGGCTCCGCCGCTTTTTTTGTTTCTACGGAAATGCATGGGCTCGGTGGGCGCCACTTCGGCCACCAGCCTCGACCCAGCCGGGCACGTCTCCTCGGCTCGGTTATTTCTCCATTGCTTGCGATTGAACGGGAAGGGCCTGACCAGGCCTCGTGCTTCGGTGGGAGCCGCCATGGCGGCGATGAGGCTTTACCGGCAAAACCCCGTCGCCGCCATTGACCAAAAAGGCCACAAGGGCGGCTCCCACCTGTAGAGCGGAGCTTGCTCCGCTGCTCTTCGTTCAGTCCGTGGGAAAGGCCCCAGCGGAGCAAGCTCCGCTCTACACATAGGCCGTTGCGAGATTTGAGGAGACAGTCGCTCCCACAGGGAGTGAGCCTGTGCTCCGCGAGAGGAAAGATCAGGAGTTCTTCGAACCGAAGCCTGCGTACTCAAAGCGCGCGGCAGCGGGCCGCCGGACCGCTGCCCTTCCGAAGTCCGAACGCGCAGGCGTCGCACTCCCGAGCCAGGTCTCGGGTTCGAGTCCCGTCCAGTCCGCCAGTTGCAAAGAACCTCTTCGAGAGAGAGCAAAGAGGAGTGCATGAGAGCGGCAGATCGGCCGCTCTCTTTGTCCCACCACTCACTCCTGCCGCTCAACCGTCTTGTCCGGAAACCGGCACAGGTCCCGGATCACGCATTGCGGGCAGTCCGGCTTGCGCGCCTTGCACACGTAGCGGCCGTGCAGGATCAGCCAGTGGTGCGCGTTGTAGAGATACTGCGGCGGGATCACCTTGACCAGTCGGTCCTCGACTTCGCGCACGTTGCTGCCCGGCGCCAGACCGGTGCGGTTGGCGACGCGGAAGATATGTGTGTCCACCGCCATCGTCGATTCGCCGAACGCCGTGTTGAGCACCACGTTGGCCGTCTTGCGGCCCACGCCCGGCAGCGCCTCCAGCGCCTCGCGCTGGCGCGGCACCTGCCCCTCGTATTGCTCGACCAGGATCCGGCAGGTGGCGATGACGTTCTTGGCCTTGGCGTTGAACAGACCGATGGTGGAGATGTAGCGCTTCAGGCCGTCCTCGCCCAGCGCGAGGATCGCCTGCGGCGTGTTGGCCACCGGGTAGAGCCGGCGCGTGGCCTTGTTGACGCCTACGTCGGTGGCCTGCGCCGACAGGATCACCGCGATCAGCAGCTCGAACGGCGTGGTGTATTCCAGCTCGGTGGTCGGGTTGGGATTGAGCTCGGCCAGGCGCGAGAACAGCTCGTCGATCTCCGCGCGCGTGAGCGTGCGGGAGCGGCGTGGCGAAGCGGGGCTCACGTGCGCGGCGTTCCGGCGGCGCGCGCCTTGGCCCGGGCCAGGGCGGCGGCCACGGCGGGGGGCAGGGCGGGCGCCTGCGGGCTCGGCGTGGCGGCGGGCTTGATCCGGCGCGCCTGGCGCTCGGCCGCACGCCTAGCCAGACGCGCGGCGCGTGCGCGATAGCGCTCCCTGGCCGCCCAGGCGACGTGCAGGCGCTGCCGCGCCGCGGCCACCTGCGCCAGCACGTCGGCGCAGTGCGCACAGGTCCCGGCGTCCGCAGGCACGTCCATCAGCCCGGCTTCGAGCGCCGCATCGAGCCTGTCCTCGGCCAGCAGCGCGGCCAGCGCCAGTGCCTGCGCGCAGTCGTGTCCGTCGACGCCCATCAGCGCCCCGAGAACTGCGGCTTGCGCTTCTCGACGAAGGCCGCGGTGCCCTCGCGCATGTCGGCGGTGGCGAACATCAGCCCGAACTGCGCGCCCTCGAACTGCAGGCCTTCGCCCAGCGCGCATTCGCCGCCATGGATGACCGACTCGAGGATCGCGCGCAGCGCCAGCGGCGCGGCGCTGGCCAGCTGCGCGGCCAGCGCATCCACGCGCGCATCCAGCGCATCGAGCGGCACGACCTCGTTGACGATGCCCAGCGCCAGGGCGCGCGCGGCGCTGATCGGCGCGCCCAGCAGGCACAGCTCCAGCGTGGCCGCGCGCCCGGCCAGGCGCAGCAGGCGCTGGGTGCCGCCGAAGCCGGGGATCAGGCCCAGGTTGATTTCCGGCTGGCCGACCTTGGCGGTCTCCGCGGCGATGCGCAGATGGCAGGCCATGGCCAGCTCCAGGCCGCCGCCGAGGGCGAAGCCGTTGACCCGCGCGATCACCGGCTTGGTCAGGGTCTCGATGGTGCGCATCAGGGTCTGCCCGCGCAGGCCGAAGTCGCGCCCGGCTATGGCATCCATCGTGGTCATGCCGGCGATGTCCGCACCGGCCACGAACGCCTTGGGCCCGGCGCCGGCCAGCACCACCACGCGCACGCTCGGGTCCGCGTCGGCGGCGCGGAAGGCCTCGGTCAGTGCGGCGATGGTGTCGGCGTCGAGCGCATTGAGCTTGTCGGGGCGGTTGACGGTGATGCGGCGCACCGCGCCCTCATCGGCGACCAAAACGGAGTTCTCAGCCATGCGACACGCCTTGTTCGTGAAAAATTGGTGAAGCGGGAACTTTCCCGCGGACAGGCCGGTCAATCGCGTCCATGCCTCACTGGCCGTTAAGTCCGGCGGGGGCTATCCTAGCGCGTCCATTTGGGCCGCAAGTGCTTGCTGGACCCAACCCTTGAACCCCGGAGGTTTGTAAGACATGAAGTTGCGTTTGCTTCCCGCCAGCGTGCTGGCCATGACTCTGGCCGCAGGCACCGCCGCAGCACAGACCTCGACCGCCCCGGCTTCCACGCCCGCTCCCGACCGCAATGCCCTGAGCTATGCGCTGGGCTACGACCTGGGCCGCAACCTGATCGAAAGCGGCGAGTCCGTCGATCTGGCCACCGTGCAGAAGGCCTTGAACGAAGGCTACGCCAAGAAGGAACCCTCGGTTCCGGTCGACCAGCTGCGCACCGCCGTGCAGCAGATGGAAGCGCGCCAGATGGCCAAGGCCAAGGCCGCGTTCGACCAGGCCGCCGCCGCCAACAAGACCAAGTCCGACGCCTTCCTGGCGCAGAACAAGGCCAAGGCCGGCGTGCAGTCCCTGCCGGGTGGCGTGCAGTACCGCGTGGTCGAAGCTGGCAGCGGCGCCAAGCCGACCCAGGCCAGCACCGTGACCATCCAGTACAAGGGTTCGCTGGCCGATGGCCGCACCTTCGTCGATACCTTCAGCCCGCAGCAGGGCCAGACCACCCCGCCGCCGCCGGCCAGCCTGAAGGTCAGCGAGATTCCGCTGGCGGGCCTGCGCGACGCGCTGGTGCAGATGCCGTCCGGCTCGCGCTGGGAAGTGGTGCTGCCGCCGGAGAAGGCCTACGGCAACACGCCGCAGTCGCCGATCGGCCCGAACCAGGCCGTGGTGTTCGACGTCAAGCTGGTGGGCGTCAAGTAAGCCTGCGCGCTGCCGCAGTGTGACAAGACGATGCGCCGGCCCGTCCGGCGCATCGTCGTTTCTACCGTCCCAAAACTTCGCTCCGCTTCGATCGTCCATGTCTGCCGCCTCCGCCCCCAGCCTGCTGTCGCCGTGCATCGGCGTGTGCCGCATGCGCGCCGACGGGCTGTGCGCGGGCTGCCTGCGCACGCTGGACGAAATCGCCGGCTGGGCGCGGATGGGCGATGATGCGCGTTCGACCCTGATGAGCGCGCTTCCGCTGCGTCGCATGCCTGCCGATCTTCCCGCGCTGTTGCCCGAGTACCCCCAGCTGCAGCGCGCGCTGCATCCGCTGGACGCGGTTCCTCCGGCACGCGGCTGGAACCAGACCGAAATCGACGACGTGCTGCGCACCAAGCCGCCCGCCGCCGCCGCGGTGCTGGCCGGGCTGGTGCCGCGTGCGAACGGGACGACCGTGCTGCTGACCCGCCGCCACGACGACCTGCGCCACCACGGCGGGCAGGTGAGCTTCCCGGGTGGCCGCGTGGACCCGGGCGACGCCGATGCCATCGACGCGGCCCTGCGCGAGAGCCACGAGGAAATCGCGCTCCCGCGCCACCAGGTGCAGCCGCTGGGCCTGCTCGATCCGCTGGCCACGGTCAGCGGCTTCCTGGTCACGCCGGTGGTGGCGGTGGTGGATCCGGCCTTCGTGCCCGTGCCCAATCCGGGCGAGGTCGCCGAGGTGTTCGAAGTGCCGCTGGACTATCTGATGGCGCCGGACAACCTGCGCAGCGTGGAGCTGTCGTTCAAGGGCCGCGCGCGCACCGTGCTGGAATACGACTGGGCCGCGCAGCGCATCTGGGGCGCGACCGCGGCCATCCTCTACAACCTGCGCCGACGCCTGGAGGCTGTGGCATGAACTGGACCACCCTGGTCGATCCCACCGTCCTGCTGCTGCACCTGCACGACCCGGACCTGCGCCTGGTCGATGCCCGCTTCGCGCTGTACGACCCGTCCGCCGGCCGCGCCGGCTACGCGCAATCGCATCTGCCGCACGCGGTCTTCGCCGATCTCAACGAGGACCTGTCCGACCTGTCGCGGATCGCCGAAGGGCAGGGCCGGCATCCGCTGCCGGACGAGGGCGCGTTCAAGGCCCGACTGGGGCGCTGGGGCATCGGGCCCGAGCACCAGGTGGTGGTCTACGACGCCGGCGATGGCAGCATGGCCGCCGCGCGCCTGTGGTGGCTGCTGCGCCTGCTGGGTCATGCGCGGGTGGCGGTGCTCGACGGCGGCCTGGCCGCCTGGCGTACCGCCGGCCTGCCGGAGACCGAGGCAGTGCCCGCGCCAGTGCCGCTGCCGCCGTATCCGGGCCACTTCGACCGCACGCGCATCGTCGATGCCGACCAGGTCGCCGCGCGCCGCGCCGAGGCGCCGGGCTGGCTGATCGACGCGCGCGCCTTCGAGCGCTACAGCGGCCAGCAGGAGCAGGTCGATCGCGTGGCGGGGCATGTGCCCGGTGCGGTCAATCGCCCGTTCCAGAACAACCTGGTCGATGGCCGCTTCCGCGATCCGCAGGCGCTGCGGCTGGAGCTGCTGGCCCTGCTCGGGCCGCATGCGGCGCGTGACGCGGTGCTGATGTGCGGATCGGGCGTGACCGCCTGCCATCAGCTGCTCGCGTTCGAGCACGCCGGCCTGCCCGGGCCGAAGCTCTACGCCGGCTCGTGGAGCGGCTGGATCGCCGACCCTACGCGGCCGGTGGCGACTTCCTGAGCCGAGCGGCCATCGCCTGCAGGGCGGCCTGGGTGTCCGGGCCGAACCACTGCTCGATGAACTCCTCCAGCACCACCGTCTCCAGCGCCGCGACCATGTCGGCGCGGGCGATCGCGCGGGTCCTGCGCAGCGGCGTCTGCGGCAGCCGCGCCAGCGCCTGCAGCCGCTGCACCGCGTGCTCGACCGTGGCCGCGGCATCGTCTGCGAGCGCGTCGACCAGGCCGATGCGCAGCGCGTGCTCGGCGCTGACCATCGCCCCGGGCACGACCAGCAGGCTGGTCTGGTGGGCGCCGATCGCGCGGCGCATCAGATGCTGGATCCCGTCAGGCACGGCCAGGCCGACCTGGGTCTCGTTGAGGCCGATCTGCAATGGATGCGCCGCATCGATGCTGCGGCACATCACGCGATAGTCGCTGCACAGCGCCAGCACGCAGCCGCCGGCCGGCGCATGGCCGGTCAGCGCGGTGGCCACCGGGATGGGCGCGGCGGCGATGATGCCGGCCAGGCCGAGGAAGGCCGACCACGTCGCACGCAGGGCGTCGCGGTCCTGCCCGTGCGAGATCAGATGCGGCACATCCAGTCCGCCACTGAACACCCGTTCGTTGCCCGACAGCACCACGCCGGCAACCTGGGCATCGGCGAAGCTGTCCTCGAGCGCGCGCGCCAGCGCCTGCATCAGCGCATCGTCGAGCGCGTTGACCGGCGGCCGCGCCAGGCGCAGTTCGCGCACGGCACCGTGGGACAGGACCTGGACCAGCTCGGACATCGCACGCCTCCTACCAATGCAGCGGGCCCGCATGATAGCGGGCCCGTGCGGTGAGGTATGGAAAGGCGCGAGGGCAGGCCCTAGACGCTGGCCTGGCGCACCGCCTCGGGAATCGGCGCGCTCTTGCCGGTGGCCGTGTCGATCCACACCACCACCACGTGGCCATCGGAGTACAGCACCGTGTCGTCGTTGTCGGCCACGATGCGGTGGCCGATGGTCACGCTGGAATTGCCCAGGCGCTCGACGAACAGCTCCACGACGATGTCGTTGGGCCACACGATCGGCCGACGGTAGTTGACGTCGGTATTGGCCACCACCGGCGAGATGCCGCGGCCCATGGTCTGGCCGCCGGTGACGCCGTGCAGCCAGCGCACGCGCGCCTCCTCCAGGTAGGAGATGTACTTGGCGTTGTTGACATGCCCATAGGCGTCCATGTCGCGCCAACGTACGGAGATCGGCACGCGCGCCAGCACCTTGCGCGCAATCGGGGTTTCGCTCGCTTCGCTCATCAGGAAGAGGCCTTCTTCTTGCTTGGGATCCTGGCGGACTTGGCCGCGGACTTGGCCGCCTTCTTGGCCGCCATGCGCGGCGGCAGCACCTCGTCCTTGGCCACCGCCGCCGGCTTGCTGGCCTTGGCCTTGGTGTCCGGCAGCAGGTGCGCCAGGAAGCGGCCGGTGTGCGAGGCCGGGTTGGCCGCCACTTCCTCCGGCGTGCCGGTGGCGATGATGGTGCCGCCGCGGTGGCCGCCCTCGGGGCCGAGGTCGACGACCTGGTCAGCGGTCTTGATCACGTCCAGGTTGTGCTCGATCACCACGATGGTGTTGCCGTCGTCGCGCAGCTTGTGCAGTACCGCCAGCAGATGCTCGATGTCGTGGAAGTGCAGGCCGGTGGTGGGCTCGTCCAGGATGTAGAGCGTGCGCCCGGTGTCGCGGCGCGAGAGCTCCTTGGACAGCTTCACGCGCTGGGCCTCGCCGCCGGACAGCGTGGTCGCGCTCTGGCCCAGCTTGACGTAGCTCAGGCCCACGTCCATTAGCGTTTCCAGCTTGCGCGCGATCGACGGCACCGGCTCGAACAGCTTCAGCGCGTCCTCGACGGTCATCTCCAGCACGTCGTTGATGTTGAAGCCCTTGTAGAGGATCTCCAGCGTCTCGCGGTTGTAGCGCTTGCCGTGGCACACATCGCAGGGCACGTACACATCGGGCAGGAAGTGCATCTCGACCTTGATCAGCCCATCGCCCTGGCAGGCCTCGCAGCGGCCGCCGCGCACGTTGAAGCTGAAGCGCCCCGGCGAGTAGCCGCGCGCACGCGCCTCGGGCACCTGCGCGAACAGCTCGCGCAGCGGCGTGAACAGCCCGGTATAGGTGGCCGGGTTGGAGCGCGGCGTGCGCCCGATCGGCGACTGGTCGATGTCCACGACCTTGTCGAATAGGTCCAGCCCTGTGACCTCGTCGTAGGGCGCGATCTGGTGCGAGGCGCCGTTGATCTCGTTGGCCGCCAGGCTGAACAGCGTGTCGTTGATCAGCGTCGACTTGCCCGAGCCGGACACGCCGGTGATGCAGGTGAACAGCCCCGCGGCGATCTCCAGGTCCACGCCCTTGAGGTTGTTGCCGCGCGCGCCGGTGAGCTTGAGCGTCATCTTCGGGTTGGGCTTGTGTCGCGCCTTGGGCACCTCGATGCGGCGCTTGCCAGACAGGTATTGCCCGGTCAGCGAGCGCGGCGCCTTGAGCAGGTCCTCCAGCGTGCCTTCGCCGACGATCTCGCCGCCGTGCACGCCCGCGCCCGGACCGATGTCCAGGACGTGGTCGGCCGCGCGGATCGCGTCCTCGTCGTGCTCGACCACGATCACCGTATTGCCCAGGTCGCGCAGGCGCGTCAGCGTGCCGAGCAGGCGCTCGTTGTCGCGCTGGTGCAGGCCGATGGAGGGCTCGTCCAGCACGTACATCACGCCGACCAGGCCGGCGCCGATCTGGCTGGCCAGGCGGATGCGCTGGGCCTCGCCGCCGGACAGCGTGTCGGCCTTGCGCTCCAGGGTCAGGTAGTCCAGGCCCACGTCGATCAGGAAGCCCAGCCGCTCGGCGATCTCCTTGATGATCTTGACCGCGATCTCGCCGCGCCAGCCGGCCAGCTTGAGCTCGCGGAAGAACGCCAGCGCCTGGTCCACCGGCAGCACGGCGATCTCCGGCAGCGGGCGATCGGCCACGAACACGTTGCGCGCCGCGCGGTTCAGGCGCGCGCCGCCGCATTCGGGGCAGGGCTGCTCGGAAATGAACTTGGCAAGCTCCTCGCGCACGGCCGGCGATTCGGTCTCGCGGTAGCGGCGCTCCAGGTTGGGCACGATGCCTTCGAACTTGTGCTTGCGCTGGGTGCGCCCGCCCGACTCGGTGAGGTAGGTGAAGGTCACCAGCTCATCGCCGCTGCCGTACAGCACCGCCTTCTGGACCTTCTCCGGCAGGATCATCCACGGCGCATCGACGTCGAACTTGTAGTGCTTGGCCAGCGAGGCGATCAGCTGGAAGTAGTAGGCATTGCGCCGGTCCCAGCCGCGCACCGCGCCGGCGGCCAGCGACAGCTCCGGATGCACCACCACGCGCGCCGGGTCGAAGAACTGCGCCACGCCCAGGCCATCGCACTTGGGGCAGGCGCCGACCGGGGAGTTGAACGAGAACAGGCGCGGCTCCAGCTCGGGCAGCGAGTAGTCGCACACCGGGCAGGAGTACTTGGACGAGAACAGCTGCGGCGGCGCGTCGGGCTGGTCCAGCGACATCACCGCGGCCATGCCGTCGCCCAGCTTCAGCGCGGTCTCGAAGCTCTCCGAGAGGCGCTGCTTGATGTCCTCGCGCGGCTTGAAGCGGTCGATCACCGCCTCGATGGTGTGCTTGACGCGCAGCGCCAGCGGCGGCACCGCGTCGATCTCGTAGAGCTCGCCGTCCACGCGCACGCGCACGAAGCCCTGCGCGCGCAGCTGGTCGAACACCTGGGCGTGCTCGCCCTTGCGCTCGCGGATCACCGGGGCCAGCAGCATGTAGCGCTGCTCGCCATCCAGCGCCAGCACCTGGTCGACCATCTGGCTGACCGTCTGCGCCTCCAGCGGATAGCCGTGGTCCGGGCAGCGCGGGATGCCCACGCGCGCATAGAGCAGGCGCAGGTAGTCGTAGATCTCGGTGATCGTGCCGACCGTCGAGCGCGGGTTGTGCGAGGTGGACTTCTGTTCGATCGAGATGGCCGGAGACAGCCCCTCGATGTGGTCCACGTCCGGCTTTTCCATCACGCTCAGGAACTGGCGCGCGTAGGCCGACAGGGATTCGACGTAGCGGCGCTGGCCTTCGGCGTAGATGGTGTCGAAGGCCAGCGAGGACTTGCCCGAGCCGGACAGGCCGGTGATCACGATCAGCTTGTCGCGCGGCAGATCGAGATCGATGTTCTTCAGGTTGTGCGTGCGAGCGCCGCGGATGCGGATACTGTCCATGCCTTGGGGGTCTGGCCTGTGCAGGAAGGGGAGGGCGCCGGCACGTGTCGATCCGTCGCGAATCGGTCAGCCTAGCGAGTCCCCTGTATGGGGGCAATTGACGGATTTCCTAAGGCCCCGGGGCGGCCGGACGACCCCTGGGGACCGCGGGCGGGCACGGCATGGGGTGACTTGCTCCAAGTCACTGATCCGGCTATCATTCTGCTTCTGTCCGCCCCTCGATGGGCGGCAGGCACGAGAATAACTACGAAAAGCCAACACAAAGAGGAAGCACCCATGTACGCAGTTCTGGTCACGGGCGGCAAGCAATATCGCGTCATGCAGGGCGAGACCCTGCGCGTGGAGAAGCTGGACGCCGAAGCCGGTAAGGCCATCACCTTCGACACCCTGCTGATGCTCGGCAGCGACGACGGCATCAAGCTGGGCGACGCGCTGAAGGGCGCCACGGTCACCGCGACCGTCAAGTCGCACGGCCGCGCCGACAAGGTGAAGATCATCAAGTTCCGCCGCCGCAAGCACCACATGAAGCACCAGGGTCACCGGCAGCATTACACCGAAATCGAGATCACCGGAATCAACGCTTCCGGCGACAACAAGTAAGGAGCGCAAGTCATGGCACATAAAAAGGGCGTAGGTTCTTCGCGCAACGGCCGCGACTCCAACCCGAAGATGCTGGGCGTGAAGGTCTATGGTGGCCAGGCGATCGAAGCCGGCAACATCATCGTCCGTCAGCGCGGCACGCAGTTCCACCCGGGTCCGGGCGTCGGCCTGGGCCGCGACCACACGCTGTTCGCGCTGGTCGACGGCAAGGTCGATTTCTCGGTCAAGGGCGCGGCCAAACGTCGCACCGTGAGCGTGGTGACCGAGGGCTGAGCCTTCGCGTCGCTGCGTCGCGAAAGCCCCGCTTCGGCGGGGTTTTTCGTTTGTAGCCGGGAATCGGGAATCGGGAGTGGGGAATCGGGAATGGCCAGAGCGCCTGCCGCCTCCCCGCCCTGTCCCGGTTGCGCCAGGCAATGCCGTCATGGCGTTGCTGGTCTGTTGCCGCGGCATAGAATCGTCGCCCTGCGGCGGTTCGCTCTCCCGATTCTCGTTTCCCCATTCCCCATTCCCGGCTGTTAACCCATGAAACTCGTAGACGAAGCGGAAATCCAGGTCATCGCCGGCAATGGCGGCAATGGCTGCGTCGGCTTCCGGCGCGAGAAGTTCATCCCGCTGGGTGGCCCGGACGGCGGCGACGGCGGCAACGGCGGCAGCGTGTGGCTGCAGGCCGACGAGAACCTCAACACGCTGGTCGACTTCCGCCACCAGAAGAACTTCCGCGCCCAGCGCGGCGAGAACGGCATGGGCCGGCAGATGTACGGCAAGGCCGGCGAGGACCTGACCATCACCGTGCCGGTCGGCACGATGGTGGTCAACGTCGGCACCGACGAGGTGATCGGCGACCTCACCACGCACGGCGATCGCCTGCTGGTGGCGCGCGGCGGCAAGGGCGGGCTGGGCAACATGCATTTCAAGTCCTCGATCACCCGCGCCCCGCGCCGGGCGACGCCGGGCGAGGAGGGCGAGGAGCGCCTGCTCAAGCTCGAGCTCAAGCTGTTGGCCGACGTGGGCCTGCTCGGCTTCCCCAACGCCGGCAAGAGCACGCTGATCCGCGCGGTGTCGGCGGCCACGCCGAAGGTGGCCGACTATCCGTTCACCACCCTGTATCCCAATCTGGGCGTGGTCAGCGTCGAGCCGCACCGCAGCTTCGTCATCGCCGACGTGCCGGGCCTGATCGAGGGCGCGGCCGAGGGCGCCGGGCTGGGCACGCAGTTCCTGCGCCACCTGCAGCGCACCCGCCTGCTGCTGCACCTGGTGGACATGGCGCCGGTGGACGAGGCCTTCGCCGACACCGGCGTGACCGTCTCGCCGGCCGAGCAGGTGCGCGCCATCGAGCGCGAGCTGCGCAAGCACGATCCGGAGCTGCTGGAAAAGCCGCGCTGGCTGGTGCTCAACAAGGCCGACCTGATGTTCGAGGACGAGGCCGCCGAGCGCGCCAAGGCAGTCATCGAGGAACTGGGCTGGACCGGCCCGTGGTATGTGACCTCGGCGATCTCGCGCGAGGGTACCTGGCCGATCATGCAGGCGATCATGGCCTTCTTCGACCGCCAGCGCGAAGAGGCGCTCGAGGCTGCGCAGAACGCCGGCTAGGTCTCGCGGGAGGCATGGCCGTGACGCATCCAACGCCGGAATCGGGCGGTGTCCGCCTGTGTAGAGCGGAGCTCGCTCCGCTGCTCTTGCTTGCTTCGCGCATGGGATCAGAGCTTCTGGAACAGGCGGGCGAGGGACAATCCTGGGCAAGCCTCAGCGGAGCAAGCTCCGCTCTACGGTGCCTGGCTGTTGTCTGCGGCAATCCGTGGGCAACAAAAAACCCGGCCGAAGCCGGGTTTCCTGTTGCCCTTGCCGTCAGTGGAGCGTCAAGCGGCCTTGAGGGCCTTGATGCGCGCGGTGAGGCGGCTCTTATGACGGGCGGCCTTGTTCTTGTGGATCAGGCCACGCGAGCTGAAACGGTCCAGCAGCGGCTGGGCGGTGGCGAAGGCGGCTTCGGCGCCGGCGGCGTCGTTGGCGTCGAGGGCCTTGATGACTTTCTTGACGGCGGTGCGCAGCATGGAGCGCTGAGCGACGTTGCGCGCATTGCGCACGACGGTCTGCTTGGCGCGCTTCTTGGCGGACTTGATATTGGCCACGTTGGGATCCTGAGAAGACTTGGGGTTGACGGCGGGCGGAAAAACGAACGGGAAATTATGGGCTGTTCAAGGACTTGCGTCAACCACATGGCCTGGGGTAGGGCGTGAGCACACCGAAAATGCTGAAAGGGCTGCTGTCGTTCAGCAGCATGACCATGATCTCGCGGGTGCTGGGGCTGGTGCGCGACCAGGCCATCGCCGCCAGCTTCGGCGCCAATGCGGTGACCGACGCGTTCTGGGTGGCGTTCCGCATCCCCAACTTCCTGCGCCGGCTGTTCGCCGAAGGCTCGTTCTCCACGGCCTTCGTGCCCGTGTTCACCGAGGTCAAGGAGACCCGGCCGCATGCCGACCTGCGCACGCTGATGGCCAGCGTGTCGGGCACGCTCGGCGGAGTGCTGCTGCTGGTGACCGCGCTGGGGCTGATCTTCACCCCGCAGGTGGCGATGGTGTTCAACCCCGGCTCGGCCGACGACCCGGTCAAGTTCGGCCTGATCGTGGACCTGCTGCGGCTGACCTTCCCGTTCCTGCTGTTCGTCTCGCTGACCGCGCTGGCGGGCGGGGCGCTGAACAGCTTCAACCGCTTCGCCATCCCGGCGCTGACGCCGGTGATCCTCAACCTGTGCATGATCGCCGGCGCGCTGTGGCTGGCGCCGCTGATGGGCATGTCGATCCTGGCGCTGGGCTGGGCAGTGCTGGCGGCCGGCGCGCTGCAGCTGCTGTTCCAGCTGCCGGCGCTGCGCGGGATCGACCTGCTGACCCTGCCGCGCTGGGGCTGGTCGCATCCGGACGTGCGCCGGGTGCTGCGGCTGATGGTGCCGACCCTGTTCGGCTCGTCGGTGGCGCAGATCAACCTGCTGCTGGATACGGTGATCGCCTCGTTCCTGTTCGCCGGCTCGCAGAGCTGGCTCTCCCAGGCCGACCGCTTCTTGGAGCTGCCGCTGGGCGTGTTCGGCGTGGCGCTGGGCACGGTGATCCTGCCGGCGCTCTCGCGCCACCACGTCAAGACCGACGCCGCCGGATTCTCCGCGGCGCTGGACTGGGGCCTGCGCACGACCCTGCTGATCGCCGTGCCGGCGGCGGTGGGCCTGATGCTGCTGAGCGTGCCGCTGGTGGCCACGCTGTTCCAGTACGGCAAGTTCACCGCCTTCGATACGCATATGGCGGCCATGTCGGTGTTCGGGCTGAGCTTCGGCCTGCCGGCCTTCGCCCTGCTCAAGATCGTGCTGCCGGCCTTCTACGCCCGCCAGGACACCACCACCCCGGTCCGCGCCGGCATCGTGGCGCTGGTGTCCAACATGGTGCTGAACCTGCTGTTCCTGGCGCTGCTGTACCAGCTGATGGTCAAGCCGGAGGTGCGCGCGCTGGGCGTGACCGAGGCGCTGGCGCGGACGCCCGGTCTGCATCTGGCCCTGGGCATCGCCAGCGCGGTGGCCAGCTACATCAACCTGGGCCTGCTGTGGATGTGGCTGCGCCGCGCCGGGGTGTATCAGCGCCGCGCGGGCTGGGGCGGCTTCGTCCTGCGGCTGCTGCTGGCGTGCGCGGCAATGGCTGCGGTGGTCGGCACCGGGCTGCACTGGCTTCCCGATTTCACCGTACTGCCCAAGCTGACGCGCGTCCTCGGTCTGCTGGGCTTGGTCGCGGCTGGCGGGCTCACCTACGGCGTGGTGCAGGTCGCGCTGGGCCTGCGACCGCGCGACCTGCGTGGGCACTGAGTCGGTGGGCCTTGCGCCAGCGCCTGACGGCTATACTTCACGGGTTTCCCCAGAGATTTCCTGGGCGGCCTCGTCTGGCCGCCCGATCGCCCAATCCCGATGAGCAGGCTGTTCCGTGACATCGAAGGCGGGGTACTGACCCCGGGTGGCAGTGTGGTGTGCATCGGCGCCTTCGATGGCCTGCACCTGGGCCACCGTGCGCTGCTGCGCCATGCCCAGGCGCGCGCCCGCGCGCTGGGGCTGCCGCTGGTGGCGGTGAGTTTCGAACCGCTGCCGCGCGAGTTCTTCCAGCCGCAGGACCCGCCGCCGCGCCTGAGCCTGCCGCGCGCCAAGGTCGAAGGCCTGCTGCAGGGCGGGGCCGACCGCATCGGCCTGCTGCGCTTCAACCAGCGCATGACCGCGATGTCGGCGCAGGATTTCGTTCACACGCTGCTGGTCGGGCGCCTGGCCGCGCGCGAGGTGTGGATCGGGCCGGAGTTCCGCTTCGGCCACAAGCGCGGCGGCGATGTGGCGCTGCTGCAGGCGATGGGCGCGGAGCTGGGCTTCGCCGCGGGCCAGATCGAGCCGGTGCACTGCGCCGATGGCGAGCGTGTGTCCTCCACCCGCATCCGCGCCGCGCTGCGCCAGGGCGACTTCGTCCATGCGGAGCGCCTGCTCGGCCACCCGTACGCCATCGGCGGGCGGGTGGTGCGCGGCAAGCAGTTGGGCCGGACGCTGGGCTTCCCCACCGCCAACCTGCGCTTCCCCAAGACGCCGGCGCTGAGCGGCATCTACGCGACCTGGGTGCATGGGCTGACCGAGCGGCCGTGGCCGTCGGTGTCCAGCTTCGGCACCCGGCCCACCGTGGAGGGCGTGGAGCCGTTGCTGGAGGCGCATCTGTTCGACTTCAGCGGCGACCTGTATGGGCGCCATCTGCGCGTGGAATTCGTCGCCAAGCTGCGCGACGAGGAAAAATTCGACGGCCTGGAGGCGCTGACCGAGCAGATGCAGCGCGACGCCGCCAACGCCCGCCGACTGCTGTCCGCCGAACGCCTGCGGGCCACGGCCTGAACGATCATCTTCTTGAATCCAGGCCCGCGTGGCGCCGCGCAGGCCTCCCCCGCATAGCCGCAGAGAACCGCCACCTGTGAGTACCGACTACAAAGCCACCCTGCATCTGCCGGCCACGGAGTTCCCCATGCGCGGGGACCTGCCCAAGCGCGAGCCGGACACGCTCAAGCGCTGGTACGACCAGGATCTGTACGCGCAGCTGCGCGCCAACGCCAAGGGCCGGCCGCTGTTCGTGCTGCACGACGGCCCGCCCTACGCCAACGGCGCCATCCACCTGGGCCATGCGGTCAACAAGATCCTCAAGGACATCATCGTCAAGTCGCGCTATCTGGCAGGCTTCGATGCGCCCTACGTGCCGGGCTGGGACTGCCACGGCCTGCCGATCGAAATCGCGGTGGAGAAGAAGTGGGGCAAGGTGGGCACCAAGCTGGACGCGCGCGCGTTCCGGCAGAAGTGCCGCGAGTACGCCGAGGAGCAGATCGATCTGCAGCGCAAGGACTTCAAGCGCCTGGGCGTGATCGGCGACTGGGACCATCCGTACAAGACGCTGAACTTCCGCTTCGAGGCCGACGAGATCCGCGCGCTGGCCAAGATCGTCGCCAACGGCCATCTGGTGCGCGGCGCCAAGCCGGTGCACTGGTGCTTCGACTGCGGCTCGGCCCTGGCCGAGGCCGAGATCGAGTACCAGGACAAGGTCTCCCCGGCGGTCGACGTGGGCTATGCCGCGCGCGATCCGCAGGCCCTGGCCGCGGCGTTCGGCGCGCAGGCGCCGGCCGGGACCGAGGTGGCCGTGCCGATCTGGACCACCACGCCGTGGACGCTGCCGGCCTCGCTGGCGGTGAGCCTGGGCCCGGAGCTGGACTACGTGCTGGTCGAAGGCCCGGCCCGCGACGGCGCCCCGCGCTGGCTGGTCGTGGCCGAGGCGCTGGCCGCGCGCGCTCTGGCGCGCTACGGCGTGTCCGAGGTGGTGGTGCACGGTCGTGCCAAGGGCGCCGCGCTGGAAGGCCTGCTGCTGGGCCATCCGTTTTACGCCGAGCGTGACATCCCGCTGATCCTGGGCGATCACGTTTCCGCCGAGGACGGCACCGGCGCGGTCCATACCGCGGCCGGCCACGGCCAGGAGGACTACGCGGTCTGCCTGAAGTACGGTCTGGTCGATCGCTACACTGCCGCGCAGATCACCCCGGTCGACGGACGCGGCGTGTACCTGCCGTCCACGCCGCCGTTCGGTGAGCTGGCGCTGGCCGGCCAGCACATCTGGAAAGCCAACGACGCCATCGTCGAAGGCCTGCGCGGCAACGGTGCGCTGCTGGCCTTCCATCCGCTGACCCACAGCTATCCGCACTGCTGGCGGCACAAGACACCGGTGGTGTTCCGCGCCACGCCGCAGTGGTTCATCTCGATGGACCAGGCCAACCTGCGCAGCGATGCGCTCAAGGCCATCGATGCGGTGAAGTGGTATCCCGAATGGGGCCGCGCGCGCATCGCCGGCATGGTCGAGGGCCGCCCGGACTGGACGATCTCGCGCCAGCGTACCTGGGGCGTGCCGATCGCCTTGTTCATGCACCGCGAGACCGGCCTGCCGCACCCGGACAGCGTCGCGCTGATGGAGCAGGTGGCGCTGAAGGTGGAGCAGGCCGGCGTGGACGCCTGGTACGACCTGGATCCGGCCGAACTGCTCGGCGATGCGGCCGCCGACTACGAGAAGGTCACCGACATCCTCGATGTCTGGTTCGACTCGGGCGTGAGCCACGAGGGCGTGCTGCTGGAGCGCGGCTTCGGCAAGCCGGCCGACCTGTACCTGGAAGGCAGCGACCAGCATCGCGGCTGGTTCCAGTCCTCGCTGCTCACCGGCGTGGCCATCGACAAGGCCGCGCCGTACCGGCACTGCCTGACCCACGGCTTCACCGTGGACGAGCACGGCCGCAAGATGTCCAAGTCGCTGGGCAACGGCATCGAGCCGCAGGACATCATGAAGACCCTGGGCGCGGACATCCTGCGCCTGTGGATCGCCAGCGCCGACTACAGCAACGAGATGTCGCTGTCGCAGGAGATCCTCAAGCGCAACGCGGACGCCTACCGCCGCATCCGCAACACCGCACGCTTCCTGCTGGGCAATCTGCATGGCTTCGACCCGGCCGTGCACCTGCGTGAGCTGGACGACATGGTCGCGCTGGATCGCTGGATCGTGCATCGCGCCTGGCAGCTGCAGGAGAAGATCGAGGCCGCCTATGCGCGCTACGACCTGCCGGCCATCGTGCAAGCGCTGCTGAACTTCTGCAGCGTCGACCTGGGCTCGCTGTACCTGGACGTGACCAAGGATCGCCTGTACACGATGCAGGAGGATTCGCGCGGCCGCCGCAGCGCGCAGAGCGCGATGTACCGCATCGCCGAAGCCTTCGTGCGCTGGATCGCGCCGATCCTGAGCTTCACCGCCGACGAGATGTGGGGCTATCTGCCCGGCAATCGCCTGGACAACGTGCTGTTCACCACCTGGTACGACGGCCTGGCGCCGCTGCCGCCGGATGCCAAGCTGGGCGAGGCCGACTTCGACGCGCTGCTGGCCCTGCGCGAGCAGGTGGCCAAGGTGCTCGAACCGATGCGCGCCAGCGGCGCGATCGGCGCGGCGCTGGACGCGGAGATCGCCATCGCCGCCGACGCGGCCACCGCCGCGCGCTGGCAGCCGTTGGCCGATGAGCTGCGCTTCCTGTTCATCAGCGGCGATGTCACCGTGCGCGAGGCCAGCGCCGAGGCGCTCTTCGTCAGCGCTCAGCCGACCGACAAGCCCAAGTGCGTGCGCTGCTGGCAGCGTCGCGCCGACGTCGGCGCCTACGCCGCGCATCCGGAGCTATGCGGGCGCTGCGTGGACAATGTCGATGGCGCGGGGGAGGACCGGCAATGGTTCTGAACCAAGCGCAGCACCCGGGCGCCGCGACGCGGCAGCCTTCGGCACTGATCTGGCTGCTGCTGTCGGCCGTGGTCATCGGCCTGGACCAGTGGTCCAAGGCCTGGGTGCTGACCAGCCTGCCGGAGTTCCAGGCGGTCAAGGTGATCGACGGCTTCTGGAACTGGTACCGCACCTACAACACCGGCGCGGCCTTCAGCTTCCTCAGCAACGCCGGCGGCTGGCAGATCTGGTTCTTCACCGCGCTGGCGCTGGGCGTGTGCGGCCTGCTGGGCTGGTGGCTGTCGCGCACGCCGCGCGGCGACTGGCGCGTGGCCCTGCCGTACGCGCTGGTCATCGGCGGCGCGCTGGGCAACGTGATCGACAGGCTGGTGCACGGGCATGTGGTCGATTTCATCCAGTGGTACGTGGGCGACCACTACTGGCCCTCGTTCAATATCGCCGACTCGGCTATCGTCTGCGGCGCGGTTGGCATTGCGCTGTTCGGGCTGAGCAAGAAGGGCGGGGCCGAGGCGCGGGCCACGGAGAAGCCGTAGGGCCCACGGGACCGCTGTTACGCGTTCCTTTCCCCTCACTCCTCTACACTGCCTGCCATGGACGTCCTGCTCGCCAATCCCCGCGGTTTCTGTGCCGGCGTCGACCGCGCCATCGAGATCGTCAAGCGCGCCATCGAGACCCTGGGCGCGCCGATCTACGTGCGCCATGAGGTCGTGCACAACCGCTTCGTGGTCGACGACCTCAAGCGCCGCGGTGCGATCTTCGTCGAAGAGCTCGACGAGGTGCCGGACAACAACACGGTCATCTTCAGCGCCCACGGCGTGTCTCAGGCCGTGCGCGCCGAGGCCGGCCGGCGCGGGCTGAAGGTCTTCGATGCGACCTGCCCACTGGTGACCAAGGTCCACCTGGAAGTGGCGCGCCACTGCCGCGCCGGACGCGACGTGGTGCTGATCGGCCACGCCGGCCACCCCGAGGTGGAGGGCACGATGGGCCAGTGGGATCGCGAGCGCGGTACCGGGCGCATCTACCTGGTGGAGGACATCGACGATGTCGCCACGCTGCAGATCGAGCAGCCGGACAACTTCGCCTATACCACCCAGACCACGCTGTCGGTGGACGACACGGTCGGCATCATCGAGGCGCTGCGCGCCCGTTTCCCGGCGATGCAGGGGCCCAAGAACGACGACATCTGCTACGCCACGCAGAACCGCCAGGACGCCGTGCGCGACCTGGCGCGCGAATGCGACCTGGTGCTGGTGGTCGGTTCGCCCAACAGCTCCAACTCCAACCGCCTGCGCGAGCTGGCTCAGCGCGACGGCGTGGAGGCGTATCTGATCGACGGCGCGCAGGAGATCGATCCGCGCTGGATCGCCGGCAAGCGCAGGGTCGGCGTGACCGCCGGCGCCTCGGCGCCGGACGTGCTGATCGACGGTGTGATCGCGCGCCTGCGCGAGCTGGGCGCCAACGACGTCAGCGAGCTGGCCGGCGAGCCGGAGAGCATGGTCTTCGCCCTGCCCAAGGAACTGCGCCTGCAGCTGGTGGACTGACCGGCGCGGTCAGTCGCCCATCGCGTCCAGCACCGCGCGTGCCGGCACGAAGAACACCGCCCCGGTCTTGGCGGTGGAGAAATCCAGGATGCGGTCGTGCAGCGGCGCCGGGTCGCCAATGAACATGCGTTCGAGCATCTTCTCGATCACCCACAGATGGCGCGTGTAGCCGATGAAGTAGGTGCCGTACTCGCCGCGCGCCGGCGAGGCGAAAGGCATGTTGTCGCGCAGGATGTCGTGCTCGCCCTGCGCATCGCTGATCGTGCACAGCGTCTTGTGCGATTTCTGCGCCGGCGCCGGGGCGTCCGGCAGCTCGGTGTTGTCGAACTTCCTGCGCCCGATGATCGCCTCCTGCGCCTCCACCTGCTGTGCGCGCCAGGCGTCCAGGTCGTGCAGATACTTCTGGATCACCACATAGCTGCCGCCGACGTGGTCCGGATCCTCCTGGCCCACCAGCGTGGCCTGCGGCAGCGCCAGCCCGTCCGGATTGGCCGTGCCGTCGACGAACTCGAGCAGGTCGCGCCCGTCGAAGTAGCGGAAGCCGCTGACTTCATCGACCGGCTCGACCGCATCGCCGAAGGATTGCAGCAGCAGCTTCTCGAACTCCACGATCAGGTCCAGCGTGGGCGCGCGCAGGTGGTAGAGCAGATCGCCTGGCGTGGAGACGGCGGTGTGGGCCGCGCCGCGGATCTCCCTGAAAGCATGCAGCTCGCGCGGCTTGGACAGCCCGGTCAGCGCCTCCCAGACCCGCGACCCGATGCCGACATTGCAGGTGAAGCCACGGCTGAGGTCGCGGCTGGTGATGGTCTTGATCAGATCGCCGGTGGCGCCGAGCGTGGTGCGCACGGCCGCGTGCGCCTGTGGCGTGTCCTTGACGTTGAGCACCAGGAACGTCGCGGCGATGGACAGCGGTGCGTCGATGGCCTGCGGCTCTGCGCCCGCAGGCGTGGCGTCGGACGAAGCGGCGGTGGTGCGGGCGGGCATGGCGGCTCCTTGCGGCGGCGAGGGCGGGGCAGGGCGCCGAGGGCGCGTCCAGCGCGATGATGCCGCGTCCCGCACCCCGCGTCGCGCAGTGGCAGCGCCGCTGGACACGATCGTGCCCACCGGCTCAATTGACCGGAAGCGGCACGGTCCCTAGAATTCGCCCTCCCCGCCGGAATAGCTCAGTTGGTAGAGCGGCGCATTCGTAATGCGTAGGTCGCAGGTTCGACTCCTGTTTCCGGCACCAAGGTCATTCTGAAGGCTCCGTCGCAGCGTTGGCGGGGCCTTTCTTTTGCGTGTTCATGCGCGCCGTGTCGACAGCGCGACACGCCGACAGGCGTAGCATTGGAGCATGCCGCGAGCGGCCGGCGCGGCGCCGGCATCCGCGTTGGGATATGGATCACACGAGCGCGGTCGGCGAGATCGCGGCCGACTGACGCAATCGCGTCGGCCGAGGGATTCCTTGATGTTGCTTGGCAGCATAAGATAGTGCGGTTCTAGCGCAGGCTCTGCCAGCGTCCGGGCGCCTGTGCGGCAGCCCACGCGCGGCCTGTGTTGCGGGCGGTCGGCCAGCCGACCGTCCGTCTAGGTAGCCGATTTCTTCTCGCAACTGGATAGACCATGTCCCTGCTGAAGCTTCCTGGACGACTGCGTCCATGGGTCTTGCTGGCAAGTGTGCTGTTTCTCGGCGGGTGCCAGTCCGCCATCCTGAACCCCAAGGGGCAGATCGGCATCGACGAGCGCAACCTGCTCGTCACCTGCACGGTGCTGATGCTGCTGGTGGTGGTGCCGGTGATCGTGATGGCGCTGGTGTTCGCCTATCGCTACCGGGCCTCCAAGCAGAACCGCTACGAGCCCGAGTGGCACCACTCCACGCCGATCGAGATCGTGGTCTGGGCCATCCCGTGCGTGATCATCACGGTGCTGGGCGTGCTGGTTTGGCGCTCCTCGCACGCGCTGGATCCGTACCGCCCGCTGGATTCGGACGTGCCGCCGGTGACGATCCAGGCGGTGTCGCTGGACTGGAAGTGGCTGTTCATCTATCCGGACCAGAACGTGGCGGCCGTCAACGAGATGGCCTTCCCGGAGAAGACGCCGCTCAACTTCCGCATCACTTCCGACTCGGTGATGAACGCCTTCTTCATTCCCGAGCTGGGGACGATGATCTATTCGATGGCGGGCATGGAGACCAAGCTGCATCTGATCGCCAACGAGCAGGGCGATCTGCGCGGCATGTCCTCGCACTACAGCGGCCAGGGCTTCTCGGGCATGCAGTTCAAGGCGATCTCCACCGATCAGGCGGGCTTCGAGGCCTGGATCGCCAAGGCCCGGGCCTCGGGCAAGACCCTCGACGACGCGTCCTATGCCGAGCTGGCCAAGCCCAGCGAGAACGTGGCGCCGATCTACTACGCCTCGGTCAAGCCTGAGCTGTTCAACGGCATCATCGCCAAGTACATGATGGGCTCGCACGGCAAGGGCGGGCACAAGATGCTCGGCATGGACAACCCGGCCGAGCCGGGCACCGAGGCCGCGCAGCAGGCCGACGCCCACGCGGGCGATCACGCACCGCCCGGCGCGCCCGCCGGAGATGCGCACGACGGTCACGACATGCAGTCCATGGACGCCATGCCCGGCATGGAGCACATGCACCACGACGACGCCAAGGCGCCGGCGGGTGAGACGCGCAATCCGCAGGAGACGCACTAATGTTGTTCGGTAAACTGACGCTCGAGGCGATCCCGTACCACGAGCCGATCCTGATCGCGACCTTCGCCGGTACCGCGCTGGGCGGCCTGGTGGTCCTGGCGCTGATGACCTACTACAAGAAGTGGGGCTGGTTGTGGCGCGAGTGGCTGACCTCGGTCGACCACAAGAAGATCGGCGTGATGTACATCTTCGTGGCGCTGGTCATGCTGCTGCGCGGCTTCGCCGACGCGATCATGATGCGCACCCAGCTGGCGCTGGCCCATGACGGCGGCGCCGGCATCCTGCCGCCGCACCACTACGATCAGATCTTCACCGCGCACGGCGTGATCATGATCTTCTTCATGGCCATGCCGTTCATCACCGGCCTGATGAACCTGGTGGTGCCGCTGCAGATCGGCGCGCGCGACGTGGCGTTCCCGTTCCTGAACTCGCTGAGCTTCTGGCTGTTCGTGGCCGGCGTGGTGCTGATCATGCTGTCGCTGTTCGTGGGCGAGTTCGCCCAGACCGGCTGGCTGGCGTTCCCGCCGCTGTCGGGGCTGCAATACAGTCCCGGGGTCGGGGTCGACTACTACATCTGGGCCCTGCAGATCTCGGGTCTGGGCACGACGCTGACCGGCATCAACTTCCTGGTGACCATCCTCAAGATGCGCGCGCCGGGCATGAAGCTGATGCACATGCCGATCTTCACCTGGACCGCGCTGATCACCAACATCCTGATGATCGCCGCGTTCCCGTTCCTCACCGTCTCGCTGGCCCTGCTCACCGCCGACCGCTACCTGGGAACGCACTTCTTCACCAACGACGGTGGCGGCAACGCCATGATGTACATCAACCTGATCTGGATCTGGGGCCACCCGGAGGTCTACATCCTGATCCTGCCGTGCTTCGGCGTGTTCTCCGAGGTGGTGTCCACGTTCTCGCGCAAGCCGCTGTTCGGCTATACCTCGATGGTGTGGGCCACCAGCTGCATCGGCCTGCTGTCCTTCATCGTGTGGCTGCACCACTTCTTCACGATGGGCTCGGGCGCCAACGTCAACGCGTTCTTCGGCATCACCACGATGATCATCGCGGTGCCCACGGGCGTGAAGATCTTCAACTGGCTGTTCACCATGTTCCGCGGTCGTCTGCAGATGACCTCGATGATGTACTGGACGGTGGGCTTCATGGTCACCTTCACCATCGGCGGCATGACCGGCGTGATGATGGCGATCCCGGCGGTGTCCTTCGTGCTGCACAACTCGCTGTTCCTGATCGCGCACTTCCACAACGTGATCATCGGCGGCGTGGTGTTCGGCTGCCTGTGCGGCCTGACCTACTGGTTCCCCAAGGCGTTCGGCTTCAAGCTCATCGACAAGCTGGGCAAGGCCTCGTTCTGGTGCTGGATCGTCGGTTTCTTCGTCGCCTTCATGCCGCTGTACGTGCTGGGCTTCCTGGGTATGACCCGTCGCCTGAACAGCTACAACAACCCGGAGTGGACCCCGTGGCTGATGGTGGCGGCCGGCGGTGCGGTGATCATCGGCTGCGGCATCTTCCTGAACATCGTCCAGATCGCCTGGAGCATCATCAAGCGCAAGGAAAACCCCGACCTGACCGGCGACCCGTGGGATGGCCGCACGCTGGAGTGGGCCACGTCCTCGCCGGCGCCGTTCTACAACTTCGCCCACCTGCCCAAGGTCAATGGCCTGGATCAGCACTGGCGTGACAAGGAGGCCGGTACCGCCTACCAGCGTCCGACCCACTTCGAGGACATCCACATGCCGCGCAACACCGCCATCGGCGTGTGGATGGGTGCCTTCAGCGTGCTGCTGGGCTTCGGCATGATCTGGCACATCTGGTGGATGGCCATCATCGGTCTGGTCGGCATGATCGGCAGCTTCCTGGTGCGCGCCTTCGACGACGACATCGACTACTACGTGCCGGCCGCCGAGGTGGCGCGGATCGAGAACGCGCGCTACGACCAGCTTGACCGCCTGCGTGCCGCCAAGACGGGGGCCCTCTGACATGTCCGCGAGCAACACCATGAGTCACGCGCACCACGACGCGCACGCCCACGACCACGGGCACCACGATGCCGGCGCCAATTCGGTGTTCGGCTTCTGGATCTACCTGATGAGCGACTGCCTGATCTTCGCAGGCCTGTTCGCCACCTACGCGGTCCTGTCCGGCGCCACGGTCGATGGCCCCACGGCCAAGGAGCTGTTCGACCTGAAGTTCGTGCTGGTCGAGACCTTCCTGCTGCTGTTCTCCAGCCTGACCTTCGGTCTGGCGATGATCGGCGCGCACAAGGGCAGCAAGGGACAGCTGCTGGGCTGGCTGTTCATCACCTTCCTGTTCGGTGCGGGCTTCCTCGGGATGGAGCTCTATGAGTTCCACCACCTGATCGAGGAGGGCGCGGGTCCGGGGCGCAGCGCGTTCCTGTCGGCGTTCTTCACTCTGGTGGCCACCCACGGTCTGCACGTGACCGCCGGCATCCTGTGGATGGCGGTGCTGGTGATCCAGGTCCTGACCAAGGGCCTGACGCCGCGCGTGATGACACGTCTGTCCTGCCTGAGCCTGTTCTGGCACTTCCTGGACATCATCTGGATCGGTGTGTTCACCGTCGTCTATCTGCTGGGAGCCCTGTGATGAGCGGTCCTGTCCATTCTTCCCATGACCACGCCCACGAGGCGGCCGGCCACGGCAGCGTGAAGTCCTATCTGATCGGCTTCGTCTGGGCGGTGATCCTGACGGTGATCCCGTTCGGCCTGGCGATGAGCGGGTTCTTCCCGGCCGGCGTCACCGCCGCCATCGCCGCGCTGTGCGCGGCGGTGCAGATCGTGGTGCACCTGGTGTACTTCCTGCACATGGACCTGACCCCGGCCCAGCGCAGCAACGCGATGGTGTTCATCTCCACGGTGGTGGTGATCGGCATCGTGATCGTCGGTTCGCTGTGGGTGCTGCACAACATGAACGCGAACATGATGCACTGAGGCCTCCGGGCTTCCGCTGCGTCACGAACAGGCCGCCCCTTGGGCGGCCTTTTTCGTGGACAGAAGGCTGGCGACCGTGACCAATGGCAGGAACGTCAGGTGGGCGACAGGGGATAGCATCGAGGGTTGCCGCCCTGGCCTCATCCTCGTCCCGGAGACTTCATGAAGATCGCTTTCTCGCCCGTCGCCCTGGCCGTCCTGTGCGCCCTGGCGGGTACCGCGCAGGCCCAGCAGTCCAGCACGCCCGCGCCGCAGGACATCCCGTACCCCGGCACCCTGCGGGTGGACGTGGACGCCACCGATCTGGGCCGGCGCATCTTCAAGGTGCGCGAGACCCTGCCGGTGAAGGCGGGCGAGCTGACCCTGCTGTATCCGGAATGGATCCCGGGCAACCACAGCCCGACCGGCCAGGTGGCCAAGGTCGCGGGGCTGAAGTTCACCGCCAACGGCCAGAAGCTGGCATGGACGCGCGACCAGTACGACGTGTTCGCCTACAAGGTGAACATCCCGGAAGGCGTCAGCGAGCTGCAGGTGGAGTTCGACTACCTCTCGCCGCTGAACCGCGATCAGGGCCGCGTGGTGATGACTCCGGCCATGCTCAACCTGCAGTGGAACCTCACCGTGCTGTATCCGGCCGGCTACTACAGCCGCCAGATCCCGGTGCAGGCCAGCGTCAAGCTGCCGGCCGGCTGGTCCTACGCCACCGCCGCCGAGACCGCCAGCAAGGCCGGCGACACGGTGCAGTTCAAGACCCTGCCGTGGAACGTGCTGCAGGACTCGCCGCTGTTCGCCGGCAAGTACTACAAGCAGTTCGACCTGAGCCAGGGCGAGACGCCGGTCAAGCTCAACGTGTTCGCCGACGCGCCCAAGTCGCTGGAGGCCAAGCCCGAGCAGATCGCCAAGCACAAGGCGCTGGTCGAGCAGGCCTACAAGCTCTATGGCGCGCACCACTACGATCACTACGACTTCCTGCTGGCGCTGACCACCCAGATGGGCGGCATCGGCCTGGAGCACCATCGCTCCAGCGAGAACAGCGGCAGCCCGGACTACTTCACCAAGTGGGACGAGACCTGGGGTGGTCGCGATCTGCTGCCGCACGAGTTCAACCACTCCTGGAACGGCAAGTTCCGTCGCGGCGTGGACCTGACCACGCCCAACTTCAACGTGCCCATGGGCGACAGCCTGCTATGGGTGTACGAGGGGCAGACCCAGTTCTACGGCTATGTGCTGGCCGCGCGCTCGGGCCTGTGGTCCAAGGAGCAGACGATGGACGCCCTGGCCAGCGTCGCGGCGACCTATGCCCGCGGCCGGCCGGGTCTGGACTGGCGTCCGCTGCAGGACACCACCAACGATCCGACCATCAACATGCGCCGCCCGCTGGCCTATCGCAGCTACCAGCTGAGTGAGGACTACTACTCCGGCGGCCAGATGGTGTGGCTGGAGGCCGACGCCAAGCTGCGCGAGCTGAGCCGGGGCAAGAAGTCGATCGACGATTTCGCCAAGGCCTTCTTCGGCATGGATAACGGCAGCTACCAGGTCAAGACCTACGACTTCGACGAGGTGGTGTCCACGCTCAATGGTGTGGCGGCCTACGACTGGGCCACGTTCCTGCGCGACCGCCTGGATGGCCGCAAGCCGCTGACCGGTGGCATCGAGGCCAGCGGTTGGAAGCTGGTGTTCAGCGACAAGCCCAGCGCCGCGATCAAGGCCGCCGAGGGCCGCAGCAAGTCGACCAACCTGACCTATTCGCTGGGCCTGTCGGTGGGTAGCGACGGCGGCGTGGGCGATGTGCTGTGGGACAGCCCGGCCTTCCAGGCCGGCATCGCCCCGGGCATGACGATCGTGGCGGTCAACGGCCAGGCGTATTCCGGCGATGCGATCAAGGACGCGGTGACCGCGGCCAAGACGGGCAAGGCGCCGATCGAGCTGCTGGTGAAGAACTTCGACCGTTACGACACCTACAAGCTCGACTACCACGGTGGGCTGCAGTACCCGTCGCTGGAACGCGTGGCCGGCACCACGGACACCTTGAGCAAGCTGCTCGAGGCGCGTTGAGTCAGAGGTTGGCATCCGCCCGGGGTGGTGCGGGTGCCAGGCTGAAGGAAAAGGCCGCGAAAGCGGCCTTTTCCTTTCGGGCGTCTGGCAACTGTGCAACCGCGATGGCAGCAGCAACAGCAAGCCGAGCCAAAGCATCACTCCCAGTTCGTCATTCCCGCGAAAGCGGGAATCCAGGGACTTTGCTTCTTCCGCGCTTGCTCCGCCCTTGTTTCAAGACATCGTCCGAAGACAAAAGAGCGCAGCCTCACTCCACCTCAAACGCCTTCGCCAACGGCAGCTCCACCGGCACCCCATCGGCATTGCATGTCCCAGCCTTGCACAGGCGCGCGCGCAGCGCGGGCGTGGCCTGCACGATCAGGTGGTAGAGCGTGTTCTGCTCGATCGTGCCATGCACCGCCTCGCTGCCCGGTCCGATGGCCCAGACGCCGACATCGTCGCCGCCGTGGCTCTCGGACTTCATCGGGATCATGCCTTCCTGCAGATAGTCCGGATCCTCGGTGTTGACCTCGTCGAGCACCGGGCGGCCCTGCGCGGCCTTGAACTCCGAGGGCTCGTGCGGGAAGCGCTTGGGGCCGGCCGGCTGAGCGTTGCTCGCGCCGGGATAGCCCGGGCCGTTGGCGTAATTGAGCGTGGTGTAGGTCTGGCCGTTGGCATCGCGTGCGTACTGGGTGCGGTCGCCATCCTCGCCCGAGACGCCGCGCACCTTGCCCAGGATCGGGTTGCCGCGCACCGGGTAGCCGACGAAGTTCAGCGAATGCGAGTGGTCGGCGGTGACGATGATCAGCGTGTCCGGCGGCGCGGTTTTGACCGCCGCGCGCACCGCGTCGGACAGGGCGATGGTCTCGTCCAGGGCGCGGAAGGCGTTGCCGGAGTGATTGGCGTGATCGATGCGGCCGCCCTCGACCATCAGCGCGAAGCCCTGCGGCTGGCGCGACAGGGACTGGATGGCCGCGGTCGTCATCTGCGCCAGGCTGGGCTCGCCCTGCGCGCTGCGGTTGCGGTCGTGGTCGAACTGCATGTGGTCCGGCTCGAACAGGCCGAGCAGGGCCGGCGCGTCCTTGGCCGCTTCGAACTGGCCCGCGTTCCAGACGTAGGCGCCGCCCGGATGGGCCTGCTTCCACTCCTCGACCAGATCGCGGCCGTCCAGGCGCAGGCCGACCTTGTCGTCGTATTCGGGGTCGCGCTCGGTGGCGTTCTGGAACTGGCTGCGGCCGCCGCCCAGCACGACCTGTGGGCCGCGGCCGAAGCGCGCATCGGTCAGCAGCTGCTGGGCGATGTCGGTGCAGCCGGCCTGGCGCGCGGCTTCGGGCAGGTCGGCGTCGTTCTCCCAGTTGCGCTCGGGGCTGTGCGCATAGGTCGCCGCCGGGGTGGCGTGGGTGATGCGCGTGGTGGTGACGATGCCCGTGGCCAGCCCGGCGCTGTCGGCCAGCTGCAGCCAAGTTAGCAGGCCCTTGTTCAAGCTGTCGGCGCAGTCGCCGCGTGTGCCGGCGCTGACGCCGATGGCGCCCATGTGCGACTTCACGCCGGTCATGATCGCGGTCATGGTGCCGGCCGAGTCGGGCGTCTGCGAATCGGTGTTGTAGGTCTTGCTCAGCGCCGTGGCCGGGAAGGTCTCCCAGCTCAGCGCGTTCTCCTCGCCCGGGGCGCCGCGGCGCTGGCCTTCCAGAATGCGCGCGGCCGCCACGGTGGTCAGGCTCATGCCGTCGCCGAGGAACAGGATCACATTGCGCGCCTTGCCCGCCATCGCGCCGTTTCCGGCCGCGCGCGCGGCGCCGCTGCGATACCACCACTGCGGCGTCTCGCCCTGCGGATGGGCGACCTGCGGCACCTCCGGCGCCGCGGCGGCGATGGTGGGCCTGGCGCCGGCGGTGCTGGCGCAGCCGGCCAGCAGGGTGAGGCCGAGGGAGGCGGTCAGGGCGAGAACGGGAGGGCAGGGCAGGCGCATGCTCGAGAGACGGGAAGAGGACCGACCGCCAAGTCTGCCTCGCCAAGACAACAGCAGGATGACGATCCGGACCGACGCGCCGGCGTGGCGCTGGCCCGGCATGTCCCGCTGCTGGTCCGCCGGGTTCCACGCCGGGCATCGCCAGGCGCGGCCACCGCGCGGTAAGGTGCGCGATGGGACACCGACGACGGGGCGTGATTTCGTGAAACTCGTGCAGGCATGGCTGAAGATCCCGTTCTGGCAGCGGGTGGTGGCCGGTTTCGTGCTCGGCGCCCTGGCCGGCTGGGCGCTCGGCCCGCGCGCTGAGACCTGGTTCGGTCCGCTGGGCGATCTGTACGTCACCCTGATCAAGATGATCGCGATCCCGCTGGTGTTCTTCGCGGTGATCAACGCGATCTCGGCGCTGAGCGGGCAGAAGTCCATCGCCGCGCTGGGCGCGCGCACCTTCGGCTGGTTCGTCATCACCGCCTGCCTGGCGGTGGGCGTGGGCCTGCTGGTGGGCACGGTCATGCAGCCCGGCAGCGGCGCGCTGAGCATCGCCATCGACTCGGCGTGGAAGCCGCGCGACGTGCCCAGCCCGGTCAAGGTGCTGCTGGACGTGGTGCCGTCCAACCCGTTCTTCGCCCTGACCGGCATCGGTACCCGGACCAACGCCGCTGGCGAGACCGTGCTGGCGGCCGGCCGCGGCTCGATCCTGCCGGTGATCTTCTTCGCCGCGCTGCTGGGCTTCGCCATGGTCAAGCTGGGCGACCGCGTGGCCGAGGCGCGCAAGGTCACCGCGCAGATGAGCGAGATCATGATCCAGGTGACGCGCTTCGTGCTGGAGGTCACCCCGATCGGCACCTTCGGCCTGATCGCCGCGCTGGTGGGCGCCTATGGCTTCGAGAAGCTGCTGCCGCTGGGCAACTTCGTGCTGGCCCTGTACATCGCCTGCATCCTGCACATCGTGGTGGTCTACGGCGGTCTGCTGCTGATCCATGGGCTCAACCCGCTGAAGTTCTTCCGCGGCGCCGCGCCGGGCATGCAGGTGGCCTTCGTCAGTTCGTCCAGCTTCGCCGCCATGCCGGTGTCGATGCGCTCGATCACGCACAACCTGGGCGTCAACAAGGACTATGCGGCCTTCGCCGTGCCGCTGGGCGCGAGCATCAAGATGGACGGCTGCGGGGCGATCTATCCGGCGCTGTGCGCGCTCTTCATCTCGCAGTACACCGGCGTGCCGCTGACCGGCAACCAGTATTTCATCGTGCTGATCGCCTCGGTGCTCGGTAGTTTCGGCACCGCTGGCGTGCCGGGCACGGCCGTGGTGATGGCCACGGTGGTGCTCACCGCCGCCGGCCTGCCGCTGGAGACCATCGGCTACCTGTATGCCATCGACCGCATCCTGGACATGATGCGCACCCTGACCAACGTGACCGGGCAGATGCTGGTGCCGACCCTGGTCGCGCGCGAGACCGGCCTGCTGGACAAGCAGATCTACGATGCGGCGCCGACCAATGTCGGCGTGGAGTCCGCGCCGCAGCGCTGATCCGTCCGGTGCTGGGCCAATGCGAAGGGCGCGCTGCCGGTCAGCGCGCCCTTCCTGTTTGCGCGGCGCGTGATGCTTCTAGCTGCTTCCGTGATGCGTTGACGGTCGCCGCACAAGTTGGATCGTGGAGATGGAGGTCCGCGACGCCGAATAAGCGGAGCGGGCCAGCAGATCGAGCGGGCCTCAGGCGCGCGGATCGCGGCCACGAGAAGCCAGCCTCGTCGCGCTGGCGCCGGTTGCGCCGGTGTGCTTCCCCGCGCCGTGCTCAGACCTCGTGGCGCGGCGTGGCCAGGCGTGTGGCGCACAGCGCCATCGGGATCGGCAGCAGCAGCGCGACCACCGTGACCCAGGCCGGGAAGGGAACCAAGGCCGCCAGCGCGATCACCGCCGCCATCACCAGCGCGCCGACCGCGATCGCCGGGGCGCTGCGGTTGGCGCTGGAGACCTTGGCCGCGACTCCGCCGCCGAGCAGCCCGGCCAGCGCGCAGCCGGCGATCAGGCAGGCCAGCGCCTCGCGCGGGGCGGACACGGCGTAATCGGCCAGGTTGGAGACGGTATAGAAGTCCGCGCCGGAGGGCAGGCGGTACAGATGCTGGTAGGCATAGGTGCCGCCGGCGATGACGGCCGCGGCGACGAGGATGCCCAGCAGCAACCCCAGGAAGCTACGCATGTGGTGTTCATTCCATTGAGCGGGAAGCCGACAGGATGGCGCGAAACTCGCCTCGCCCGCAACCGACTATCCTCGCCCGACCGGCGTTGGCGCCGGCCTCTCGACCAGCCCGGCGCGGCGCGCGCCCAGCACGATCTTCAGGAGACCCCATGCGTGGCGAGCAACGTGAATTGACCTTCCGCTTCCTGGCCGAGCCCAAGGACGTCAACTACGGCGGCAAGGTCCACGGCGGGGTGGTCATGCGCTGGATCGACCAGGTCGGCTATGCCGCGGCCGTGGGCTGGAGCGGGCACTACAGCGTCACCGTCGCGGTGGGCGGCATCCGCTTCGTCGCTCCGATCCGCATCGGCGACTTGGTGACCGTGACCGCCAAGCTGGTCCATACCGGCACCAGCAGCATGCACTTCGCTGTGGACGTGCGCGCGCGCGACCTGGAACCCGGCGAGCGCGACGCGGTCAGCCGCCTCTGCACGCACTGCGTGATCGTGTTCGTGGCCATGGACCAGGCCGAAGGCAAGCCGACCGCCGTGCCGCCGTGGACGCCGACCAGCGAGGCGGACCAGCGCCTGGCCGACTACGCGATCAAGGTGATGGAGCTGAGCAAGGACATCGAGCAGACCGTGGCCGCGTTCCACGCGTAGCTTTTTTCGGCCCGGCAGGGTGGAGATGGCGACTCGTCCTTGGCCGGCATGCGGCGAGGTGAGCCCGCTGATGACAAGCGTGCGGCCGACGAACGGACTTCGGCCACCAGCCTAGATCCGGCTGGGTGTAGCGCCTCGGCTCGGTGATTCCGGGAAGGCCGACGCTTGAAAGGAAGAGGCCTGACTGCGCTTCGTACTTCGGTAGCGGCCGCCCTTGTGGCCTATCTAGCCAACGGAGGCGATGGACTCTGCGAGGGGATCCTTGAGCAGCGGTGGAGCTTCAATGGGAAAGTCCCATCGCCGCCATGGCGGCTGCCACCTGTAGAGCGGAGCTTGCTCCGCTGGGGCCTTCCCCGTGAACCGAACGAAGCGCAGCGGAGTCCCCAAAAGGGGATTGTCACAAGCTCCGCTCTACAGGCAGGCCGCTGCGAGATTTGAGGAGACAGTTGCTCTCACGATGGGGTCCGCACGCAACCGGTAGAGGCCCACTGCGGATGGATCGGGGCTTCTTTTGAAACGAAGCCTCATACCTCGACGCGCCGGCCCGCTGCACTTCCGAAGCCGGCACTCGCACGCACCACGATCTCTCAAGCGGGAAGAACAGCCACAAAGAAGCCGGCGCATGCGCCGGCTTCTTGTTGCATCCCTGGGTCCGCGCCGCTTACAGCGAGACGCGGCGCGCCTGCATGAAGCGACCGCCCCAGTAGCCGGAGGTCAGCGTATCGACGCGCACGTCCTTGCCGGTGCTGGGGGAGTGCAGGAAGCGGCCTTCGCCGACATAGATGCCGACGTGGTTGACCCGGCCGCGAGCGCCGAAGAACACCAGGTCGCCCTGGCGCAGCTGGTCGCGGTTCCTGATCAGCTCGCCCTCGCCGTCGGCAGCCATGTCGCGCGAGACGCGCGGCAGGTCCACGCCCAGCGCGGTGCGGAACACGTAGCCCACCAGGCCGCTGCAATCCAGACCGCTGTCCGGATCGCTGCCGCCCCAGCGGTAGGGCGTGCCGAGCAGGGCCAGCGCGCTCTGCAGGACGCTCTGGACCTTGCCGACATCGGCCTGGCCGCCGGCCGCAGCCGCGGCACCGGCCAGGTTGTAGTGGCTCAGCAGGCGGCTCAGGTCGCCGGCCAGCGTGGTCGAGCGGTCCATGACCGGCACGGTGTCGCTGGCGGCCAGGCGCGGCAGCAGCGCGGTCAGGGTGGCGGCGGCGGCCTCGGTGGCCTTGTCGCGCAGCGAGCCGTTGCCGGCTACGGCCGGGACCGCGGCGGCCGGCGCCAGCGCGGCAACCGGAATGCTCACGGCGGGAGCCGTCGCAGCGGCGGCGGGAGCGGGCGTGGCAGTGGCGATCGGCTGGCCGGCCGGAACGGCGGCAGCGCTATTGGCGTTGATCGGAGTCGGCACGCCAGTGGCGACCGTGGTGGCCACCGGGCTGGTGACCGTGGCCACGTCCGAGGACGGCGTGGCGGGGAGATGGGTAGCGTCCTGGGCCATCGCCAGCGGCGCGGCACCGGTACCAAGCAACGCCAGGATCAGTAGCGGAAGCGGGCCACGATGCAGGCGGCGGGTGGTGAGCGGCTGGCCCAACTTCAGGTCGTCGTTCGTCACGGGCGGGTGAAGGTTTCGCGGCGGAGATTGGAGTTTGCCGTTAGTCGCCAGTGAAGATGTTCAAAGTTCGTTACAGGAGCGTAGAGGGCATTGATAAGTGCATCACATTTTACGCATCACATTTAATTAACAACCCGGCGGGCCCCGCTGTAATGGTCGCGCCAGTAGGCTCCGTCCAGCGAGTCCAGGCGGACTGTTCCGCCGCTGCTGGGCGCATGGACGAAGCGGCCTTCGCCCACATAGATGCCCACATGGCTGACGCTGCCGGGCGTGCCGAAGAACACCAGATCGGCCGGCGCCAGGCGGCTCTCATCGATGCGCGGCCCCTGGATCTGGGCCAGCTCCCTGGAGGTGCGCGGCAGGCGCAGGTCGAGCATGTCGCGGTAGACGTAGTTGACCAGGCCGCTGCAGTCGAAGCCCGATTCGGGCGTGTTGCCGCCGTAGCGGTAGGGCGTGCCGACCAGCCCCAGGGCGCGCATGATCACGCCATTGACCGCCATCGGGTCGGCCACCGGCTGCACCGACCAGACCCGCGGCAGCGGTGGCGGCGCCTTGCTGCGCACCACCGGGCGCTCGCTGCCGCAGCCGGCCAGCAAGGCCAGGACCAGGGCGAGTCCGCTCAGGACCAGACCGCGCCGGAGCCAGGCGGTTGGCATGCGCCGGGGCGAGCCCGGATAATGGACGGTCTTCATCGCGGCCATTGTGGTCCGCACGCCCTGCGGCGGACAAGCCGCGCACCCTGCCGCGCCACCGCGGCCTTCACCAGAGTTTGCAATGAAAATCGCCAAAGACAGCGTCGTGCGTTTCCACTACACCGTGTCCGAAGTCGGCGCCGAGCCGCTGGAGTCCTCCAAGGACCGCGAGCCGCTGGCCATCCTGATCGGCCACGGCAACATCATCCCCGGCCTGGAGGCGGCGATGATGGACAAGGAGGCCGGCGAAAGCTTCGGCGTGGACGTGGCCGCGGCCGAGGCCTATGGCGAGCGCCGCGATGGCCTGAGCCAGCGCGTGCCCAAGAAGCACTTCGGCGGCCAGAAGCTCGCCGCCGGCCAGCAGGTCGTGCTGCAGACCAACTTCGGCCCGCGCGCGGTGACCATCCAGAAGGTGGGCATGAGCGTGGTCGACGTGGACCTCAACCACCCGATGGCCGGCAAGGACCTGCATTTCGACGTGGAGATCGTCGAGGTGCGCGAGGCCTCGCCCGAGGAGATCGAGCACGGTCACGTGCACGGCGATGGCGGTCACCAGCACTGAGCCATGCGCTTGCTCATGCAAGCTCTGCGGCGGCCCGCGTGATGCGGGCCGTCGTCGTTTGGGGCCGGCGCGATGCGCCCTGACTCCGCCGTGAGGGCGCTGCCCGCGCCGCTGGGCGAGCGCGCGCGCCTGCCGGCGATGGATGTGCTGCGCGGCCTGGCGCTGCTGGGCATCGCGCTCATGAATCTGGAGGGCTTCGCCGGCCCGCCGGCATCGATGGGCACCGGCGTGGATCCGGCGCTGTCCGGCGCGGATCGCTGGGTGGACGCGGCGATCTATGTGCTGGTCCAGGGCAAGTTCATCGCGCTGTTCTCGCTGCTGTTCGGCGCGGGTTTCGCCGGCCTGGCCGTGCGCGCCGAGCGCGAGGGCTGGGCGCTGGGACCGGTGTGGCTGCGCCGCTGTGCGGGGCTGCTGCTGATCGGGCTGGCGCACGCGCTGTTGGTCTGGTCCGGCGACATCCTGGTGACCTATGCGCTGTGCGGGCTGCTGTTGCTGGCCTTCCGCGAGGTCATCGGCGGCGTGCTGGCGTGGATCGGCGTGGCGCTGTTCCTGGTGCCGGCCGGGCTGATGCTGGGTGTGGCGGCGATGGACGCATCGCTGGCCAATGACCCGGCCTGGCAGCAGGCGCTGCACGAGCAGGCCGTACACGCCCAAGCCCAGGCGCAGGCCCAGATCGGCGCCTATGCGCACGACGATTACCTCGCCGCCACGCGCCAGCGGCTGGAGGACTTCGTCTCGAACCTGCAGGTGCTGCCGATCTACGGGGCGCAGGTCTTCGGCCTGTTCCTGATCGGCGGCTGGCTGGGCGGGGTGCTGGCCGAACCGGCGCGGCATGCGCGCGCGCTGCAGGCGATGCGCTGGATCGCGCTGCCGCTGGGCCTGGGTGCGATGGGGCTGGCGGTGTGGCTGGCGCCGTGGATCGGGCCGGGGCGTACCGATGCGCGGACCTGCCTGGGCGCGGCGCTGGCGTCGGCGGCGAGCCTGCCGATCTGCCTGGGCTATGTGGCCTGGACCCTGCGCTGGCTGCAGGGGCGCCCCTCGCTGACCGGCCTGTGCGCGGCGCTCGCCGCGACCGGCCGGCTGGCGCTGAGCAACTATCTGCTGCAGTCGCTGGTGTTCACCATGCTCTTCTATGGCTATGGATTCGGGGCCTTCGGGCTGGCGCGACGCTGGCAGCTGCCGCTGGCGCTGGCCCTGTTCGCGCTGCAGCTGGTCCTGAGCCGGTGGTGGCAGAAGCGCGGGCTTTCCGGGCCGGCCGAATGGGCGCTGCGCGCGCTGGCCTATGCGCGGCCGCCGCGCCGCGCAGGATAGAGATGAGTCGCCTTGTCCTCACCCGTCGTGGGCCGGGGCTTGGGCATGCTGTGCAACGACCCTGACACCCGAGCGGAGTGAACATCCATGCAGGCAGCGGCTGACAGCGCCTTCGATCTGATCGTCATCGGCGGCGGCTCCGGGGGGCTGGCCGGCGCCTTCCGCGCGGCCGAATACGGTGCCAGCGTGGCGCTGCTCGAGCCGGGCGAACTGGGCGGGACCTGCGTCAACGTCGGCTGTGTGCCGAAAAAGGCGATGTGGCTGGCCGCCGAGATCGCCCGGCATCTGGACATGGCGGCCGACCTGGGCTTCCCGGTCGAGCATGGGCCGCTGGACTGGCAGGAGTTCGTGGTCCATCGCCAGCGCTACATCGCCGGCATCCACGACAGCTACCGCCGCCGCCTGCACAAGGGCGGCATCAACCGCATTCCCTCGCGCGGCCGGCTGATGCCGGGCGGCGTGCGCTGCGAGGACGGGCTGGAGCTCAAGGCGCGGCATGTGCTGATCGCCACCGGCGGTCACCCCAAGCGGCCTGACATCCCCGGCGCGGAGCTGGCGATCGATTCGGATGGCTTCTTCAACCTGTGCTCGGCGCCGCCGCGGGTGGCGATCGTCGGTGGCGGCTATATCGCCGTCGAGCTGGCCGGCGTGCTGCAGGCGCTGGGCAGCCAGGTCGAGCTGTTCGTGCGCGGCCCGTGTCTGCTGCAGGCCTTCGACCGCGGGCTGACCCACCAGCTGGCCGAGAACCTGCGCCAGGGCGGTATCCGCCTGTTCTTCGACATGCAGGTGACCGCGCTGGAACGCCACGGCCAGGCCACGCGCGTGCTCACCGACACCGGCCCCATGCCAGGCGAATACGACTGCGTCATCTTCGCCACCGGCCGCACGCCCAATACGCACGACCTGGGCCTGGAGACGGTCGGCGTGCGCACCGATGACGAGGGCTATGTGCAGGTCGATGAGTGGCAGGACACCAACGTGGAGAACATCCATGCCATCGGCGACGTCACCGACGTCGGCGTCGAGCTGACCCCGGTGGCGATCGCCGCCGCGCGCCGGCTGATGGACCGGCTGTTCGGCGGCAAGCCGCAGGCCAAGCTGGATTACGCCAACATCCCCAGCGTGGTCTTCTCGCATCCGCCGATGGGCGGCGTCGGCCTGAGCGAGAAGGAGGCGCAGGCCAAGTTCGGCCAGGACGCGGTGAAGGTGTATTCGACTACGTTCCGACCGATGCTCTATGCGCTGGCCGACGCGCCGCAGCACAGCCTGTTCCGGCTGGTGTGCGTGGGCCCGGAGCGGCGCGTGGTCGGCGTGCACCTGATGGGCGAGGGCGCCGATGAGATCCTGCAGGGCTTCGCGGTGGCGGTGAAGCTGGGCGCCACCCTGGACGACCTGCACGAGACGGTCGCCATCCATCCCACGAGCGCCGAGGAAGTGGTCCTGCTGCGCTAGGCGGGCGCGCTGCTACGGTCCGGGCAGCTGCGCCTGCAGCCATCTTCTGAAGCTCGTCATCGCCGGAGTGAGCGGACGACGCTTCAACATGGTCAGCCAGTACGCGCCGGCGCTGACCACAACGGGGAACGGCTGGACCAGGCGCCCGCTTTCGAGGTCGCGCTCGAACATGCACGGCGGCACCAGGGCCACGCCATGTCCGTCGATCGCCGCGTGCGCCATCAGCGTCGAGGCATCGAAGACGGGGCCACGCAGCGGGATCGGCGCGCAGCCGGCGGCCTGGAACCAGGCCGGCCAGTCCTGCGGCCGGTAGGAACGCAGCAGCGGCACGTCCTTCAGGTCCGCCGGCGTCTGCAGGCGCGCCGCGGTCGCCGGCGAGCACAGCGGCGAGAGCGGCGCGTCCAGCAGGCATTCGGCCTGCAGCCCGTGCCAGGCGCCGTCGCCGAAGCGGATGGCGAAGTCCAGGCTCTCGCCGGCCACGTCCACGCGGTTGTTGTTGGTCAGCAGGCGCAGGTCGATCAACGGATGCTGCGCCTCGAAGTCGCGCAGGCGCGGCAACAGCCACCCCATCGCGAAGGTGCCCACGACGCTGACGGTCAACACCTCGCGCCGATGGCCGTGCTCGAACTGCTCCAGCAGCCGGCCCACGCGGGCGAAGGTATCGCTCAACGTCGGCACCAGGGCCAGGCCCTCGTCGGTGATGACCAGGCCCTTGGAAGTCCGCCGGAACAGGCGCACCCCGAGCCGATCCTCGAGCGACTTGACCTGGTGGCTGATGGCCGCGGGCGTGACCGAGAGTTCGTCGGCGGCCAGGGTGAAGGACAGATGCCGCGCCGCGCTTTCGAAGGCCTTGAGCGCGTTCAACGACACCGACGGCCCCATGGGCACATGAGATCTTCTTGAAGCTGCCAAGAGATAACATCCTTTGCGCGCGTACGGGGCGGATCAGACTATAGCGCCGACCTTTTTTCTCAGTCGGAAGGCGTCGGAACATGCATCGGATCGTGTATGGCGTGGTATGCGCAGCGGTTGTCTTTGGCTTGTCCGGCCGTGCGGCATTGGCCGCGCCGGCCGATCCTTCTTCGAAAGAAGTCGCACGTGTCGAGGTGTGGCAGGCGCCCGCAGGCACGACGCAGCTGCCGATCTGGCCGCATGCCGCGCCGGATCCGGAAGAGACCACGCGCAAGCCCGAGCGCGTGCTGACCAAGCGCACGCCGGATGCGCTCGGCGGCGATGTGTCGCAGGGCGTGTTCGATGTCAGCGTCCCCACCATGACGGTCTACCCGCCGAAAGGACGCAACACGGGCGCGGCCGTGGTGGTCTTTCCCGGCGGCGGCTTCGTGATGCTGGCCATCACCCTGGAAGGCACCGAGATCTGCGACTGGATCACCGCGCACGGCATGACCTGCATCCTGTCCAAGTACCGCGTGCCCGGCGGCAACCACCACTACGACAAGGACTGCGATTGCGAGATCACGCCCAAGACGCCGTTCGCCCTGCAGGACGCACAGCGCACCATCCGCTTGGTACGCGCGCACGCGGCGCAGTGGCACATCGATCCGGCCAAGGTCGGGGTGATCGGCTTCTCCGCCGGCGGCTATCTGGTGGCGCAGACCAGCAACATCTTCACTTCGACCTATGCGCCGGTGGACGCGGCCGACAAGCTCAGCAGCAGGCCGGACTTCGCGATCGCGGCCTATCCCGGGCACCTGTGCCGCGAGGGCAAGTTCGCGCCGGGCTTCAAGGTCACCGCGCGGACGACGCCGACCTTCCTGCTGCAGGACTGGGACGACCCGGTCGACGACATCTGCAACAGCACCGTCTACGCGCGCGCGCTGGAGCAGGCCGGCGTGCCGGCCGAGGTGCACCTATTCGCCAAGGGCGGCCATGCCTTCGGGCTGCGCCCGTCCAAGCATCCGGTGGTGAAGATGTGGCCGGTGCTGCTGGAGCAGTGGCTGAAGGAGATCGGGATCCTGTAAGCGCGGGGCGGGACGGCTGGGAACGGCCCGTCATTCCCGCGAACGCGGGAATCCAGTGCCTTGGCTGCCTGAGTGCGAAAATCGCTGGGTTCCCGCGTTCGCGGGAACGACGATGTGTGGCGGTTGGCAGTGACGCCAAAAGCAAAGGGCCGCATCGCTGCGGCCCTTTGTCTTTGCGCGGAAGGCGTAGACCTCAGTGGCCACCGGCCGCCGCGCCGCCGCCGGCCTTGGCCGCGAACGGCGGTTTGGCGAACCACACCACCACGATGATCGACAGGAAGACGATGCCCAGCAGGTGGAAGATCTCGTTGAAGCCGATCTGCGCGGCCTGCTGGCCGATCATCTGGTTCAACGCCACCGCGCCGGTCTGCAGATCGCCGCGGCCGAGCTGGTTCACGGTCTGCTGCATGGCCGGATCGTAGGCGTTGATGTGCTCGGTCAGCTGCGCATGGTGCACGGTGGTGCGCTGGTTCCAGGCCCAGGTGGTCAGCGAGGCGGCGAAGCTGCCGCCCAGCGTGCGCACGAAGGTGGCCAGGCCCGAGCCGGCGGCGATCTCATGCGGCTCCAGGTCCGAGAGCAGGATGGTCAGCACCGGCATGAAGAACAGCGCCACGCCCAGGCCCTGGATCAGCTGCACCTCGGCCACGCGGCCGAAGTTGACGTCCAGGTTGAAGCCCGAGCGCAGGAAGCTGGTGGAGGCCATGACGAAGAACGCGAAGCTGGCCAGCAGACGCAGGTCGAAGCGCGAGGCGTACTTGCCCACGAACGGCGTCAGCAGCACCGGCAGCACGCCCAGCGGTGCCGAGGCCAGGCCCGCCCACAGCGCGGTATAGCCCAGGTTGCGCTGCAGCCAAAGCGGCACCAGCAGGCCGATGGAGAAGAACGCCGCATAGCCCAGCACCATCGCCAGCGTGCCGGCGGTGAAGTTGCGGTGGCGGAACAGGCGCAGGTTGACGATCGGATCCTTCTCGGTCAGTTCCCAGATGACGAACACCGTCAGGGCGAGCACCGCCACGATGGTCAGCCATACGATCTTGGTCGAGTTGAACCAGTCCTCGTCGTTGCCCAGGTCCAGCATGATCTGCAGCGCGCCCACGCCCAGGATCAGCGTGGCCAGGCCGATGTAGTCCATCTTCGGCGACTGCAGCTGTTCGGGCCGCCCCTTCATCTGCCGGCCGACCACGAAGCTGGCGAAGATGCCGATGGGAATGTTGATGAAGAAGATCCATTCCCAGCTGTAGTTGTCGGTGATCCAGCCGCCCAGGATGGGGCCGGCGATCGGCGCGACCACCGTGACCATCGCCAGCAGGGCGATGGCCTGGCCGCGCTTGTGCGGCGGATAGATCGAGATCAGCAGCGCCTGGGTCACCGGATACATCGGGCCGGCGACGAAGCCCTGCAGCGCGCGGGCCACCACCAGCAGGCCCATCGAGTTGGCGATGCCGCACAGGAAGGAGGCGACCACGAAGGCCAGCGTGGCCAGGGTGAACAGCCGCACCTCGCCGTACTTGCGGGTCAGAAAGCCGGTCAGCGGCAGCGCGATGGCGTTGCTCACCGCGAACGAGGTGATGACCCAGGTGGCCTGGTTGGCGCTGGCGCCCAGGTTGCCCGAGATGGTGGGCAGGGAGACGTTGGCGATGGTCGTGTCCAGCACCTGCATGAACGATGCAAGCGCCAGGCCGATCGTGGTCAGCGCCATGTTCGGCGGGCGGAACGGCTGGGCCGCCGGCTTGGGGGCGGCCGGCGCGCCGCCGCCGCCCGCGTCTTCGGCGATGGTGGACATCAGTGCGCGCTCAGTTGGTCTTGGCCGACTCGGGCAGGTTCTGCTCGATGATCGAGGTGATCAGCTGGTTGGCGTCGGCCAACTGCTTGTTGTAGGCGGCCGTGGTCATCAGCGGCTTGGCATCGGCCGGGCGGGCCGGCGCCAGGACCGGGCCGTTCTGGTCCTTCAGGCTCACGTTGACGTCCGTGCTCAGGCCGATGCGCAGCGGATGGGACTGCAGCTGCTTGGGATCGAGCACGATCTTGACCGGCAGGCGCTGGACGATCTTGATCCAGTTGCCGCTGGCGTTCTGCGCCGGCAGCAGCGAGAACGCACTGCCGGTGCCCAGGCCCAGGCTGTCGACCTTGCCCTGGTAGGTGACGTCGTCGCCGTACAGGTCGGCATGCACCTCAACCGGCTGGCCGATGCGCATCTTGCCCAGCTGGGTTTCCTTGAAGTTGGCCTCGATCCACACCTGGTCGATCGGCACGATCGTCATCAGCGTGGTGCCCGGCTGGACCTGCTGGCCCAGCTGCACGCGGCGCTGGGCCACGTAGCCCGAGACCGGCGCGAGGATCGCGGTGCGCTGCAGGTTGAGATAGGCCTGGCGCAGCTGCGAGGACGCGGCCTGCACCTGCGGGGTCTTGGACACGGTGGTGGCATCGACCAGCGCGCGGGTGCGCTGCAGGTTGCCGCGCGCGCCGCCCAGGGCGGCCTCGGCCGAGGCCAGGATGTCGCGGGCGTGGGCCAGTTCCTCGCGCGAGACCGCGCCGGTGGCGACCAGGCCTTCGCGGCGCTTGACGTCGGCGCGCGCCTGATCGACGGCGACCTGGCGGGCGCGCAGGTCCGATTCGCTGGACTCCACGCTGCTGTACAGGCCGCGCACCTGGCGCACGGTGCCGGCCAGGTTGGCCACGGCCTGGTCGTAGCTGACCTGGGCATCGTTGGGATCCAGGTGCACCAGCGGCTGGCCCGCCTCGACCTTCATGCCGTTGTCGGCGTCGATGCTGACCACCGTGCCCATGGTCTGCGGCACGATCGAGACGATGTTGCCGGCGACGTAGGCGTCGTCGGTGCTCTGGTGCCAGCGGCCGTACAGCAGCTCGTAGGCGATCCAGCCCACGCCGGCCACGACGATCACCAGGAGCAGGATGAGCAGGGAACGCTTGCGGTTGCTCTTCTTCGGCGGCTGTGCGCCGGCCTGAGCGTTGGGAGTCTGCGAGTTCATGGCGTGGAGGTATCGGCGGTATTGGTGGAAGAGGGAGTCGGCGCGGTCAGCGGCAGGCCGCCGCCCAGGGCCTGGTCGAGATCGACCACGGCGACGTAGCGGCGGGCGTGGAGATCGGCCAGCTGCTGTTCCAGCTGCAGCAGCGGTCGCTGCGCGGAGAGCACGTCCAGCTGGGTGCCCAGACCCGCGTCGTAGCGGTTGGAGGCCAGGTCGTAGGCCTTCTGCGCCGCATCGCGCGCCGCGGTCAGCGAGGCGACCTGCGCATCGAGCGAGCGCGCCGACTGGACCGCATCGGCGACCTCGTGCATGGCACCGACCAAGGCACCGTTGTAGCTGGCCACGGCCAGGTCGTACTGGGCGTCGGCGTTGTCCAGGTTGGCGCGCAGACGGCCGCCATCGAAGATCGGCAGGCTGATCGCCGGCCCGCCCAGGCCCAGCACCGCGTCGCTGTCGAACAGGTCCGACAGGTTGGCCGAGGCCAGGCCGACGATGGCCGACAGGTTCACGCTCGGCTTGAAGGCGGCCTTGCGCGCGTCGATGCCGCGGTTGGCGGCCTCCACGCGCCAGCGCGCGGCGACCACGTCGGCGCGATGGCCGAGCAGTTCGCTGGGCAGCACGCCGGGCACCGACGGCGCGGGCGCGGCGAGCAGCTTGGGCTGGGCGATGGCCAGGCCGCGGTCCGGGCCCTTGCCGAGCAGGGCGGCCAGCGCGTTGCGCAGGGCGTCGATCTGCTGCTGGGCGGCCTGTTCCTGCTGGCGCGCGCTGGCGATGGTGCTCTCGGCCTGCCGCAGCTGCAGGTTGTTGTCCAGGCCGGCGTCGACGCGCTGCTGGCTCAGGTCGCGCAGGCGGCCCGAACGCTGCTGCTCGCGGCGCGCCACGTCCAGCGCCTCGTAGGCCTGCGACAGCGAGATGTAGGTGCGGGCGATGTTGGCCGACAAGGTCAGGCGGGCGGCCTGGGCGTCGACTTCGGCGGCGCGCGCCTGGCCGACGGCGGCCTCGTAGGCGGCGCGCTGGCCGCCCCACAGGTCCGGCGCCCACTTGAAGTCGAGCATCAGCACGTTGGCCCACATCACATCGCCGCCGATCTCCGGGCCGGCCAGGCCCTTGGGCAGCTGCACGCCGCTGTATTCGCCGGTGGCGTCGAGCGTGGGCTTGCGTTGTGCGTCGGCCAGGCCGGCCTGGGCCTTGGCCTGGCGCAGGCGCGCGTCGGCCGCGGCCAGCGACGGATTGCCCTGCAGGGCCTCGCGGATCAGGCCGTCCAGCTGCGGGTCGCCCAGCGCGTTCCACCAGTCCTGACGCGGGAAGGCGGCGGCGCTGAAGGCATCCGCGCCCAGGACCTGGCGCGCGCCGAGGGTGTCTGCGTCGAGCGGCTGGCCGCTGGTGGTCAGGCCGCGGCTGCTGGCGCAGCCGGCCAGCACCAGCGCGCAGGCCAGCGCCGCGGCGAGCCTGCCGTGCAGGCGTGGGGGAACGGACGTGGACATGGTCAATCGGTCTCGGAGGTGAGGTTGTCGCGCGCCTGCTCGAGCAGGCGCATCAGTTCGCTGGATTCGGCCTCGGACATGCCGCGCGTCGCGCGCTGCAGCACGCGCTGGCCGCACAGGTTGATGTCCTGCCAGATGGCGGTGCCGGCCTCGGTCAGGTGGATGTGCAGGGCGCGGCGATCGCCCGGATCGGCCTTGCGCGTGACCAGGCCGCGCGCCTCGAGGCGATCGAGCAGGCGCGTCATCGCGCCGGGGTGGACCTCGGCGGCGCGCGCCAGGTCGGTCACGCTGGCGATGCCGTCGGCCAGCTTCTTGATGGTGACGAACTGGCTGAAGGTCAGGTCGTGGCCGGCGGCGATCAGTTCGCGCTCCATCGCTTCCCAGATCGCGTCACGCGTCTGGCGGATCAGCAGGCCGAGCGAGGACCCGCTCGCGGGCGGGCAGATGGACGCAGGGGAGTTCATGGCGCGGCATGATCCGCGCGGGTGGGATATTTGTCAATGCAAATATTGTTTCAGCAATGGAATGCCGCGTCGCGGCATTCTGCTGACAGAACGGTCAGCTCATAAGGTGCGTTTCAGGATCAACTCCAGCACCGCCTTGCTGCCGAAAAACGCGAGCAGCAGCAGCGCCATGGCCACCAAGGTCCAGCGCACCGCGGTTGTGCCGCGCCAGCCGCGCCGCCAGCGGCCCAGCAGCAGGCCGCCGAAGACCAGCCAGGACAGCACGCTCAGCACGGTCTTGTGCACTAGGTGCTGGGCGAACAGGTTCTCCACGAACATCATTCCGGTCAGCAGCGTGGCGGTCAGCAGGGCGAAACCCACCGCGATTGTGCGGAACAGCAGCGTCTCCAGCTCGGTCAGCGGCGGCAGCGCGCGCAGCCAGGCGTGGAACTCGCGCCGGCGCAGGGCGCGCTCCTGCACCCACAGCATGATCGCCAGCAGCGCCGCCACCGCCAGCGTGGCGTAGGACAGCAGCGCCAGCCAGGCATGCAGCTGCAGGCGCCAGTCCAGGCCGGAGGAGGGCCGGTGGCCGTAACCGTGATAGACGGCCAGCAGCAGCGCGGCCAGCGGGAAGGACACCACGCCCACCGCCGCCATGCGGCCGCGCGCGACCAGAGCGGTCATCGCCGCCATGCCCAGGCTGACCAGCGACAGGGCCGCGAAGAAATGCATGTCCGGCCCGCCCGGCGTGCGCCAGGCCACCCACAGGTGGTAGCCGCCGTGCAGGGCGATGGCCAGCAGGGCCGGCAGGCGCCAGGCGCGGGTCGGCCCGGCGGCGTCGGGCGCGACGGCGCGCACCAGCAACAGGGTCGCCAGCAGGTACAGGACACAGGAAGGAAGGACGAACCCCATGGCGCGCAGTGTCGCATGCGGCTCCGCTTTTCGAGAACCATTCTTGTTGGATGGGCGGTGGGATGGGACCGCGCGCGGAGCGGCACAAGCCGCGCTGAGAAGGCTCAGCTCGCTCCTTATTCCCGCCCGGCCGCAAAACCCACCCGGATATACTGCGCGCCCGCTTCGCGTCCGCTTTCCGGTTGCCCCCATGTTCGAATCCCTGACCCAGCGCCTGTCCGGCACCATCGAGCGCCTGCGCGGCCGCGGCCGCCTGACCGAGGACAACATCCGCGAGGCCACACGCGAGGTGCGCATCGCCCTGCTGGAAGCCGACGTCGCCCTGCCGGTGGTCCAGGCCCTGGTCGAGCGCATCAAGGTGCGCGCGGTCGGCCAGGAGGTGCTGAAGTCGCTGACCCCCGGCCAGGCGCTGATCAAGGTCGTGCGCGACGAGCTGACCGCGGTGATGGGCTCCACCGCCCAGGACCTCAACCTCAACGTGCCGGCGCCTGCGGTGATCCTGATGGCCGGCCTGCAGGGCGCGGGCAAGACCACCACCGTGGGCAAGCTCGCCAAGCACCTGAAGGAGAAGCGCAAGAAGAAGGTCATGGTGGTCTCGGCCGACGTCTACCGCCCGGCCGCCATCGAGCAGCTCAAGGCGCTGGCCCAGCAGGTCGACGTGCCGTTCTTCCCCTCCGATGCCTCGCAGAAGCCCGAGGCCATCGTCCGCGCCGCGATCGAGGACGCGCGCAAGTCCTTCACCGATGTGCTGATCGTCGATACCGCCGGTCGCCTGGCCATCGACGAGGCGATGATGGCCGAGATCAAGGCGCTGCACGCCGCGGTCAAGCCGGTCGAGACGCTGTTCGTGGTCGATTCGATGACCGGCCAGGACGCGGCGACCACTGCCAAGGCCTTCTCCGAGGCGCTGCCGCTGACCGGCGTGGTGCTGACCAAGACCGACGGCGATGCCCGCGGCGGCGCGGCGCTGTCGGTGCGCTACATCACCGGCAAGCCGATCAAGTTCATCGGCGTGGGCGAGAAGCCCGACGGCCTGGACGTGTTCCATCCCGAGCGCGTGGCCAGCCGCATCCTGGACATGGGCGACGTGCTGTCGCTGGTGGAGCAGGTCGAGAGCCAGGTCGACAAGGACAAGGCGCAGAAGCTCGCCGAGAAGGTCGCCAAGGGCAAGAAGTTCGACCTCAACGACATGCGCGACCAGCTCGAGCAGATGCAGAACATGGGCGGCATCGGCGCGCTGATGGACAAGCTGCCTGGCCTGGGCCAGGTGCCCGAGCACCTCAAGGCGCAGGTCGCCGGCAACAAGGAAGTGCCGCGCATGATCGCGATCATCAATTCGATGACCAAGAAGGAGCGCCGCAACCCGGCGCTGCTCAACGGCTCGCGCCGCGCGCGCATCGCCAAGGGCTCGGGCACCCAGCCGGCCGACGTGAACAAGCTGATGAAGCAGTTCACGCAGATGGAAAAGATGATGGGCAAGCTCGGCCGCGGCGGCATGAAGGGCATGATGCGCGGCATGCGCGGCATGATGGGCGCCATGGGCGGTGGCCGCGGCGGCATGCCGTTCCGCTGATCGGCTGATGGCCTCGGCCGCGCGCCAGCGATCCGACGACTTCTGCGCGCGCTTCGGCGTGCGCGTGCCGATCCTGCTGGCGCCGATGGCCGGCGCCTGCCCGGTGCCGCTGTCGGCGGCGCTGGCCGACGCCGGCAGCCTGGGCGCGATGGGCGCGGTGCTGTCCACGCCGCAGGAGATCGGCGCGTGGATGGACGAGTTTCGTGCGCTTTCCAGCGGACCCGCACAGGTCAATCTGTGGGTGCCGGACGCGCCGCCTGCGCGCGATGCGCAGGCCGAAGCCGCCGTGCGTGCGTTGCTGGCGCAGTGGGGCCCCGAAGTGCCCGCCAGCGCGGGCGATGCGGTCCCCGCGGATTTCGACGCGCAGTTCGACGCCGTGCTGGCGGCGCGGCCGCAGGTGCTGTCCACGATCATGGGTGTGCTGCAACCGGCCCAGGTGCAGGCGCTGGGCCGCGCCGGCATCGCCTGGTTCGCCACCGCGACCACGCTGGCCGAAGCGCAGTGCGCGCAGGACGCCGGCGCCGATGCGGTGATCGCGCAGGGCTTCGAGGCCGGTGGGCATCGCGGGGCGTTCGATCCGGATGCCGCCGAGCGCCAGCTGGTCGGCCTGTTCGCGCTGGTGCCGCGCCTGGCCGATGCGCTGTCGGTGCCGGTGATCGCCGCCGGCGGCATCGCCGATGGCCGCGGGGTGGCCGCCGCGCTGATGCTGGGCGCGAGTGCGGCGATGGTCGGCACCGCCTTCCTGCGCACGCCGGAGGCCGCCATCGCGCCGGCCTGGGCGCAGGCCCTGGCCGGGACCGAGCCGCAGGACACCTGGCCGACGCGTGCGTTCTCCGGCCGGCTCGGGCGTTCGATCGCCACGGCCTATGTCCGCGCGGCCGCGAATCCTGAAGCGCCATCGCCCGCGCCGTATCCGGTGCAGCGCGGCCTGACCGCCGCGATGCGCAAGCAAGCCGTAGTCGAGGACCGGCTCGATGCGATGCAGGCCTGGGCCGGGCAATCGGCCTGGGCCGCGCAGGCCAGGCCCGCCGCCGCGCTGCTGCGGGACTGGTGGGCGCAGGCCGACGCCCTGCTGTGAGCGCGCCCCGCCTGAGCATCGCCGGCCGGCCCGCCACGCTCGACGACCTGCGTCCGCTGGCGCAGTCCAACTACGGCCACTTCACCGCCTTCCGCACGCGCGGCGGCGCGGTGCAGGGGCTCGATCTGCATCTGGCGCGGCTGCGCGAGGGTCATGCGTCGCTGTTCGACGGCCCGTTCGACGAGTCCACGCTGCTGGTGGAGCTGCGGCAGGCGCTGCACGGGGTGGAGGACGCGTCGGTGCGGATCACCGGCTTCGCGCGCGACTTCGACTATCGCGATCCGCTCAAGCCGGTGACGCCGCAATGGCTGATCTCCGTGGCGGATGCGCGGCCGGCGGCGCCGGCCGGGCCGTTGGCCCTGAAGTCCTACGCATTCGTGCGGCCGCTGCCGCAGATCAAGCACATCGCCACGCTGCCGCTGTTCCACTACCGGCGCCAGGCGCGGCTGGCCGGCGCCGACGACGCGCTATTCGTCGAAGCGGCGGGGCAGGGCGCGCGCGTGGTGGAAGGCTCGGTCTGGAACATCGGGTTCTGGGGCGGCGGCGAGGTGCTCTGGCCGCAGGGGCCGGCGCTGCGCGGCACCTGCGAGGCGCTGCTGCAGCGGGGGCTGGACGCGTTGGGCGTGCCGCAGCGGCACGAGGACGTCACGCTGGAACAGGCAGGCGCATTGGCCGCCTTCACCGCCAACGCGAACGGCTGCACGCCGGTGTCCGGGATCGATGGCAGACCTCTGCCGGCCGCGCCGGAACTGCCCGCCCTGCTGGCCCGGGCGCTGGACACGCAGCCCTGGGATCGCCCCTGAGCCCAGGCGGGAGAGTGGGGGCGGGTTTGCGTGGCGCGCGCGGCCAGCTATAATCGCCGGCTTACCTCGCCATCCTGGCGACTGGGCAACACGAGAGCACCATGGTCAAGATCCGCCTTACCCGCGGTGGCGCCAAGAAGCGCCCCTTCTACCACATCATCGTCACCGACGTGCGCAGCGCGCGCGACGGCCGCAACATCGAGCGTCTGGGTTACTACAACCCGGTCGCCCAGGGCGCCGAGCCGCGCGTGGTGCTGGACACCGCCCGCGTCGACCACTGGGTGAGCAACGGCGCCCAGCTGACCGACAAGGTCCGCAACCTGTACAAGGAAGCGGCCAAGGCCAACGCCCAGGCTTCGGCCTGATCGCGCTGCGGCCGCGCCTGGCGCGGCCGGTCTTCTCGCAATGAGTGAGAACGCAACGCGCCGCATCCTGCTGGGCAGGGTGGTCGGCGCGTTCGGCGTGCGTGGCCAGGTCAAGATCGAGTCCTGGACCGAGCCGCGCGAAGCCATCTTCCGCTACCAGCCCTGGACCCTGCGCGATGCGGCCGGCCGCGAGCGCGAGCTGTCCGGCGTGCGCGGCAAGCCTTCGGGCAAGCACCTGATCGCCAGCTTCCCCGGCGTCGAGGACCGCGATGCGGTCGAGGCGATGGTCGGGCTGGAGATCGCCGTGCCGCGCAGCGCGCTGCCGCCGCCCCAGCCCGACGAGTACTACTGGGTCGACCTGGAAGGGCTGCGCGTGATCAACGCCGACGGCCGCGACTTCGGCACGGTCTCGCACCTGTTCTCCACCGGCGCCAACGACGTGCTGGTGGCGCGGGGCGACAAGGACCGGCTGATCCCGTTCATCCAGCCGGACTTCGTGACGCGCGTGGACTTCGAGGCCGGCGTGGTGGGCGTGGACTGGGACCCGGAGTTCTAGGAACGAGTGGAGAGGAGTGAGGAATAAGCGTAGTGCTCTACTAGGCGCCATCCCACTCGTCTTGGCTCACTGCTCGCCCATGCGTATCGACGTCGTCAGCCTGTTTCCCGAGTTCATCGACCAGAGCGCCGGTTACGGTGTGGTCGGTCGTGCGCGCGAGCGTGGGCTGCTGGCCTTGCAGGGCTGGAATCCGCGCGACTATGCCGCCGGCAACTACCGCCGCGTGGACGACCGTCCGTTCGGCGGCGGTCCCGGCATGGTGATGCTGATCGAGCCGCTGCGCGCCTGCCTGGACGAGGTCCGTCAGGCCGATCCGGCGCCGGCGCCGGTGATCTACCTGAGCCCGCAGGGCCGGCCGCTGACTCAGGCACGCGTGCGCGAACTGGCCGCGTTGCCGCGGCTGGTGCTGCTGTGCGGCCGCTACGAGGGCGTGGACGAGCGCTTCCTGGCGCACGAGGTCGACGAAGAGATCTCCATCGGCGACTACGTGCTCTCCGGAGGTGAGCTGGCCGCGGCGGTGCTGATCGACGCGGTCACCCGCCTGCAGGACGGGGCGCTCAACGACGCCGAGTCCGCCGCCCAGGACAGCTTCGAAGGCGAGGCCGGGTTGCTGGACTGCCCGCACTACACGCACCCGGCCAGCCACGCCTGGGGCGAGGTGCCCGAGGTGCTGCGGTCGGGCAACCATGCCGCCATCGCGCGCTGGCGCCGGCAGCAGTCGCTGGGCCGGACCTGGCTGCGGCGGCCCGACCTGCTGGACGAGGCCGCGCTGTCCAAGGCCGATCGCAAGCTGCTGGAGGCCTTCCGGGCCGAGCACGCCGCCGAAGGCGAGGGGCCCTAGCCACGCGCCGGAAATCTCGTCTACAATGCGCAGTTCCCGCGGGCCGCTCGGCCTGGGCGGGCCGCAAGATCACGATAAACGTGCAGCGACTTCTCGCGACTGCATCAGCCCTTGTTGTCGAGACCCGACACACCCACCCGAACATTGAATCGGTGCCACCATGAGCAAGTTGAACAAGTCCATCATCGCGGAGTTCGAGTCCGCCCAGATTTCCCGCGAGCTGCCGCAGTTCAGCCAGGGTGACACCGTCGTCGTCAATGTGAAGGTGAAGGAAGGCAACCGCGAGCGCGTGCAGGCCTACGAAGGCGTGGTCATCGCCAAGAAGAACGCCGGCCTGAACTCCGCCTTCACCGTGCGCAAGATCTCGCACGGCTACGGCGTCGAGCGCGTGTTCCAGACCCACAGCGCGACCATCGACTCGGTTGAAGTCAAGCGCCGCGGCAAGGTCCGCGCCGGCAAGCTGTACTACCTGCGCGGTCTGCAGGGCAAGGCCGCCCGCATCAAGGAAGACCTGGCCGCCGCTGCCGCCGCCAAGGCTGCCCGCCAGGCTGCCGCTGCCGAGTAAGCCTTCGGCACATTCGCCCGGCTTGTGCCGCGCTAAGCTTGAAACCCGGCCCTCGTGCCGGGTTTCTTGTTTTCAGCGCCACGCACCCGTGCGACCCGGCGCGCCCACGGAAGGAGGATGGGATGTCACGCAGTCTCAATACCAAGTGGATCGCCGGCGTTGGCCTGGCGCTGGGGTTGGCCGGCTGCGCCAGCACCAACGGCCTGGACGGCCCGAACATCGCCTACGAATGCCAGCTGCAGGCGCGCGACGCCGCCAACCAGCCGCCGTTCCCGGACAAGATCCGCGACGGCAAGCATGGCCAGGCGTTCGAGCAGGGCGTGCGCGATGCGCATATGACGCAGGCCTGCCAGCGCGACACCGAATCGCACGCCGAGATTCGCTTTGGCAACAAGCCGGGCACGTGAGCTTCACGCACCGCGTCGCCCACTGGCACTTGGAAGAGCACACGCATGCACAGGAACACGAAGATGAAACTGCAGGGAACCTCGCTGGCCGCCGCGCTGTTGCTGCTGTCGGCCTGCGCCAGCCACCAGGCGCGCGACGACGCGACCGCGCTGCGTCCGGCCGACCGGCCCGAATGCCAGGTCGCCTCGTCCTCGGCGGCCGACACGCTGGCGCGATCCTCGGCGGGCACGATGGTGCGCGATCCCTGCCATCCGCAGGCCTGGGACGAGCCCGGCCCGCGCGTGAGCCAGCCGATCAAGCCGGACTTCTCGGGAAAGCATGACTGAGCCCGTCGTCCCGCAGGCGGTGCGCCTGGACGTGTGGCTGTGGGCCGCGCGCTTCTTCAAGACCCGCGCCCTGGCCAAGGACGCGGTAGGCCTGGGCAAGGTGGAGATCGGCGGACAGCGCGCCAAGCCCTCGCGCACGGTGCGGGTGGGCGATGCGCTGCGCGTGCAGCGCGGCGAGGAATGCTTCGAGATCGCCGTATGCGGACTGTCCGACCAGCGCGGCCCGGCGCCGGTGGCGCAGGCGCTGTATCAGGAAACCGAAGCATCGCGCCAGCGGCGCGTCGAGGCGCGCGCGCTGCGCGCGGCCGAGCGCAGCGGCTATCGGCCGCCGGAGAGCAAGCCGGACAAGCGCGCGCGCCGGCTGATTCAGGCGCTGGGCGACATCGACGCGCTCTGAGCGCGCGCGAGGCGATCAGGATTTCTGCAGGACATCGTCCGGCGCGCGGTCCGGATCGGCCGGATCGGCCACCGGCGAGGGCGGGCTCGCCGGTACCTCCGAGGGCACGGCGATGGTGCGCGTATCGGCCGCGCCCATGCGCGCCTTGCGCCAGCCGCCCCAGCGGTAATAGGCGATGGACATCAGCATCGAGCACAGCGAACTGGTCGGGAAGCTCCACCACACCGCATCGGCACCCAGCGTGGGCTGCAGCAGCTTGGCGAACGGCACGCGGATGCCCCACAGCGAGATCACCAGCATGATCAGCGGCGGGATCACCGCGCCGGTCGAGCGCACCACGCCGGACAGCACGAACATCACCCCGAAGAACAGGAACGACCAGATCGCGATGTGGTTGAGATGGCGCGCCGTGTCGAAGGCGGCGCTGCCCGGCGCCAGGAACAGGCCGAAGGTCCAGTGGTCGAGCAGGATCAGCGGCGCGATCAGCGCGCCGGTCATCAGGAAGTTGAACAGCACGCCGGTGCGCGCGATCGCCGAGACGCGGTCCCAGCGCTGCGCGCCCACGTTCTGCGCGGCCATCGAGGACACCGCCGCGGCGATGGCCATGGCCGGCATCTGCACATAGGCCCAGGTCTGCAGCGCCGCGCCGTAGGCGGCGGCCGTGTCGGTGCCGAAGCGGTTGACCAGGGTCATCATGGCGATCATCGCCAGCGACACCAGCACCATCTGCAGGCCCATCGGCACGCCCTTGGTGACCAGCGACTTGAGGATGGCCGGGTCGATGCGGAACAGGCCCAGATCCTTGCGCCCGAGCCACAGCACATGGCGCCGGCGGCGCAACGCGATCAGCATGGCCAGCAGCGCGATGGCCTGGGTGATCAGCGTCGACCAGGCCGCGCCGGCGATGCCCAGCTTCGGGAACGGCCCCAGGCCGAGCATCAGCACCGGGTCCAGCGCGCAGTCCAGCGCCACGGCCAGCAGCAGATAGCGGAACGGCGTCTTGGCATCGCCCGCGCCGCGCAGCGCCGCCGAGAGGAAGGCGAAGGCGTAGATCAGCGGTATCGCCAGGAAGATCACGCGCAGATAGCTTTCGGCCAGCGGCAGCGAATCGGCCGGCGTGCCCATCGCCGCCAGCAGATGGCGCGCGGTCCACACGCCGGTACAGGCGATCAGCACCGACAGGCCAATGAAGAAGCTCGCGCTGGTGCCGAACACCTGGCGCGCGCGGGCGATGTTGCCCGCGCCGATCGCCTGGCCGATCAGGATGGTGGCGGCCATGCCGATGCCGAACACCGAGCCGATCAGGAAGAACAGGATGCTGTTGGCGTTGGCCGTGGCGGTCAGCGCCGATTCGCCCAGGAACTTGCCGATCCACACCGCGTTGACCGAGCCGTTCAAGGACTGGGCCACGTTGCCGCCCAGGATCGGCAGCGAGAACAGCCACAGGTTGCGGCCGATCGGGCCTTCGGTCAGCGAACGCGGGGGGGCGGCAGGGGCGGGCATGGAGAAAGCGGGGCCGGCGAGGGTCCGGCACCCTACCATCGCCTGACCGTCGCGTCAGTCAAGCCGCCGGCAGCGGCGCGGCCTGGGCCGCCCGGCGCCACTGGCGCAGGCCCATCACCGCCAGGCCGACGAAGCCCAGGTACAGCGCCGCGGTCACCTCGAGCGACTTGAACAGGTACAGCCCGACGTAGATCAGATCCAGCACGATCCACAGCCACCACGCGGCCACGTGGCGGCGGCCCTGCCACCACTGCGCCACCAGGCTGAAGGCGGTCAGCGCCGCGTCCAGCCACGGCAGCGCCGCGTCGGTGTAGCGATGCATGCAAAAGCCCAGCAGCAGCGCGCCGAGCGCGCCCAGCCCCAGGTCGCGCAGCGCCGCGCCCGGCGCGAGCGCGGCCACGCGCACCAGGCCGTCATCGTCCAGGTTGGCCTTCCAGCGCCGCCAGCCGTAGACGATGAAGCCGGCGAAGGCGACCTGCAGCAGCGCATCGGAGTACAGCCGGGCATCGACGAACACCAGCGCATACAGCGCCACCGAGGCCAGGCCCACAGGCCAGCCCAGCATGTGGCGGCGCGCGGCCAGCCAGACCGCGGCCACGCTGACCACCGCGCCGATCCATTCCAGCGCGTCGATGTTCACAGCGCCCAGGTCACTGTCAGGCGCGCCAGCCGCGGCGCGCCGGGGAACAGGTAGTAGTCGCCGCCGCTGCTGCCCGTGTCGCGCCAGTAGAACTTGTCGAACACGTTGTCCACCGACAGCCGCCAGGTCAGCGCCTGGCCGCCGATCCGGCTGCGCAGGCGCAGCCCGGCGTCGAACACGTGATAGGCCGGCACGCGCAGCGCGCCATCGGGCGTGGCGACGTTGGCGGCGGCATAGCGCCAGCCGGCGTTGAGGCTCAGGGCGGGCAGCGACTGCAGCTGGTAGTCGAGGAATACGCTGGCACGCGCCTTGGGCACGTTGATCAGCTGATGGCCGTCGACCGCGGGCGTGCCGCTGTCGTCGGCGCGCGCGCGCAGCACGCTGGCGCTGGCGACGATGCGCAGCCGGTCGGTCAGCCTGCCGTTGGCGGTGAGCTCCAGGCCGGTGTGCACCTGCTGGCCGCGCTGAACGAAGGTGTAGCCGGCCTCGCTGGCGTCGGGCATCGCGTACTGGAACGGCTGGCGGATGCGGAACAGCGCCGCGCCCAGGTCCAGCGCATCGCTGGCGGCGAACTTCACGCCGGTCTCCCATTGGCGCGACTGCAGCGGCGGCAGGAAGCTGTCGGCGTTGGAGGTCCAGTACGGCGCCTCCTGGCCCAGCGACAGGCCTTCGCTGTAGCTGGCGTAGGCGTTGAGCCGCGGCGTGGCCTGCCACAGCAACGCGGTCTGCGGCAGGAAGGTGCTCAGCCGGGTGCGGCGCTCGCGCACGCCTTCGCTGTCGTTGGCCGTCTCGGTGAGCCGGACCCAGCGCCCGCCGGCCAGCCACTGCCAGCCCTCGCCCAGCGTGATGCGGTCCAGCGCGAACAGCGCGCGCTGCTTGTCGTCCAGCCGGCGCGCGGACGGGCCGGGCATGTTGGGCGAGGGCGCGAACACCGGCGTGTCCTCATCGATGTTGGCCGTGCCGACGTAGTCGTACACGTCCTGGCGGCGATCGACCGTGCGCCGATAGCCGTCCACGCCGACGGTCAGCTGATGCTGCAGCGCGCCGGTCTGGAACTTGCCCTGCAGCTGCGCGCGCAGCTGCTGGTTGTGGCGCGTGTCGTCCGGGCTGCGATAGTCGTAGACGTCGTAGTCGCCGTTGGGCGCGAAGTAGTTGCCGGGCACGCTGCCATCGGCGCACTGCGGCGCATAGAAGCAGCCGTAGGCGAAGGCCACGTTGTCGTCGATCACGCTGCGGCTGCTGCCGAGCGCCACGCTGCCTTGCCAGTCGGCGTTGAACTGGTAGCGATAGCGGGCGGTGAGATTGGTGGCCTGGATCGCCACCGGCTGCGCCCAGGGCTGGTAGCCGAGCAGCTTGGTCGCGCTGGGGTGCGGGGGCAGGGCATCGCCGCCCAGCAGCTGGTAGCCCGAGGCCGAGCGCTGCGAGCCGGTCTGGTAGTTGCCGTCCAGCTCCAGCTTGCCCTTGTCGCCGATCAGCCAGTCGGCGGCCAGCGAATAGAAATTGCGCCGGCCATCGAGGTGCTCGATATAGGAATGGGTGTCTTCCCAGGCCGCGTTGAAGCGCAGGCCGAAGCTCGGCGTCAGCCAGCGGCCCCAGTCCACGGCGGTGTAGCGCGAGCCATGCGAATCGGTGCCTAGGGTGAGCTCCTGCACGCGCTCGGGGCGCTTGGCCACGAAGTTGAGGATGCCGCCGGGCGCCATGATCCCGGCGGTCAGGCCGGCCTCGCCCTTGAGGATCTCCACCTGGGCGATGTTCTCCAGCGCCAGGCGCTGCTCGCCGGCGATGGACAGGTCGTTGAAGCGCAGGCCGGTGGCCAGATCCAGCGCGAAGCCACGGATCGACACGTCCTGGTAGTAGCCGGCCGCCGCGTAGCTGTCGCCCAGCGAGGCGTCGTTGTGCGCCAGCTCGCTCAGGCTGCGCGGCTGGCGCGCGTCGATCAGGGCGCGGGTCAGCACGTTGATCGACGCCGGTGTGTCGCGCCAGCTGCCGGGGCCGAAGCTGTTGGACTGGCTGGTCGGCGTGGCCTGGGTCTGGCCCTTGACCTGCACGGTCGCAAGGTCGGTGGCCTTGGCGGCGGAAGCGGATTCATCGGTCTGCTGTTGCGCGTGCAGCGGCAGCGCGGCGGAGGACAGCAGGCAGGACAGCAGCAGGGTGGAGCGTGGGCGGTTCATCGGTTCGTCACCAGGCAAGGGCTCAAGGACGAAGCGACGGCGCGCGCGGCGCACGCCGTTGCCGGGCGTGCCTGCCGTGCTGCTCAAAGCTCCCTACGCCGGTGCAAACCGGATCAGGTTCCAAGGGACTCTCTCAGCCCGGCAACGCCGGGCACCCCCGCTTCAGAGTGCGCATTGGACACCATTCGGCGTCGATTTGCACACCCTGCGTCTCAGGCGGCCGCGCGCAGCGCCTGCAGCAGGGCCTGGCCCGCCGCGCTGGCGAACCAGTCCGCATGGCCGAGCAGGAAGGTCGCGTAGGCCACCTGCGCGTTGTCGGGGGCGTGGGTGATGGCGTGGAAGTACTCGACCTCGGACAGGGCGAAATCCAGGTGCACCAGCGGCAGCAGATCGGCCAGCAAGCGCACCCGATCCGGCGCCAGGGGCGCCACCGTGCGATAGCCGGCGAGCAGGGCCAGCGCGGTGTCCACGTGCGCGGCGTCCAGGCCGTCTTCCAGCGACAGCCAGGCGATGGCGTTGCGTTCGATCGCGGTGGCTAGGTCGAACAGCGCGCCGGTCGGCGAGGCCAGGCCGAAGTCGAGCACGCTGCTGATGCGCGGCGCATCGGCCTGGCTCTGCCAGAGCAGATTGGAGACGTGCAGGTCGTTGTGCGCCCACAGGCGCGGCTCCCCGCGCAGGGCTTCGGCAAGGCCGGCATGCCAGGGCAGCAGGTGGCGTTCGAAGTCGGCCTGCCAGTGGCGTGTGCGCAGCCATTCGGCCAGCGCCGGGCGCTGTGCGAGCTGCGCCTGCAGCGCGGCGACCGGATCATCCGCGCGGATCAGGTCGTCGCGTGCGACCAGCAGATGCGTGCTGCGCTGGGGTGCGGTGTAGTCGGCCGCGGCCCGATGCAGCCGTGCGAGCATCGCGCCCAGCTGTCGCGCCTGTGCCAGGTCGGTCAGCGGCGTCCACGAGGTGGTCTCGCGATACAGGTCCGCGCCGATGCCGGCGCGGTGCACTTCATAGGTCCAGTCGCCGTGCGCATGCGCGGTGCGGCCGTGCGCGTCGGCGAACACCTCGACCACCGGCTGCCCGCGGTCGCGCAGATGCGCCATGAAGCGATGTTCCTCCTCCAGGCCATCGGCGCTGCGCACGCTGCGATGGTGTCGCTTGATGAAGAGTGGGCCGTGCGCGGTCTCCACCAGGGCGGCGGCCGACAGGGGACGCGGGCTATGCCAGGTGATGCGATGCGGGCCTGCGGCCAGCGGCGGGTAGGCGGCCAGGACGGTGTCGACTTCGTCGGCGCGCAGCGGCGGCCAGTCCGGCGCGGCGTCTTCGGGGCCCACGCCATGCACGCGGTGGGAGGCATCACTCATGGCGGGAACGGGCGCGTGGCATCGGCCCGGTATTGTGCGGCAAGGCGGGGAGTGTGCTGGTCGTTGTGGCTTGAGGCGCGTGGCGGCGGTGTCGCACCCGTGCGGCGAGAGAAATTTCGAGGTCGGGGGGATTCCCGCGAAGAGCACCCCCTCCCGGCCTCCCCCTTGCGCGTTGCGCAAAGGGGAGGGGCGAGGCGTGCGGGTACGCGCCGCGCAACGCGCGGCAGGTCCCGGCGCGCGACGCTTACTTCTTCAGGTCGAAGCGGTCCAGCTCCATCACCTTGGTCCACGCCGCCACGAAGTCGTGCACGAACTTCTGCCTGGCATCGTCGCTGGCATAGACCTCGGCCAGGGCGCGCAGCACGGCGTTGGAACCGAACACCAGGTCGGCGCGGCTGGCCGTCCACTGGATCTCGCCGGTGGCGCGGTCGCGGCCCTCGTAGGTCTCCTTGGAGGTCGGCTTCCACTCGGTGCCCATGTCCAGCAGGTGGACGAAGAAGTCGTTGCTCAGCACGCCGACCCGATCGGTCAGCACGCCGTGCGCGCAGTCGTCCACGTTGGCGCCCAGCACGCGCAGGCCACCGATCAGCACGGTCAGCTCCGGCGCGGTCAGGGTCAGCTGCTGGGCCTTGTCGATCAGCAGCGTCTCGGTGGTCGGGCCGCCGGGCAGGCGCCGGTAGTTGCGGAAGCCATCGGCGATGGGCTCCATCGCCTCGAAGGACGCCACGTCGGTCTGGTCCTGGCGCGCATCGACGCGGCCGGGGGTGAAGGGCACTTCGATCTGGACGCCGGCCGCGGCCGCCGCCTTCTCGATGCCGACCACGCCGGCCAGCACGATCACATCGGCCAGCGAGGCCTTGCCGGAGGCCTGCTGGATCGCCTGCAGGGTAGGCAGCGCGGCCACGGCGCCGGCGTTGACCGCCCAGACCTTCTGCGGGGCCAGGGCCAGACGCGCGCCGTTGGCGCCGCCGCGCTTGTCGCCGCCGCGGAAGGTCGAGGCCGAGGCCCAGGCCACCGACACCAACTCGCTCACCGACAGCCCGGACTGGGCGATCTGGTCCTTCAGCGCGGCGATGTCGGCCGCGCCGGGCTGGTGCACCGGCGCCGGCAGCGGGTCCTGCCAGATCAGGTCTTCGGCCGGCACTTCCGGGCCGAGGTAGCGCGCCTTCGGGCCCATGTCGCGGTGGGTCAGCTTGAACCAGGCGCGGGCGAAGGCTTCGTTGAAGGCCTGCGGATCGCCCAGGAAGCGGCGCGAGATCTTCTCGAACTCCGGATCGAAGCGCAGGGTCAGGTCGGTGACCAGCATGGTCGGCTTGCGCTTCTTCGACGGATCGAACGGGTCGGGAATCAGCGCGTCCGCGTCCTTGGCCTCGAACTGGATCGCCCCGGCCGGGCTGCGGGTCTGCACCCAGTCGAACTTGAACAGGTTCTCGAAGAAGTGGTTGCTCCACTGGGTCGGGGTCTGTGACCACACCACCTCCAGGCCGGAGGTGATCGCATCGGCGCCCACGCCGCTGCCGAACTTGCTGTGCCAGCCCAGGCCCTGGGCCTCCAGGTCGGCCGCTTCCGGGTCCAGGCCGACGTGGTCGGCGGCGCCGGCGCCGTGGGTCTTGCCCAGGGTGTGGCCGCCGGCGATCAGGGCGACGATCTCCTCATCGTCCATGGCCATGTTGCCGAAGGTGGCGCGGATGGCGGCCGCGGCCGAGGCCGGATCGCCGCTGGCGTTGGGGCCTTCGGGATTGACGTAGATCAGTCCCATCTCGGTGGCGGCCAGCGGGTTGCGCGCCAGGCTCTCGGGGTCGCGGTGGGCCAGCCAGGTGGTCTCATCGCCCCAGTTCACGTCCAGGTCCGGCTCCCACACGTCCTCGCGCCCGGCGCCGAAGCCGAAGGTGCGGAAGCTGCTGCTCTCCAGCGCGACGTTGCCGGCCAACACCATCAGGTCGGCCCAGGAAATCTGCTGGCCGTACTTGCGCTTGACCGGCCACAGCAGGCGCCGGGCCTTGTCCAGGCTGACGTTGTCCGGCCAGCTGTTGAGCGGGGCGAAGCGCTGCTGTCCGCGCCCGGCGCCGCCGCGGCCATCGACCATGCGATAGGTGCCGGCGCTATGCCAGGCCATGCGGATGAACAGGCCGGCGTAGGTGCCCCAGTCGGCCGGCCACCAGGCCTGCGAATCGGTCAGCACGCGGCGGATGTCGGCCTTGAGCGCGCTGTAGTCCAGCTTGGCGAACTCGGCGCGGTAGTCGAACGTCTCGCCCAGCGGGTTGGAGCGGTTGGAGTGCTGGTTGAGCAGGTCCACGCGCAGCTGCTTGGGCCACCAGTCGCGGTTGCCGGTGCCGCCGCCGGCCACCTGCAACGGCGCCTCGTGGAAGGGGCACTTGGCCGGAGCGGGGGTCGGGGCCTCGACCGGGGCGGGGGTGGCGTTGTCGCTGGGCGTGCTCATGGGCGCTGGCTCGTTGCGTGGAAGATGCGGCAACGGTATCGGCCCTTGATGACTATGAATAGTCAATAGATCTGAACCTTACGATAGGCAGTCGCTATCGTAAGAGCGCCGCGCGCTCGCCACGCGCGGCGCCTACCGGCTCAACGCCGGGTGCGTGCCCTCAGCGCGAGCCGCCGAACAGGCCGCCGCCGAGCTTCATCAGATCGCCCAGGTCCAGCTGGCCGTTGCCGTCCTGGTCGAGCACCTTGCCCAGCAGACCGCCGGCCAGGCCGCCGGACTGCTGCACCTGCGCGTGCTCCTGGCCCAGCGCCTGGCCCAGCTGCGAGGCGTCGCCCTGGCCGTTGCCGAGGAAACGCTGGGCCAGGTAGGACATCACGATCGGCGCCAGCAGCGCCAGCAGCTGGCTGGCCTTCTCGCCGCCCAGGCCGGTCGCCTGGCCCAGCCCGCTGGCCGCCGTCGGCGCGCTGCCGCCGAAGATGTGGCCGAGGATGCCGGCACCGTCGGTCTGCGGACCGGCGCCGCCGAGCACCGAGCCGAGCAGTCCGCCCAGGTCGAAGCCCGAGGCCGCCCCGGCGTGGTCGCGCTGCAGCGCGCCGAGCAGCGCTTCGGCGCCCTGCGGCTGCTGGGCGTTGCGGCCCAGCGCGCCGAGCAGCAGCGGCAGCGCGGTGGCGATGGCGCTCTGGGTCTGGGCCGGTGCGGTCCCCAGCTGCGCGGAGATCTGCTGCACGGGCGCGCCCTGCAGCTGCTGGAACAAGGCCTCGGCCATGCCGGAAAGGGAAGAGGTCATCGTGCGGCTCCGCCGTCAGGGATTGGGGCGTGGACGTTAGCCCAAAGCGGATTGCGCCGGGGTTAACGCGCGCGGCTGCCGGCGCGCGTGCCAGCCATCTATGCTGATGGGATGACCGCCCGCGCCACGCGCCTGCTGCACCTGCTCGACGCCCTCGGCGGCCGGCGCCACCCGGTGGCCGGCGCGCGCCTGGCCGAGCAGCTCGGCGTCAGCCTGCGCACGCTGTATCGCGACATCGCCACCCTGCGCGACCAGGGCGCCGACATCGCCGGCGACCCGGGCGTTGGCTATCTGCTGCGGCCCGGCTTCCTGCTGCCGCCGCTGAACTTCGGCGAGGAAGAACTCGAGGCGCTGGTGCTGGGCGCGCGCTGGGTCGCCGCGCATGCCGACCCGGAGCTGGCCGCCGCCGCGCAGCGCGCGATGGAGCGGGTCACCCGCGTGCTGCCGGCGCGACTGCGGCTGGAGGTGGAGACCAGCGGCCTGTTCGCCCCGGAGTGGACGCCGCCGCCGCCGGAGCCGTGGCTGCCGGCGCTGCGCCTGGCCATCCGCGCCGGGCATGCGGTGCGCGTGTGCTATCGCGACGGCGAGGGACGCGACAGCGAGCGCACGCTGTGGCCGTTCGCGATGGCCTTCCTCGACGACAGGCGTCTGCTGGCGGCCTGGTGCGAACTGCGCGGCGACTTCCGCCATTTCCGCGCCGACCGCATGCAGTGGCTGGTGGACACCGGTCAGCGCTATCCCGCCCAGCGCCACGCGCTGATCAAGCGCTGGCGTGCCCAGCTCAAGCCGGCGCCGGCTACGGGTTGATCGCCACGGACTGCGGCCGGCGAAGCTGACGGCGCATCGTAAATGTCCAGCAAGCGCGTGGCTTGGCGTGCTTCATCGTGGAGCAGCGCGTCGCAATCGCCCATGCGGAACGCCAGCAGGTCCGGATACTCGAGTCCGCGCGAACCGTGGCGCGTGCGGCGCGACCGCGGAAGGCCGCGCCGCATCGGACGGGGTCACTGCTCGTGCGTGGCTGCCTCGAAGCGCGCGTTCACCTGGGCCCAGTTGACCAGCGGCCACCAGGCCTTGATGTAGTCGGCGCGCTTGTTCTGGTACTTCAGGTAGTAGGCGTGTTCCCACACGTCCAGCGCCAGCAGCGGCGTGCCGCGTTCGGCCACCACGTCCATCAGCGGATTGTCCTGGTTCGCGGTGGTGGTGATCGCCAGCGCACCGTCAGGTTTGACGATCAGCCAGGCCCAGCCGGAGCCGAACAACTTCGTCGCCGCTTCCGTGAACTTGGCCTGGAACGCCTGCTCCGAGCCGAAGCTCTGGATCAGTTTGGCCTTGAGCGCGGGCGAGGGGCTGCCGCCCTTGCCGGCCGGCGCCATCAGGGTCCAGAACAGGCTGTGGTTGTAATGGCCGCCTGCGTTGTTGCGCACGGCCGCGTCGTAGCGCGAGACCTGCGCCTGGATGTCCTCCAGCGAGGTCGTGGCCAGCGCGGGGAAGTCCTTGACCTTGGCGTTGAGGTTGTCGACGTAGGCCTTGTGGTGGCGGTCGTGATGGATCTCCATCGTGCGCGCATCGATGGCCGGCTCGAGCGCATCGTTCGCGTAGGGCAGCGCCGGCAGCGAGAACGGCGGCTTGTCGGTCTGGCCTGCGCAGACGACGCTGGCCGCGGTCAGCAGGGCGGCCATGCAGAGGGTTTTCAAGGCGAAGCGTTTCATCTGTCCATACCTCCAGCGATGGGGAGCATGCTCCCGGGGTGCCCATGAGGGGGCGGTAATCCTTGCGATTCCTCACTGAGGGACGGGTCGAACGCGCGCCGCTACCACCCTGTGCCGACACGCGACGCCGACGATCGGCGCCCACGGGCGGGCGATGCGGTGCAGGAACTCGTCCTCGTCCATCGAGTCTGCGGACGATAAGCCTGAATCTGGTCGCGGCCGAGCGTATGCAAGTGCCCGTGCATGCGGCGGTTGGCGGCTGGTGGATGCCGGCCAGCGCTATCCGGCGCGGCGCCACGCGCTGTTCAAGCCGGAGCCCGCCAGCGCCGATCGCTGCTGACAGTGGCTGTCAGCAGGGGCTGAGGACACTGGCGGCTCATCCACAGCGGAGCGCCGTCATGCAAGAACCCCTGATCCTCTACACCCATCCGATGTCCCGTGGCCGCGTGGCGCGCTGGATGATCGAGGAGACCGGCCTGCCGTACGAAGCGAAGATCATCGACTTCGGCGCGCCGATGAAGTCGCCCGAATACCTGGCGATCAACCCGATGGGCAAGGTGCCGGCGCTGCGCCATGGCGAGGCCATCGTCACCGAGAACGCGGCCATCTGCGCCTACCTGGCCGAGCTGGTGCCCGAGCGCCGCCTGGCACCGCCGGAAGACTCGCCCGAACGCGCGGCCTACCTGCGCTGGCTGTTCTTCATGGCCGGTCCGTTCGAGGCCTTCCTGACCGCCAAGCACAGCGGGACGCTGGCGTCGGCGTTCGATGCCGGCTATGGCGAGGAGAGCGCGCTGCTGGACACGCTGGAGCAGGCCGTGGAGGGCCGCACCCACCTGGCGGGCGACCGCTTCACCGCGGCCGATCTGTATGTGGCCGCTTGCCTGGGTTACTACCTGCGCACCGGCGAGCTGGAGTCGCGCCCGGCCTTCGTCGCCTTCGCCAAGGCCCATACCGGGCGCCCGGCGGCGCTGCGCGCAGGCGAGCTCGACAACGCGCTCATCCCCCAGCATCCCAATCCGAACATGCCCGCGAGCGCGGCGGCCTGATCGGTTGTTGCCTGGTGGAGCCGCCATGTTCTTCGTGGCGGTCTAGCTTTCCAGGCAACTTCATTCCCTGTGGGAGCCGCCATGGCGGCGATGGGGCTTTACCGGGAAAGCCCATCGCCGCCATGGCGGCTCCCACCAAGCTGCTTTCCAAGCGGCTTTCGGTGTTCGCTCGCTACAGCAGCGCCTTCAGCCGGTACAGCGCCTCCAGCGCCTGCTTGGGGCTGAGTTCGTCCGGGTCGAGCGCGGCCAGGGCTTCCTGCGCCGCCGAGGGCGCGGCGGCGAACAGGCCGAACTGCTGCGGCGCGTCCAGCGCCTGCGGCGCCATCTTCGATGCGTGGGTGTCGCTGCCGCGCCGTTCCAGTTCGGCCAGGCGGCGGCGCGCCTGGTTCAACGTGCTGCGCGGCAGGCCGGCCAGCGCGGCGACCTGCAGGCCGAAGCTGCGGTTGGCCGCGCCGTCCTTGACCGCATGCATGAACACCAGCGATTCGCCGTGCTCGATCGCATCCAGATGCACGTTGGCGATGCCGCTGGGCCCGCCTTCCACGCTCTCGTCGGCCAGCGCGGTCAGCTCGAAGTAGTGCGTGGCGAACAGCGTGTAGCAGCGGTTGACCGCGGCCAGATGGCGCGCGACCGCATCGGCCAGCGCCAGGCCGTCGTAGGTCGAGGTGCCGCGGCCGATCTCGTCCATCAGCACCAGCGAGTGGCGCGTGGCGTGGTGCAGGATGTAGCTGGTCTCGGCCATTTCCACCATGAAGGTCGACTGGCCGCGGGCCAGGTCGTCGCCGGCGCCGATGCGGGTGAGGATGCGGTCGATCGGCCCGATCTGCGCGCGGCTGGCCGGCACGAAGCTGCCGATATGCGCCAGCAGCACGATCAGCGCGTTCTGGCGCATGTAGGTGCTCTTGCCGCCCATGTTCGGGCCGGTGATCACCAGCATCCGCCGCGCGGCGGCGGTGTCGCTGCCGTCCAGGCGCAGGTCGTTGGGCTCGAACGGCTCGTTGCGCACGGCCTCGACCACCGGATGGCGGCCGCGTTCGATCAGCAGGCAGGGCGCCTCGAGCAGTTCGGGTCGGGTCCAGTCCAGCGCCTGGGCGCGCTCGGCGAAGGCGCACAGCACGTCCAGTTCGCTCAGCGCCGCCGCGCAGCGCTTGAGCGGCTCGAGCACCTCGCCCAGCGCATCCAGCAGCTGTTCGTACAGCACCCGCTCGCGGGCCAGCGCGCGTTCGCGCGCGGACAGCACCTTGTCCTCGAAGGCCTTGAGTTCCTCGGTGATGTAGCGCTCGGCGTTGGTCAGGGTCTGGCGGCGGGTGTAGTGCACCGGCGCCTTGTCGGCCTGGCCCTTGCTGATCTCGATGTAGTAGCCGTGGACGCGGTTGTAGCCGACCTTCAGCGTGGCGATGCCGCTGGAGGCGCGTTCGCGCGCCTCCAGGTCGATCAGGAACTGGTCGGCGTTGGTCGACAGCTGGCGCAGTTCGTCCAGTTCGGCGTCGAAGCCTTCGGCCAGCACGCCGCCATCGGTGAGCTTGAGCGGCGGCTGCTCGGCCACGGCGCTGACCAGCAGATGCGCGGTGGCGTCGTGTTCGCCCATGGCCGCGGCCAGCGCCGCCAGGCGCGGCGAATCCAGCGGCGCGAGCAGTTCGCGCAGGCGCGGCAGCAGCGCCAGGCTGTTGCGCAGCGTGGACAGGTCGCGCGGGCGCGCCGAGCGCAGCGCCACGCGGGTGAGGATGCGTTCGACATCGCCGAAGGCGCGGAAGGCCTCGCGCAGCGCCTGGCCGACGCTGGTCGTGGGGTCGTTCGCGGTGCCGCGCTCGATCAGGGTCTCCACGGCGTGGTGGCGCTGGTTCAGCACGTCGTGCGCGCGCAGCGGGCGATGCAGCCAGCGGCGCAGCAGGCGCCCGCCCATCGGCGTGACCGTGCTGTCCAGGATGCCCAGCAGGGTGTGGCGCACATCGCCGTCCACGCGCGTGTCCAGCTCCAGGTGGCGGCGCGTGGCGGCGTTCATGGCGATCGCCTCGGCCGAGGGCTCCAGCGCGATGGCGCTCAGATGCGGCAGCTGCGACTTCTGCGTCTCCTCGACATAGCCCAGCAGCGCGCCGGCGGCGGCGATGGCCTGCGGCCGGTCCTGGATGCCGAAGCCGGTCAGGTCGTGCAGCTTGAAGAACTGCAGCAGCTGGCGCCGGCCGCTGTCGGCATCGAACAGCCACGGCGCGCGCCGGCGCACGCCGCTGCGCCCGGCCAGGAACGTCGGCCAGCCCTCCTCGTCGGGGACCAGCAGTTCGGCCGGCTCCAGGCGCGCCAGCTCGGCCTCCAGCGCGTCATCGGATTCGACCTCGTTGACCAGGAAGCGCCCGCCGGCCAGATCCGCCCACGCCAGCCCGTAGCCGGCCTTGCCGCGCGAGAGCGCCATCAGCAGCGTGTCGCGGCGCTCGTTGAGCAGCGCCTCGTCGGTGACCGTGCCCGGGGTGACGATGCGCACCACCTTGCGTTCGACCAGGCCCTTGGCCAGGGCCGGGTCGCCGATCTGCTCGCAGATCGCCACCGACTCGCCCAGCGCCACCAGCCGCGCCAGATAGCCCTCGTAGGCGTGCACCGGCACGCCGGCCATCGGGATCGGCGCGCCGCCCGAGCTGCCGCGCTGGGTCAGGGTGATGTCCAGCAGCCTCGCGGCCTTGCGCGCGTCGTCGTAGAACAGCTCGTAGAAGTCGCCCATGCGGAAGAACAGCAGCAGGTCCGGATACTCGGACTTGGCCGCGAAGAACTGCTTCATCAGGGGCGTGTGCTCGACGGCGCCCTTGCTGTTGCTCGGTTTGGCTGCTGAATCGGTGGACTGCAACATCGGGTTCTCGGTGGGGGAGCGGTCAGGCTGGGCGCGAGGCGAGGCGGCGGCTGGGGGCTGAGGCGCCCTTGGCATCAGGCGATGCGCCTGTCGCGGCGCCCGGCGTCGGCGGACACGCCGGGCGCCAAGTTTAGAACGGCTGACCGCACCCGTCCTTCCCCGCTGGGTGGGAACCGGGTGTCTGTGGGGGCTGATGTCGGCGCAGCGCTGCGTCTGGATTTGCGCGAGGGCTTCTTATGGGGCCGCTGCGCGGAGGACGAGCGGCAGGCATGTACATCAGCCGGCACGCGCCGACGCCGGCGACGCGCCCGTGCGGGGGATGCAGCCCATTCCGGCCAGCGTCGCCTCCACCGCGTCTTGCAGTGGCGTGTGCGGCTCCTCGCCCAGGACGGCCGCGAGGTGTCGGCCGTCCAGACGCACCGGCGCGTTCCAGAGGTACCGCATTTCCCGCAGCTCGCGCAGGGTCGGGACGAACGGCGCCAGCGCCCAGGTCAGCCACCAGGGGAAGGCCGCCACGGCCGGGTCCTGTCCGTGCTTGCGGGCGACGGTGCGGATCGCCTGTGCCATCCGGGTTCCATCCGCATCCCAGTGCCCGGCCATGTGGAAGCGGGCGAACGGCGCCAGGGTCTGGCCGCGACCGAGCAGCGACACCATCGTCCGCGCCACATCGGGCAAGTAAGCCCACTGGTGCCCGACGCCAGGTCTTCCGGGCAGCAGGATCTTCTTCACCGGCTGGCCCGGCTTGACCAGGCCCTGCGAGAACCAGCTGTTGCCCGCGCGCGGCCCGAAGAAGTCACCGGCGCGCACCACGATCACGCGCGCGCCCCGCGTGGTGGCAGCGTGCAGGCGGTCCTCCATCTCCACGCGGATGCCGCCCTTGCGGCTGGTCGGATGCTGCGGGGCGTCCTCGGCGATCAGGGGAAACGCGTCGGGGCCGTAGTTGTAGACCGTGCCTGGCAGGACGATCGTGGCGCGTTCGGCGATGGCGGCGGCGATGGTGTTGTCCACCATCGGCAGGACGCGCTGCGCCCAGTGGCGATAGCCCGGCGGATTGACCGCATGGACGATGGCCCGGCAGCCGCGCGCGGCGCTCATGACATCGTCGCGGTTCATCGCGTCGCCGCGCTGCCAAGTGATGCCATCGCGCTGCTCGGCCACCGTGTCCAGGCCGCGCTTGAGGGCCCGGACGCGCCAGCCCGCATCGCGCAGCTGGCGGGCGACTTCGCCGCCGATGCCGCCGCTGGCGCCCAGGACCAGCGCTTGTTTGTTCGAAGAGATATCCATGGAGCTGCTTCCTTCCTGCCGATGGGAGGCAGGAAGCGTCGGCCAGATCCGGATGGCTGTGAATTGCCGATCGCCATCGATCCGCTATACATTTTCGTATGGCCGAAAAGATCGGATGGGAGCACTACCGCAGCCTGCTGTCCGTCCTGACGGAAGGTTCGCTGTCCGGCGCCGCGCGTGCCCTGGGCATCACCCAGCCGACCGTCGGCCGACACATCACCGCCCTGGAAACCGCCTTCGGGCAGACCCTGTTCACCCGCACGCAGGCCGGCCTGGTGCCGACCGATGCCGCCGTCGCGCTGCGGGGGCATGCCGAGGCCATGCGCAACACCGCCGCCGCCCTGGAACGCGAAGCCCTCAGCCAGGGCGAGGGCATCCGCGGCACCGTGCGCATCTCGGCCAGCGAGGTCATCGGCATCGAAGTGCTGCCGCAGGCGCTGGCGCGCCTGCGCAACGAGCACCCCCTGCTGAAGATCGAACTGGTGCCGACCAATCGCGTGCAGGACCTGCTGCAGCGCGAGGCCGATATCGCCATCCGCATGACCCCGCCCCGGCAGCAGGCCCTGGTCGCACGCCGGATCGGCAGCATCGAGCTGGGGCTGTTCGCCCACACCGACTACCTGGCCCGGCACGGCACACCGTCCACGCTCGCCGATCTAAAGGGGCACGCCTTGATCGGCTTCGATCGCGAGACGCCGTTCCTGCGTGCCGCCACGGCGCGCTTCCCGTTCCTGGACCGCGACGCCTTCGCGCTGTGCAGCGACAGCGATGTGGCGCAGCTGGCCATGATCCGCGCAGGCTGCGGCATCGGCGCCTGCCAGGCGGCGCTGGCCGCGCGCGATGCCGACCTGGTCCGCGTGTTGCCCGACGCGTTCTCGTTTCCGCTCGAGGCCTGGGTCACGATGCACGGCGACCTGCGCGGCAGCCGGCGCTGCAAGGCGGTGTTCGACGCCCTGGTGGCCTGCATGGAGGCGCATGTCGCGTTGTCGCGTCCGCTTTCCGCTTCCGGCGGTGCCGGGCGATGAGCGGCGGGGATCAACGAGGGCGCACCGCAGCCAGCACGACCCGCATCGGCTCGCCCGTCCCGTTTGGCGGCGCGCTGGCACAGTCTTCCACCAGGCGATGAACCACAGGAGCGCCGCATGTCCCACGTCCGCATCCAGTCCACCGGCACCGACTACGCCCACCGCATTTCCACCGCGCACCACACGCTGGTCGCCGACGAGCCGGCCGCGCTGGGCGGGCAGGATCAGGGCATGGCGCCGTTCGACCTGTATCTGGCTTCGCTGGCCGCCTGCACCGCCATCACGCTGCGCATGTACGCGCAGAAGAAGGGCTGGGACCTGGGCGAATTCAGCGCTGAGCTGTCCTCCGAGCGCGACGCCGACGGCAAGCTGCACGTGCATCGCAAGCTGCACGCCTCGGCGGCGCTGAGCGATGCGCAGTGGGAACGTCTGCTCGACGTGGTCGCGCGCACGCCGGTCACCCTGGTGATGCGCGAGGGCGCCACCATCACCAGCGAGCGCGCTTGAGATTTACGCCCTGTCTGCCCTCGTGATGCTGCAGGGCGAGGGATGCATGTTCGCTGCTACACATATTGTCCGCGTGCCACTCACGCTTCGCTGAGCGCTCGAGCGTTACGTTCGCCCGCACGGCAAGTCTCGTCGTGCAGCGCAGGTGCTCCGCCATGTCCCCCATCCCCACCACCCGACTCGGCGGCCAGGAGGTCCCGGTTCTCGGCCAGGGCACCTGGAACATGGGCGACGATCCGGCGCGGCGCAAGGCGGAGATCGAAGCCCTGCAGCGCGGCATCGACCTGGGCCTGCGCCTGATCGATACGGCCGAGATGTACGGCGAAGGCGCGTCCGAGCGCCTGGTCGGCGAGGCGATCCAGGGCCGGCGCGACGACGTGTTCGTGGTCAGCAAGGCCTACCCCCAGAACGCCTCGCGCAGTCGCCTGCCGCAGGCCTGCGAGCGCAGCCTGCGCCACCTGGGCACCGATCATATCGACCTGTACCTGCTGCACTGGCGCGGCGCGGTGCCGCTGGCCGAGACCGTCGAGGCGATGCAGGCGTTGCGCCAGGCGGGCAAGATCCGCCACTGGGGCGTGAGCAACCTCGACGTGGACGACATGGAGGAACTCATCGACGCCGGCGGCACGCACTGCGCGACCGACCAGATCCTCTACAACCTCACCCGGCGCGGGCCCGAATACGACCTGCTGCCGTGGCTGGAAGAGCGTCAGATCGCGGCGATGGCCTACAGCCCGGTGGAGCAGGGCCGGCTCAAGGGCCACGCGGCGCTGCAGAAGGTCGCCCGGCGCCACAGCGCCAGCGACCTCCAGGTCGCGCTGGCCTGGGTGTTGCGCCGCCAGGGCGTCATCGCCATCCCCAAGGCCGCCAGCCGCGCGCATGTGGAGGACAACGCCGGCGCACTGTCGCTCACGCTGACCGACGAGGACCTGGCCGATCTGGACCGCGCCTTCCCGCCGCCAAGGGCCAAGCGCGCGCTGGAGATGCTCTGAGGCGGCTGGCCGCGCACCTTGAGTTCGTCGTCGAATTCCGTCGCTGTCAGCGAATCGTGGCGAACGCCTAATCCGCGCGCCGACCGAAGGCCAGCCAGGCCAGCACCGCGGTCAGCAGCACCAGGCCGGTCACCACCACGGCGAAGCCGTGCGCCGAGCTGGCCAGCGGCATGCCGCCCACGTTCATGCCGAACAGGCCGGCAATCAGGTTGACCGGCAGCGCCAATACGGTGACCACGGTCAGGATGAACAGCGTGCGGCTGCTCTGCTCGTTGACCAGTGCGGCCAGCTCTTCCTGGATCAGCTTGACCCGCTCGACCAGCGAGGCCGAATCGCCCACGGCCGTAGAGAACTCCTCGGCGGCCTGCTGCAGGTCGATCACGTCCTCGCGGCTGATCCAGGCCGGCGGCCGGTTCAACAGCCGGAACAGGGCGGTGGGCTCGGGCGCCAGCAGGCGCTGCAGCCGCACCAGCGAGCGGCGCAGCGCGCCCAGCTCCTTGCGGTCGGTGGCCACGCGGTTGTCCAGCAGCCGGTCCTCGATCTGGTCCACGCGCGCGGTCGACTTGCGCACGATGTCGCCCAGCACGCTGGCCTGGTCGCGCAGCAGATGCGCCAGCAGGTCCACCGGCGAGCGGAAGTCCTGGCCGTTGCGCACCGCCGTGCGCAGCTGCTCGACCGAACGCAGCGGCCGCAGCCGCGCGCTGACCACCAGCCGCGGTGCGATGCTCAGCGTGGTGGTGCCGACCTCGGACGCATCGAAGGTGGAGTCGAACAGCACGTCGTGGACCACCGCCACCAGCGCGCCCTCGTCCAGCTCCAGCCGGGTCGAGCCCACGCCGCTGCCGAGCGAATCGTGGAAGGCTTCCGGCAGGGTCAGGCGGTTGGCCAGGAAGCGCCGCGAGGCCTGGTTGGCCAGCGAAAAGTGCAGCCACAGGAACTCGCCGCGCGCACTGGCCTGCGGATCGGCCAGGAAGGCATCGACGGCCTCGCTGCCGAACGCCTCGGCCGGCTGGCCGGGCACGAACCGGTAGCCCCAGATCAAGCCGTCTTCGTTGGAACCGTAGTGCTCGAGTTGAGGCATGCGCGCGGGCGAGGGCAGGCGGAAAGGCCAAGCGTAGCCCAGCGAACCGATTCGCATGCGACAGCGCCAGCACACCCGCACCGGCTTTGTGGGAGCCGCCATGGCGGCTCCCACGAAAAGCGTCGGCCCGATCAGCCCAGCAGTTCGAACGTCCCGTGCAGCCCGTCCACCTCGGCCGACGGCGCCACCCAGACATCGAAGAGGCCCGGCTCGACCGTGGGCTTGAGGTCCTGGCCGATGAACAGCAGGTCGGCGCGGCGCAGGGTGAACTCGACCTGCGCGCTGGCGCCGGGCTCCAGGCGGATCTTGCGGAAGTCCTTCAGCTCCTGCACCGGCCGGGTGATGCTGGCCACGCGGTCGTGCACGTACAGCTGCACCACTTCCTCGGCCGCGCGGCTGCCGCGGTTGCTGATCGTGGCGCGCACGGTCAGCGCGCCGTCGGCCGGCAGCCGGCCATCGCCGATGTCCAGCCCGCCGTATTCGATCCGCCCGTAGGTCAGCCCATGGCCGAATGGGAACAGCGCCGAGTTGGGCGCGGTCATGTAGCGCGTCTTGAACGGGCTGAGCTTCTCCGGCTCCGGATCGGGCCGGCCGGTGGTCTTGTGGTCGTAGTAGTACGGCACCTGGCCGGACTCGCGCGGGAAGCTGACCGGCAGGCGCGCCGACGGCCCGTGCGCGCCGAACAGCACATCGCACAGCCCCAGGCCCGAACGCGAGCCCAGGTACCAGCCCACCAGCACCGCCTGCGCCTTGGGCGCCAGCTTGCCCAGCGCCAGCGCGCGGCCGTTGCCCAGCACCACCACCACCGGCTTGCCGGTGGCCGCGACCGCGTCGAGCAGGTCCTGCTGCACCTGGGGCACGGTGATCGAGGTGCGCGAACGCGCCTCGCCCGAGTCGTCGCGCGACTCGCCGATGGCCATCACCACCACGTCGGCCGCGCGCGCGGCGGCCACCGCCTCCTGCACGCCGCCGGCCAGCGGCTTCTGGTAGCCGCAGCCGGCCACCACCTGCAGCAGGGAAGGATCGGCCAGCGTCTGCTTCATGCCGGTGGCCAGGTCGCTGCCCGTATCGTCGCCCTCGAACAGCGTCCACGGGCCCTTGGTGCTGTCCCAGTCCTGCGCCAGCGGGCCGATCAGGGCGATGCGCTGGCCGCTGGTGCGCAGCGGCAGCACATCGTCCTCGTTCTTCAGCAGCACTACCGACTTGCGCGCGGCCTCGCGCGCCAGCTCCAGCGTCTCGGGCAGGCGCTGGCGCGAGGGCGCCGACGGCTTGATCCGGCGGCACGGATCGTCGAACAGGCCCAGCTGCGCCTTGAGCTGCAGCACGCGCCGCACCGAACGGTCGACCACCGCCAGCGGCACCTCGCCGCTTTCCACCAGCGAGGGCAGGTGCTTGAGGTAGAGCCCGCTCTGCATGCTCATGTCCACGCCGGCCAGGATCGCCAGCCGCGCCGCATCGCGCCCGTCGCGGGCGAAGCCATGGGCGATCAGTTCCTCATCGCCGGTGTAGTCGGAGACGACCACGCCGGTGAAGTCCCATTCCCCGCGCAGCACATCGTCGAGCAGCCAATGGTTGGCCGTGGCCGGGATGCCGGAGATCTCGTTGAACGAGGCCATCGTGGTCATGGCGCCGGCGTCGAAGCCGGCCTGGAACGGCGGGAAATAGGTCTGCCGCAGCACGCGTTCGGACACGTCGGTGGTGTTGTAGTCCAGGCCGCCCTCGGCCGCGCCGTAGGCGCAGAAGTGCTTGGGGCAGGCGACCACGGCCTCGGGGTCGGCCAGGCCGCGCTCGCCCTGGAAGCCGTGCACGCGCGCGGCCGCCATGCGCCGGCCCAGCAGCACGTCCTCGCCGCTGCCTTCCACGCCGCGGCCCCAGCGCGCGTCGCGGGCGATGTCCACCATCGGCGCGAAGGTCCAGTCGATGCCGACCGCCGATGCTTCCATCGCCGCCGCGCGCGCGGTGCGCCGGGCCAGCTCCGGTTCGAAGCTGGCCGCCTCGCCCAGCGGCACCGGGAACACCGTGGTGAAGCCATGGATGACATCGGCGGCGAACAGCATCGGGATCTTCAGCCGACTCTGCATGGCGGCCTTCTGCAGGCGCTCGTGCCAGAGCACGTTGGAGCTGTTGAACACGCCGGTCAGCTGGCCGGCCTTGACCGCGGCCACCTGCGCCGACACCGCCGAGGTGTTGCTGATCGGGTTGGCCGCCGCGGCCGCACCGTTCTGGCTGGCCGAGGCCATCAGGGTCAGCTGGCCGGCCTTCTCGACCAGGCTCATGCGGCCGATCAGGTCGTCGATGAAGGCCGGTGTCTTCGCGCCGTCGCGCGCGCGGCCCAGCGCAAGGCCCATCGGCAGCTGCGAGAGCAGGGTGGCCGCGCCCGCGGCGGTAAGCAGCTGTCGCCGCGTGATTCGGTGTTGGGTCATACCGCTCCCTCCAGGGCAGAGCGTGTTCGGGCCACTTGGGGTGGCGGGGTCAGGTGGTGAAATGTAATCGTTTACACGGAAAACGCACGCGGCATCGCACGATGCCGCGCCCGATCGGGCCGGGTCCGACGATCTGGGATACTGGAACGGACCTGCCTGACCCTGGACGCCCCATGCCGCCTTCCGATGCCGAACTGACCCAACTGGCCACCGCGGTCGGCCAGCGCCTGCACGAGCAGCGCGACCGCCTGGTCACCGCCGAGAGCTGCACCGGCGGCTGGATCGCCAAGGCCATGACCGACATCGCCGGCTCCTCGGCCTGGTTCGACTGCGGCATGGCCGCCTATAGCTACGAGGCCAAGCAGGCGATGCTGGGCGTGCGCCCGCAGACCCTGGAGACCTTCGGCGCGGTCAGCCGCGAGACGGTGATCGAGATGGTCTCCGGCGCGCTGGTCAATTCCGGCGCCAGCGTGGCCGTGGCGGTGACCGGCATCGCCGGCCCCGGCGGCGGCAGCGAGGACAAGCCGGTGGGCACGGTGTGGATCGGCTGGAAACGGCGCGGCGGCTACGCCCGCGCCCAGGTGTTCCACTTCGACGGCGACCGCGACGCGGTGCGCCGCCAGACCGTGGCCGCGGCGTTGAGCGGGCTGGGTCAGGCGCTGTGAACAAGCCCCACGGCGCGCTGTGGGAGACCCTGTCCACCGTGCGCGACCTGGGGCGCATCCAGGAGATCGCCACTGTGCTGGTGCGCTACGGCTTCGGCGACGTGGCCCGGCGTATCGGCATGACCGGCGCGCTGGAGAAGGCCGGCCGCCTGCTGCGCCTGGAGCACGCCGAGGAATACCTGACCATGTCCACGCCCGAGCGCCTGCGCCGGGCGCTGCAGGAGCTAGGACCGACCTTCATCAAGCTGGGCCAGATCCTGGCCACGCGCGTGGACCTGCTGGGGCCGGAGTTCCTGCGCGAGCTGGGCCAGCTGCAGAACAACGTGCCGGCGCTGGACTTCGAGCTGATCCGCGCGCAGGTGCGCGAGGACCTGGGCGCCGAGCCCGAGGCGGTGTTCGCCCGCATCGACACCACCGCGCTGGCCGCCGCCTCGCTGGCCCAGACCCACCGCGCCTGGCTCGCCGATGGCACCGCGGTGATCCTCAAGATCCGCCGGCCCGGCATCCGCGAGACGATCGAGGCCGACCTGCGCCTGCTGGCGCGGCTGGCCGAGATCGTCCAGGCGCGCGCGCCGGAGCTGCGCCGCTACCGCCCGCGCGAGATGGTGCGGCAGTTCACCGCCTCCCTGCGCAACGAGCTGGACTTCGCGGCCGAATGCCATAACGCCGAGCGCATCGCGGCCAACTTCGCCGGCCACCCGGAGATGGTCGTGCCCAAGGTCTACTGGGCCTGGACCAGCGAGCGGCTGAACGTGCAGGCCTTCGTCGAGGGCATCCCCGGCGCGGACATCGCCGGGGTGGAGGCCGCCGGCCTGGACCGGCGCGGCCTGGCCCAGGCCGGGGCGGACATCGTGATGAAGATGGTGCTGGAGGACGGCCTGTTCCACGCCGACCCGCACCCGGGCAACCTGTTCTATCTGCCCGACGGGCGCATCGCGGTGATCGACTTCGGCATGGTCGGTCACGTCAGCGCCCCGCGCCGGGCGCAGATCGCGCGGCTGCTCTACGGCATGGTGGCCCAGCAGCCGCAGGACGTGGCCGACATCCTGATCGACTGGGCCGGCGATGCCGAGGTGGACGAGGAACGCCTGCAGGCCGACATCGACGAGATGATCGACCAGTACCGCGGCCTGCCGCTCAAGGACCTGCGCATGGGCCGGATGCTGCTGGGCATCTCGGCGCTACTGCGCGAACATGGCCTGGTGCTGCCGGGCGACCTGGCGCTGATGGTCAAGGCCTTCCTGACCCTGGAGGGCCTGGGCCGCCTGCTGGACCCCGAATTCGACATGGCCGGCCAGGCGCGGCCGTTCCTGGAGCGGGCGATGCTGCGGCGCTATGCGCCGCGCCGGCTCGCCCGCCGCGGTCAGCGCGCCCTGGCCGGATCGCTGGACCTGCTCGAGGACCTGCCGCGCGAACTGCGCCGGCTGCTGCGCCGCTACGGCCGCGGCAACATCCAGCTGGAAGTCACAAGCCTGCGCCCGTTCGGCAACCAGTTCGCCCATGCGGTCAACCGGCTGACCATGGGCATCATCACCGCCGCGCTGATCGTGGGCTCCTCGATCGTGATCGACAGCGGTGGCGTGCCCAGCCGCTTCCGCACCGCCCTGGGACTGGCCGGCTTCATCGGCGCGGGCCTGTGCGGCGTGGTGTTGCTGGTGTGGACGGTGCGCAGCGGACGGCGCTGAAAGCGCGCCGAATCAAGCGCTGCACGAGGCAGGCCGAGTTCGACAAGGCGCGGGTGCCGGCGTGGCCTGGTTTGAGCGGGGCAGTAGCGATGGCGCAGGGGCCCACTGTCGGGTATGCGCCTGGCTCGTCTGCGCCACGCCGCCATCATCGGAGCGACCGCGCGCTTGCAAGGGTGATTTGTTAGTAGTATTACTACTAACCATGGAGCTCACCGACACCCAGCAGACCATCCTGGCCTTGATCGCCGAGCGGCTCGAGGCCGATGGCATGCCGCCCTCGCAGACCGAGATCGCCCGCGCGCTGGGCTTCAAGGGCGTGCGCGCCGCGCAGTATCACCTGGAGGCCCTGGAGGCCGCCGGTGCCATCGAGCGCATCCCCGGCCGGGCACGCGGCATCCGCCTGCTGCACGCGCCGCAGCCGGCCCAGGCCGCGATGCAGTTCGCGCCGGCCAACGACGATGCCTCCGCCTTGCGCTTGCCGGTGCTGGGCCGGGTCGCGGCCGGCGCGCCGATCGGCGCCGACGCCGACCATCACGACTACGTGGTGCTGGACCGGGTGTTCTTCTCGCCCTCGCCGGACTACCTGCTCAAGGTCAAGGGCGATTCGATGCGCGATGAGGGCATCTTCGACGGCGACTTGATCGGCGTGCACCGCACCGGCGAGGCGCGCAGCGGCCAGATCGTGGTGGCGCGCATCGATGAGGAGATCACCGTCAAGCTGCTGAAGATCGGCCGCGACTCGATCCGCCTGCTGCCGCGCAACCCGGACTACTCGCCCATCGACGTGCGCCCGGACCAGGACTTCGCCATCGAAGGCCTGTACTGCGGCCTGGTGCGGCCGAACCGGTGATGTCCCACGTTTCGGTCCGGACTTTTCCGACCCGCGACGGCGGCATCGCCCGCTGCCCCCGGCCAGGCGCACGGCGCACCGTTGCAGCACGGCTCGCCGATGTCTCAATCCGTGCGATCCACCTGCTCTAGATTGCTCCCATCACCTCACCACACCTTCCAAGGACACTGACAATGGACGAGAACAAGAAGCGCGCCCTGGCCGCGGCCCTGACCCAGATCGAGCGCCAGTTCGGCAAGGGCTCGGTGATGCGCATGGGCGACCGCGTCATCGAGGCCACCGAGGTGATCCCGACCGGGTCGCTGATGCTGGACATCGCGCTGGGCATCGGCGGCCTGCCCAAGGGCCGCGTGGTCGAGATCTACGGGCCCGAGTCCTCCGGCAAGACCACCCTGACCCTGCAGGCCATCGCCGAGTGCCAGAAGCAGGGCGGCACGGCCGCCTTCATCGACGCCGAGCACGCGCTGGACCCGATCTATGCCGGCAAGCTGGGCGTCAACGTCGACGACCTGCTGCTGTCCCAGCCCGACACCGGCGAGCAGGCGCTGGAAATCGCCGACATGCTGGTGCGCTCGAATTCGGTGGACATCGTGGTCATCGACTCGGTCGCCGCGCTGACGCCCAAGGCCGAAATCGAAGGCGAGATGGGCGACCAGCTGCCTGGCCTGCAGGCCCGCCTGATGAGCCAGGCCCTGCGCAAGCTGACCGGCAACATCAAGCGCTCCAACACCTTGGTGATCTTCATCAACCAGCTGCGCATGAAGATCGGCGTGATGATGCCCGGCCAGAGCCCGGAAACCACCACCGGCGGCAACGCCCTGAAGTTCTACGCCTCGGTGCGCCTGGACATCCGCCGCATCGGCGCGATCAAGAAGGGCGACGAGATCATCGGCAACCAGACCCGCATCAAGGTCGTCAAGAACAAGATGGCCCCGCCGTTCAAGCAGGTCGTCACCGAGATCCTGTACGGCGAGGGCATCAGCCGCGAGGGCGAGCTGATCGACATGGGCGTGGAGGCCAAGATCGTGGACAAGGCCGGCGCCTGGTACAGCTACGGCTCCGAGCGCATCGGCCAGGGCAAGGACAACTCGCGCACCTACCTGCGCGAGAACCCCGAGGTGGCCGCCAAGCTGGAAGCCGAGCTGCGCGAGAAGTTCCAGCCGGCCGAGGTGGCCGGTCGTGAGAACGACGAAGGCGATGACGCCTGATTGCATCCGTTCCTCGCAGGTCGGCGCTGCTGTCAGTGGCGGCGCCGGCCTGCGCGGGGCGACCTTTCAAGACCGAGTACGACGGCGGCGCCCTCGCGGGCGGCGCCGTTCTGCGTTCGGGTTGGGACGGATCGGCCCCGACGCCGGCGTCCGGGTGTCCGGCCATGGATGAGCACGACGCGCCCGATGTGTCCGACGCGGCCGCGGCAGAGCAGGGCACCAGGCCGCGCCGTCGCCGGCCCGAGCCCACGCCGGTCCAGCGCGCCCTGTCGCTGCTGGTCCGCCGCGAGCACTCGCGCAAGGAGCTGACCCGCAAGCTGACCGCGCGCGGCGTCCAGGCCGAGGAGGCCAGGGCTGCCGTCGAGCGCCTGGCCGGGGAGGGCTGGCAGGACGACGCCCGGTTCGCCGAGTCCCTGGTCCGCAGCCGCGTAGCCGCCGGCTACGGCCCGCGCTACATCCAGGTCGAGCTGGAAACCCATGGCCTGGACGCGGCCCAGGTGGACAAGGCCCTGGCCAGTTTCGAGGGCGACTGGCGCGAGCTGGCCCGCGACCTGGTCGCCCGGCGCTTCGGCCCCGAGCGGCTGGAAGACCTGTCCGCCCAGCGCAAGGCGGCCGACCTGCTGCTGCGGCGCGGCTTCGACGGCGAGGCGGTGCGTGCGGTCCTGCGCGGGCTGCCGGAGGACTGAGCCGCCCGGCTTTGTTACCCTTTGCGGTTCAAGGTTGTCTCAAGGGCAGGTCGCATCCATCTAGAGGGGATCCGCGGCCTGTTTTGCCAGCCGCTCGCCCATTGCCCGCGCCCACATGACCGCCCCCACTTTCAGCAGCAGCCAGGTCCGTCAGGACTTCCTCGATTTCTTCCGCGCCAAGGGCCACACCATCGTGCCCTCGGCTCCGCTGGTGCCGGGCAACGACCCGACCCTGCTGTTCACCAATTCGGGCATGGTCCAGTTCAAGGACGTGTTCCTCGGCGCGGAGAAGCGCAGCTACGTGCGCGCGGCCGACGTCCAGCGCTGCCTGCGCGCCGGCGGCAAGCACAACGACCTGGATTCGGTCGGCTATACCGCGCGCCACCACACCTTCTTCGAAATGCTGGGCAACTGGTCCTTCGGCGACTACTTCAAGAAGGAGGCCATCGCCTGGGCCTGGGAGCTGCTGACCCAGGTCTGGAAGCTGCCGGCCGAGCGCCTGCTGGTCACCGTCTACCACACCGACGATGAGGCCTACGGCCTGTGGCACGACGTGATCGGCGTGCCCGCCGAGCGCATCGTCCGTATCGGCGACAACAAGGGCGCGCCCTACGCCTCGGATAACTTCTGGCAGATGGCCGACACCGGCCCGTGCGGGCCGTGCACCGAGATCTTCTACGACCACGGCGCGCACATCGCCGGCGGCCCGCCGGGCTCGCCGGACGAGGACGGCGACCGCTTCATCGAGATCTGGAACCTGGTGTTCATGCAGTTCGACCGCCAGCCCGACGGCACCCTGGTGCCGCTGCCGGCCCCGTGCGTGGACACCGGCATGGGCCTGGAGCGGCTGGTGGCGGTGCTGCAGCACGTGCACAGCAACTACGAGATCGACCTGTTCCAGACGCTGATTCGCAAGGCCGCCGAGCTCACCGGCACCGCCGACCTGGAGAACAAGTCGCTGCGCGTGATCGCCGATCACATCCGCGCCTGTTCGTTCCTGATCGTGGACGGCGTGCTGCCCTCCAACGAAGGCCGCGGCTACGTGCTGCGCCGGATCATCCGCCGCGCCCTGCGCCATGGCTGGATGCTGGGCGTGCGCCAGCCGTTCTTCAGCCAGCTGGTGCCGACCCTGGTGGCGCTGATGGGCGAGGCTTACCCGGAGTTGGCGCAGAAGCAGGACTTCGTCGAGCGCGCGCTGCGCGCCGAGGAAGAGCGCTTCGCCGAGACCCTCGACGCCGGCATGCGCATCTTCGAGGACGTGGCCGCGCGCGCGCAGGGCAGCATTCCCGGCGCCGACGCGTTCCGCCTGTACGACACCTACGGCTTCCCGGTCGACCTGACCGCCGACATCGCCCGCGAGCGCGGCATGGACGTGGACATGGCCGGCTTCGAGGCGGCCATGGAGCAGCAGCGCCAGACCGCGCGCGCGGCCGGCAAGTTCTCCGGCGGCACCGCGCTGCCGGCCGAACTGGTCGCACAGCTTACGCCGACCGAGTTCCTGGGCTACGAGCAGCTGCAGGCTGATGACCTGAAGATCGTGGCCCTCCTGCACGACGGTCGCCCGGTGCAGCGCCTGGAGGCCGGCCAGTCCGGTCTGGTGCTGCTGGATCGCACCCCGTTCTACGCCGAGTCCGGCGGCCAGGTCGGCGACACCGGCCGGCTGCAGGGCGCCGGTGGCGCGTTCGCGGTCAGCGACACGCTCAAGCTGGCCGGCCAGTTCCACGGTCACCTGGGCCAGGTCGAGCACGGCGCGCTGGCGGTCGGCGATGTCGTCGCCGGCGAGATCGACGCCCAGCGCCGCGGCGCGACCATCCTCAACCATTCGGCCACCCACCTGCTGCACGCCGCGCTGCGCTCGCTGCTGGGCACCCACGTGCAGCAGAAGGGCTCGCTGGTGGCGCCGGACCGGCTGCGCTTCGACTTCTCTCACTTCCAGCCGGTGAGCCCGGCGGAGCTGGCCGAGATCGAACGCCGGGTCAACGCCGAGGTCCGCGCCAACCACCAGGCCGAGATCCACAACATGGGCATGCAGGAGGCCCTGGACTTCGGCGCGATGGCGCTGTTCGGCGAGAAGTACGGCGAGCGCGTGCGCGTGCTGCGCATGGGCGATACCTCGACCGAGCTGTGCGGCGGCACCCATGTGCAGCGCACCGGCGACATCGGCTTGTTCAAGATCGTCAGCGAAAGCGGCGTGTCCGCCGGCGTGCGCCGCATCGAGGCGGTGACCGGGCAGGGCGCGCTGGACTATGTCGATGGCGAGGAGCGTCGCCTGAGCGAGGCCGCCGGCCTGCTCGGCGGCAGCGCGGCCGAGGTGGTCGAGCGCATCCGCCAGCTCACCGAGCGCCAGCGCAAGCTGGAGCGCGAGCTGGAAAGCCTCAAGGCCAAGGCCGCTTCCGGCGCCACCGCGGACCTGGCCGGCCAGGCGGTCGAGGTGGACGGCATCAAGGTCCTGGCGGCGCGTCTGGAAGGCTTCGACGCCAAGGCCCTGCGCGATGCAGTGGACCGCCTCAAGCAGCAGTTGGGCGACACCGTGATCCTGCTGGCCGGCACCGAGGGCGGCAAGGCGGCCCTGGTGGCCGGCGTGAACGGTGCCGCAATGGGCCGGGTCAAGGCGGGGGAACTGCTGGGTCACGTCGCCGGTCTGATTGGCGGCAAGGGCGGCGGTCGCCCGGACCTGGCCCAGGGTGGTGGCGAGGACGGGCCCGCCCTTGCTTCTGCGCTGGCTGGGGTCACTTCTTGGGTGGCGCAGCGCCTGGCGGCATAAGCCCGACGCCTTTTCCCTTGCGGCTGGAGGTGACCGGCCGCTACCATGTTTCACGTCCATGAACTTATCTGGAAGCGTTTTTGGCACTACGCGGGCCAAATGCTTCCACCGGCTATACGCTAGCCGGCCTACGGAGAATTGAAATGCTGATCTTGACTCGCCGTGTCGGCGAAACCCTGATGATCGGAGATTCGGTCTCAGTCACCGTCCTCGGCGTGAAAGGCAACCAGGTGCGCATCGGGATCACCGCGCCAAAGGACGTTGCCGTGCATCGCGAGGAGATCTACCAGCGCATCCAGCGTGGCGATGAGGCCGGCGCCGACGATCGCGTAGAAGGCAACAGCTCCAACTGACAGAATGTTTGCCGTGGAGGCGCTCAGCCGGTATCCTTGCCGGCCGTCGCGCAATGCCACGGCACGATGTTGTTCGGAGTGATGCCCGAGAGGCCGAAGGGGCTCCCCTGCTAAGGGAGTATAGGGTCAAAAGCTCTATCGAGGGTTCGAATCCCTCTCACTCCGCCAGTCCTTGAAACCCGCCTTCCGGCGGGTTTTTCGTATGCGCGATTCGATCGCCGAAGTGCGGAATCGAATGCATGCCTGGCCTTCCATTGCCGCGCGTGTGGCGCGCATTCGCGCCTAAGCGCGGCGTGCGATCGCGATGGCATTCGGCGTGCGCCGTGCGAGGGGCCAGGCGCATGCGCCTCGACGATTCACCGTGAGGGCTCCTGTAGTGCAATGGCGTAAGTAGCGACTACTGGACCACGCAAAGCGCAGCGACTCGGCTATCGCAACGACGCGCACAGACGGTCCGCGCGTTGTGCCGTGACATCGGCTCGGAAGTGCCGAAGAGAAGCCGGGGTGCCCCGGAACCGCGCCATGGATCGGCGGAAAACAGGCAACAAAAAAGCCAGTGGAGTCCACTGGCTTTCTTGTCTTTGTAGTGGCGCGCCCGGAGAGATTCGAACTCCCGACCGCCTGGTTCGTAGCCAGGTACTCTATCCAGCTGAGCTACGGGCGCGCTGCGAAGGAGCGAGATTATTCGGGTTTCGGGCCATCGCGTCAACACCTTTTCTCAACTTTTGTAGCGTGCCGCCGCCGATGCTGTCTCGGCGCCGTCGCCAGGCGGGCTGCATGCAGTCGGTGCGCGCGATCCGCCGCGCTTTAGACCCCGTAATACGCCCGGTACCACGCCACGAACGCGGCGATGCCGGTCTGGATGGTCGTGGACGGCGCGTAGCCCACGTCGCGCTGCAGGGCGCTGACGTCGGCGAAGGTATCGGGCACATCGCCAGGCTGCAGCGGCAGCAGCTTGCGCACGGCCTTGACGCCGAGCGCGCGCTCCAGGGTGTCGATGTAGTCCAGCAGCTGCACCGGCGCGCTGTTGCCGATGTTGTAGACCCGGTACGGCGCATCCGAGGTGGCGGGGTTGGGCTGCAGCGGGTCGTAGTGCGGATCGGGCCCGGGAACATGATCGAGCGTGCGGATCACGCCTTCGACGATGTCGTCGATGTAGGTGAAGTCGCGCGTGTGCTGGCCGTTGTTGAACAGCTCGATCGGCTCACCGGCCAGGATGCGCCGGGTGAACTGGAACAGCGCCATGTCCGGCCGACCCCAGGGGCCGTAGACGGTGAAGAAGCGCAGGCCCGTGGTCGGCAGGCGATACAGATGGCTGTAGGTGTGCGCCATCAGCTCGTTGGCCTTCTTGCTGGCCGCGTACAGGCTCAAGGGATGATCGACGCTGTCCTCCACGGCGAACGGCAGCTTGCGGTTGCCGCCGTAGACCGAACTGGACGAGGCGTAGACCAGGTGCCCGACCTCGCGATGGCGGCAGGCCTCCAGGATGTTCATGAAGCCGACCAGATTGCTTTCCACATAGGCGTGCGGATTGACCAGCGAATAGCGCACGCCGGCCTGCGCGGCGAGGTTGACCACCCGCTCGGGCTTGAACGCGTCGAACGCCGCCTCCAGCGCCGGCCTGTCTTCCAGCGCGCCATGGACAAACTCGAAACCCGGCTGCCCGGTCAGGCGCGCCAGGCGCGCCTGCTTGAGCGTGGGGTCGTAGTAGTCGTTGAGGTTGTCGTAGCCCAGCACGCTGTCGCCGCGCGCCAGCAGGCGCTCGCTCAGGCGCGCGCCGATGAAACCGGCCGCGCCGGTGACCAGGATCTTCATAGTGTGGATCTCGTCTTCGAAATCATGGGAAGCGTCACAGGCGCGCATCGACCAGGCTGCGGTCCAGCACGCGCTGCACGTCGAACAGCACGCCGTCCTGGCGCAGCAGCGCGCGGATGCCGGCGGCGCCCAGGGCGATGAACTCGCGGTGCGCCACGGCCAGGATCACCGCGTCGTAGTGCGCCGCCGCAGGTGCGTCCAGCAGGGTCAGGCCGTATTCGTGGCGCGCCTGCTGCGCACCGACCCAGGGATCGTGGATGTCAGGCGCGATGCCGAACTGGCCCAGCTCGGCCACGATGTCCACCACGCGCGTGTTGCGCAGGTCCGGGCAGTCCTGCTTGAACGCCAGGCCCAGCACCAGCACCCGCGCGCCGGCCACGGCCAGGCCGCGTTGGGCCATCAGCTTGATCGTGCGCTGGGCCACGTGCGCGCCCATGCCGTCGTTGATGCGGCGTCCGGCCAGGATCACTTCCGGGTGATGGCCGACCTGCTGCGCCTTGTGGGTGAGGTAGTACGGGTCCACGCCGATGCAGTGGCCGCCGACCAGGCCGGGCTTGAAGCCGAGGAAGTTCCACTTGGTGCCGGCCGCGGCCAGCACGTCGCCGGTATCGATCCCCAAGCGATGGAACAGCAGGGCCAGTTCGTTGACCAAGGCGATGTTGACGTCGCGCTGGGTGTTCTCGATCACCTTGGCCGCCTCGGCCACGCGGATGCTCGGCGCGCAGTGCGTTCCGGCCGGCACGATCGCGCGGTAGAGCGCGTCCACGCGCGCGGCCGCCTCCGGGGTCGAGCCGGAGGTCACCTTGACGATGGTCTCCAGCCGATGGGCGCGGTCGCCCGGGTTGATGCGCTCGGGGCTGTAGCCGGCATGGAAGTCGCGGTTGAACACCAGGCCCGATTCGGCCTCGATGATCGGCACGCAGATCTCTTCGGTCGCGCCGGGGTAGACGGTGGATTCGAAGATCGCCAGACCTCCGCGGCGGATCGCGCGTCCCACCGTGCGGCTGGCCGCCTCCAAGGCGCTCATGTCGGGGCGCTTGTAAGCATCGACCGGCGTGGGCACGGTGACGATGAAGACCTCGCAGCCGGCCAGGTCGGCCGCATCGTCGCTGCAGCGCAGGCCGGTGGCCGCGCGCAGCGCCTCGCTCGAGGTCTCCAGCGTGCGGTCGTGGCCCGTCTGCAGTTCGGCCACGCGCGTGGCATCCAGGTCGTAGCCGATCGTGGCGGTCTGCCTGCCGAAGGCCACCGCCAGCGGCAGGCCGACATAGCCCAGGCCGATGATGGCGATCTTCGGTGCCGGGGAAAGCGTGAGGGACATGCGCGTGTCGTTGGAAGGGGTCCGGCGCATAGCATCGCATCGCGCCGCCATCGGCGCGACGGACGCAGCTCAGTCGAGCGAAGCCGCCAGTCGCTGCGCGACCGGATCCGGTTTGCGCATCCAGGCGAAGTGATCGGGCGTGGTCCCAAGCGCCTGACGGTCCAGCACGTCCACGCTGCGTGGACTGGCGTGCGTGAACTTCTCCATCAGTGCGCGCAGCGAGGCCGGCGGCCCCAGCCAGTCCTGCGCGAACAGCAGTCCGGTCATCGGGATCGTGCATGCGGCCATGGCGGCGTCAATGTCCATGTCCATGCCTTGACCGGCGTAGCGCCCGCCCAGGCCCACGCGGCTCCAGTCCTCGATCAGGCCGCGCGCCTCGTTGCCGCCGAAGCCGATGCGATGGCCGGGCAGGGCGCCGCGACGGCGCGCAAGCCAAGGCAGGAACCGGTACGCCAGCGGCAGCAACGGTCCGCGCGGCAGCGGGAAGGTGCGCCAGTACGGCGTGCCGCTGGCGACCAGCCACAGCGCGTCGAAGGGCGTGTCGGTCAGTGCCGCGTGGCAGCCGGCCAGTTGTCCGCCCAGGCTGTGGCCGCCGATCAGGCACGGCAGGCCGGGCTGGGCCTCGCGCATCGCCTGCGCGCTGACGGGGAGATCGAGCGTCAGCAGCTGGCGATAGCCCCAGTCCACCTCGCGCGAGGCACGCCAGCTGCTGCTGCCATGGCCGCGCGCCTCATGCAGGAACACGGAGATGCCGCGTTCGGCCAGGGCCTCGGCCAGCGGCACATAGTGGCGTGCCGCCACGCCCAGCGCCGGCAGCCACAGCAGGCTGGCCCGCGGCTGGGCCGGGACGCGGCGCAGCAGCGTCCAGCGATGGCCGTCGCTGGCCTGCAGCGGCAGGCCCTCGTGCGCCTCAGCCATGGCCCCGCGCCTCGTGCCGCCTGCGCCGTGGCCCAGACCGGCGCGCGCCGGCCGCTATCGTCACAGCACTTCCGAGGCGAAGTCGGCCAGGCGCGAGCGCTCGCCGCGACGCAGGGTGATGTGCGCGCTGTGCGCCCAGCCCTTGAAGCGGTCCACCGCGTAGGTCAGGCCCGAGGTGGTCTCGGTCAGGTACGGGGTGTCGATCTGCTCGACGTTGCCCAGGCACACGATCTTGGTGCCAGGACCTGCGCGGGTGATCAGCGTCTTCATCTGCTTGGGCGTGAGGTTCTGCGCCTCGTCGATGATCAGGTAGCGGCTGAGGAAGGTGCGGCCGCGCATGAAGTTCATCGAACGGATCTTGATGCGGCTGGCGAGCAGGTCGTTGGTCGCCTGCCGGCCCCAGGCGCCGCCTTCCTGGTTATGCGTGAGCACTTCCAGGTTGTCGGTCAGCGCGCCCATCCACGGCGTCATCTTTTCTTCCTCGGTGCCGGGCAGGAAGCCGATGTCCTCGCCCACGCTGACCGTGGCGCGGGTCATGATGATCTCGCGGTAGCGCTGCTGGTCCATGGTCTGGGCCAGGCCCGCGGCCAGCGCCAACAGCGTCTTGCCGGTGCCGGCGGTGCCGAGCAGGCTGACGAAATCGATCTCCGGGTCCATCAGCGCGTTGAGCGCGAAGTTCTGCTCGCGGTTGCGCGCGCTGATGCCCCATACCGCATGCTGGCCGCCGCGGAAGTCGTCGACCAGCGTCAGCGTGGCCTTGCCGTCCGGGTTGACCTTGACCACGCGCAGCTCGACTTCGTCCTCGCCCGGCAGGTAGAGGTACTGGTTGGGGAACCAGTCCTCCTCATCGGCCATGGTCACCTCGTAGCTGGTGCGCCCGCCCTTGTCGCTCCAGGACTTCAGGTCGCCCTGGTGGCGATGCCAGAAGTCCTCCGGCAGCTGCGTGGCGCCGGTGTAGAGCAGGCTGAAGTCGTCCAGCGCGCGGTCGTTCTCGTAGTCCTCGGCGACCAGGCCGCTGATCGAGGCCTTGATGCGCAGGTTGATGTCCTTGGACACCAGGATCACCGGCGTGCCCGGATGCTCCTCGCGCAGCTGCAGCACCGCGGCCAGGATCTTGTTGTCCGGCGCGATGGTGCCGAAGGTGCGGCCCGGGTCGACCGGCTTGAGCTGGAAGTGCAGCTGGCCGATCTGCGAGGGCTGGCGCAGGCTCAGGCCCTGCGGATGGACCAGCGTGATGCCCAGCTGGATCTGCTGGGCGTCGGCGCCGACGATGAGCTCATTGAGGAAGCGGCTGACCTGGCGCGCGTTGCGGCTGACTTCGGACATGCCCTTCTTGGCATTGTCCAGTTCCTCGATCACCTGCATGGGCAGGAACACATCGTGTTCCTCGAACTTGAACAGCGCGGTCGGGTCGTGCATCAAGACGTTGGTGTCCAGCACGTAGATGCGCTTGCTTCGGGTCATCGGCGGTTCCTGTTGGACGGACAGCAGCAGGCCACCACGGCCCGCGGGGCGGGGTGGTGGGGGTAAAGGAAAACAGTGGGGGTCACTGGGATCGGGCGGCCTTGAGCGCGTCGAGCACGGCCTGGGCGTGGCCGGCGACCTTGACCTTGCGCCATGCCTGCACGATGCGCGCGTCGGGCGAGATCAGAAAGGTGCTGCGTTCGATCCCCAGCACCTGGCGGCCGTACATGTTCTTCTCGCGGATCACGTCGAAGGCCTTGCACAGTGCCTCGTCGGCATCGCTGACCAGCGGGAAGTCGAATCCCTGCTTGGCGCAGAAGTTGTCGTGCGACTTGACCGAATCGCGCGAGACGCCCAGCACCGTGGCGTCCAGCTGCCGGAACTGCGGCAGCAGCGCGTTGAACTCCAGCCCCTCGGTGGTGCAGCCCGGCGTGCTGTCTTTCGGATAGAAGTACAGCACCAGCCAGTGGCCGGCGAAATCGGCAAGCGTGGTGGAGGTGCCGCCGGACAGGGCGAGCGGCAGTTTCAGGGTGGACTTGGACAGGGCCTGGGCGGCAGGTGCCATCGTCAGAACTTCATGGGGTCCATGATCGCGTCCAGGTTCAGATGGTCGCAGAATTCGAGGAAATCGTCGCGCAGCGCGGCGATGTGCATGTTGGCCGGCACGCCGATGGTGACCTGCGCCGAGAACATCTCCGCACCGGTCTGCATCGCGCGATAGCGCGTGGACTGCAGGTTCTCGATGGTGATGCCTTGGCGGTCGAAGAAATCGGCCAGCTGGAACAGGATGCCCGGCTTGTCGGCGGCCACCACCTCGACGATGTAGGGCAGCAGGTTGGACTGCACGACCTTGGCGGCGGTGCGGTACCAGATCAGCTTGAGGCCTTCCTCGCGCTCGAGGCGGGTCAGCATGGCCTCCAGCTTGGCTACCGCGTCCCAGGAACCGGTGGCCAGCGCCGTCACCGACACGTCCCGCCCGACCGTGGACAGCCGCGCATCGACCAGGTTGCAGCCCGAATCGGCGATCCGACGCGTCACACCCAGCAGGGGCGACTCCGGATGCGTCGTGTAGGCGTTGATCAGGAGGTGGTTTTCGTTCGGCGAAGGCCGGGGCGTGGTGTCAGTCAAAGGGGCTTCCGGCATTGCAACGAGTCTGAATGGCGCCCGGGAGGGGCCGGTGAAGCGCGGCCAGCATACTTGCCCGTCCTTTCGCGCCGCAAGTAACATCGCTGCCCGTGCGCGGCGTTCCGTGCGTATCACTCCCTACAGGCGAAGCGCTTGTTCCTTTCCGGTTGTATCACCGCCCTGGCCACGCCGTTTTCCGGCGCCGGCGACCTCGATCTGGATGCCTGGCGCGCGCTGCTTTCCCAGCAGCTGCGCGGCGGCGTGCAGGGCGTGGTGGTGGCGGGCTCGACCGGCGAGGCGGCCACGCTGTCCGAAGATGAATACGCCCAGCTGATCCGCGCGGCGGTCGAGCAGATCGGCGATCAGGTCCCGGTCCTGGCCGGCACCGGCCAGTCCGGCACCGCCAGAACCATCGCCCAGACCCGCCTGGCGGCCGCGGCCGGCGCGCACGCCGCGCTGGTGGTGACCCCGCCGTATGTGCGCCCGACCCAGGCCGGCCTGGTCGCCCATTACCGCGCGGTGGCCGAGCAGGGCGGGCTGCCGGTGGTGCTCTACAACGTCCCCGGCCGCACTGGCTGCGACCTGTTGCCCGAGACCGTGGCCGAGCTGGCCGCTCACCCGGGCATCATCGGCATCAAGGAGGCGGTGGCCGACCCGACGCGCATGCAGGCACTGCTGCCGCTGCGCACCGAGGCGTTCGCCGTCCTCGGCGGCGACGACGCCAGCGCCTGCCGCGCGCTGCTGGCCGGCGCCGACGGGCTGATCTCGGTCGGCGCCAACGCGCTGCCCGGCGCCTATCGCCGCCTGTGCGATCTGGCGCGCGCCGGCGACGCCGCCCGGGCCGACGCCTGGGACGCGCAACTGGCAGAATTCCATGCCTTCTTCGGCATCGAGTCCAATCCGATCCCGGTCAAGGCGCTGCTGCAGCGCGCCGGCATCGGCCAGGGCCTGCGCCTGCCGCTGCTGCCGCTGTCGGCCGCCCACACCGGGTTGGCCGATCGTCTGGCCGCACGGCGGGCCGTGCTCGAAGAACAATCCAGCCGCGAACCGCTCGCGGCCTGAATCAACAACGGAGAGTCATTCAATGCGTGTTTCCCGTCTTTCGCGTGTGGTCGTGCCGGTGGTGCTGGCGATGTCGATCGCCGGCCTGTCCGGCTGCAAGTGGTTCCACAAGGGGCCCAAGGGCGACTACGCGCTGAGCGAGCAGGCCCGCCCGCTGGAGGTCCCGCCGGACCTCAACCTGCCCAACACCGCCGGCGCCATGCAGGTGCCGACCGTGGCCAGCGGCAGCGCCGAGGGCCGTGGCCAGCAGGCCGCCCCGGCGGCCAGCAACACCTCCGGCTTCAACGTCCCCGGCAAGCGCGACGAGGTGTTCGCCAAGGTCGGCGACGCGCTGGGCACGGTCGATGGCCTGACCATCGCCAGCCGCGCGCAGCTGCTGGGCAGCTTCGATGTGACCTACCAGGGCGCCAGCTTCCTGGTGCGCGTGGCCGAGACCAGCTCGGGCGTGTACGTCTCGGCGGTGGATCCGCGCGGCCTGCCGGCCAACGGCCCGGAGGCCACGCGCCTGATGGCCGAGCTGAAGAACAAGCTGGGCGGCACCTGATCCTCGGGTCCATGCGGTCCACGAAAAAGGCGCCTTGCGGCGCCTTTTTTGTTGGCTGGGTCGCGCCGGGCCTGGACGGCAGCGCGGCGTCCTCAGCGCTGCAGCAGCGGCAGCTTGTCCGGCTTGCCTTCCCAGTCGCCCGCGTCGGGCAGCGGCTCCTTGCGCACGGTGATCACCGGCCAGGCCTTGGCCAGCTCGGCGTTGAGCGCCACGAAGCCTTCCTGCCCGGCCGGCACGTCGTCCTCGGGGTAGATGGCGTTGATCGGGCATTCCGGCTCGCACAGCGTGCAGTCGATGCACTCGTCCGGGTCGATCACTAGGAAGTTGGGGCCTTCATGGAAACAGTCCACCGGGCACACCTCCACGCAGTCGGTGTACTTGCACTTGATGCAGTTCTCGGTGACGACGAAGGGCATGGGCGTTTCCGGTATGACGTACGAGGAAGGCTGCGCATTCTATAGGAATGCGCTTCCATCCCCGCCTGCACGCCAGGGCGGCACAAACGAAAAGACCCGGCATCGGCCGGGTCTGATCGGGTCTCGCATTGCCACGGTGGCGCTCCCTAGGGGACTCGAACCCCTGTTTTAGCCTTGAGAGGGCCACGTCCTAACCACTAGACGAAGGGAGCGTTTTGGCCGTGACGGCTTGAGCTGGTTAGTATATTCGCAGCTTGGGCTCCCGGCAATCGGGTCAGCCGCCACATCAACGGACGCCGCAATCATCACCTCCGAACTTCAGCCCACCGTCATCCCGCGCGAAGCACACACCATCTCGCGCCGGGACATCAGCCCCAACGCTTTGCGCGTGCTCTACCGCCTGCGTGATGCGGGTTTTTCGGCCTATCTGGTCGGCGGCGCCGTGCGCGACCTGCTGGTCGGACATCACCCGAAGGACTTCGACGTGGCCACCGACGCCACGCCCGAGCAGGTCAAGCAGCAGTTCCGCAACTGCCGCCTGATCGGCCGCCGCTTCCGGCTGGCGCACGTGGTCTTCGGCCGCGAGATCATCGAGGTCGCCACCTTCCGCGCCAACAGCGACGACGGCAGCGGCGACCGCGAGCTGCACGAGGACGGCCGCCTGCTGCGCGACAACGTCTATGGCACCATCGAGGACGACGCGGTCCGCCGCGACTTCACCGCCAACGCGCTGTACTACGCCATCGAGGACTTCTCGGTGCGCGACTACTGCGGCGGCTTCGAGGACGTGCAGGCGCGCCGGCTGAGGCTGATCGGCGATCCGGAGCAGCGCTATCGCGAGGACCCGGTGCGCATGCTGCGCGCGGTGCGCCTGGCGGCCAAGCTGGGCTTCACCATCGACGGGCCGACCGCCGCGCCGATCCCCGAGCTGGCCCCGCTGCTGGCCGAGGCCGCGCCGGCGCGGCTGTTCGAGGAAGTGCTCAAGCTGTTCCTGTCCGGCCATGCCGTGGCCAGCTTCGAGGGCCTGGAGCGCACCGGCCTTTTGACCGTGCTGCTGCCCGAGAGCGCGGCGGCGCTGAAGTCCAACCGCAGCGGCGCGCTGCGCGCCATGGTGCTCGAAGGCCTGGCAGGCACCGATGCGCGCGTGGCGGCCGATGAGCCGGTCTCGCCGGCCTTCCTGTTCGCCCTGCTGCTGTGGCCGGCCTACTGCCGCGCCCTGATCGGCCTGCAGGCGCAGGGCACGCATCCGGAAGAGGCCGCGCGTCGCGCCGCCGACCGGGTCACCCTGCACCAGCTGACCACCATCGCGCTGCCGCGTCGATTCTCCCTGCCGATGCAGGAGATCTGGCTGCTGCAGTCGCGCTTCTCCCAGCGCCAGCGCAAGCGCGTGGTGCGCCTGCTGAGCCATCCGCGCTTCCGCGCGGCGTTCGACTTCCTGGTGCTGCGCCAGTCGGCCTCGCCCGAGCACGCCGCCGATGTCGCCTTCTGGACCCAGGCCCAGACCCAGTCCAACGAGGAACTGTCGGCCAGCCTGGGCCTGGAGCCGGCCATCGACAGCTATACCGACGAGGACGCGCCGCCGTCCAAGCGTCGCCGTCGCCGGCGTCGGCGCAGCGGCGCGGCCGGCGCCAGCGGGGAATGACCGCCCCGGTCACCGCCTGCATCGGCCTGGGTGCCAACCTGGGCGATGCGGCGGGCACGCTGCGCGCGGCCTTCGCGGCGATCGGCGCGCTGCCGGAGACCGTGCTGGTGGCGGCCTCGCCGCTGTACGTGACGCCGGCCTGGGGCGTGGAAGACCAGCCGGACTTCGTCAACGCTGCCGCGCGCGTGACCACCACGCTGCCGGCGCCGGCCCTGCTGGCGGCGCTGCTGGAGATCGAGCGCCGCTTCGGCCGCGACCGCAGCCGCGAACAGCGCTGGGGCCCGCGCACGCTGGACCTGGATCTGCTGCTCTATGGCGACGCGGTGATCGATGTGCCTGGTCTGCAGGTGCCGCATCCGCGCCTGCACGAGCGCGCCTTCGCCCTGGTGCCGCTGGCCGATGTGGCCCCGGAGCTGCGCATCGCCGGCCACGGCAGCGTGCGGGAAGCAGCTTTCCGCATCGACCGTGGCGCTATCGCGGCGTTATGAGTGGATAATGATCGGCTATGAGTACGCATGCCGACAGCAAGCCCTGGACCGTTCCCGCCCTGCGCCAGGCCAAGCAGGCCGGGCAGAAGCTGGTGATGCTGACCTGCTACGACTACGGTTTCGCCCGCACGCTCGACGCGGCGGGCGTGGACCTGGTGCTGATTGGCGACTCGCTGGGCATGGTGGTGCAGGGGCATGACTCGACCCTGCCGGTGACCGTGGAGGACATGGTCTACCACACGCGCATCGTCGCCCGCGGGCTGCAGCGCGCGCTGCTGGTGTCCGATTTGTCCTTCCAGTCCGACGCCACGCCAGAGCGCGCGCTCGAGGCGGCGACGCGCCTGCTGCAGGCCGGCGCGGAGATGGTCAAGCTGGAGGGCGCCGGCCACAAGCTGGAGGTCATCGCCTTCCTGAGCGAGCGCGATATCCCCGTGTGCTCGCACCTGGGGCTGACGCCGCAGTCGGTGCTGTCCTTCGGCGGCTACAAGGTGCAGGGGCGCGAGGACGCCGCGGCCGAGAAGCTGCTGGCCGACGCCATCGCGGTGGCCCAGGCCGGCGCCAGCCTGCTGGTGCTCGAATGCGTGCCCTCCACGCTGGCCGCGCGCATCACCGCGGCGGTGGACATCCCGACCATCGGCATCGGCGCCGGCGCGCAGTGCGACGGCCAGGTGCTGGTGCTGCACGACCTGCTGGGCCTGGAGATGGGCCACCGCCGGCCGAAGTTCGTCAAGGACTTCCTGGAGCAGGGCGGCTCGATCGCCGGCGCGGTGCGCGCCTATGCCGACGCCGTGCGCGAAGGCCAATTTCCCGATGCCGCCCATGCGTACTGACGCACGTCTGACCCCATCGACTCCGACGCGCGGGTAGGGCGCACATGATCGAAACCATCACTGAACTCGACGCACTGCGCGCACGCGTGGCCGGCTGGAAGCGCCAGGGCCTGAAGGTGGGCTTCGTGCCGACCATGGGCAACCTGCACGCCGGACACTATTCGCTGGTGATGCTGGCGCGCCAGTACGCCGACCGCGTGGTGTCCAGCGTGTTCGTCAACCCGACCCAGTTCGGCCCCAACGAGGACTACACGCGCTATCCGCGCACGCCCGATGCGGACACCACCGGGCTGGAAGGCGCTGGCTGCGACGTGCTGTGGCTGCCCACGGTCGAGTCGATGTATCCGTTCGGCATCGAGCTGGCCGCCAAGGTTCACGTGCCCGGCGTCAGCGGGGTGCTGGAAGGCGAGTGCCGGCCCGGCCACTTCGACGGCGTGTGCACGGTGGTCAGCCGCCTGTTCAACCAGGTCACCCCGGACCTGGCCGCCTTCGGCAAGAAGGACTACCAGCAGCTGGCGGTGATCCGGCAGATGGTCACCGACCTGGCCTTCCCGGTGGAGATCCTGGGCGGCAGCATCGTGCGCGAGGCCGACGGCCTGGCGATGAGCTCGCGCAACCAGTACCTCTCCGACGAGCAGCGCCCCATCGCGGCCGAGATCCGCCGCACCCTGCTGCAGATGCGCGACGACCTGACCGCCGGCGCCCCGCGCGCCCAGGTCGAACAGGCCGCCGCGACGCGCCTGGCGCAGGTCGGCTACGTGGTGGACTACACCGTGGTGCGCCGCCCGGACCTGTCCGAGCCGGTCGACGGCGAGACGGGCCCCAAGGTGGCGCTGATCGCCGCCCGCCTGGGTACCACCCGGCTGATCGACAACCTGGAATTCTGAAAGTCGCGCAGGTTGGCCGATCGGACACGCCGTGCGCTGCTAGACTCGCCGGCCTGCTTTCCTGTCGCTGTCCTACGCCGATGCACCTGAGCCTGCTCAAGACCAAGATCCACCGCGCCACCGTCACCCATTCCGAGCTGAACTACGAAGGCTCGATCGCCATCGACGGCGACCTGCTCGACGCCAGCGGCATCCGCGAGTTCGAGCAGGTGCACATCTGGGACGTCACCAACGGTGCGCGCTTCAGCACCTATGCCCTGCGCGCCGACGAAGGCAGCGGCATCATCTCGCTCAATGGCGGCGCCGCGCGCCATGTGCAGGTGGGCGACATCATCATCATCGCCGCCTTTGCGAGCATGTCCGAAGCCGAGGCCGACGCGTTCAAGCCCACGCTGATCTACGTGGACGGGCAGAACCGCATCACCCACACCAACCAATCGATTCCCAAGCAGGCCGCCTGATGACGAACTTCGACGCGTTGCAGTCCCACGCCAACCGCCTGCGCGGCACCCGCGCGCCGGCCTTGCTGGAACAGGATCCTGCCCGCGCGTCGGAGCTGGCGCTGCGGGTCGGGCCGGTGTACGCCAGCTTCGCCCGCCAGGGCTACGACCGCCAGGCGCTGGACGCGCTGCATGCGCTGGCCTCGGACCTCGATCTCAAGGCGGCCTACCAGCGCCTGTTCCGCGGCGAGATCGTCAACCCGACCGAGGGCCGCTCGGCCCTGCACACCGCGCTGCGCAGCAACCTGACCGACGCCAAGGTCGCCCAGGACGCCTATGCCGAGGCGGCCGGCGTGCGCGAGCGCATGGGCAAGCTGGTGGCCGAGCTGGAGGCCAGCGAGGTCACTGACATCGTCAGCGTCGGCATCGGCGGCTCGGACCTGGGGCCGCGCCACGTCTCCGATGCGCTGCGCCCGCTGCAGCCGAAGTTGCGCGTGCACTTCCTGTCCAACGTCGACGGCGCCGCGGCGCAGCGCGTGCTGGCCGGCCTGAACCCGGCGACCACCGCCGCGATCCTGATCTCCAAGACCTTCGGCACCCAGGAGACGCTGCTCAACGGCAAGATCCTGGCCGACTGGCTGGGCGGCAGCGAGCGCCTGTACGCGGTCAGCGCCAATCCCGAGCGCGCCGCCAAGACCTTCGACATCCCCGATGCGCGCGTGCTGCCGATGTGGGACTGGGTGGGCGGGCGGTACTCGCTATGGTCGGCGGTGGGCTTCCCGATCGCCCTGGCGATCGGCTTCGACAACTTCTGCGCGCTGCTCGACGGTGCCGCGCTGATGGACCAGCACGTGCTGGAGACCCCGGCCGAGTCCAACCTGGCCATCCGCCACGCGCTGACCGCCATCTGGAACCGCAACGTGCTCGGCCACGCCGCGCACGGCGTGATGACCTACGACCAGCGCCTGGCGCTGCTGCCCAACTATCTGCAGCAGCTGGTGATGGAGAGCCTGGGCAAGTCGGTGCGCATCAACGGCACGCCGGTGGACTGCGAGACCGTGCCGGTGTGGTGGGGCGGGGCGGGCACCGATGTGCAGCACAGCTTCTTCCAGGCGCTGCACCAGGGCACGCAGATCGTGCCGCTGGATTTCGTCGGCACCATCCACAACGACGACCCCTACGCCGAGAACCACATCGCGCTGCTGTCCAATCTGCTGGCGCAGTCCGAGGCGCTGGCCAACGGCCAGTCCAGCGACGACCCGCACCGCAGTTACGCCGGCGGCCGGCCGAGCACGATGATCCTGCTCGACGCGCTCACCCCGCAGTCGCTGGGCGCGCTGATCGCCATGTACGAGCACAGCGTGTACGCGCAGTCGCTGGCCTGGGGCATCAACGCCTTCGACCAGTTCGGCGTCGAGCTGGGCAAGCAGCTGGCCAACGGCCTGCTGCCGGCGCTCAAGGGCCAGGCCCAGGCCGACGATCCGGTCACCCAGGCGCTGCTGGAGCAGATCCGCACGCGCTGAAAAGCTAAGGTGGGTTTTTGCGCATATGTAGAGCGGAGCTTGCTCCGCTGAGGCTTTACATGTGCGCTGTCCGAAGAGCAGCGGAGCGAGCTCCGCTCTACACAATGCGGCTTGTTCGAAGAGCAGCGGAGCAAGCTCCGCTCTACCGGCTTCCGACGCCTTCAGGCGCCGTGCTGCGCCAAGGCCCAGCCGACATGCTCGCGCACCAGCGCGGAAGGCGCGTCGCGGCGCGAGGCCAGGGCGTCGAGGATCTCCGGCGTGGTCGGCGCATTGCCTAACGCCACGGCGATGTTGCGCAGCCAGCGCTCGTAGCCGCTGCGGCGGATCGCCGAGCCCTCGGTGCGGCGCAGGAATTCGTCCTCGTCCCAGGCGAACAGCTGCGGCAGCGTGGCCGTATCCAGGTCGTTGCGCGCACGGAAGTCCGGCTCGTCGGTGCGCTTGGCGAACTTGTTCCAGGGGCAGACCAGCTGGCAGTCGTCGCAGCCGAAGATGCGGTTGCCGATTGGCTTGCGTAGTTCGATCGGAATCGCGCCGTCGTGCTCGATGGTCAGATAGGCGATGCAGCGCCGCGCATCGAGCCGGTGCGGGGCGACGATGGCCTGGGTGGGGCAGACCTCGATGCAGCGCACGCAGGTGCCGCAGTGCGCGCTGGCCGGTGCGTCGATGGGCAGCGGGATGTCGACATAGATCTCGCCGAGGAAGAACCACGAGCCGCCCTGCTTGTCGATCAGACAGGTGTGCTTGCCGATCCAGCCCAGCCCGGCGTTGCGCGCCAGCGCGCGCTCGAGCACCGGTGCCGAATCGACGAAGACGCGATGGCCGAACGCGCCCACTTCCTCCTGCAGCTTCAGCGCCAGCTTCTGCAGGCGGTTGCGCATGAGCTTGTGGTAGTCGCGCCCCAGTGCGTAGCGCGCCACATAGGCGCGCGTGCCATCGCCCAGCGTGGTCCACGCGTCGTCGCTGTCGTTGCGCCCGTAGTCCAGGCCGACCGAGATCACGCGCAGGGTGCCGGGAATCAGCTCGGCGGGCCGCGCGCGCAGCTGGCCGTGCCGCGCCATCCAGTCCATCGAGCCGTACAGGCCTTCGGCCAGCCAGCTGCGCAGGTGGTCTTCGTCCTGGCCCAGCTCGATGCCGGCGATGCCGCAGCGCTGGAAACCGGCCGCGCGCGCCAGCGCACGGATCCGCGCGGCCAGCGCGTGCGGATCGGGCGATGTCGCAGACGAAGCAGTCATGGACGCAAGTATAGAATCGCGCGCCATGACGGCCCTTCTCCCCTTGTTCGGCACCGCCGCGGCACGTGCCCTGGACCAGCAAGCCAGCGCGCGCCTGGCAGGCGGCGCGTTCGCACTGATGCAGCAGGCGGGGCAGGGCGCGTGGCGGGTGCTGGAACGCGACTGGCCCCGCGCCGAGCGCATCACGGTGGTGTGCGGGCCGGGCAACAACGGCGGCGACGGCTACGTGCTGGCCCTGTGCGCGCTGCGCGCGCGACGGCAGGTGGTGGTGCTGCATCTGGAAGACCACACGCCGCGCACCGACTTGGCCCAGCGCGCATGTACCGATTACATCGCCGCCGGTGGACAGGTGGCCCTGTTCCCCGAGCAGTTCCCGCCGGCCGACGTGGTGGTCGATGCGCTGTTCGGCATCGGCCTGGCGCGCGCGCCGGAAGGCCAGGCGCAGGCGCTGATCGAGGCGATCAATGCGCAGCCGGCGCCGGTGTTCGCGCTCGATGTGCCCAGCGGCATCGATACGGGGCAGGGGACCGCGCCGGGCGCGGCGGTGCGCGCGCGGCGCACGCTGCAGTTCATCGTGCGCCACCACGGCCTGCACACCGGCGCCGGGCTCGAACATGCCGGCGAACTGCTGCTCGATCCGCTCGAGGTCCCTGACGAATTGCTGCGCATGACCGCCCCCAAGGCGCAACTGCTGCAGGCCGAGCATCTGGCGACCTGGCTCAAGCCGCGCCGCCTGGACACGCACAAGGGCGAGAACGGCCGCGTGCTGTGCATCGGCGGCGATCTGGGCCACGGCGGTTCGATCATGATGACCACCGAGGCCGCGCTGCGCAGCGGTGCGGGCCTGGTCACGGTGGCCACGCGCCAGGCGCATGTCGGCGCGCTGCTGACGCGGCGCCCGGAGGCGATGGTGCACGCGGTGGAATCCGGCAGCGATCTGCAGCCGCTGCTCGAGGCGGCCGACGTCATCGCCATCGGCCCCGGGCTGGGCCAGGGCGGCTGGGGCCGCGCGCTGCTGCGGCTGGCGCTGGAAGCCGGCAAGCCGCTGGTGCTCGACGCCGACGCGCTCAATCTGATCGCACAGCAGCCGCGCGCGCTGGGCGACGCCATCCTGACCCCGCATCCGGGCGAAGCCGGGCGCCTGCTCGGGCGTTCGACCGCCGAGATCCAGGCCGACCGGTTCGGCGCGGCGGCCGAGCTGGCGGCACGCTGGCAGGCCACGGTCGTGCTCAAGGGCGCGGGCACGCTGATCGCGCAGGACGGCCAGTTGCCGCGCGTGATCACCACCGGCAATCCGGGCATGGCCACCGGTGGCATGGGCGATGTGCTCACCGGCGTGATCGCCGGGCTGCGCGGGCAACGGCTGGATGCGTTCGCCGCGGCCAGCGCGGGTGCGCTGCTGCACGGGCTGGCCGGCGATGCGGCGGCCGCGCGCCGCGGCCAGCGCGGCCTGCTGGCCAGCGATCTGTTCGACTGCCTGCCGACGCTGGCCAATCCGCAGGTGGCCGGCTGATGCGGCTGCACCTGGCGCAGGTCGAGGACACCGCGCGGTTGGGTAGCGCGCTGGCGTCCACCAGGCCGCTTCAGGCGGCCGTGCATCTGCATGGCGACCTGGGCGCCGGCAAGTCCACCCTGGCGCGCGCGCTGCTGCGCGGGCTGGGCGTGACCGGTTCGGTGCGCAGCCCCACCTACACGCTGATCGAGCGTTACCCCGTCGACGGCGGCGAGGCCTGGCACCTGGACCTGTATCGGCTGGGCGATGCCGGCGAGCTGGATTTCCTCGGCCTGGACGAGGCCGTGGCCACGCTGTGGCTGATCGAATGGCCGGAAAAGGGCCGCGGCGGGCTGCCGCGCGCGGACCTGGAGATCTTCCTGGAGATCTCGGGCCAGGGCCGGGACGCGCGCCTGGTAGCGGGGACCGAGACCGGGCAGGCCTGGCTGGCCCGTCTGGCGGAAATCGTCAGTTAGGGGCGACTTATGCCGGGCGAGGCGAGAAAGTTTCGGCAGGTCACGGATTATTAAGGGAAAAGGGGTTGCCTTTACGCTTGGGCAGTGCTTGAATCGCCGCATGCCGAAGGGGATGACCGCATTTGCGATCGCATGGGGGGGCGCCGCGCTTCTGGCCAGCGTCATGCCTGTTGCCCATGCCGGCGAAGTGCGCGCCATCGACCTGGTCAACGGCCCGACCGGCACCCGCGCCGAGATCCAGCTGCAGGGCGCGGGCAGCTACAAGACCATTTCCCTGACCAATCCCAACCGCCTGGTCGTCGACCTGCCGGCCTCCACCGCGCTGAAATCCCTCAAGCTGCCCGCGCCCAGTGGCGTGGTCACCGCCGTGCGCACCGGGCAGCCGGTGCCGGGGACGTTCCGCGTGGTGTTCGACCTGGCCGGGCCGATCACGGCCGTCAATCCGCACATGGAAGGCGCCGGCGCGCTGTCGCGGCTGGTGATCGAGTGGCCCGGCGACGGCCCGGCGACCGCCAGTGCTCCCGCGCCCACGCCCAGCGCGACGGCGGCCGCCGTGCCGGCCAGCGTCGCCGCCGCGCAGGCCACCTCCGCGCTGGTCGCCCAGGCCACGCGCCCGATGCCCGCCACCCCGGCGCCCGTCGTCCAGGCGCCCGTGACCACGCCCGCCCCGTCGGCGCCTTCGCCGCAGCAGCAGGCGCCCGTCACGCCGGCGTCCAGCACGCTGTCGCCGGCGGCGATCCTGGCCGGCCAGCCCGTGCCCGGCGTCGTGGTGCCCACGCCGGCCGCGACGAACGTGCCGGAGACCATCGCGCCCGGCGTGACCATCGCCACCGGTCGCCCCGCGCCGGTCGAACCCAAGTCCGTCGTCGCCGACGCCCCGGCCACGGTGCTGCCGCAGCCCAAGCTGGCCATGCGCGCCGGCATGCGTCCGCTGGTGATCGCCATCGATGCTGGCCACGGCGGCCAGGACTCCGGCGCTATCGGCCCGACCGGCAAGTATGAGAAGAACGTCACCCTGGCCATCGCCCGCCAGCTGGCCAGGCAGATCGACGCCACGCCGGGCCTGAAGTCCTACCTGACCCGCGACGGCGATTACTTCATCCCGCTCAACCAGCGCGCGGTCAAGGCGCGCGCGGCGCATGCGGACATGTTCATTTCCATCCACGCCGACGCCGCCGAGAACCGCAGCGCCAGCGGCTCGTCGGTCTATGTGCTCTCGCTCAAGGGCGCGACCTCGCAGCGCGCGCGCTGGCTGGCCGACAAGGAAAACGCCTCAGACCTGATCGGCGGCGTCAAGCTGCAGACCGTGGACAGTACGCTCGGCTCGGTCCTGATCGACCTGGCCCAGAGCGGCCACATGAAGGCCTCCGAGAACGCCGCCGGCCACGTGCTGGCCGGGCTGAAGGACGTGGGCAACGCGCACAAGGCCACGCTGGAAAAGGCCAACTTCGCCGTGCTGCGCACCTCGGACATGCCGGCGATGCTGGTGGAGACCGCCTTCATCTCCAACTACACCGAAGAGAAGCAGCTGACCGATCCGGCCTTCCAGGCCCAGATCGCCGGCGCGATCCTGCAGGGCGTGGAGACCTATTTCAGCCGCGAGCCGCCGCCGGGCACGCTGTTCGCCGCGCGCGCGCAGGCCGCTGCGGGCGGCAGTTCGGGCGGCGGGGCGCCTTGAGCCGGGAGTGAGTGGGGCGCAGTGAGGCGTGGGCAAAGCAAGCGCGGCTCGGTGATTTAGACTGACCGCGGATTTGCTTCTGCCTTTCCGCACTCCTCACTTCTTTCGCGCTCATTCCTCGCCCGTGCCCATTCGCCAGCTTCCTGACACCCTGATCAACCAGATCGCCGCCGGCGAGGTGGTCGAACGGCCTGCCTCGGTCGTCAAGGAACTGGTCGAGAACGCGCTGGACGCCGGCGCGCAGCGGGTGGACATCGACCTGGAGGAGGGCGGCATCCGCCTGATCCGCATCCGCGACGACGGCGGTGGCATCGCGCCGGAGGAGCTGCCGCTGGCCGTCTCGCGCCATGCCACCAGCAAGATCGCCTCGCTGGACGATCTGGAGACCGTGGCCACGCTCGGTTTCCGCGGCGAGGCGCTGCCCTCGATCGCCTCGGTCAGCCGCTTCAGCCTCAGCTCGCGGCGCGCGCACGATGCGCACGGCGCCTGCCTGCAGGTGGACGGCGGGCGCGTGGGCGAGGTCACGCCGCGCCAGCATGCGCAGGGCACCACGGTCGAGGTGCGCGAGCTGTTCTACAACGTGCCGGCGCGGCGCAAGTTCCTGCGCGCCGAGCGTACCGAGTTGGGTCACATCGAGGAGTGGCTGCGTTCGCTGGCGCTGGCGCGCCCGGACGTGGAGCTGCGCGTGTCGCACAACGGCCGGCCGTCGCGCCGCTACAAGGGCGGCGGTCAGCTGGAGCCCAGCCTGCGCCTGCACGAGACGCTGGGCGAGGAATTCGCCCGGCACGCGCTGCGCATCGATCACAGCGGCGCCGGCCTGCGCCTGCACGGCTGGATCGCGCAGCCGGCGTATTCGCGCGCCAGCGCCGACCAGCAATACCTCTACGTCAACGGCCGCGCCGTGCGCGACCGCAACATCGCCCATGCGGTGAAGCTCGCCTACCAGGACGTGATGTATCACGGCCGCCAGCCGGCCTACGTGCTGTTCCTGGAGCTGGATCCGGCGCGGGTGGACGTCAACGTGCATCCGGCCAAGCACGAGGTGCGCTTCCGCGAATCGCGGATGATCCATGACTTCGTCTTCCGCACCCTGCAGGAGGCGCTGGCCGGCACGCGCGCGGGCGTGGCCGCCGACGGTGCCGGCGAGATGGCCGCCGTGCCGATGCCGATGGCGCAGGCCGCCTACGGCGCCCCCGGGCTGGCAGCGGGGCAGGTGCCGCAGCACCTGCAGTGGACCGGCGCGCAGCAGTCGCCGCTGGGGCTGCGCGTGGCCGATGCGCCGGGGGCCTATGCGGCGCTGTACAGCAGCCCGTCGATCCGCAGTCCGCAGCCAAGCCCGGCCATGCCGCTGCCCGCCAACGACGCGCAGGATGTCATTCCTCCGCTGGGCTATGCCATCGCCCAGCTGCACGGCATCTACATCCTGGCCGAGAACGCCGACGGCCTGATCGTGGTGGACATGCACGCCGCGCACGAGCGCATCGGCTATGAGCGCCTGAAGACCGCGCACGACGGCATCGGCCTGACCGCCCAGCCGCTGCTGGTGCCGATGACGCTGGCGGTGGCCGAGCGCGAGGCCGACGTGGCCGAGCGCGAGGCCGCCACCCTGACCGAGCTGGGATTCGATGTGACCCGCAGCGGCCCGCAGAGCCTGAGCGTGCGCAGCGTGCCGGCCCTGCTGGCCCATGCCGAACCCGGCGCGCTGCTGCGCGACGTGCTGGCCGACCTGCGCGAACACGGCCAGAGCCGGCGCGTGGCCGCCGCGCGCGACGAGCTGCTGTCGACCATGGCCTGCCACGGCGCGGTCCGCGCCAACCGCCGGCTCACGATCCCGGAAATGAACGCTCTGCTGCGCGACATGGAGATCACCGAGCGCTCGGGGCAGTGCAACCACGGACGCCCGACCTGGGCGCATTTCAATCTGGCCGAGATCGACAAATGGTTCCTGCGCGGGCGTTGAGGCAGTCGATGGGCAAGACCGGGGCGTTTTTCGGGTGTCTGGCGCTGGCGTCGCTGCTGACGGCCTGCAGCGACCGCGCGGGGGCGCCGCAGGCCGGTCCGGCGGTGACCTCGGACACCACCTTCCTCGCCGACAACGCGATCTGGCGCACCGAGCGCCGTCAGGCGCTGCTGGCGCCCGACGGCTGGACCAGCCTGGTCGGGCTGCACTGGCTCACGCTCAAGGCGCATTACATCGGCCGCAGCGAGGCCAGCGGCATCAAGCTGGAAGTCGGTCCGCCCAAGCTGGGCCTGGTCCAGGTGGACGGCGACAAGGTGTTCTTCACCCCCGAGCGTGGCGTGGCGGTGACCGCCGACGGCCAGCCGCTGAAAGGGCGCATCCGCCTGGTCGACGACCAGTCCGGGCCGGCGACGGTGATCGGCTTCGACGACGGCGCCGACCGGATGACCCTGATCCACCGTGGCCCGCGTTACGGTCTGCGCTTCAAGAGCGCCAACGCGCCGGCGCGCGTGGGCTTCACCGAGCTCGAGTACTGGACGCCCGATCCGGCCTGGCGCATCGAGGGCAGGTTCGTGCCGGGTCCGGCCGGCGCCACGCTGACCTATGCCGACATGGTCGGCAACACCATCGCCGCGCCCAGCCCGGGCAAGGTGGAGTTCGAACGCGACGGCAAGCGCTACGCGCTCACCGCGATGGAAGGCGACAACGGCGGGCTGTTCCTGGTGCTGGCCGACCGCACCAGCGGGCATGGCTCGTATCCGGCCGGCCGCTTCATCGACACCGACGCGCCCGACGCGCAGGGCCGCGTGGTGGTGGACTTCAACCGCGCCTACAATCCGCCCTGCGTGTTCACCGTCTATGCGACCTGTCCGCTGCCGCCGGCGGAGAACCGGCTGGATCTGCTGGTCGATGCTGGCGAGAAGATGTACACCGGGCCGGTCGGCGGCGGCACGCACTGATGTCGGCGCTGCGCCGCCTCCTGCTGGCCGCGCTGCTGCTGGTCGTGGCCGCACCGGCCTGGGCCGCGCCGCCCGTGCCGCTGCTGTGGAAGGTCAGCAAGGGCGAGCACACGCTTTACCTGCTGGGCTCGTTCCATCTGCTCACAGCGCAGGACTATCCGCTCTCGCCGGACGTCGATGCGGCCTTCGCCGATGCCGAGCAAGTGGTGCTGGAACTCTCCGGCGATGAGCTGCAATCGCCGGCGCTGGGTCAGGCGATGCTGGCCGCCGCGCAGCTGCCCGCCGGGCAGACCCTGCAGCAGCGCATCGATGCCAAGACCTGGGCGAAGCTGCAGGCCTATGCGCGGGCGCACAACCTGCCTATCGACCTGTTCGCGCATCTGGAACCGTGGCTGGTGGCGACCACCCTCAGCGTGCAGGAAATGACCGCGCAGGGACTGGACCCGCAGCTGGGCCTGGACCTGCACTTCATCCAGCTGGCCCGCCAGGCCGGCAAGCCGGTCAGCGGGCTGGAGCGCGGGCAGGATCAGGTCGCCATGCTCGATGGCATGAGCGCCGAGGAGCAGCGCCAGTACCTGGCCGAGACCCTCGACGATGCCGGTGCCACCGGCGAGCGCGAAGCCCAGCGCCTGCATGCCGCCTGGCGCGCCGGCGACGTGCAGACGCTGCGCGACGGACTGGCCGCGGACATGAAGCGCGAGTACCCCGCGCTGTACCAGCGCATCAACGTGGCGCGCAACGACGCCTGGCTGCCCAAGCTCGAGGCGCGTCTGCAGGGCCCGGGCGGAGACGACACGCTGGTGGTGGTCGGCGCGCTGCACCTGCTCGGGCCCGACGGCGTGGTCGAGAAACTGCGCGCCAAGGGCTATGCGGTGGAGCGCGTCTGCAGCGCGTGCGCCGCGCACTGAGGCAGCCCTGACGGGTTAGGCGTGCGGCTTTAAGCCGCCGGCTCCATCACGATGCAGTCCACCGGACACGGCGGCACGCACAGCGCGCAGCCGGTGCACAGGTCCTCCAGCACGGTATGCATGAACTTGGCTCCGCCGACGATTGCATCGACCGGACAGGCCTGGATGCACTTGGTGCAGCCGATGCAGTCGGCCTCGACGATCAGCGCCACGCGCGGCGGCAGATGCGCACCGCGGCTGCGATCGAACGGCTGCGCCGGCACGCCCAGCACCTGCGCCAGTGCCCGCGCACCTGCATCGCCGCCGGGTGGGCAGCGCTCGACCCCGGCCTCGCCGCGCGCCATCGCCTGCGCGTAGGGGCGACAGCCGTCGAACCCGCACTGCCCGCACTGGGTCTGCGGCAGCAGGCGGTCGAGGCGTTCGATGAGGGAAGGGGAAAGATCGGTCATGCGTGGCGGTTGGGCTGCGCGGGGGTGTGCGGATCGGTCAGGAGCAGGGCCGGCCGCGGTACCAGCGTGCGTGGGCCAGGGCGAGCATCGGCTTGTCTTCGCCGCTGTCGCCGTAGGCGTGGATGCGTTCGAAGCTGGCCATATCGTACTCGGCCGTGATGCGCGCCACCTTGTGCCGGCCCACGTCGCGCCCGGCATAGCGGCCGGTGCAGCGGCCGTCGACGTGCTCGAGCGCATTGCAGATCAGCGCCACGCCCTGGGCCTGGCACCACGGGCGCAGGTAAGCATCGAGCGAGGCGGAGACCACGACCACGGTATGCCCACGCGCCAGGTGCTGGTCGAAGCGCTGATACATGTCCGCCCGCAGCACGCCGGGCAGGACGTCGCGCGCGTAGTGTTCGCCGGCTGCCAGCACCTCGTCATGCGGCCGTCCTTCGAACGCGATCCGGGTCACGCGCGCCCGCAGCGCGCCGGCCGACACCAGCCGCGCTCGGTATGCCAGCAGCCACGGCGCGATGTTCCAGCGCGCCCGCGCCAACTGCTCGGGCGTGGCGATGCGGCGCAGGAACCCGGCATAGGTGTCCCGCGTGGTCAGCGTGTGGTCGAAGTCGAACAGCGCCAGCTGCATCGGATGGCCCGGTCGTCGCCTTCAGCCCAGCGCCAGCCGCAGCGCGATCGCCGCGGCCAGGGCGGGCAGGGTCACCACCAGGCCCAGGCGCAGGAACTGGAAGAAGCCGACGTGCTCGCCCTCGCGGCGCAGGATCGACAGCCACAGCAGCGTCGCCAGCGAACCGCTGACGGCGATGTTGGGCCCCAGGTCCACCCCGATCAGCGCGGCATCGCGCACCACTTCCGGTGGCGCGGCCTGGGCCAGCGTGGCGCTGGTCAGCAGCCCCACCGGCAGGTTGTTGGCGACGTTGCCCGCCACCGTCGTGGCGGCGGCCACCACCCAGGTGGCCTGAACCGTGCCGGCCTGCAGCTGGTCGCGCAGCAGGCCTGCCAGGGTCGCGACCAGGCCGGTCTGGCGCAGCGCCTCGACCAGCACGAACAGCCCGGCCACCAGCGGCAGCACGCCCCAGTTCACGCCGGCCAGCACCGGCCACGGCGCGCTGCGTCCGCGCAGCGAGACGGCCAGCACGGCCAGCGCCGCCATCACCGCCGTCGGCCAGCCCAGCGACCAGTCCTGCCACGAGGCCAGCATCAGCACCAGCGCGGTCGCGGCCAGGGCGAACAGCGTCAGCCGGGCATGGGCGTTGATCGGCGTCATCGGCACTTCGGCGGACACCGCGCCGGCCAGCGCGCGTCGCTGGCTCCAGGCCAGCACCGCATAGGTCAGCAAGATGGCTGCCAGCGACGGCAGCCCGAACCGCGCCAGCCACTGCGGCAAGGGCGGCATATGCGTGCCGAACATCACCAGGTTGGCCGGGTTGGAGATCGGCAGCACGAAGCTGGCCGCATTGGCGACGAAGGCGCAGGCAAACAGCAGCGGCAGCATCGGCGCGCGCGCCTTGCGCGCCACCGCGATCACCGCCGGGGTCAGCACCACGGCGGTGGCATCGTTGGACAGGAAGGTGGTCACCACCACGCCGGTGGCGAACACTAGCGCGAACAGGCGCCGCCCCGAGCCGCGCGCATGCTGCGCGGCCAGCTGTGCGACCCAGTCGAACAGGCCTTCGCGGCGCGCCAGCTCGGACAGCAGCAGCATGCCGGCCAGGAACAGATACACGTCCAGGCCTTCGCCCACTGCATGGCCCACGCCCGCCCAGGGCAGGGCGCCGGACAGCGCCACGACCAGCGCGCCGGCCACGGCGTAGACCCATTCGGGCAGGCGCCCCGGGCGCGTCACCACGCACACCACTGTCGCCGCGGTCGTGGCCCACACCAGCCAGGGCGTCATGCGATCGCGTCTCGCACAGCGGCCCGCCGGCCGTGCAGCAGCCAGGGGACCAGGGACAGCACGGCCACGCTGCCGAGTGCGAGGAATGCGATGCGATAGCTCCAGTGCTGCGCGATCCAGCCGCCCAGCGCCGGGCTGAGCGAGGCGCCCACGCCCTGCAACGTCATCACCAGGCCCTGCGCGGCGTTGGTGCGCCCGGTGCCGTGCATCAGGCTGGCGACCGTGGCCGGCACCGCCACGCTCTGCAGGCCGGCGCCGATGCCGTCCAGCGCCTGCACCGGCAGCACGCCCCAGAGCGAGCCCAGCGTGCCGGCCGCGACCAGTCCACGCAGCGGCAGGGCGACAAAGGTCAACAGCAACACCCACCAATGCCCATAGCGTGGCAGCAGCCGCATCGCCGCCAGCGCGGCCAGCACCATCACCAGCTGCGCGATGATCACCGTGGCGGCGGTGAACACCGCCGGATTGGCCGCATGCGTGGCCACCGCCGCCTGGCCGTACAGCGGCAGCATGGCGGCATTGCCCAGGTGGAAGAACAGCAGCGCCATGCCCAGCAACAGCAGCGGACGCTGCCGCAGCAGATCGCGCCAGCGCACCGCCTGCGCGGGCGGCGCCGTGTCGCTGCCCGGCTCGCTGCCGCGCGCGGCCTGGTGGTCGATCTGGCGCGGGTCGATCCGCCACAGGCTGGCGGTGGCCAGCAGGGCAAAGCCGCCCAGCAGCGCGAACACCGCCACCAGCCCGAACTTCCAGCCCAGATAGCCGGCCGCGGCGGCCGCCACGACGTTGCCGGCATGATTCGCCACCTGGTTGCGCGCCATCTGCCGCTCGAACCCGGCCTGCCGCACCAGGCCCAGCGTCAGCCCGGTCAGCGCCGGGCCGATGATCGCTCCGCACAGGCCGCTGGCCACCTGCGAGGCGACCACCACGGGGAAGGCGTGCGAGGCCAGCACCAGGCAACTGCTCGCCACCGTGAGCAGGCAGGCGAGCGCCACGACCGCGCGCTTGCGCCGGGTCGCGTCCACCAGCGCACCGGCCGGGACGGTGCCGAGCAGGCCGGCGATGCCGCCGGCGGTCATCGCCAGACCGATGGCGCCGGCCTGCCAGCCGAGCGACTGCAGTTGGACGCCCAGGAACGGGCCAAGCCCGTCCTGCACATCGGCGACGAAGAAGTTCAGCCCGGTCAGGGCGCGTCGGGAGCGCGGGCTGGCGTCGGGAGTCGGAGGCGCTGGGGACATGGACGCGGGGCGCGATGTGCTCGGCCGACTGTACGCGGTTCGCGCCCGGCCGAGATGTGAAGGAACGTGCCGCAGTGTGGCGGTCAGCGCACCGGCATGCCGGGCTGCGCGCCCGCGTCGGCATCCAGCAGCGCCAGCGCGCCGCCGTCGAAGCCGGCCGACAGGATCATTCCCTCGCTGACGCCGAAGCGCATCTTGCGCGGCGCCAGGTTGGCGATGAACACCACGCTGCGGCCGACCAGCTGGTCCGGCTCGCCGTAGCTGGCGCGGATGCCGGAGAAGATCTGCCGGGTGCCCAGTTCGCCGGCATCGAGTTCGAAGCGCAGCAGCTTGTCCGAGCCTTCGACGAACGCGCAGGCGGTCACCTTGCCGATGCGCAGGTCGAGCTTGGCGAAGTCGTCGATGCTGATGAGGCCGGGATTGGGGAGTGGGGATTCGGGAGTCGTGGGCGCCTTCGTTTCGGTTTTGGCGGGCGCGGGCTTGGTCGCGGCGGGTGCGGCGGGTGCGGCGGCCAGGGTGTCCTTGGAGGCGTCGGTCATGGCGTCGATGCGCTTGGGGTCGATTCGGGTGAACAGTGGGGTGTAGGGCTGGATGACGTGCGCGGTCAGCGGCTGGGCCAGTTCCTCCCAGCCCAGCACCGGCGCGGACAGGAAGGCCTCGGCCTCGGCCGCGGTGCGCGGCAGCACCGGCTTGAGGCCGGCGGCCAGCACGCGGAACAGGTTCAGCCCCTGCGTGCAGACCGACTGCAGCTGGGCATCGGCGCCCTCCTGCTTGGCGATGACCCAGGGCTTGGTCTCGTCGACGTACTTGTTGGCTTCGTCGGCCAGCGCCATCACCTGACGGATCGCCGCGGCCGGGTCGTTGCGCTCGTAGGCCTCGCGCACCGGACCCAGCGCCTCGACGAAGCGCTGGTACTGCGCCGCGTCCGGCAGCGCATCGGCCAGCCGGCCCTCGAAGCGCTTGTTGATGAAGCCGGCGCAGCGGCTGGCCAGGTTGACGAACTTGCCGACCAGGTCCGCGTTGACCCGCGCGACGAAGTCGCCCAGGTTGAGGTCCAGGTCGTCCACGCCGCCGGAGGACTTGGCCGCGAAGTAGTAGCGCAGCGCCTCCGGCTCCAGGCCGACGTCCAGGTAGGTGCGCGCCATGATGAAGGTGCCGCGCGACTTGGACATCTTGGCGCCATCGACGGTCAGGTAGCCGTTGACGTGCAGGCGCGTGGGCGCGCGATGGCCGGTACCGTGCAGCACCGCCGGCCAGAACAGGCCGTGGAAGTTGACGATGTCCTTGCCGATGAAGTGGTGCAGCTCGGTCTGGGTGCCGGCGGCCAGGTGCGGCGCGAAGTCCTCGCCCAGGCGCGCACACAGGTTCTGGAAGCTGGACAGGTAGCCGATCGGCGCGTCCAGCCAGACGTAGAAGTACTTGCCCGGCTGGCCGGGGATCTGGAAGCCGAAGTAGGGCGCATCGCGCGAGATGTCCCACGCGCGCAGGCCGCCTTCGGCATCCAGCCATTCGCGCAGCTTGGCTTTGACGCCGGGCAGGGCGACATCGCCGGCCAGCCACTCGCGCAGGAAGCCGTCGAAGTGGCCGACCTCAAAGAAGAAATGCTCCGAGTCGCGCAGCTCCGGCGTGGCGCCGGAGATCACCGACTTGGGTTCCTTCAGGTCGGTCGGCGAGTACGTGGCGCCGCAGACCTCGCAGTTGTCGCCATACTGGTCCGGGCTGCCGCAGTTGGGGCAGATGCCCTTGATGTAGCGGTCCGGCAGGAACATGCCCTTGGCCGGGTCGTAGAACTGGGCGACGTTGCGCCGGCTGATGTGGCCGGCCTGTTCCAACGCCACGTAGAACTGCTCCGTCAGCGCGCGGTTGGCGTCGCTGTTGGTCGAGTCATAGTGGTCGAAGGCCACGCCGAAGGCGGCGAAGTCGCGCTCGTGGCTGGCCTGGATGTTGGCGATGAAGGCCTCGGGCGTGACCCCGGCCTTCTCGGCCGCCAGCATGATCGGCGTGCCATGGGTGTCGTCGGCGCAGACGTAGAATACGTTGTCGCCGCGCATGCGCCGCGCCCGCACCCAGATGTCGGCCTGGATGTAGCCCACCAGGTGGCCCAGGTGCAGGGGGCCGTTGGCGTAGGGCAGGGCGTTGGAGACGAGCGCGGTGCGGGTCATGGCGATGGCGGACCAGAGGGGTCGGCGATTATCGCATGGCCGTCCGGTTGGGCTTTGGACTCCTGGAAAGGGTCTTCTCCCGATCCAGGGAACGTGGTCTTGGGCGTTGTGGCTTCGGGTGGGCAGCGGTCCGGCGGGCGGTGTCCGCTTGTCCCTCGATCAGGGCATCCTGCCCTGATTCGGGCGCTCGGCTTTCTGCCTCGCTCGTCACGCTATTCGATTCCGGGTCGAACGAAGTTCTGATCCAACTGTCGAAGTGCCCAACTCGGCTGGGGCTACCGAGAGCGGCCCACGGGGCTGCAGCGACAAGCCAGTGATGGATGGCTGATTTACCCGAGAACCCGCACCGAGTGGATCGAGGCGAGCGCGCGACGTGTGCGCATCGATACGGCAGGCAAGTCGCTGACAGGCCCCGTCCCTGCATGCTGGAGAAGGGCCACAAAAAAAGCCCGGCGCGATGCCGGGCTGGTCGGGTGTTGGCGGAGGCGCGACTGGCGCTACTCGCGCAGCCAGGTCTGCGCGCGGCAGATGAAGGCGATGCAGCCGGAGACGTCGAGCTTCTTGCCGCCCGGCTGCAGCTCCATCTTGGACTTGTAGGTCTTGCCGTTGGCCGGATCGAGGATGGTGCCGCCGGCCCACTCGTTGGCGCCATCGGGCTTGAGGTCCCACAGGATGGTCATGCCCTTGATCGGCTTGTTCTTGCGCTCGCCCGAGCAGCCGTCGCAGACCGGGTTGGGGCCCTTGTCCGACTTGAGGATCTCCACGACCTTGCCGGTCAGGCTGCCGTTGGCCGCCTCGCTGATCTCGACGATGGATTTCACTTCGCCGGTGTTGTCGTCGATGGTCTTCCAGCGTCCCACCGCCCCGTCGGCCGCCATCGCGCTGGACGCGGCGCCGGCCAGCACGGCCAGGGACAACATCAGGATCGTCTTGTGCATCGCTCCCCTCCCAGGGATGTGGTCTTGCGCCCTTATACCGTACTGCGGCGTGTGGTGGGGGAGCCGGTCGCTCTTGGTCGTGATGTGTCGTGTGTGACAACAAAGTCATCCGATGGTCGTGTCGTCCGTGTGCGTAGGCAGGACAACGGGTCCGCAACCCCCGTTCATCACGCAGAAGCGAACTTTTACGCACTTGTAATTTTTGTCAGCTTGCGACAAATAAAACGCGAGTTAATCTCGGGTCAACCTTCCGTTAAGCCACTGATGGCGCCAAGTCGCGACGTGTACGACTCTGTCACGTATCGACACATCCGGTGCGCGCCATCGGCGGAGGGGACTACTTCTGGCGGGGCCGCCACCGGCCTGCGTCGCACTTATCTGAGAGAGAGATATGGCAACTCGTGGAGTTCGTGGAAGGCTGTCCAGCAACATCCGGCGCAGCGCGCTCAGCGTGGCGCTGGGCATGTGCGTGGCCGGCGGCGTGCAGGCGCAGAGCGCCGTGGGTTCGATCTTCGGCAGCAGTCAGCCGGGCAGCACCATCACCATCCAGAGCCCGCAGACGGGCTTTACCCGCTCCATCGTCGCCGACGGCTCGGGCCGTTTCACCTTCAGCCAGCTGCCGCCGGGCAACTACGCGATCACGGCCGATGGCCAGACGCGCGATGTCGTGGTCAAGGTCGGTAGCGGTTCGCAGGTGACCTTCGGTGGCGACGCCACCACGCTGGACTCGGTGACCGTGGTCGGCGCGCGTGCCTACAACCCCATCGACGTGTCCTCGGTCGAGTCGACCTCGGTCTTCACCGCCGACCAGATCGCCGCGCTGCCGGTGTCCAGCGACGTGACCTCCGTCGCGCTGCTCGCGCCGGGCACCGTGCGCGGCGATACCGGCTTCGGCAACCTTGCCTCGTTCGGCGGCTCCTCGGTCGCCGAGAACGGCTACTACATCAACGGCTTCGACGTCACCAACATGCGCAACATGCTGTCCTTCGCGCGCATGCCGTTCCAGGCCATCGCGCAGCAGCAGGTCAAGACCGGCGGCTACAGCGCCGAGTACGGCCGCTCGCTGGGTGGCATCGTGAGCATCGTGACCAAGTCCGGCTCCAACGACTGGCACTTCGGCGGCAGCGTCGAGTGGGAGCCGGAGTGGGGCAAGGCCTCGGGCAAGGACGTCTGGGAGCGCGATCCGGATGCCGCCGATCCGCTCTACCAGTATCGCAGCGACAACACCTCGAGCAGCCTGATCTATTCGGCCTACGCGAGCGGCCCGATCATCAAGGATCGGCTGTTCTTCTTCGCCCTGGCCGAAGGGCGTGACAACCAGACCGACGACTACTACTCGTTGAACAGCCGCAAGACCAGCGATACCACCCCGCAGGGCTTCCTGAAGCTGGACTGGTACATCACCGACAACAACCTGCTGGAGTTCACCGGGCTCTACAACAAGCGCAAGACCAAGTACCACACCTACGATTACAACCTCACCGCCGACGGCGAGAACCGCTACAACGTCGGTCGCCACGAGGCGCCGATCGAGCAGTACGAGATCGAGAACGGCGGCAAGCTGGGTATCCTGAAGTACACCGGCTATGTCACCGACAACTTCACCCTGTCGGCCCAGTACGGCTACCTCAGCAACCTGATCGACTCGCGCCTGCCCGCCAACCCGCCTGGCAGCGAGTGCCCCTGGGCCTACAGCTTCGGCCTGACCACCAGCGTCGTCGACCGCTACATCGGTTGCAATCCGGGCACGATCAGCACGATCGCCGACCCGGATGTGGCGCCGGACGAGGATGTGCGCAAGGCCTACCGCGTCGACGCGGAGTGGATCCTGGGCGATCACAAGCTGCGTTTCGGCGTGGACCAGGAAAAGTACGACTCCAGCCACCGCGGCACCACCTATGCCGGCGGCATCAACTGGGCGTACTACACCGTGCCCGGCAACGCGGTCGCGACCGGCGCCTACGCCGGGCAGCCGGGCCGCACCGTCAATGGCCAGCTCGTCCCGCGTGGCGCGGTCTATGCCCGCTCGCGCGTGCGTGAGACCAGCAGCGCCAGCTACGAGAACGTCAACAGCGCGATCTACCTGGAAGACAACTGGCAGATCACCGATAACTTCATGGTGCAGTTGGGTGTGCGTGGCGAGAAGTTCGAGAACGAGAACGGCGACGGCATCGCCTGGGTCGAGTCCGACTACAAGATCGCGCCGCGTCTGGGCTTCTCCTGGGACGTGGTGGGCGACGCCAGCCTGAAGTTCTTCGGTACCGCCGGTCGTTACTACATCCCCGTCGCCAGCAATTCGAGCATCCGCGCCACCGGCTCTGAGTACACCGAATTCAACTGGTACTACGTCAACGGCTGGAACGAAGCCGACGGCCGGCCCGTCGGCCAGGGTGCCCAGATCGGCCCGACCCAGGTCAACGGTTCGCGCGAGGCGCCCAATCCGGCCTCCGTCGCCTCGACCAGCCTGACCCCGATGTACCAGGACGAAGTCATCCTGGGCGCGCAGGTGCAGCTGACCGACGCCTGGATGGTCGGCACGCGCCTGACCTATCGCGAGGTGAAGTCCGGTATGGACGACACCTGCACGACCAACCCGTGGATCGACTGGGCCGCCGACAACGGCTACGACGATTTCGACTACACCTCGGTGCCCAACTGCTACTTCCTGAACCCGGGCGACGACGTGACCATCAACGTCGATCTCAACGGCGACGGCGAAGTCGAACTGGCCACGCTGCCGGCGTCCTACCTGGGCCTGCCCAAGTACAAGCGCAAGTACAGCGGTCTGGAGCTGTTCTTCGAGCGCACCGGCGAGAAGCTCAACCTGCAGGGTTCCTACACCTACGCCAAGAGCAAGGGCAACATCGAAGGCTACGTCAACTCGACGCTGGAGCAGGGCGATCCTGGCCTGACCCAGGACTTCGACCACAGGCTGTTCATGGACGGCAGCTACGGCTTCCTGCCCAACGATCGCCGCCATACGTTGAAGGTGTTCGGCGTGTATTCGCTGACCCCGGAGTGGCAGTTCGGCGGTAATCTGATCGTGCAATCCGGCCGTCCGGTCAACTGCCAGGGTTACATCCCGCTGGAAGGCATCGCCCAGCCCGACGCCGGCACGCTCAACGCCTACAGCGGGTCGAGCTTCTACTGCCTCAACGACGATGGCACGCGCGAATTGCGCCAGCGCGGCGACGCCGGTCGCACGCCGTGGTCCTGGACGCTGGACATGTCGGCCGCCTATGTGCCGTCGTGGGCGGACAACAAGCTGAAGTTCAAGATCGACGTGTTCAACGTGTTCAACAACGGCAAGGTCACCGAGTACAACGAGTTCAAGGAAGCCTCGCGCGACGTGATCAGCCCGAACTACCTCAACGATGTGAACTACCAGACGCCGCGGTCGCTCCGTTTCACGGTCCGCTACGACTACTGATCGATTCGATCGGGTTCGATGCAACAGGAGGGCCGGTCCGAAAGGACCGGCCCTTTGCTTTGGGTGTTCTTCATTCCTCGCGTACACAACCGAGTCGGCGCGCGGCTTGTTGTTTCAGCTGTGCTCGACGCGGTTGCGCGGGCCGTTCATCAGGCCTGCTTGAGCCAGGAGTTCGCGAAGCGGGGCCAATGCCTCGCCATAGCGTTTCGAGCGTCCCAGCGAACTGCGGTAGATCGGCGAGCGCACCTGCACCGCGCTCGCCGTCGACACCGGCGCGGTGTTGCGCTCGAACGACAGGCACGCGTCCTCCCAGTCCAGTCCGCAGAATGCGAGCAGCCTGCGCGTGCTGTCCGCCTGGTGCTCGACGATGTCCTCGTAGTCGATTTCCAGGATGCGACCCGGCAGCAGACGGTTCCAGTGCGCCATGAGCCGGTCGAATCCGATGTAGTAACGGCCTACATCAAGAAGGTCGAACGAGTAGTTGTACTGCGGGGTCGGTGCGAACAGCTGCCGGAAGTTGGCAACGCAGGTGTCCATGGGATCGCGTCGCAGGCAGACGACCTTCGCTTCGGGCAAGGCCTGGGCGATCCAGCCGACGTAGAGGAAGTTTTGCGGCAGCTTGTCGATGAAGAACGCCTTGCTTCCCGCGACCGAGCGTGCCATCTGCAGGTAATCCTCTCCCAGGGCGCGCCAGTTGATGCGCTGTGCTGCAGCCAGCGTCTCGGGATCCAGAATCCAGGGAGAGAGAATGCCGGTGGCCTTCTTGAACGCCACCGGGAAGTGTTGAAGCTCGCCGGCCGAGTGGACCAGGGAATGGGAGGACAGGATGCGTTCGACCAGGGTCGTGCCGCTTCTGGGCATCCCGACGATGAAAATGGGCTTCGGTGGCGCGCCGCGGTAGCCTGAGCAAGCCGAATTAAGGACCTGGCTGGCCTGCTCGATGGCTTGGAAGACGGAGGCATCGCTCGGCCCGGACCGATTCAGCTGCGGCCGCCACGCCGCCTTGCCGGCGATCAGATGGGCCATGGCGCGCTGCGGCTCGCCCAGGTCATCGAGCTCCTTCTCCAGCGCAAGATTGAGGTGGAGCTGCGCCGAAGGGGTGGCGTGCTGGGCGAGCAGTTCCTGCAGGCGTTCGACGTGATTGTGCTCGGGTGTCTGCCTGGAAAGTTGCGCCAAAGTGAGATGCGCGCGCCAGTAGTCCGGCTGCAGACGGATGCAGGCCTCGCATGCCTCGGTGGCGCCCGCGAGATCCCCTATCGCCGTCAGCGCGGTGGCCAGGTTGAAATGCAGGCTCGCCTCTTGCGGGGCCTGCTCGACCGCGGCCTTGAAAGCGTTCGCAGCACGCGCATGCGCGCCGCAGCGGGTCAACACCACCGCCAAGGTATTGAGCGTCATCGGGTCGGAGGGCTGCAGCGCCATCGCCCGTTCTGCTTGTGCCAGCGCATCGCCTGGCTGCTGGCATTCCAGCAGGAGCCGCGCAAACTGCGCCGCGTAGTCGGGGCGCTGCGGGTTGAGTTGGGTTGCCATTACCAGATGACGGAATGCGTCCTTCCAGGTGCCCTGTTCCAGCGCGGCCACGCCAATGACGAAATGCAGGCCGGCGTGATCAGGCCAGTGCTGCAACAACGGCTCGCCCAGTTGTCTGGCCTGGGTCCATGCCCGACGATTCAGGGCATCCACGGCCGTGGCGTATTGGCGTTGGAGCTTCTCCATCGTCTCTCCTGCAACGAAAAAGGAAGCCCCCTTGCGGGGGCCTCCAGACAGCATGCCTCAGACGCGGCTTACCTGCCGAAGTCGTAGCGCATCTGAGCGTACACCGCGCGACCGTAGACGCTATACAGATAGTTGTTGTACGGCGTGGTGGACGTGCCGGGATAGTTGTAGGCCTGTCCGTCGGGCAGCTTGTTGCCGATGTTGTTGACCTGCAGCGACAGCCGCAGATTGTCTTCCACCTGATAGTCCACGCCCAGGTTGAACGTGGTGTAGGTGCCCCACTTGCCGGCCTTGGCACCGGCCGAGTTGGTGTAGTCCATGCTGCCCGAGGCGTAGGCCAGATAGTTGGGCGTCGCGCCCAGCATGTTGGCGTACAGCGTCGTGGTCCACTTGGAGATCGCCCAGCCCACGGACGCGTCGGCCTTCCACTTCGGGCCTGCGTCGTAGGTCCAGTTGGCGGTCGGGTCGCTGATCAGGTTGAGGTAGGGCTGGGTCTGGTCGGACTGCAGCTCATGCTTGCGCTTGTTGGTGTAGTTGGCGGCGAACATCAGCTCGCCGAAGCGGCCGATGTCCTGCAGGTACTTGCTGTTGACGGTGAACAGCTCCAGCTTCTGCCGCGACACGTTGATGCGCGGGGTGTAGACCTCCTGGAGCGTACCGTCCTGGCCGCGCGTCACCCAGGCGTAGGCCTGGTCGCAGGACACGATTCCGGCACCGGCCTGGTTGTTGCGGCAGTAGTACTCCTGCAGGAGGATCTGGTCGCTGTCCAGCTGCGCGACCTCATTCTTGATGTCCCAGCTGTAGTAGTCCACGCCCAGCGAGAAGCGCGCGGTCGGTGCCCACACCGCGCCGACGCTCCAGGTGTCGGCCGTGATCGGCTCCAGATCCTTGTTGCCTTCCTTGGTGCCGAAGTACTGGGCATTGGAATAGCGCGTCGAGCAGCCCTCGGTGTCGTCCGGGCTGTAGCCTTCAAGTCCGCAGTTGTAGTAGTCCGTCGCATAGGAGTACGAACCGCTCAACCCCTGGAACTGGTCGGGTAGCGTCGGCGACTTGAACGCGGTGCCGTACTTGCCGCGGATCAGCAGGCTTTCGATCGGACGGAATTCCAGGCTGCCGCTCCAGGTGGCCTTGTCGATCTTCTTGCCGTATGCGTCGTAGGCGTCATAGCGACCGGACAGCGACGCCGTGAGCATGTCCACGATCGGCAGGCGCAACTCGGCCATGGCGGCGTATTTGGTGCGATGACCCGCGCCGGCCACGTCGGTCAGGCCCCAGACCGCGCCGTCCATGATTCCCGGGATCGGCTCATAGTTCCAGCCTTCGTTGCCGGCTTCCACCGCGAAAGCCAGACCGGCCGAGCCGCCCGGCAGCGCGAACAGATCCGTATTGGTCAACTGGGCACGGAAGGTGTCGTCCCAGGTCTTGGCCCGCGCCGTGCCATAGCCGGTGAAGCTGGCGAAATCCTGAGACGGCATGACGGTGTAGAACGCCGCATAGTCCGGACGGAAGACCGGATAGGCACCGAAATAGGGATCCACCCCAAGCTGCGGACCCAGGATCTTGTCCTCGAAGTAGGCGTTGATCTTGTCGGCCCAGCGCACGAAGGTGCGCGAGTCCAGTCGGGTCTCGTTGCGGGTGAAGCCCACATCGTAGTCCCAGGCCTCACCGAAGGAGCCGTTGCCGCCCAGCGTGATGGTGTAGCTCTTGGTGGTGTCCTTGTTCATGATGTTCTTGTAGCTGCCGCCGACGTCCTCGGGCGAGAACGCGCGCTGCAGGTTCAGCAGGCTGTCGTAGTCCGGGTCGTAGTAGTACCCGTACTTCACGCCCGTGCCCCACCAGGTGTAGTTGCTGCCGGAGGCGAACTCGGCCGCGTCATGGCTGTAAAGCACTTCGCCATAGAGATCGAAGTGGTCGTTGACGTTGAACGTGGTGCGGTTGTAGAGCTGCAGCGAGTCCTTGCCGTTCTTGATGGTGCGATAGCCCGGGGCGTAGTTGGAGCCGCAGTAGCTGCCGTAGCCCGCGCGCGTCTGGAAGCCTTCGGTGCCCGCGAACTGCGATGTGACCGCCGAGCAGTCCACGCCGTCGGGGAACAGATAGCCGTTGCTGCCGAGGCCGTTCTGGCTGATCTGGCGGTAGCCGTAGACCAGGTAGTCGCGCGAAGCAGGCGAGGCGCTGTAGCCCTTGGTGTTGGTCGAGTCGGTGAGATCGCGCTGGTATCCCCAGATCGGATCGGAGGTCTCGTACTGGAGCGAGGTCACCGAATGCAGCCGGCCATCGAACGCGTTGAAGCCGTTGGTCAGGCTGAAGCGGACCGAGTTGCCGCCGCCTTCGGTATAGGTGCCGCCGCGCACGTTCAGCGTGGTGCCTTCGTAGTCCTTCTTGAGGATGAAGTTGATCACGCCGGCCAGGGCGTCCGAGCCGTAAAGCGACGAGGCGCCGCCCGGCAGGATCTCCACGCGCTCGATCGCGTCGATCGGAATGCCGCTGACGCTGTTGAAGGCGTCGGTGCCGTTATACAGGGCCGGGTAATTGCCCATCGGCCGGCCGTTGATCAGGAACTTGGTATAGGACGGCTTGAGGCCGAACATGCTCACCGTTTCGGCGCCCTGGGTGAAGCTGCCGGAGGTCTCGCCGCCCTGGACGCCGCCGCTGGCGAAGCTGCTGGAACGCAGGATGTCGATCACGCTGTTGAAGCCGCGCGCATGGATGTCCTCTGCGCTGATGGTAATGACCTGGGTGGCAGTCTCGATCTGCGACTGCGGGATCAACGAGCCCGTGACAGTCACCTTGTCCAGATTGGTGGCGCTCTGGCCGTCCTGTGCGTACGCAACGGCGGTTGGCATCAGCAAAGCGGAGAAGACAGCGGCAGTCAGGCGACTGCGCGAGAGTGGCTTGCAAGTCATAGTGGGGTTCCCAAAAAAAGAGGCATGTACGCGCTGGAGGCCTTCCTGGCCATCGCACATGCGTTGATTCTTCCTTTCAACGGAAACCTAACATGGCGGAGTTTGGCGTCACCGCCGAAATTTGCGAGAAGCCGTGACGAAACCATCAGGATTTGGGTATTCCGGGTGAATTCTTGGACGATTTCTCGCCAAGTGAAGCCGCTTCGCCCGTGTCGCGCTGCTCGGCGACAATAGGCACATGACCATTCCCGCACATCGGCCCCAGGGCGGCCTGCAGCCCCATCCCCGCGTCCGCAACGTCATCGCCGTGGCTTCCGGCAAGGGCGGGGTGGGCAAGTCGACCACGGCAGTGAACCTAGCGCTGGCCCTGGCGGCCGGCGGGGCCAAGGTGGGCGTGCTGGACGCGGACATCTACGGGCCGAGCGTGCCGGCGATGCTGGGGCTGTCGGGCCGGCCGGAGAGCCCGGACAACAAGTCGATCGAGCCGATGCGCGCGTTCGGCCTGGAGGCGATGTCGATCGGGTTGCTGATCGAGGCCGACACGCCGATGGTGTGGCGTGGGCCGATGGCCACAGGGGCGCTGACCCAGCTGTTCAACGACACGCTCTGGGGCGACCTGGACTATCTGCTGGTCGACCTGCCGCCGGGGACGGGCGATATCCAGCTCACGCTGTCGCAGAAGATCCCGGTCGCCGGCGCGGTGATCGTGACTACGCCGCAGGACATCGCGACGCTGGACGCGCGCAAGGCGCTGAAGATGTTCGAGAAGGTCGAGATCGCCGTGCTCGGTGTCGTGGAGAACATGGCCCAGCACGTGTGCAGCCAGTGCGGCCACGTCGAGCATCTGTTCGGCCAGGGGGGCGGTGCGGCGATGGCGGCGCACTATGGCGTGCCGCTGCTGGGCTCGCTGCCGCTGGACGTGCGCATCCGCGAGCAGGGCGATCTGGGCACGCCGGTGGTGGTGGCAGCGCCGGATTCGCCGGTGGCCCAGGCCTACCGCCAGGTGGCCGAGGCGCTGGTGGCGGCGCTGGACCAGCGTCCGCGCGCCAGCATGTCCATCGCCTCCTCGCTGGTCTAACAGCATCCTGCCGCTGGCCTACAATGCGGCCTCCCGCACGCCGCCTTTCAGGAACACGCCCCGCATGAGCATCAAGTCCGACCGCTGGATCAAGCGCATGGCCGAGCAGCACGGCATGATCGAGCCGTTCGAGCCGGGCCAGGTCAAGCAGGACGCCGGTGGCCATCGCATCGTCAGCTATGGCACCTCCAGCTACGGCTACGACGTGCGCTGCTCGCGCGAGTTCAAGGTGTTCACCAACATCAACTCGACCATCGTCGACCCGAAGCACTTCGACAGCGGCAGCTTCGTGGATATCGAGTCGGACGTGTGCATCATCCCGCCCAACAGCTTCGCGCTGGCGCGCACGGTCGAGTACTTCCGCATCCCGCGCGACACGCTGGTGGTGTGCCTGGGCAAGAGCACCTATGCGCGCTGCGGGATCATCGTCAACGTCACGCCCCTCGAGCCGGAATGGGAAGGCCATGTGACGCTGGAGTTCTCCAACACCACGCCGCTGCCGGCGCGCATCTACGCCAACGAGGGCGTGGCGCAGATGCTGTTCTTCCAGGCCGATGCGGACGATGTGTGCGAGACCTCGTATCGCGACCGCGGCGGCAAGTATCAGGGACAGACCGGCGTGACCCTGCCGCGCACCTGAGGTCGGTGGGCCGGCCTTGTCCGGCCGCCATCAGCGCACGAAAGCCGCACTTCGGGTGCGGCTTTTTTTGTGGTTCTTCCTGATCGAGGGCTCTGGGCGTGCGCAGTGCTGCTTCGGAATGGCCGCTGTGCGGCGGCCGCTTTTTTTCTCGGTCAGGGCATCCTGCCCGCCTCAAGGCGCTCGGCTTCCTGACTCGCCAGGCGCGGCCACTGCCCGCCGAACCGGTGCCTCGCGGGTTGAGCTAATCGGCTTCGGCTCTGAACAAATTCCGATCCATCCGCAACGGGGTCTCCACCGGTCGGGTGCGCGCCTATTGCGTGGAAGCAACTCTCCTCAAACCCGGCAGCCGCACGTCTGTAGCGCGGAGCTTGTGGCAATCCCCTTGGGGACTCGGCTGCGCTTCGTTCGGTCCGTGGGGAAGGCCCCAGCGGAGCGAGCTCCGCTCTACAGGTGGGATCCGCCCTTGTGGCCTTTTTGGCCAATGGCGGCGATGAGGCTTTACCGGGAAGGCTCCATCGCCGCCATGGCGGCTCCTACAGAATCATGAAACGTCGTCGGTTCATTCCCGTCCCAGAAGCCGCCGTGGATGCCTGCCGAGCTGAAGCGCGTGCTCAATCGGGTCGAGGGTAGGCGGCGAAGTGAGCTCGCCGGCCTGCGGGCACTCGTTAACAGGCTTACGCTCCCGCGCTCCGGCGGAGCCTGCCTCTGTTGGGGTCAGGAAACGTCGCGGCAGCGCGCCTGCTGGCCGCTGGCGCGGCGCAGCAGCAGGTTGATGCCGCCCAGGATCAGCAGCAGTGGCCACCAGGTGGAGATGAGTTCGCGCACGTCCAAGCCAGGGAAGCCCAGGTTGTCCAGCAGGAACAGCGTGCCCAGCACGATCAGGATCAGGGCGGGGATCAGGTGGCGCATGGTGGGGCATCCGTTCGGAAGGTGAGGCCATCGTGCGCCTGCGACCGCGCCGGATCAGGTGCCACAAGTCAACTTTCGTCGTGCCAGAAGGCATGCGATGTCTAGGACTTCTCTGCTAGGTTCATTCCTGCGGCTGTCGAGCCATTGATGCAATGATCGGGATCGCAGGGCGCCATGTGCTTCACGGCCGCTGCAGTAGAGCCTGGCCGGTCACGCCAACATGGCTACCCCAGCAGCCTGCGCCAGTATGCGATACGCGCCTGCAGTGTGTCGGGCGCATGGCGCTGGGCGGGGCCGCTGCCCCAGACCGGGCCGGGCCAGGCGGCGTCGCCTTCGTGGCGGCCGACCAGGTGCACGTGCAGCTGGCGCACGATATTGCCCAGCGCGCCGATATTGAGTTTGGTCACGCCCGGCTCGGCGCGCACGCAGGCGCCGGCGCGGTTGACTTCGGCCAGGAGCAGGCGTTGCTGGCCGCCGTCCAGTTCGATCCATTCGCTGGCGCCGGCGACGCGCGGCACAAGCAGCAGCCAGGGGAAGCGCGTGTCGTCCATCAGGCGAACCTGCGAGAGCGGGCCGTCGGCGATGAAGGCGCTGTCGGCCGCAAGACGCGGGTCCAGCGCGAAGGTGTACGTCGCGCTCAACCGATGTTTTCCTGCAGGAACGCCACCGCGCGGCCGAAGGCCTGCTTCGCGCTGGCCTCGTCGTACACCGCCGGGCTGGCCTCGCGGTTGAAGCCGTGGTCGGCCGGGTAGGTGAACACGTCCATGTCGGGCCAGGCCTGGCGCTGGGCCTCCACGACCTCGGCGGTGATGTGCTTGTCGCGCTCGCCGAAGTGGAACTGCACCGGCGCCTTGAGCGGCTGGTCCAGGAACTGCGCGTTGCGCCCGCCGTAGTAGCTCACGCTGGGCAGGCCCAGGCGCTGGGCGCAGAGCAGGGCGACGGTGCCGCCCCAGCAGTAGCCGACGGTGGCGACCTTCTCGTTGGCCGCGGCAGTGCGCGCGGCGTGGGCGGCGATCTCCACCACGTCCACGGCGGCGTCCAGGCCGATGGCGCCGACTAGTTCCAGGCCACGCTTGGTGCCGTCCTGGTCGTAGGGCAGCTCCAGGCCGGGTTCGACCAGGTCGAAGAACGCCGGCGCGATCGCCAGGTAGCCCTGCGCGGCGTACTGCTCGGCCACGCCGCGGATGTGTTCGTTCACGCCGAAGATCTCCTGGATCACGATCACGCTGCCGCGCGTAGCGCCGGCCGGTTCGGCCTGCCAGGCAGCGACCGGCCCCTTGGAAGTGGAAAGCGTGATCCATTGGCCCATGGCGGGAACTCCTGTCTGGCGAGGGGGAGGGCCAGTCTAGGCGCTGCCGCGTTCAGGAAAGGCAAGCCCGCCGGTCCGCACCGTTGCCGCCGTGGTGTTGCAGCGGCGCGGCGGGCGGACCCGGTGCGCGGCGTATAATCGCCGGCCGCTCATCCCTGTGTCGCCCATGCCAGCTGCCGCCCCCAAGGTCGGCTTCGTCAGCCTCGGCTGCCCGAAAGCCCTCGTCGATTCCGAACGCATCCTCACCCAGCTGCGCGTGGAGGGCTATCAGCTGTCCGGCAGCTACGACGATGCCGACGTGGTGGTGGTCAACACCTGCGGCTTCATCGACGCGGCCGTGACCGAGTCGCTGGAGGCCATCGGCGAGGCCATGGCCGAGAACGGCAAGGTCATCGTCACCGGCTGCCTGGGCAAGCGCGCGGACATGATCCGGCAGGCGCACCCGGGCGTGCTGTCCATCAGCGGCCCGGCCGACTACGGCAGCGTGATGTCGGCCGTGCACACCGCCGTGCCGCCGCAGCACAATCCTTATCTGGACCTGATCCCGGCCCCGCGCCTGACCGGCGAGGACTTCGCCGCCGGGGTCAAGCTCACCCCCAAGCACTACGCCTATCTGAAGATCTCCGAGGGCTGCAACCACCGCTGCAGCTTCTGCATCATTCCCTCGATGCGCGGCGATCTGGTCTCGCGGCCGGTGGACGAGGTGCTGCGCGAGGCCGAGAAGCTGGTCAAGGGCGGGGTCAAGGAGCTGCTGGTGGTCTCGCAGGACACCAGCGCCTACGGCGTGGACCTGAAGTACGCCGCGCGCACCTGGCAAGGCCGCGAGTACCAGACCCGCATGAAGGCCTTGTGCGAGGGCCTGGGCGAGCTGGACGCCTGGAGCCGCCTGCACTACGTCTACCCGTATCCGCACGTGGACGAGATCATTCCGCTAATGGCCCAGGGCAAGGTGCTGCCGTATCTGGACATCCCGCTGCAGCACGCCAGCCCGCGCATCCTCAGGCTGATGAAGCGCCCGGGCGCGATCGACAAGACCCGCGAGCGCATCGCCCGCTGGCGTGAGCTGTGTCCGGACATCACCCTGCGCAGCACCTTCATCGTCGGCTTCCCGGGCGAGACGGAGGCCGAGTTCGAAGACCTGCTGGACTTCCTGCGCGAGGCGCGGCTGGACCGCGTCGGCGCGTTCGCCTATTCGCCGGTGGACGGCGCCGGTGCCAACGCGCTGCCCGATCCGGTGCCGGAAGAGGTCAAGCAGGAGCGCCTGGCGCGCTTCATGGCAGTCCAGGCGGAGATCTCGGCCGAGAAGCTGGAGGCCAAGATCGGCAGCGTGCAGCGCTGCCTGGTCGACCTGATCGAGGACGGCATCGCGGTGGCGCGCTCGGCCGCCGACGCGCCGGAGATCGACGGCCTGGTGCATATCCAGGATGGCGAGCAGGCCGGCCTCAAGCCCGGCCAGTTCGTCGATGTGAGCATCGTGGACAGCGACGAGCACGACCTGTTCGCCGAAGTCCTGCGACGCGAGTTGCCGGTCCTGTCCTGATCGGCGGGATTTCAAGGTGGGGCGCCTCCTCCTGTAGAGCGGAGCTTGCTCTGCTGGGGCCTGCCGAAGATCCGGCCGGAAGGCAGCGGAGTCCCCAAGAGGGGATTGCCACAAGCTCCGCTCTACAGGTAAGACGCGATGTGATCGGAAGCGACTGCTGCTTCCACCGTGCGCTTGAGGCCTCAGCCTGCGCCGTAATCCACATCCACGATCACATAGCGCTGCATGCCGCCGGGCAGCTGCGCCTCGAACTCGTCGTCCATCCGCTTCTTCAGCATCGCCCGCGCCAGCGGCGAGTCGATGCTGATATGGCCAAGCGCCGCGTCGGTCTCGTCCGGGCCGACGATGCGGTAGCGCGCCGTTTCGCCGGTGGCGACGTGCTCGACCTCGATGCGCGCGCCGAAGAACACCGCCTGCGGATCGCTGGGCCGGGTGTCGACCACGCGCAGCGCTTCCAGTCGCTTGCTCAGATAGCGCACGCGCCGGTCGATCTCGCCCAGCTGCTTCTTGCGATAGGTGTACTCGGCGTTCTCCGAGCGGTCGCCTTCGGCGGCCGCCGCGGCCAGCGCCTTGACCACCTCGGGCCGGCGCACGCGCCACAACTCGTCCAGCTCGGCCTTCAGGCGCGCATGGCCTTCGGGCGTGATCAGGGCGGTGCTCTTCTCGGCGGGCGGACGCCAGCGGCTCATGCGGACAATGCGGTCATGCGGCGGCGCGGCGACGGCGCGCCGCGCGGGCGGTCAGTGGACGCGCTTGAAGACATAGGCGCCGTCCTGGCTGCGCAGCTCGTCGGCGCTGATCACGTCGAAACGCACGGCCTGGGCGGCCTTGTCGGTGGGCGTCAGCAGCATCACGCCGGTGCCGGCGGGCGACCAGGTGCCGCTGCTGGTCAGCTCGGCGCCGCCGGCCTTGAGGGTCTGCCGGTATTCGCCGTCGGCGTCGATCACCAGGGTCGAGGCGTTGCCCTCGAAATCCCCGGCCAGGGCGCTCGCAGCGATGACCACGCCTTGCTTGTCGCTGATCTCCGCCGGGGCGCCGGTGGCAGGCGGCGCCATCTGGACCGGCGGCGTGGACGCCGGCGCGGGCGTGGTGGCCTGCGGGGTCTGCGCGGGCTTGCAGGCGGCGAGCCCCACGGCGAGAAGGGCACAGCACAGCAGGCGCGATCGTGTCATGGCAATTCCTGAGGTCTTCTTGGGGCAGGCGGAGCCTGCGCAGGGGCGAGCTTGGCAAAAAGCGACGGCGAGTTGAAGCGCGCGGCCGCGCGCGTTCAGCGCCGACGGCCGCCGAACAGGCCGCCCAGCACGCCGCGCAGGATCTGCCGGCCGACCTGATTGCCCACGGTGCGGGCGGTCTGCTTGGCCATGGCCTCGACCACGCCCTGGCGGCGGCCGGTGCCGAACAGGATGTCCTTGGCCATCTGGCCGAAGCCGCCGCCGTCCTCGTCCTTGGCGCCGGCCTTGCCCACCGGCGGCGCCTGGGCCTGTTCGGCCGCGGTCTGCGCGCGCTGGAGCAACAGCTCGGCGGCCGATTCGCGGTTGACGGCGGTGTCGTACTTCATGCCGACCGGGCTGCCGGCGCGGACCTGGCTGCGCTCGGCCTCGCTGATGGCGCCCATGCGGCAGCGTGGCGGGGCGATCAGGGTCTGCTCGACCGGCATCGGCACGCCCTTGTCCTGCAGCGTGGACACCAGGGCCTCGCCGGTGCCCAGTGAGGACAGGGTGCGCGCCACGTCCAGCTTGGGATTGGGCACGAAGGTCTCGGCCGCGGTCTTGACCGCCTTCTGGTCGCGCGGGGTGAAGGCGCGCAGCGCGTGCTGCACGCGGTTGCCCAGCTGGCCCAGGATGTTGTCTGGCACGTCGTCGGGGAACTGCGAGCAGAAGTACACGCCCACGCCCTTGGAGCGGATCAGCCGGACCACCTGTTCGATGCGCTGCTGCAGCGCCGGCGGCGCGTCGTCGAACAGCAGGTGCGCCTCGTCGAACACGAACACCAGCTTGGGCTTGTCCAGATCGCCCACCTCGGGCAGGGTCTCGAACAGCTCGCTCAGCAGCCACAGCAGGAAGGACGAATACAGCCGCGGCTTGAGCACGAGCTGGTTGGCGGCCAGGATGCCGATCACGCCGCGGCCATCGGGCCCCACGCGCATTAGGTCGGACAGCTCCAGCGCCGGCTCGCCGAAGAAGCCGTCGCCGCCGTCCTGCTCCAGGCGCAGCAGGGCGCGCTGGATCGCCGCCACCGAGGTCGCGCTGACCAGGCCGTACTGGGTGGAGACCGCGCTGCGCTCCTCGACCACCAGGTTGAGCAGGGCGCGCAGGTCGGGCAGGTCGAGCAGCAGCAGGCCGCGGTCGTCGGCCAGCTTGAACACGATGTCCAGCACGCCGGACTGGGTGTCGTTGAGCTCCAGGATGCGGCCGAGCAGGGTCGGTCCCATCTCGCTCACCGTGGTGCGCACCGGATGGCCGAGCTTGCCGTACAGGTCCCAGAAAATGGTCGGCGAGGCTGCCGGTGCGTAGCCGGGTACGCCGATCTGCGCGGCGCGGGAGGCGACCTTCTCGTTGCCGTCGCCGGCCACGGCCAGCCCGGCCACATCGCCCTTCACGTCGGCCATGAACACCGGCACGCCCAGGCGCGAGAAGCCCTCGGCCAGCGTCATCAGGGTCACGGTCTTGCCTGTGCCTGTGGCGCCGGCGACCAGGCCATGGCGGTTGCCGAACTTCGGCAGCAGGTGGACGGGGATGTCGTCGGTGAGGCCCTTGCCCAGCAGGATCGGATCCATGGATGTTCTCGCGTCAGGTGCCGCTGATTTTAGGCACAAGCCAAGCCCGGCTCGCGAACGCGCGCGAGCGCCTGCATGCATGGCGGCCAACGCGGTGCCGCGCGCGACCTTGCCGCTGCGGCGCGCGCGCGGCTACCCTGCCGGGCCGCTTTTCGCCCGTTCGTGTGCCTGATGCCCTTCCTGTCCCGCGTGGTGCCGCTGTCGTTCCTGTTGCTGCCGCTGCTGGCGGCGCCCGCGCAGGCGCGCGTGTCGGCCCGCGACCAGGCCGCCGCCGACGCGCTGACCCAGCGCATGGCGGCCGCCGAGAAGCGCTACACCGACGCGCTGGTGCTGACCGCCAACGCCGATCCCAAGGGCCAGGCCCAGGGCGACGCGGCGCTGGAGGACATGGAGGACGTGCTGGACGCCTGCACCAAGCAGAAGGGCTGCCAGATGCACACGCTGCTGGCCACCTACAAGCGCCTGCTCAAGGCCCAGGTGGATGCGCGGGGCGAGGACGACAGCGATGACCTGGTCGGCGAGGCCGGCAGCAACGATCCGCTCGACGACGGCACCGACCACAGCGCGCCGGCCAGCGCCGATGTGCCCGATTCGACCCGCACCGCGCGTCTGCTCGACGACGAGCGCCATCCCTTCGACAGCATGGTCGAGTACAACCCGGCCGTGCAGGCGGGCATCCGTCGCTGGCTGACGGACATGCGCGGGCCGCTGATCGATAGCTACGAGAACTACATGAATCTGCGCTCGCAGATGCTGCCGGCCTGGCAGATCACCGGTCTGCCCGAGGCGCTGCTGTTCGGGATCATGGCCAAGGAGTCCTACGGTCGGGTGCACGTGTCCTCGCGCGCGGGCGCGGCCGGGCTGCTGCAGTTCATGCCGGCCACGGGCAGCCGCTTCGGGCTGGGCATGGACGGTTCGGGCTTCGATACGCGCTTCGACCCGTACGCGGCGACCGAGGCGGCCGCCGCGTACATGAACGAGCGCATGGGCGAGCTGGGCCGCAACATCGAATTCGCGCTGGCCGCCTACAACGGCGGGGAAGGGCGCGCGGTGCGCATCTACCGCGAGCATCCGGGCAGTTTCTGGAACGCGGCGGCCTACAACCAGTTCCCGGCCGAGACCCAGGACTACGTGCCGATGGTGATCGCCGCGGCCTGGCTGTTCCTGCATCCCAAGCAGTACGGGCTGCAGTTCCCCAAGGTCGATGCGACCCCGGCGCCGCTGAAGCTGCAGCGCACCGCCTCGATCTACGAGCTGACCATCTGTCTGGGCACCGGCCGCACGCGCGAGGGCTTCATGCGTGCCCTGCGCAACCTCAATCCGCGCTACCAAGCCGAGACCTGGATCCCGGCCGGCACCGTGATCAACGCCAACCAGCACATGGTGAGCCTGTACAACCGCCTGTGCGTCAAGGGGCCGACCGCCGAGCTGGCGCACACGCTGGTGACCGCCACGGTCGATTCGGCGATCAAGTACGACGGCCCGCGCAGCACGCGTGTGGCGGTGGGAGATGTCAGCGGCGTGGCGGTGGAGGCGCCGGCCGGCGTGCCGACCACCGTGGCCACCGGCAGCCCCAGGCCGGCCAAGCCCAAGGCCCGGCAGGTGCGCAGCTACAAGGTGGCCCGCGGCGACACGCTGGGCAAGGTGGCCGGCAAGTTCCAGTGCGAGCTGGGCGATCTGGCCAAGGCCAACAAGCTGCGTGCGCCGGCCTACGCGCTCAAGCCGGGACAGACCATCCAGCTGGTCGGCTGCGACCGCTGAGCCCGGCCCGATGGCCGCGCCGCTCGACCTGGTCGGGAGGCGGGCGGGCATGTCCGCTGGATGACATCCAGCCTGCTGGTGGCTGAACGAAGCCGCCTGCGGGCGTGCTGCCCCTGTCATCAGTCATGCAGGCACGCGCGTTACCAACCGCTAACCTTGCATGTCGTAGGCGGGGAACACGCCGTCCCCCATCCCGGAGAATCGTTGCATGTCGCGTAAATGGAAGATCGTCCTGTGGACGGTCGTGGTGGTGGTCGTGGTGGTGTTGGGCCTGCGCGCCTGCGGCAAGCGGGGTTCGGGCGATGCGGAGATGCGCCAGGGCGGCCAGGACAGCGACAAACCGGTCCCGGTGACGGTCGAGCCGGTCACCACCCAGGACGTGCCGGTCTACCGCAGCACCACGGGGACCGTGACCGCCCTCAACACGGTGACGATCAATCCGCAGACCGGCGGGCGCCTGATGAGCCTGGACTTCACCGAAGGCCAGCCGGTCAAGAAGGGCCAGCTGCTGGCGCGCATCGACCCGCGCGAGCTGCAGGCGACCTACGACCAGGCCGCGGCCTCGCGCAAGCAGAACCTGGCCCAGCTGCAGACCGCGCGCGACACCAATGCGCGCCTGACCGATCCCAAGTACAGCCAGTACGTGGCACGCACCGACCTGGACACCCAGAAGAACCTGGTCGCCCAGTACACAGCCGGCGTGGCCGCGGCCGAGGCGCAGATGCAGGCGGCCGCGGTGCAGCTGGGCTATACCCGCATCGTCTCGCCGATCGACGGCATCGCCGGCATCCGCGGTGTGGACGTGGGCAATGTGGTGACCACCAGCTCCTCGATCGTGACCATCACCCAGGTCGAGCCGATCTACGCCTCCTTCAGCCTTCCGGCGCAGGACCTGGACGTGGTGCGCGCGGCCCAGGCGCGCGGCAATGCCCCGGTCGCCGCGCTGGATGCCACCGACCAGCATGTGATCGTCGCCGATGGCGTGCTGGACGTGGTCGACAACCAGGTCAGCGCCGACAGCAACACCTTCCGCCTGCGCGCGCGCTTCCCCAACGCCGACCACGTGCTGTGGCCGGGCCAGTTCGTCAACGTGCGCCTGCAGGTGGACACGCTCAAGCAGGGCATGGTCGTGCCGACCCAGGCCGTGCAGCGTGGTCCGGACGGCGACTACGTCTATGCGCTGGACAGCGACAATACGGTCAAGATGACGCCGGTCACCACCGGGGTGGAGGTCGGCTCGACCCACATCGTGGTGACCAAGGGCCTGACCGCCGGGCAGCGCGTGGTGACCGAGGGCCAGTTCCGCCTCAAGCCCAACGCCAAGGTCAATCCGCTCAAGCCCGGCCAGGCGCCGCCCGAGCCCACCGCCGCCGAGTTGCAGCAGGCCATGCAGGGCCAGCGCGGCGGCGGCCGCCGCGGCCCGCCCGGTCGCTGATCCAATCGATCCACGGCCCGCGCAGCTCCACGCGCGGGCCGCCGCACGACGCTTCGACAGGACGGACTTCCCTTGGGCTTCTCCAGCATCTTCATCCGCCGCCCCATCGCCACCACGCTGCTGATGATCGGCGTGATGCTGCTGGGCATCATGGGCTACCGCAGCCTGCCGGTGTCGGCGCTGCCCGAGATCGATTCGCCCAGCCTGGTGGTGACCACGCAGTACCCCGGCGCCAGCGCGGCGACGATGGCCGCGCTGGTGACCACGCCGCTGGAGCGCCAGCTGGGCCAGATCTCCGGCCTGGACATGATGACCTCCGACTCCTCGGCCGGCCTGTCCACGATCGTGCTGCAGTTCGCGATGGACCGCGACATCGACGTGGCCTCGCAGGACGTGCAGTCGGCCTTGCGCCAGGCCACGCTGCCCAGCGGCCTGCCGTACCAGCCCACCTACAACCGGGTGAACCCGGCCGATGCGGCCATCGTCACCCTCAAGCTGACCTCCGACACACTGCCGCTGCGCGAGGTCAACCGCTACGCCGACTCCATCCTGGCCCAGCGCCTGTCGCAGGTGCCGGGCGTGGGCCTGGTCTCCATCGCCGGCAACGTGCGCCCGGCCGTGCGCATCCAGGTCAATCCGGCGCAGCTGTCCAACATGGGCATGACCCTGGAGACGCTGCGCAGCGCGCTGACCCAGGCCAACGTCAACGCGCCCAAGGGCTCGCTCAACGGCGCCACCCAGACCTACAGCATCGGCACCAACGACCAGATCGACGACGCCCAGGGCTACAACGACACCATCATCAGCTACAAGAACGGCGCCCCGGTGCGCTTGGGCGATGTGGCCAAGGTGGTGGACGGGGTCGAGAACGACCAGCTCTCGGCGTGGGCCGACGGCAAGCAGGCGGTGCTGCTGGAGATCCGCCGCCAGCCCGGCGCCAACATCGTCCAGACCGTGGCCGCCATCCGCGCGCTGCTGCCGCAGCTGCGCACGGTGCTGCCCTCGGAAGTGAAGCTGGACGTGTTCTCCGATCGCACCGAGACCATTCGGGCCTCGGTGCACGAGGTGCAGTTCACCCTGGTGCTGACCATCGGCCTGGTGGTGGCGGTGATCTTCGTGTTCCTGCGCCGGCTGTGGGCCACGGTGATCCCCTCGGTGGCGGTACCGCTGTCGCTGGTGGGCACCTTCGGCGTGATGGCCTTCGCCGGGATGTCGCTGGACAACCTGTCGCTGATGGCGCTGGTGGTGGCCACCGGCTTCGTGGTGGACGACGCGATCGTGATGATCGAGAACATCGTGCGCTACATCGAGCAAGGCCGAAGCGGTCCGGAGGCGGCCGAGGAGGGCGCGCGCGAGATCGGCTTCACCGTGCTGTCGCTGACCATCTCGCTGGTGGCCGTGTTCCTGCCGCTGCTGCTGATGCCGGGCGTGACCGGGCGGCTGTTCCACGAGTTCGCCTGGGTGCTGTCCATCGCGGTGGTCATCTCGATGCTGGTGTCGCTGACGCTGACGCCGATGATGTGCGCCTACCTGCTCAAGCCCGACGCGCTGCCCGAGGGCGACGACGCGCACGAGCGCGCCGCGGCCGCCGGCAAACGCAACCTGTGGACGCGCACGGTCGGCCTGTACGAGCGCACCCTGGACTGGGTGCTGGCGCGGCAGAAGCTCACCCTGATCGTGGCCCTGGCCACGGTGGTGGTGACTGTGCTGCTGTACATCGCCATCCCCAAGGGGCTGCTGCCCGAGCAGGACACCGGTCTGATCACCGGTGTGGTCGAGGCCGACCAGACCGTGGCCTTCGAGCAGATGCAGGCACGCGTCCAGGCCGTGGCCGAGGCGCTGCGCCGCGATCCGGCGGTGACCGGCGTGGCCGCCTTCATCGGCACCGGCACCATGAACCCGACCCTCAACCAGGGCCAGGTCAGCATCGTGCTCAAGGAGCGCGGCCAGCGCGAAGCGCTGGAGACCGTCGTGCCGCGCCTGCAGAAGGCCGTGGCCGCCATTCCCGGCGTGGCCCTGTACCTGAAGCCGGTGCAGGACGTGACCCTGGACACGCGCGTGGCCGCCACCGAGTACCAGTTCTCCCTGTCCGATGTGGACACCGCCGAACTGCAGACCCAGGCCGACCGCATGACCGCCGCGCTGCGCCAGCGGCCGGAGCTGTCGGATGTGGGCAACAACGCGGCCAACGCCGGCCGCGCGCTGCTGGTGGACGTCAACCGCGACACCGCCAGCGCCCTGGGCGTGCCGATGCAGAGCATCGACGACACCTTGTACGACGCCTACGGCCAGCGCCAGATCTCCACCATCTTTACCTCGCTCAACCAGTACCGCGTGGTGCTGGAGGTCGCACCGGAGTTCCGCACCCAGGACGCGCTGATGAACAAGCTGGCCATCGCCAGCAACGGCAGTGGCGCGCTGACCGGCACCAACGCGACCGTGCTGGGCCAGGTGACCTCGTCCAACTCGGCCACCGCCACCGGCATCGGCAACGCCAACACCGGCATCACCGTGGGCAGCGGCGGGGCGATCCCGCTCTCGGCCCTGGCCACCGCCAAGGTCGGCACCACGCCGCTGGTGATCAGCCACCAGCAGCAGCTGCCGGCTACCACGATCTCCTTCAACGTCAGCCCCGGCTATTCGCTGTCGCAGGCGGTGGCGGCGATCAACGAGGTGCGCGATCAGCTGGACCTGCCGCAGACCATCCGCACCGAGTTCATCGGCAAGGCGGCCGAGTACTCGACCAGCCAGTCCGACGTGGTCTGGCTGCTGATCGCCGCGGTGGTGGTGATCTACATCGTGCTGGGCGTGCTCTACGAGAGCTACATCCACCCGCTGACCATCATCTCCACGCTGCCGCCGGCCGGCGTCGGCGCGCTGCTGGCGCTGTGGCTGTGCGGCTTCAGCCTGTCGGTGGACGGCATCGTCGGCATCGTGCTGCTGATCGGCATCGTCAAGAAGAACGCGATCATGATGATCGACTTCGCCATCGAGGCCCGGCGCACGGGCCTGAGCGCGCACGATGCGATCCGCCGCGCCTGCCTGCTGCGCTTCCGTCCGATCATGATGACCACCGCCTGCGCGCTGCTGGGCGCGCTGCCGCTGGCGCTGGGCGACGGCATCGGCTCGGAGCTGCGCAAGCCGCTGGGCGTGTCGATCGTCGGCGGCCTGCTGCTGTCGCAGCTGGTGACGCTGTACACCACGCCGGTGATCTACCTGTACATGGAACGCGCCTCCGAGCGCGTCCAGCGCTGGCGCGATGCGCGCGCCGCGCGTCATGGCGCCCCGGCGCCGGAGGCCGGCTGACGCTCGCCGCAAGGCGATCGTCCGTCGAGTAGCGCGCCCATGGTCCGTCGCGTCAGCCTGTCCTCCATCTTCATCCGCCGCCCGATCGGCACCTCGCTGCTGGCCGCAGGCGTGTTCGTCATCGGCCTGATGTGCTACCTGCGTCTGGGCGTGGCGGCGCTGCCGTCGTTGAGCATTCCGGTGGTGTTCGTCGGCGCCAGCCAGTCCGGCGCCGATGCCAGCACGATGGCCTCCACGGTGACCGCGCCGCTGGAGCGGCGCCTGGGCCAGGTGCCCGGCGTGGACACGATGCGTTCGAACAGCTCGGAAGGGCGCTCGAACATCTTCCTGAGCTTCAATTCGAGCCGCGATATCGATTCGGCCGCGCAGGACGTGGCCGCCGCGCTCAGCGCCGCCAGCGCGGACCTGCCCTCGGGCATGGGCACGCCCGGCTACCAGAAGGCCAATCCCAACAACGATCCGCTGATCGCCATCGCGCTGGTCTCCAGCACCCAGTCCACGGCCGAGCTGTACAACCTGGCCGACTCGCTGCTGGCCCAGCGCCTGCGCCAGATCACCGGCGTGGCCTCGGTGGACATCGCCGGCGCATCCACCCCGGCGGTGCGCGTGGACGTCAACCTGCGCGCGCTGAACGCGCTGGGACTGACACCGGACAGCCTGCGCAACGCCATGCGCGCGGCCAACGTGGTCTCGCCCACGGGCTTCCTGTCCGACGGCAAGCAGACCGTGGCGATCATCGTCAACGACTCGGTGCGCAAGGCCGCCGACTTCGCCAACCTGGCCATCGCCAACCAGAATGGCGTGATCGTGCGCCTCAAGGACGTGGCCCGGGTCTACGACGGCCAGCAGGACGCCTACCAGGCGGCCTGGTTCAACAAGCAGCCGGCGGTGGTGATGTATGCGCAGATCCGCAGCGGCGCCAACACGGTCGAGACGGTGGACCGCATCCGCGCGCAGATTCCGCTGCTGCGCGAGTACCTGCCGCCCGGCACGACGCTGACCCCGTACTACGACCGCACCCCGACCATCCGCTCCTCGCTGCACGAGGTGGAGATCACCCTGCTGATCAGCCTGGCGATGGTGGTGCTGGTCATGGCGCTGTTCATGCGCCGCCTGGCGCCGACCCTGATCGCCACCATCACCGTGCCGCTTTCGCTGGCCGGCGCGGCGGTGGTGATGTATGTGCTGGGCTATACGCTCAACAACCTGAGCCTGCTGGCGCTGGTGATCGCGATCGGCTTCGTCGTCGACGATGCGATCGTGGTGATCGAGAACATCATGCGCCACCTCGATGCGGGCATGTCGCGCATGGAGGCGGCGGTCACCGGCGCGCGCGAGATCGGCTTCACCATCGTCTCGATCACCGCTTCACTGATCGCGGTGTTCATCCCGGTCATGTTCGCCCCGGGGATGATGGGCGCGTTCTTCCGCGAGTTCACCGTCACCCTGGTGGCGGCCATCGGCGTATCGGCCATCGTCTCGCTGACCCTGACCCCGACCCTGTGCAGCCGCTTCCTGTCGGCCCACCCGGTCGAGGAGAAGCCCTCGCGGCTGGGCCGCACCATCGAGGCCGGGCATGCGCTGATGCTGCGCATCTACGTCAAGTGCCTGGACTTCAGCCTGCGCCACGCGCTGCTGCTGGCGCTGACGCCGCTGATCCTGATCGGCCTGACGATCTTCCTGTTCGGCAAGGTCAAGTCCGGCAGCTTCCCGCCGCAGGACACCGGCCTGATCTGGGGCCGCGCCAGCTCCAGCGCCACGGTGTCCTTCGCCGACATGAAGGAACGCCAGGCGCGCATCACCGACATGCTGATGGACGACCCGGCGGTGAAGATCGTCGGCGTGCGCCTGGGCAGCGGCTGGTCCGGCCAGCGCGCGCAGTTCAACATCGAGCTCAAGACCCGCGCCGAAGGCCGCAAGGACACCACTGCCCAGGTGCTGGCGCGGCTGAGCCTGAAGGCCGACAGGTACCCCGACCTGGACCTGCGTCTGCGCGCGGTGCAGGACCTGCCCAGCGATGGCGGCGGCACCGGCAACCAAGGCGCGCAGTACCAGAAATCGCTGCAGGGCAACGACCAGGCCGAGCTGGCGCTGTGGCTGCCCCGCGTGGTGGCCGAGCTGAAGAAGAACCCCAAGTTCCGCGACGTCTCCAGCGACGTGGACGAGGGCGGCCTGCGCCAGAACATCGTGATCGACCGCGCCCAGGCCGCGCGTCTGGGCATCACCATCGGCGCCATCGACGGCGCGCTGTATGGCGCCTTCGGCCAGCGCTCGGTGTCGACCATCTATTCCGAGCTCAACCAGTACTCGGTGGTGGTCAACGCGCTGCCCAACCAGACCGACACGCCGGCGCAGCTGGACACGGTCAAGCTCAAGGCGCGCGACGGGCAGATGGTGCCGCTGAGCGCGCTGGCCAAGCAGGTCGATGGCCTGGCGCCGGCGCAGATCACCCATCTGAACCAGTACACGGTGATGGACCTCAGCTACAACCTCGCCCCGGGCGTGAGCAGCGGCGAGGCCGATGCGATCTTCAAGTCGGTGGTGGAGGGCATGCGCATGCCCGGCGACATCAAGATCGCCGAGGACAGCGGCTGGCAGATCGCCATGCAGCCCAACTCGATGCTGATGCTGGTGTTCGCCGCCATCCTCACGGTCTACATCGTGCTGGGCATGCTCTACGAGAACCTGGTCCACCCGGTGACCATTCTGTCCACGCTGCCGGCCGCGGGCGTGGGCGCGCTGCTGGCGCTGGTGGCGACCAACACCGAGCTGTCGGTGATCTCGATGATCGCGCTGGTGCTGCTGATCGGCATCGTCAAGAAGAACGCGATCATGATGATCGACTTCGCCCTGGTGGCCCAGCGCGAGCATGGGCTGACCCCGGCCCAGGCCGCGCGCGAGGCTTCGATCGTGCGCTTCCGCCCGATCATGATGACCACCATGGTCGCGCTGCTGGCCGCGGTGCCGATCGCGATAGGCCTGGGTGAGGGCTCCGAGCTGCGCCGGCCGCTGGGCATCGCGATGATCGGCGGCCTGCTGTTCTCGCAGAGCCTGACCCTGCTGAGCACGCCGGCGCTGTACGTGATCTTCTCCTGCCTGCAGCAGCACTGGCGCAACTGGCGCGCGCGCCGTCGCGAGAAGAAGCTGGCGCGCCGCCGCCAGCGCCTGGCGCAGCAGGCGGGCTGAGCGCGTGGGCGCAGAGGCGGGCGATCCCGCCTCTCTTGCTCCGGCAAGCCCGTCGCTCACGCATCGAGGGCGCGCGGCGATGTCCGCGCCAGCCGGGTCTGTTGCGCGACCGCAGCGCCTGCCCGCTGAAAACGCTTCAAGCGTGAACCACGCCGCGCTTTGCGCTTTTCGCGCGGCGAGCTTCAAGCGACTGCAATCTGCGGCGCGCACAGTGGCTCGCACAGGGCGCACGAGGAGCCAGCCATGCAGACGATTCCATGCGGCAGCCGCCTGCCGCGGATCTTCATCGATCTCCAGGCCGAGCAGGCGTACTGGCAGGACTGGTACCTCAACCTGCCGCGCGCCGGCGACGCGCGCGATTTCGCCGGCTACTGGCCGGTGATCGGCGCGGTCTACGACATTTATCTCGACGCTCCCGGCTGGGACTCGGATCGCGCGCAGGCGCGCTATGCGCGCTGCGCGGCCGTGCAGCGGCGCGGCCTGAGCGAGCGCGAGGCCAGTGAGGTGTTCTCGCAGGTGTGGGGCCGCATCAGCGGCGAGCGCCTGGGCCGCGCGGCGCTGGATCGCGGCGCCCGCCGCTACGCGGGCTAGCGGGCGCGATCATTGAAGCTGGCGGTGTACCGCAGGGCGGCTCCCGCTTGTAGAGCGGAGCTTGCTCCGCTGCTCTTCGTTCGGTTCGTGGGGAAGGCCCCAGCGGAGCAAGCTCCGCTCTACAGGCGGGCGGCTGCTGGATTTGAGGAGATCGTCGCTCCCCCCAAGCGAGCGTGTCTCTTGGACGGGCGCGCCGCCTTGAATCAGGGGCCTGTCCGCCTGGCCAGCGCCTGTCCCAGCCGTACCGGCGTCTCGGCGCCCAGGTTGGGCGCCAGTTCGGCCACGCCCGGCGGCAGCAGCACGATCACGGTCGAGCCGTAGTTGAAGCGCGCCATCTCGCCGAAGCGCTCCAGCACGATGCCGCGGCCGCGCCAGTCCTTGCGCGTGATCGAGGTGGCGTACTCGGGGATCTCCACGCCGCTCCACACCGTTTCCACGCCCGAGACCAGCATCGCGCCGACCATCACGCAGGCCATCGGCCCGAAGTCGGTGTCGAAGTGGCACACCAGCCGCTCGTTGCGCGCGAACAGGCCCTGCACCCTGGCCACCGCATCGGTGCCGACGCTGAACAGGCGGCCGGGCACGTGCACCGTCTCGCGCAGTGTGCCGGTCCAGGGCATGTGCACGCGGTGGTAGTCGCGTGGGGACAGGTAGACGGTGGCGTAGCGGCCGTGTTCGAACGGGGCCGCGTCGGCCTCGCTGCCCAGCAGCGCGGCGGCGGTGAAGTGCCGGCCCTTGGCCTGGAAGATGCGGCCCGATTCGATCGGTCCGCACTGGCTGATGTGGCCGTCGGCCGGCATCAGCAGGCTGCGCGGATCCGGATCGGGCGTGCGCGCGCCGGGCTTCAGGGCGCGGGTGAAGAAGGCATTGAAGGTGGGGTAGGCGGTCGGGTCGGGCTGCGCGGCCTCGGCCAGATTCACGTTGAACCTGGCGACCACCGTGTCGATCAGCCGCTGCTTGATCGCCGGGTTGTCCGAATACGCCAGCTTGCGCGCGGCCGAGGACAGCAGCCGGTGCGGCAGCGCGTAGGTGAGGGTGGTGACCAGGCTCACGGGGTCATGGCCCGGGTCAGCTTGAGCATGTCCGCGGCGATCGGCGCGGGGGCGAACGGCGGCTGGATGATGCCGGCCATGCGGGCCTGCGGGTCGAGCACGACGATCTGTGCGGAATGGTCCATCGAATAGTCCTGCGGGTTGTCCTTGTAGTGTTCGCCCGGCACCTTGACGAACAACAGGCTCAGCGACTTGGCGAAGGCCTCCAGCGTGGGCACGTCGGCGGTCGCGGCCAGGGTGTCCTTGTGGAAGGCGTGGGCATATTCGCCGGTCTTGATCGGCGTGTCGCGCTCGGGATCGACCGAGACGAACAGCACGCGCGGCCGCGTACTCTCCGGCAGGCCGGCCCACTGCTTCTGCGCCTGCGCCAGCTGGGCCAGCGTGGTCGGGCAGACGTCGGGGCAGAAGGTGAATCCCAGGAACACCAGAGTCCAATGACCGCGCAGCTCGCCCTGGGTCAGCTGGGTGCCGTCGGACTGGCGCAGCGAGAACTCCGGCAGCGGCCGCGGCGTGGGCAGCAGGGTCACCGCCTGCGTGGCCGGCCATTGCGCATTGCCGGCGGTGGAGGGCCCCAACAGCTTGTTGGCCGCCAGCACGCCGAGCACGCCGGCCACCACGATCAACACCAGGACGCCGAAGCTGCGTTTGGACATCTCGATACGTTTCCCGTGCAACGAAGGGGCATGATACCGGGCCGGCCGCCTTATAATCGGCGACCGCCTTCAGCCGTTGTTGTCCATGACTGCCAGCGCAGCCGACGCCCTGCATACCATCATCGACCTGATCCGCTACGGCGCCAGCCGGTTCAACGCGGCCGGGTTGACCTTCGGGCATAGCCACGACAACGCGCTGGACGAGGCCACCGCGCTGGTCCTGCACACCCTGCACCTGCCGCCCGACCTGGGCCCGGCCTATGGCCAGGCGCGGCTGCTGCCGGAGGAGAAGCAGGCCATCCTGGCGCTGATCGAGCGCCGCGTGGTCGAGCGCGTGCCGGTGGCTTACCTGACCGGCGAGGCCTGGTTCGCGGGCCTGAGCTTCAAGACCGATGCGCGCGCGCTGGTGCCGCGCTCGCCAATCGCCGAGCTGATCGAGTCGGGCTTCGAGCCTTGGCTGGCCGGGCGCGAAGTGCAGCGCGCGCTGGACCTGTGCACCGGCTCGGGCTGCATCGCCATCGCCATGGCCCACTACAACCCGGACTGGCAGGTCGACGGCGTGGACATCAGCGACGACGCGCTGGCGCTGGCCGCCGAGAACAAGGCGCGCCTGCTCGCCGACAACGTGACCCTGCTCAAGTCCGACCTGTTCGCCGGCCTGTCCGGGCGCCATTACGACCTGATCGTCACCAATCCGCCCTATGTCACCAACGCCGAGACCGACGCGCTGCCGCGCGAGTACGGCTACGAGCCCGAGCTGGGCCTGCGCGCCGGCGACGACGGCCTGGACCTGGTGCTGAAGATCCTGCGCGACGCGCCGATCCACCTGTCCGAGGACGGCCTGCTGATCTGCGAGGTCGGCGAGTCCGAGCAGCACCTGGTCCGGCTGCTGCCGGAGGTGGACTTCGCGTGGATCGAGTTCAAGGTCGGCCAGATGGGCATCTTCGCGGTCGAGTGCCGCGAGCTGATCGCGCACAGCGCCCGCATCACCGAGCTTGCAGCCAGCCGCCCATGAGCGCCATTCGTGCTCGTCATTCCCGCGAAGGCGGGGCTTTCCACAGCCGAATGGCTGGTCATCCATGCCGATGAAGGCCGGTGAAGCAGCCTGCCGTCTATCTCATGGCAAGCGAGCGCAATGGCACGTTGTACGTGGGCGTCACCAGCAACTTGGTGGCGCGGGTTTGGCAACATCGCAACCATGTGGTGGAGGGATTCACCGATCGATACGACATCGGCATGCTGGTCTGGTATGAACTGCATGGGACGATGGAGTCGGCGATTTTGCGCGAGAAGCAGATCAAGAAGTGGAACCGGGCCTGGAAGCTCCGGTTGATTCAGGAAGGGAATCCGCAGTGGTTGGACTTGTGGGATTCGATTGTCGGATAGCGGTCCGGCATGGATTCCCGCCTTCGCGGGAATGACGGCAACAAAGCACATCACAGACATCGGCAACACATTCAGTGAACACCTTCGGACAGCTGTTACGCGTCACCACCTTCGGCGAATCGCACGGGCCGGCGATCGGCTGCGTGGTCGATGGCTGCCCGCCGGGGCTGGAGCTCGGCGCCGAGGAGTTCGCCCACGACCTGCAGCGCCGCGCCACCGGCAAGAGCCGGCACACCTCGGCGCGGCACGAGGCCGACCAGGTCGAGATCCTCTCCGGCGTGTACGAGGGCCGCACCACCGGCACGCCGATCGGCCTGCTGATCCGCAACACCGACCAGCGCAGCAAGGACTACGCGAACATCGCCGCGCAGTTCCGCCCCGGTCATGCCGACTACAGCTACTGGCAGAAGTACGGCATCCGCGATCCGCGCGGCGGCGGGCGCTCGTCCGCGCGCGAGACGACCATGCGCGTGGCCGCCGGCGTGATCGCCAAGAAGTGGCTCAGGCAGCGCTACGGCGTGACCGTGCGCGGCTTCCTTTCGCAGCTGGGCGAGATCAGGCCGGCGGGCTTCGACTGGAGCGCGGTGGAGGACAACCCGTTCTTCTGGCCGCATGCGCCGCAGGTCGCCGAGCTGGAGGCCTACATGGACGCGCTGCGCAAGTCCGGCGATTCGGTCGGCGCGCGCGTGGACGTGGTGGCCGACGGCGTGCCGCCGGGCTGGGGCGAGCCGATCTACGGCAAGCTCGACGGCGACCTGGCCGCCGCGCTGATGAGCATCAACGCGGTCAAGGGCGTGGAGATCGGCGACGGTTTCGCCGCCGCCGCGCAGAAGGGCACGCAGCACCGCGACCTGATCACCCCGCAGGGCTTCCTGAGCAACCATGCCGGCGGCATCCTCGGCGGCATCTCCACCGGCCAGCCGGTGACCGCCTCGATCGTGCTGAAGCCGACTTCCAGCCTGCGCCTGCCGGGCCAGACGGTGGACGTGAATGGCGAGTCGGTCGAGGTCATCACCACCGGCCGCCACGATCCCTGCGTGGGCATCCGCGCCACGCCCATCGCCGAGGCGATGGTGGCCCTGGTGCTGATGGACCAGGCACTGCGGCATCGCGCGCAATGCGGCGATGTGGGCGAGGTCTCGCCGCGCGTGCCCGGGCAGGTCGATGGCTGAGTCGCGGCCCCGCGTCTGGGTGAGCCAGCCGCTGTTCGACGACCTCGTCGATCAGCTGCGGGCGCATTGCGACGTGGAGACCACCCAGGCCGTGACGACCTACACGTCCGAGCAGCTGGCGCAGAAGCTGGCGCCGCTGGACGGTGCGCTGATCACGCTCAACGAGCGCATCGGCGCCGCCGAGATCGCCCAGGCGCCGCGACTGCGCGCGCTGGCCAATGTCGCGGTCGGTTACAACAATCTGGACATCGCCGCGCTCAGTGCCGCCGGCGTCGCGGTCACCAACACGCCCGACGTGCTGACCGAGACCACCGCCGACCTGGGCTTCGCCCTGCTGATGGCCACCGCGCGCCGCATCACCGAGGCCGAGGCCTTGCTGCGCGAGGGCAGGTGGGGCAAGTGGTCCTTCACCACGCTGCTCGGCGCGGACCTGCACGGCAGCACGCTGGGCATCCTCGGCATGGGCCGCATCGGCCAGGCCATCGCCCGGCGCGCGCGCGGCTTCGGCATGCGCGTGCTGTATCACAACCGTTCGCGCCTGGCGGCCGAGGTCGAGACCGATGTCGGCGCGTCCTACGTGCCCTTCGACGACCTGCTGCGCAGCAGCGATCACCTGGTGCTGGTGCTGCCGTACACGCCGGCCTCGCACCACCTGATCGACGCCGCCGCGCTGGCGAAGATGAAATCGACCGCCACCCTGGTCAACATCGCCCGTGGCGGCATCGTCGACGAGCTCGCGCTGGCCGACGCGCTGGCCCACGGCCGCCTGGCCGGTGCCGGGCTGGACGTGTTCGAAGGCGAGCCGACGGTGCGCCCGGAACTGCTGGCGCTGAAGAACGTCGTGCTGACCCCGCATATCGGCAGCGCCAGCCTGGCCACGCGCCGGGCGATGGTGCAGCTGGCGGTGCACAACCTGCTCGCCGCGCTGGGCTTCGGGCCCGATGCCGGCAACCCGCCCAGCCTGATCAACGCCGACGCGCTCAAAGCCGCCAAAACCGGCGGCGCGATCGTGGGCGCGACCACCATCACCGCGACCAAACGATAGGGAACCTTCCGCGCATGCAACGCCGGTGAGGTTCCCCGAACCCAAGGCTCTTCGTCTGTCGCGTTCGTCCTTCCCCTATCCATCCTCTTCAAGAAGACACCCCATGAGCAATGCAACCCGCAGCTTCACCGTCGCCGTCGTGGGCGCCACCGGCGCCGTCGGCGAGACCATGCTGTCCATCCTGGCCGAGCGCGACTTCCCGGTCGGCAAGCTGATCGCGCTGGCCTCCGAGCGCTCGGCCGGCGGCCAGATCGACTACCGCGGCGGCAAGGTCACCGTGCAGGACCTGGCAACTTTCGACCCGACCGGCGTGGACATCGCGCTGTTCTCGGCCGGCGGCAGCATCTCCAAGGAATACGCGCCCAAGTTCGCCGCGGCCGGCGCGGTGGTGATCGACAACTCCTCGGCCTTCCGCTACGACGACGACGTGCCGCTGGTGGTGTCCGAGGTGAACCCGGAAGCCGCCAAGGACCGCCCGCGCGGCATCATCGCCAACCCCAACTGCTCGACCATGCAGCTGATGCCGGTGCTGGCGCCGATCCACAAGGAATACGGCATCGAGCGCGTCAACATCGCCACCTACCAGTCGGTGTCCGGCGGCGGCCGCTCGGCGCTGGAGGAACTGGGCAAGCAGACCGCGCAGCTGCTGGCGTTCCAGGAGATCGATCCGCAGCGCTTCCCGGTGCAGATCGCCTTCAACCTGATCCCGCACATCGACGACTTCCAGCCCAACGGCTACACCAAGGAAGAGATGAAGCTGGTCTGGGAGACGCAGAAGATCCTGGGCGACAAGTCCATCCAGGTGAACCCGACCGCGGTGCGCGTGCCGGTGTTCTACGGCCACTCCGAGGCGGTCAACATCGAGACCAGGAAGAAGATCACCCCGGAGGCCGCGCGCGAACTGCTGGCCAGCGCGCCGGGCGTGGAAGTGGTCGACAGGCACGAGGCCGGCGGCTATCCGACCCCGGTGACCCATGCCTCGGGCAAGGACCCGGTGTTCGTCGGCCGCATCCGCGAGGACTTCTCGCATCCGCGCGGCCTCAACCTGTGGGTCGTCGCCGACAACATCCGCAAGGGCGCGGCGCTGAACGCCGTGCAGCTGGCCGAACTGGTTGCGGCCGGCGGCTGAGAGGCCGGCAGTGGGCGAGGAACGAGATGGCCCGTTGCGGGCCTTCTCGCTCTTGGTTCTCGCTTGCTCCTCTGCGCTTGGCCGACCCGGGCAGGGGCAAGCGCGGGCCAAACGCTCTATAGTCGCGGCGGTGTTCCACAGGGGATGTCCTTGAAACAGGCCTTCTTCAAACCCGCCGCACGCAGTGCGCTGGCGCTGGCCCTGCTGGCCGCCAGCCATGCGGCCTGCGCATTGGGCCTGGGCGAGATCCGGGTCATGTCGCAACCCGGCCAGCCGCTGCTGGCCGAGATTCCGGTCATTTCCAGCGAGCCCGGCGAGCTGGAGCAGCTGCGCGCGCGCCTGGCCTCGCCGGTCATCTTCGAACGCGTCGGCTTGGCGCGCCCGAGCGGGCTGGTCAGCCAGCTCGACTTCGCCGTGGCGATGTCCAGCGATGGCAAGCCGGTCATCCGCGTGACCAGCGCCGCGCCGGTCGACATGCCGGCGGTGAACTTCCTGATCGAGGTGGACTGGGGCCAGGGCCGCCTGGTGCGCGAGTACTCGGCGCTGGTCGGCGCCCCCGGCGCGGTCGCCGCCGCCGGACAGCCGCAGATCCAGGCGCCGGCCCCGGTGCCGTCGGACCGGATCGCGCCGCCCCCGTCGCGGGCCGAGCAGCTGCCGGCCGAGGTCGCCCAGGCCCCGGCCGCGCCCGAGCCGCAGGCCGAAACCGCGCCATCGCCAGCCGTGGCCGCAGCGCCGGCTCCGCCGCCGCCGGAGCCCGCGCCGCAGCCGGTCGCGGTGCCGCGCGCCGAGCCGACGATCGCCGCGCCGCAGGCTGCCGCGTCCGGCACGGTCACCGTCGCCCGCGGGCAGACCCTGTCGCAGATCGCGCGCGAACTGCAGCAGTCCGGCACGCTGGACCAGACCATGATCGCGCTGCTGCAGGCCAACCCCGAGGCCTTCATCGGCAACAACATCAACCGCCTGCGCGCCGGCGCCACGCTGCGCATGCCCAGCGCCGAGGAGACCGCCGCGCTGGCCGCCGCGGAGGCCTCGGCGATGGTGCGCCGGCAGATCTCGGACTGGCGCCAGGTGCGCGCGCCGGTGCCGCAGCCGGCCAGCAACGCACCTACCGCGCCGCTGGCCGCCGGCGCCGCCAAGCCGGCGCGCGCGGCCGACGCACGACTGGAAATCGCCCCGCCCGTGGCCAACGCCACGCGGCGCGCGGGCACCACATCCGGCACCCAGGCCGGAGGCGAGGGAGACATGCTGGCAGAACAACAGCTTCGGCAGACCCGCGAGGACCTGGCCGCGCGCAGCGCCGAGGTCGATGAACTCAAGACCCGCGTGGCCGACCTGGAGAAGCTCAAGGATCAGCAGGCCAAGCTGATCGTGATGAAGGACAGCGACCTGGCCGCCGCGCAGAAGCGCCTGGCCGACAGCCAGGGCGCGGCCGCCGCCGGCGCGCCGGCCTGGTGGTGGATCGGCCTGGCGCTGGTCGTGGGCGGGCTGCTGGCCTGGGTCGGCCTGCGCGGTCGCCGCGCGCCGCGTCCGGCGCCGGTCTACCGCGGTCCGCTCGACGCCCCGGCGCCGGATCCCGCTCCGCCCGAGCCGGTGGCTGAAGTAGACCTGGCACCGCAGGCGCCGCCGGTCCAGGCGCCGGCCCCCGAGCCCGAATCCGAACCCGCCGCGCCTCGCTACACACCGGTCTATGTCGGTGGCCAATCCCGCCCAGGTCCGGTGGACACGCCCCAGCCGGCGCCGTCCTCGCCGGCCTGGCTGAGCGCCACCGCCAAGCCGACCTGGCACACCGTCGACGGCCCGCATCCGACCGCCACGCGCGTGCCGTCCACCGTGGTGCCGATCTCCACCGCCACCCAGCCGCGCCCGGTGGCCCGGCCGACGCCGGTGCCCGCGCCGGCACCGTCCGAGCCGGTCGTGCCGATCGCGCCGCCGGCCGCCAGCGGGCGCGAGCGCCTGGAGCTGGCCATCGCCTATCTGGACCTGGGCGACACCGAGGCGGCGCGTGCGCTGCTGCAGCAGGTCAGCGCCAGCGACGATCCGCACGCCCGCGAGGAAGCCGGCCGCCTGCTGCGCGCGCTGGGCTGATCGACGCGCAAGGCGGACTGCAGGCGATGCGCTACGCGCTTGGCGTCGAATACGACGGCGGCGACTTCCAGGGCTGGCAGCGGCTGGAGAAGCCCGGCGCGCCCGTGCACACGCCCAGCGTGCAGTCCGCCCTGGAGGCGGCGCTGGCGGCCGTGGCCAACGCGCCCATCGACACGGTCTGCGCCGGCCGCACCGACGCCGGCGTGCACGGCCAGTGCCAGGTGGTGCACTTCGACACCGAGGTGGTGCGCACACCGCGCGGCTGGACGCTGGGCGCCACGGCCAACCTGCCGCCATCGATCTGCGTGCGCTGGTGCGTGCCGGTGGCCGAGGACTTCCACGCCCGCTTCTCGGCGCGCGCGCGCCGCTATCGCTATGTGCTGTTGAACCGCGCGGTGCGTCCGGCGCTGGGCCGCCAGCTGCTGTCCTGGGAGCGCCTGCCGCTGGACGCGGTGGCCATGCATCGCGCCGCGCAGGCGCTGCTGGGCGAGAACGACTTCTCCGCCTTCCGCACCGTGCACTGCCAGGCCCGCCACCCGATGCGCGAGCTGCAGTCCATCGCGGTCACCCGGCAGGGCGAGCAGGTGATCGTGGAGGTGCAGGCCAATGCGTTCCTGCATCACATGGTGCGCAACATCGTCGGCTCGCTGCTGCTGGTCGGCCGCGGCGAACAGCCCGAGGGCTGGATCGCCGAGCTGCTGGCCGGACGCGACCGCACCCTGGCCGGCCCGACCGCGCCGCCGCAGGGCCTGGTGTTCGTCGGCCCGCTGTATCCGGCCGGCTGGGGCCTGCCGGATGAAGTGACCTTGCGCGAGGCGTGAGCGATGAGCGGCCGCCCCAGGCGTGCCGTATCCTGCCGAGCCACGCCCACGCCTCACTTCGCTCCGCTCACTCTTCGCCCATGCGTACCCGCATCAAGCTCTGCGGCATGACCCGCCCCCAGGACGTGCGCCTGGCGGTGGAGCTGGGCGTGGACTACATCGGCTTCATCTACGGCGGCGGTCCGCGCCAGCTGACGCTCGAACAAGGTGCCGCGCTGCGTGCGCTGGTGCCGGCCGAAGTGGCCGCGGTGGTCCTGGTGCGCGATGCGCCGCGCGCGCAGGTCGAGGCGATCATCGACGCGGTGGCGCCGGACGTGCTGCAGTTCCATGGCGGCGAGGACGACGCCTTCTGTGCGTCCTTCGGGCTTCCGTTCCTCAAGGCCGTGGCAATGACCGGCGTGACCGAGGCCTGGCAGGCGCGCGCCGCGCTGCAGGCCTGGCCGTCCGCGGCGGGCTTCGTGCTCGACAGCCATGCGCCAGGGCAGGGTGGCGGCACCGGCAAGTCCTTCGACTGGACGCTGTGGCCGGGCGATGTGGGCACGCCGTGTCTGCTGGCCGGCGGCCTCAACGCCGACAACGTCGCCGAGGCGGTGCGTCGCGTGCGGCCCTGGGGCGTGGACGTGTCCAGCGGCATCGAGTCGGCGCCGGGCATCAAGGATGCCGAGGCGATGCGGCGTTTCGTCGCGCAGGTGCGCGGCGCCAGCACCGCGGCGTAGCCCGGGCTTCGAACCGTTCGCATCGCGCGCCTTGAGCGCGCGATCGCGACAGCATTGATGGACCCTGCACGCGGGCCGCCCCTACACTGGGCGTGAGACCGACCGGAGAACTGCGCATGTCGTTGTGGCGTGTCTATCTGCGCGTGCTGCAGTTGCTCGCGCCCGAGAAACGGCTCGCCGTGACCCTGGTCCTGGCCAATCTGGCCCTGTCCGGCGTGGCCTTCCTGGAGCCGGTGCTGTTCGGCAAGGTCATCGATGCGCTGGCCGCGCAGGGCAAGGGACGCAGCGCCTGGCACTACATCGCCATGTGGGCCGGCGTGGGCTTCGGCGGCATCGCCGCCGGTGTGTTCGTCTCGCTGTTCGCCGACCGCCTGGCGCATCGACGCCGGCTGGCGGTGATCGCCCAGTACTTCGAGCACGCCATCGCGCTGCCGCTGTCGTATCACGGCCAGCACCACACCGGCCGGCTGCTGCGCATCATGCATACCGGCAGCAACAACCTGTTCGGCCTGTGGCTGGGGTTCTTCCGCGACCACCTGACCACGCTGCTGTCGATCCTGCTGATGATCCCCTGGTCGCTGTACGTCAACTGGAAGCTCGGCCTGCTGATGGTCGGGCTGATGGTGACCTTCGCCACCTTCAACGCCATCGCCATGCGCCGCACGCATCGCGCGCAGGGCCAGATCGAGCAGCTGCACAGCGCCATCTCCGAGCGCGCCGGCGACGTGCTGGGCAACGTGCCGGTGGTGCAGGTCTATACGCGCCTGCAGGCCGAGGTCGAGGCGATTCGTGAAATGTCCCGGCGCGCGCTGGACGCGCAGTACCCGGTGCTGCGCGGCTGGGCCTGGCTGTCGGTGGCCAACCGCGCGGCCTCCACGCTGACCATCGTGGCGATCTTCGCCCTCGGCGCGCAGCTCAACGCCAAGGGCGAGGTGACCGTCGGCGGCATCGTCACCTTCGTCAACTTCGCGCTGCTGCAGATCGGGCGGCTGGAGGCCTTCGCCGGCTTCATCTCCAACCTGTTCTTCCAGACGCCGTCGCTGAGCGACTTCTTCGCCGTGCTCGATACCGATGCCACGGTCAAGGAGGATCCCAAGGCGCCGCCGCTGCCGGACAAGGTGCGCGGCGAGGTGCGCTTCGAGGACGTGTCCTTCGGGTACGACGCCTCGCACCCGGCGCTGCGCGCGCTGAACTTCACCGCCGCCGCCGGCAGCACCGTGGCCCTGGTCGGGCCGACCGGGGCGGGCAAGTCGACCGCGCTGAGCCTGCTATATCGCGCCTACGACCCGGATCGCGGCCGGATCACCATCGACGGCATCGACATCCGCACGGTCAAGCTGACCTCGCTGCGCGAGCACATCGCCGTGGTGTTCCAGGACCCGGGCCTGCTGTACCGCTCGGTGGCCGACAACCTGCGCGTGGGCAAGCCAGACGCCAGCGCGCTGGAGATGGAGGAGGCCGCGCGCGCGGCCGAGGCGCACAACTTCGTGGTGGTCAAGCCGGAGGGCTATTCGACCCTGGTGGCCGAGCGCGGCGTGTCGCTGTCCGGCGGCGAGCGCCAGCGCCTGTCCATCGCCCGGGCGATGCTGAAGAACGCGCCGATCCTGATCCTGGACGAGGCCACCAGCGCGCTGGACAACGCCACCGAGGCGCGCATCCAGCGCGCCCTCAACCGGCTCACGCGCGATCGCACCACCTTCGTTATCGCCCACCGCCTGAGCACCGTGCGCAATGCCGATCTGATCCTGGTGATGAAGGACGGGGAGATCGTGGAGCAGGGCCGCTTCGACGCGCTGGTCGCCCAGGGCGGGCTGTTCGCCCAGCTGGAGGCGGGCGGGCAGTTCGTGGCCGATGCCGAAGAGGAAGTGGTGGCGGTGGCCGAGTAAAACCGGCGGCTCAGCTAGGCTCGGCAGCGCCGAGTTCCGCGTGCAGCCAGCCCGCCAGCCGGGTCAGGCGTGGATCGCTGCGGCCGCCCGCCGAGCACAGCGCCCAGCGCCCGGGCGTGGGCGCGAACCCCCACGGCGCCAGCAGCCGGCCGCTGGCCAGGTCCGCTTCCACCAGCGGCCGTGGCGCGATGGCCACGCCGAGGCCAGAGGCGGCCGCCTCGAGCAGGTAGTACAGGTGTGGGAAGCCTTCGCCGTACTGCAGCGCCTGCGGATCCAGCCCGTGCGCGGCGGCCCACTGCGGCCAGGCCTGCGGGCGCGAGGCGGTGTGCAGCAGGCGCTCGCCCAGCAGCGCCGTCGGCGGCTGGGCCTGCAGCGCCGGCAGGCCGGGATAGCGCGCGCCCACGACCGGCCCGATCGTCTCGCCGGCCAGTTCGGCCACCTGCCAGCCGGCCGGCCAGGGTGCCTGGCCGAGCAGCAGCAGGGCGTCGACCTCGCCCAGGGCGCGATCCGGCGATTCCTGCGCGGAGAAGTGCAGCGACACGCCGGGCAGCGCCTGCTGCATGCGTTCCAGCCGGGGAATCACCCAGCGCGCCAGGACGCTGGCCGAACAGCCCAGCACCAGCGTGTCGCCGGCCGGCCCGCGCCGCAGTTCGCGCCAGGCCTGGCCCAGCTGGGTGAAGGCCTGGCCGCAGGCGTCGCGCAGCCGGCGGCCGGCGGGGGTCAGCACCAGGCCGCGCCCGACGCGGTCGAACAGCGGCTGGCCCAGCGCGTCCTCCAGCGCCCGGATCTGCCGGCTGACCGCACCGTGGGTCACATGCAGCTCGTCGGCGGCGCGGCTGACGCTTTCCAGCCGGGCCGCGGCCTCGAAGGCGCGCAGCGCGCCCAGCGGGGGCAGGGCAGGGGAGGCCATGTGTGAGATTTCCTGACAGGTCGCGGCGATCTTATCGCTATTGCCACCCGTCCCGCTGGGCTAGGATGGCGGCCTTCGTTCAATGCCGGTGCCCCCATGTCCGCTCCCGCCATCCGTGACTTCCACGCCTATCCCGACGCCGCCGGACACTTCGGCCGCCACGGCGGGCGCTTCGTCGCCGAGACCCTGATCGGGCCGCTGCAGGAACTGGCCGCCGCCTACGACACGGCCCGCGCCGATCCGGCCTTCACCGACGCGTTCTACGACGACCTCAAGCACTACGTGGGCCGCCCCAGCCCGATCTACCACGCCCGGCGCCTGAGCCGCGAGGTGGGCGGCGCGCAGATCCTGCTCAAGCGCGAGGACCTCAACCACACCGGCGCGCACAAGATCAACAACGCCATCGGCCAGGCCCTGCTGGCCAGCCGCATGGGCAAGACCCGGATCATCGCCGAGACCGGCGCCGGCCAGCACGGCGTGGCCAGCGCCACCGTGGCCGCGCGCCTGGGGCTGGAATGCGTGGTCTACATGGGCTCCACCGACATCGAGCGGCAGAAGGCCAACGTCTACCGCATGCGCCTGCTCGGCGCCACGGTGGTGCCGGTCACCAGTGGCTCGGCCACGCTCAAGGACGCGCTCAACGAGGCCATGCGCGACTGGGTGACCAACGTGACCGACACCTTCTACATCATCGGCACCGTGGCCGGCCCCGACCCGTATCCGCGCATGGTGCGCGACTTCAACGCCATCGTCGGCCGCGAGGCGCGCGCGCAGATGCTCAAACAGTTCGGCCGCCTGCCCGATGCGATCACCGCCTGCGTCGGCGGCGGCAGCAACGCCATCGGCATCTTCCACGCCTTCCTCAACGATGCGAACGTGCGCCTCTACGGCGCCGAGCCGGCCGGCGATGGCCTGGAGACCGGCCGCCACGCGGCCTCCATCGCCGGCGGGCGGGTCGGCGTGCTGCACGGCAACCGCACCTATGTGCTGTGCGACGACGACGGCCAGATCATCGAGACCCATTCGATCTCCGCCGGCCTGGACTACCCGGGCGTGGGCCCGGAGCACGCCTTCCTGGCCGATTCGGGCCGTGCCACGTACCTGGGCATCACCGACGAGGAGGCGCTGGCCGCGTTCCACACCCTGGCGCGCACCGAGGGCATCCTGGCGGCGCTGGAATCCAGCCATGCCGTGGCCCAGGCGATCAAGCTGGCGCGCGATCTGCCCTCCGACCAGCTGGTGCTGTGCAACCTCTCCGGCCGCGGCGACAAGGATGTGCACACCATCGCCGCGCGCGAGAACATCCAGATCTGACGGCGCCCGCGCCGCGCTTTCCCTCTACGCAATCGCTAAGGAATCCTCATGGCCGACGACACCCAGGCGCCGCCGAGCATCGACGCTCCGCTGGACCCGCAGTTCTTCGATGTGGTCAACAAGTTCGTGCAGCTGGCCAACCGCCAGGGCGGCATCCACGGCAGCAAGCGCACCAGCTTCGCCGCGCTCTACGGCGTGGCCCGCTACAACGCACACGTCTACCTGACGGTCGAGCCGACCCCGGCCGAGTCGCGCCAGGGCTTCCTGGACTACATGACCGGCCTGTACCGGCGCATGCTCAACGAGCACCTGGACATCCTCGGCGCCGAGCGCGGCGTGGACGTGGGCGCCTCGGAGCTGGCCGCCGCCTATGCCGCCGCCCAGCAGGCCGAGCAGGCCTCGCGCGACAGCCAGCCCGAATGAACCGCCTGGACACCGCGCTGGCCGCGCGCAAGGCCGAGGGGCGCAAGGCGCTGGTCCCGTTCATCACCGCCGGCGATCCCTCGCTGGAGGCGACCGTGCCGGTCATGCACGCGCTGGTCGCCGCCGGCGCCGACGTGATCGAGCTGGGCGTGCCGTTCTCCGATCCGATGGCCGATGGCCCGACCATCCAACGCAGTTCCGAGCGCGCGCTGGGGCGCGGGGCCGGCCTGCGCTTCGTGCTCGAGGTGGTGCGCGCGTTCCGCCAGACCGATGCGACCACGCCGGTGGTGCTGATGGGCTACCTCAACCCGGTCGAGATCCACGGCGCCGAGCGCTTCGCGCGCGAGGCCACCGAGGCCGGCGTGGACGGCGCGCTGCTGGTCGACCTGCCGCCGGAAGAGGCGGCCCAGACCCGCGCCACCTTCAATGCCTACGGCCTGCAGTTGATCGCCCTGGCGGCGCCGACCACCAGCCCCGAGCGCATGGCGCTGCTGTGCGAGCAGGGCCAGGGCTATCTGTACTACGTCAGCTTCGCCGGCGTGACCGGCGCCTCGGACCGGCTGGACACCCAGGCCGCCGGCGAGCGCCTGCGCACCCTGCGTGCGGCCGCCAGCGTGCCGGTGGTGGTGGGCTTCGGCATCAAGGACGCGGCCAGCGCGGCGGCCATGGCGCCGGCGGCCGACGGGGTCGTGGTCGGCAGCGCCCTGGTCGAGGCCATTGCTGCGGCGCAAAACCCGGCGCAGGCGGCTGAACTGGCCGGAACCTTCCTGCGGCCGCTGCGTGAGGCGCTGGATCAGGCGCTGGGCTAAACTGCCGCGCTTGATCCCGCGCCCCCGGGGCGCGCCGTACCAGGTTTCCAAACACGCATGAGCTGGCTGAGCAAACTGATGCCCTCGGGCATCCGCACCGACGCGGCGACCCGCAAACCCAAGCGCAGCGTCCCCGAGGGGCTCTGGGAGAAGTGCGACAACTGCGGCGCGGTGCTGTACCGGCCCGAGCTCGAGGAAAACCTCGAGGTCTGCCCCAAGTGCGGCCACCACATGGCCATCCGCGCCCGCGCGCGACTGGCGGCGCTGTTCGACGCCGGCAGCACCACCGAGCTGGGCGCCGCGCTGGGCCCGACCGACGTGCTCAAGTTCCGCGACCAGAAGAAGTACTCCGACCGGATCAAGGCCGCGCAGAAGGCCACCGGCGAGCGCGACGCGCTGATCACCCTGCAGGGCCAGGTCAAGGGCCGCGCGCTGGTCGCCAGCGCCTTCGATTTCGCCTACATGGGCGGCTCGATGGGTTCGGTGGTGGGCGAGCGCTTCACCCTGGGCGCGGAGAAGGCGCTGGAGCTGGGCTGCCCGTTCGTGTGCTTCTCGGCCTCGGGCGGCGCGCGCATGCAGGAGAGCCTGTTCTCGCTGCTGCAGATGGCCAAGACCTCGGCCGCGCTGGGGCGCCTGCGCGCGGCCGGCCTGCCGTACATCTCGGTGCTGACCCATCCCACCACCGGCGGCGTGTCGGCCAGCTTCGCCATGCTGGGCGACATCAACATCGCCGAGCCCAAGGCGCTGATCGGCTTCGCCGGTCCGCGCGTGATCGAGCAGACCGTGCGCGAGACGCTGCCGGAGGGCTTCCAGCGCTCCGAGTTCTTGCTCGACCACGGCGCCATCGACCAGATCTGCGACCGCCGCGAACTGCGCGACCGCCTGGCCGACCTGTGCGCGCTGATGATGAAGCAGACCCGGCCGGTCGAACCCGAGGTCGCCTGATGGTCGCCAGCCGGAAGTACTTCGGCACCGACGGGATCCGCGGGCGCGTCGGCCAGGGGCCGATCTCGGCCGACTTCATGCTGCGCCTGGGCAATGCCTATGGCCATGCCCTGGCCGCGCGCGTGCGCCGCGCCGGCGCGGGCAAGCCGGTGGTGATCATCGGCAAGGACACGCGCATCTCCAACTACATGTTCGAGGCCGCGCTCGAGGCCGGGCTGGTCGCCGCCGGCGTGGACGTGCAGCTGATGGGGCCGATGCCCACGCCGGCCGTCTCACACCTGACCCGTGCGCTGCGCGCCTCCGGCGGCATCGTCATCTCCGCCTCGCACAACCCGCATTACGACAACGGCATCAAGTTCTTCTCTGCCGAGGGCGAGAAGCTCGACGACGCCACTGAGCTGGCGATCGAGGCCGCGCTGGACCAGCCGTTCCGCACCGTCGCCTCCGAGGCGCTGGGCAAGGCCGTGCGCACCCGCGACGCGGTCGGCCGCTACGTGGAAAGCTGCAAGAACTCGGTCCCGCGCGAGTTCGACCTGACCGGCATGAAGATCGTGGTCGACTGCGCCAACGGTGCCACCTACCAGGTCGCACCGATCGTGCTGCGCGAACTCGGCGCGCGCGTGGAGGTCATCGGCGATGCGCCCAACGGCCTGAACATCAACGACGGCGTCGGCTCGACCCATCCCGAGGGCCTGGCCCGGCGCGTGGTGCTGTCCGGCGCCGACCTGGGCATCGCCTTCGACGGCGACGGCGATCGCGTGCTGTTCGTCGATGGCCATGGCCGCGTGATCGATGGCGACGGCCTGCTGTACGTGCTGGCCAGCGACTGGAAGCGGTCCGGGCGCCTGCATGGCGCGGTGGTCGGCACGCTGATGACCAACTACGGGCTGGAGCGGGCGCTGGGCGAGCAGGGCATCGCCTTCACCCGCGCCAAGGTCGGCGACCGCTACGTACACCAGGCCCTGGTCGATGGCGGCGGCGTGCTCGGCGGCGAAGCTTCCGGTCACATCCTGTGCCTGGACCGGGCCAACACCGGCGATGGCATCGTCAGCGCGCTGCAGGTGCTGGAAGTCCTGCACCGCACCGGCCGCCGCCTGGACCAGGCCCTGGCCGGCCTGACCATGCTGCCGCAGCGCACCACCAACGTGCGCCTGGACGGCGTGGCCGCCAAAGCCGTGGTCGAGGCGCAGACCGTTCAGACCGCGCTCCACCAGGCCCAGGCCGCCGTGGCCGGGCGCGGGCGCGCGTTCCTGCGCCCGTCCGGCACCGAGCCGGTGGTGCGCGTGACGGTGGAAGCCGACGACGACGCGCTGATGCAGGCCACGCTCGACACCCTGGCCGGGGCGGTGCGTGCCGCGGCATGAGAAAGTGCTGATCGCCCTGGGCGTGGCCGTCGTCAAGGCGCTCACGCTCTGGGCCCTGTACCTGCTGCTGCGTTAGGGCCCGAGGCGATAAACTGGAAGGCCACGTTCACCTTCCGGTTTGCCCATGAGCAGCGCCATTCCCACCCTCGACATCGCCCGCTTCATCTCGCCCGTCAGCGCCGCCGACCGCGAGGCGTTCGTGGCCGAACTGGGCGCCGCCTATCGCGAGTGGGGCTTCGCCGGCATCCGCAACCACGGCATCCCGCAGGCCGACATCGACGCGGCCTACGAGGTGTTCAAGAACTTCTTCGCGCTGCCGGACGAGGCCAAGCTAAAGTACCGCGTGCCCGGCATCGGCGGCGCGCGCGGCTACACCGCCTTCGGCGTGGAGACGGCGAAGGATTCCAAGCATTTCGACCTGAAGGAGTTCTGGCACGTCGGCCGCGAACTCCCCGCCGACTCCAAGTACGCCGGCGTCATGCCCGCCAACCTGTGGCCGGACGAGGTGCCCAACTTCCGCGAGCACGCCTACGGCCTGTACCGGCAGCTCGATGCGCTGGGCAGCCACGTGCTGGCCGCGCTGGCGCTGCACATCGGCCTGCCGGAGGACTACTTCGCCGACAAGACCGATGCGGGCAACTCGATCCTGCGCCCGATCCACTATCCGCCGATCACCAGCGACGACATCCCGAACGTGCGCGCCGGCGCGCACGAGGACATCAACCTGATCACGCTGCTGGTCGGCGCCAGCGCCGCCGGCCTGGAAGTGAAGTCGCGCGAGGGCCAGTGGGTGCCCTTCACCAGCGACGCGGACACCATCGTGGTCAACATCGGCGACATGCTGCAGCGCCTGACCAACCATGTGTATCCCTCCACCACGCACCGGGTCACCAACCCGCCGGGCGAGGAGGCGCGCAAGCCGCGCTATTCGGTGCCGTTCTTCCTGCACCCCAATCCGGACTTCCTGATCGACGTGCTGCCTTCGACGATCACTCCGGACAACCCCAAGCGCTATCCCCAGGCCATCACCGCCCAGGACTACCTGGACGAGCGCCTGCGCGAGATCAAGCTGAAGTAAGCCGCGTCGCCGACGCGCACGGCTCCTGGGCTCGTCAGCCCTAACCGGTTGACGCTCAGTTGGGACAGCGCGTCACGCTTCTGTGGGAGCGACTCTCTCCCCGCCACGTCGCGGCCATTTTTGTAGAGCGGAGCTTGTGGCAATCCCCTTTTGGGGACTCCGCTGCGTTTGGGCCGGATCATTGGGAAAGCCCCAGCGGAGCAAGCTCCGCTCTACAGGTGGAGGCCTTCAGGCGCTACGTGCGAGGCGGCGGGCCGGCGGGCGGTGGTCGCGACGAGCGAGGCAGCAAGCCGAGTGCCTTAAGGCAGGGCAGGATGCCCTGACCGAGGGAAAAGCGGGTACCGCCCGCCGGACCGCAGCCCCTCCGAAGCCGGAGCGCTCCCGCTCGAGCGCCGGAACGCACGAGCCGCTGTGAGAAGCGCTTGAAGTGAGGCCGGGTGCGCGAAAGCCTCAAACCTGCGCACGCACCTTGCGCGAGCTGCGCGCCATCAGCGCCAGCAGCCACGATTGCGGCAGGTGGCGCACCACGTGGTACAGCAGCCGCCAGCGCCAGCCCGGGATCACCAGCACCTGGCCGCGCTCCACCCCCGCGATGCCCTCGCGCACGACCTCCTCGGCGCTCAGCCAGATCCACCGTGGCAGGCGCGACATCTGCTCGCGCGTGCCCGTGACATCGTGGAACTCCGACCAGGTGAAGCCCGGGCACAGCGCGCAGACCCGCACGCCGCGGTCGGCATACTCCAGCGACAGCGACTGACTCATCGCCACCAGCCAGGCCTTGGCCGGCGCATACAGCGTCTGCCCGTCGGCCCCGGGCACCAGTGCGGCGAACGAGGCCACATTGATGATCCGCCCCGATCCACTGGCGGCGATCTGCGGCAACAGGCGCCAGGTCAGCTCGCACAGCGCAGTCACCATCAGCTGGATGAAACGCGCATGCACGCTCCAGTCGCGCGTGAGGTAGCGGCCCGGCACCCCGTAGCCCGCGTTGTTGACGAGCATCTGGACCCGCAGCCCGCGCCGCGCGATCTCCTCGGCGATCCGGGCGGGCGCGGCCGGATCCTCCAGATCGGCGGCGATCACCTGCACGTCCACCTGCGCCCCCAGTGCAGTGGCCAGCGCCTGCAGCCGTTCGGCGCGGCGCGCGGTGAGGATCAGCGGCACGCCGCGCGCGGCGTACTGACGGGCGAATTCGGCCCCGATGCCGGCCGAGGCGCCCGTGATCAGTGCATAGCCGGGGTGTTGCGCAGGAACGGCGGTCGAGGACATGGCGGGCGCGAGACGGGAAGAGGGCGCCAGTGTGCATCCCCGGGCAGCGCCCGCGCACGGACGCCGCAAGGGCAGGGCGGCCGCCCGCGGGTGTGTGGGGCGGCTTCGTCAGCGAGCCACCACGGACGAGGCGGTATGCTGCCCCGCCTGATGTTCATAGGAGTTGTCATGCGCCGCAGGATCGTCGCCGGAAACTGGAAGCTGCACGGCAGCCGCGATTTCGCCACGGCTCTGGTCGGAGAACTGGCAGAAGCCCTGCCCGTGCCGGGTGTCGAAGTGGTGGTGCTGCCGCCGCTGCCTTACCTGGGCGATCTGATCGAGGACTTCGAGGGCAGGCCCATCGCCTTCGGCGCGCAGGACGTCAGCGCCAACGAGAAGGGCGCCTACACCGGCGAGGTCTCCGCCGCGATGCTGGTCGATGTCGGCGCCACCTACGGCCTGGTCGGGCATTCCGAGCGCCGCCAGTACCACCACGAGAGCAGCCAGCTGGTCGCGCGCAAGTTCATGGCCGCGCGCAATGCCGGCCTGGTGCCGGTGCTGTGCGTGGGCGAGACCCTGGAGCAGCGCGAGGCCGGCCAGACCGAGCAGGTCATCGCCGCCCAGCTCGAGCCCGTGCTGGCGCTGGCCGGCAGCGCCGGCTTCGACGGTGCGGTGGTGGCCTACGAGCCGGTCTGGGCGATCGGCACCGGCCGCACCGCGACCCCGCAGCAGGCCCAGGACGTCCACGCCTTCATCCGTGGCGTGGTGGCGCGCGTGGATGCTAGAATCGCCGATTCGTTGCCCCTGCTGTACGGCGGCAGCGTCAAGCCCGACAACGCCGCCGAGCTGTTCGCCCAGCCCGATGTCGACGGCGGGCTGGTCGGAGGCGCCTCGCTGGTGGCCGCCGACTTCCTGGCCATCGCCCGCGCGGCGGCCGAGTAGACACAGACTTCATGGCGCCGTCGCTGCCAAGCGGCGGGGCCTTTCAACGAGAAACACGATCCATGTCGATGTTGATGCTGATCCTCAATGTGGTCTACGTGCTGGTGGCGGTGGCCATCATCGGCCTGGTGCTGATGCAGCGCGGGACCGGCGCCCAGGCCGGGTCCGGCTTCGGTGCGGGCGCTTCGGGCACCGTGTTCGGTGCGCGCGGCGCGTCCAACTTCCTGTCCAAGAGCACCAAGTGGCTGGCCGTGGCGTTCTTCGCCATCAGCCTGTTCATGGCCTGGAGCGCCTCGCGCACCGCGCACACCGGCAGCGCGCAGCAGGATCTGGGCATCATGTCGCAGCAGCCGGTCGCCCCGGCGCCGGCCGACACGGTCGCGCCCGCCGCTTCCGCGCCGGCCGCCCAGCCCGCGCCTTCGGCCCCGGCGCAGCCCGAGGCCACCAAGCCGGCTCCCACTCCGGCCCAGTGACACGTACAATGCCGGCCCGCGCGATGCGAGCCGGCAGGCAAGCTTTGCCCAGGTGGCGGAATTGGTAGACGCACTACCTTGAGGTGGTAGCGGCGAAAGTCGTAGGGGTTCGAGTCCCCTCTTGGGCACCACACAACGCGGTAAACGAAAAGGGCCTTGTCGGGCCCTTTTTCGTTGGATGCCTTCCGATCAAGAGCTGCGTTGCCTTCGCGCTCTGGCTTCGACAGGGGCAGCGGTCCGGCGGGCAGTGGTCGCTTTTCCCTCGGTCAGGGCATCCTGCCCCGCCCTAAGGCGCTCGGCATCCTGCCTCGCTAGGCGCGGCCACCGCCCGCCGGCCGCTGCCTCGCGCGTCAGGTCACAGGGCTTCGGTTTGAGCCCCCTCCCTTGCGCGCAGCGCAGGGGAGGGATGGGGAGGGGTCGGGGCTTTACCGGAAGCCACCGAAGCGAAGAGCAAAAGCATGCCGCCCCGGCCCTCCCCTTCGCCTGCGGCGAAAGGGAGGGGGCAAAGCGCTTGCTCGACGCCTTTGAGTTGGAAGATTCGCCGCAGAGCCTCGACCCGGTCGGGCGCGCGGAGAGCCGGCCTTAGGATGACCCGCGACGGCAAGTCCACCGTCGAGGGCGGACCGAGCCAAGGAGTCGCGCCCGGCGGGGTCGAGGCTGGGCGGCGGAGTGCGCTTTTCGCCGTCGAAGCGCGTCATGAGCCGCTTCGCGTCCCCGTGCTCTGATGAAGAGCCCTTCCGTCGCCGTCGCCGCGGGAGCGCCGGCCAGGCGCTGCGGGCCTGTCGCGGCGCCGGCAAGGATGGCGAATTCGCGGCACGATCCAAAACCGCGAAATCGTTTACTCGGCAGTTCAGTGACCGCTACAATTGTCAGGTTCGCAGCAGTGTCCGGTACGAGAAGCGGAAGGACACGCGGCGAAGCGCCCGGCCATGCCGGGCCGGATCGGGATGGCAGGGCACTGCCGAGGTCCCGCGCCCGGCCCGTCAACACGGTGGATCCGCAAGGCTGGACCCGTCAGCGACCTCTGCACGCTTCTGCCGCACTGCGGCAGTAGACTGTGCCCCGGTCGCGGGAATTAAAAGAGAGAACTGCGAGTGCTGGCCAATTACCTGCCGAACCTGCTTTTCCTGATCGTCGCCACCGGCATCGGCATCGCGCTGATGATCATCGGTCGCCTCATCGGCCCGCGTCGCCCCGACGCCGAGAAACTCTCCCCCTACGAATGCGGCTTCGAGGCATTCGAGGACGCGCGCATGAAGTTCGATGTGCGCTACTACCTGATCGCCATCCAGTTCATCGTCTTCGACCTGGAAATCATCTTCATCGTGCCGTGGACCCAGGTGTTCATGGACATCGGTGCGCGCTCCCTGGTCACCATGGGCCTGTTCGTGGGCATGCTGTTCCTGGGCTTCATTTACGTCTGGAAGAAGGGAGCGCTCGAATGGGAGTGATCCAAACCATCGACAAGCTGATGACCAACCCGATCCCGGAAGGGCGGGTGGACGACATCCTGCGGCCGGAAGGCGACAACCCGCTGCTGGAAAAAGGCTATGTCACCACCAGCGTCGACGCGCTGATGAACTGGGCCCGCACCGGCTCGATGTGGCCGATGACCTTCGGCCTGGCCTGCTGCGCGGTGGAGATGATGCATGCCGGCGCCGCGCGCCTGGACCTGGACCGCTACGGGGTCGTGTTCCGCCCCAGCCCGCGCCAGTCCGACGTGATGATCGTGGCCGGCACCCTGGTCAACAAGATGGCCCCGGCGCTGCGCAAGGTCTACGACCAGATGCCGGACCCGAAGTGGGTCATCTCGATGGGCAGCTGCGCCAACGGCGGCGGCTACTACCACTATTCCTACTCGGTGGTGCGCGGCTGCGACCGCATCGTGCCGGTCGACGTCTATGTGCCGGGCTGCCCGCCCACGGCCGAGGCGCTGGTCTACGGCATCCTGCAGCTGCAGAAGAAGATCTGGCGCACCCAGACCATCGCCCGCTGATCCACTCCTTTCAGAGCACGCAAAGCCCCCATGGCAGAGCAAGCCCTTTATACCGACACGCTGCGCGCCCGTTTCCCGGACGCGGCCGTGACCGTTTCGCCCTCGGGCGAGACCACCATCGAGGTTCCGCACGCGCTGTGGCACGAGCTGTGCCTGGCGCTGCGCGACGACTTCGGCTTCGAGCAGCTCACCGACCTGTGCGGCGTGGACTACCTCGGCTACGGCAGCGATGAGTGGGATACCTCGGACGTTTCCTCGCAGGGCTTCTCGCGCGGCGTGGAAGGCAAGGCCGTCGGCCGCTTCGCCTGGGGCGAGTTCCCCACCCGCGAGAACGGCAACGCCGGCGGCATCGGTGAGGTGCCGGTGCCGACCAACCGCTTCGCCGCGGTGGCGCACCTGATCTCCTACCAGCACAACCGCCGCGTGCGCCTGCGCTGCTTCGCGCCCAACGACGACGTGCCGGTGGTGGCCTCGGTCACCGACATCTGGCCGGGCGCCAACTGGTTCGAGCGCGAGGCCTTCGACCTGTTCGGCATCGTCTTCTCCGGCCATCCGGACCTGCGCCGCATCCTCACCGACTACGGCTTCGTGGGCCATCCGTTCCGCAAGGATTTCCCGCTGATCGGCAACGTCGAGGTGCGCTACGACGAAGAGCGCAAGCGCGTGGTCTACGAGCCGGTGACCTCGGTCGAGCCGCGCGTGGGCGTGCCGCGCGTGATCCGTGAGGACGCGCGCTACCAGACCGCCGCCGGCGAAGCCGCGGCGCGGGAGTCGAAGTCATGAGCGCACAGATCCAGCCATCGCACGTCAACCAGGCCCATGCGCCTTTCGCGAGCAATCCCGCCGAGGCCCGGCAGGAGATCCGCAACTACACGATGAACTTCGGTCCGCAGCATCCTGCGGCCCACGGCGTGCTGCGCCTGATCCTGGAAATGGACGGCGAGACGGTGGTGCGCGCCGATCCGCATATCGGCCTGCTGCACCGGGGCACCGAGAAGCTGGCCGAGTCCAAGCCATTCAACCAGTCGATCGGCTACATGGATCGCCTGGACTACGTGTCGATGATGTGCAACGAGCACGCCTACGTGCGCGCCATCGAGACCCTGATGGGCATCGAGGCGCCGGTGCGTGCGCAGTACATCCGCACGATGTTCGACGAGATCACGCGCATCCTGAACCACCTGATGTGGGTCGGTTCCAACGCGCTGGACCTCGGCGCGATGGCGGTGATGCTGTACGCCTTCCGCGAGCGCGAGGAGCTGATGGACTGCTACGAGGCGGTCTCCGGCGCGCGCATGCACGCGACCTACTACCGTCCGGGCGGCGTCTACCGCGACCTGCCGGGGCAGATGCCCAAGTACAAGGAGTCGCCCTGGCACAAGGGTCAGGCGCTCAAGCACCTCAACGCCGCGCGCGAGGGTTCGCTGCTGGACTTCCTGGAGGAGTTCACCAAGACCTTCCCCTCGCGCGTGGACGAATACGAGACCCTGCTGACCGACAACCGCATCTGGAAGCAGCGCACCGTCGGCATCGGCGTGATCTCGCCCGAGCAGGCGCGCGCCTGGGGCATGACCGGCGTGATGCTGCGCGGCTCGGGCATCGAGTGGGACCTGCGCAAGAAGCAGCCCTACGCCAAGTACGACGCGGTGGATTTCGATATCCCGATCGGCCTCAACGGCGACTGCTACGACCGTTACCTGGTGCGCATCGCCGAGATGCGCGAGTCCAACCGCATCATCGCCCAGTGCGTGAAGTGGCTGAAGGCCAACCCGGGCCCGGTGATGATCGAGAACTTCAAGGTCGCCCCGCCCAGCCGCGAGTCCATGAAGGACGACATGGAAGCGCTGATCCACCACTTCAAGCTGTTCTCCGAAGGCTATTGCGTGCCGGCCGGCGAGACCTACAGCGCGGTGGAAGCGCCCAAGGGCGAATTCGGCTGCTACCTGGTCTCCGACGGCGCCAACAAGCCCTTCCGCGTGCACCTGCGCGCGCCAGGCTTCGTGCACCTTTCTTCGATGGACGCGATCGTGGTCGGGCACATGCTGCCCGACGTGGTGGCGATGATCGGTACCTATGATCTTGTCTTTGGTGAGGTGGACCGATGAGGGCCACAGGTAATTTCGAGAACGCGCGCCACGTCGACCCGATGGTCGTGCTGAGCGACGCCACGCGCGCCCACATCGACCACTGGTTGACCAAGTTCCCGCCGGATCGCAAGCGCTCGGCCGTGCTGCAGGGCCTGCACGCCGCGCAGGAGCAGAACGGCGGCTGGCTGACCGACGAGCTGATCGCCGGCGTGGCCAAGTACCTGGAGCTGCCGCCGGTGTGGGCCTACGAGGTCGCCAGCTTCTATTCGATGTTCGAGCTGGAGAAGGTCGGCCGCCACAACGTCGCCTTCTGCACCAACATCAGCTGCTGGCTCAATGGCGGTGAGGAACTGGCGCAGTACGCCGAGAAGAAGCTCGGCTGCAAGCGCGGCCAGTCCACCGCCGACGGCCGCATCTTCCTCAAGCGCGAGGAGGAGTGCCTGGCCGCATGTTCGGCCGCGCCGATGATGGTGATCAACGGCCACTACCACGAGCACCTCACGCCCGAAAAGGTCGATGAGCTGCTGGACGGCCTGGAGTAAGCGCATGGCACATTCCCACCCAGCTTCCACTGGCCCGGTCGGTCCCGCCCCGCAGCCGCATCAGGTGTGCCTGACCACGCTGCACTACGACACCCCGTGGTCGTACGAGAACTACCTCAAGACCGGCGGCTACGCCGCGCTGCGCAAGATCCTCGAAGAGAAGATCAGCCCGGCCGACGTGGTCGAGATGGTCAAGGCCTCCAACCTGCGCGGCCGCGGCGGCGCCGGCTTCCCGACCGGCCTGAAGTGGTCCTTCATGCCCAAGGGCGACATGCAGAAGTACATCCTCTGCAACTCGGACGAGTCCGAGCCGGGCACCTGCAAGGATCGCGACATCCTGCGTTACAACCCGCACTCGGTGGTGGAGGGCATGGCCATCGCCTGCTACGCCACCGGTTCGACCGTGGGCTACAACTATCTGCGCGGCGAGTTCCACCACGAGCCCTTCGAGCATTTCGAGCAGGCCCTGGCCGATGCCTACAAGCACGGCTGGCTGGGCAAGAACGTGCTCGGCTCGGGCGTGGACATCGACATCTACGCCGCGCTGGGCGCCGGCGCCTACATCTGCGGTGAGGAAACCGCGCTGATGGAGTCGCTGGAAGGCAAGAAGGGCCAGCCGCGCTACAAGCCGCCGTTCCCGGCCAACTTCGGCCTGTACGGCAAGCCCTCGACGATCAACAACACCGAGACCTACGCCTCGGTGCCGGCGATCATCCGCAACGGTCCGGAATGGTTCCTGGGCCTGTCCAAGACCAAGAACGGCGGTCCGAAGATCTTCTCGGTGTCCGGCTGCGTGGCCAAGGGCGGCAACTTCGAGGTGCCGCTGGGCACCACGTTCGATGAGCTGCTGGAAATGGCCGGCGGTCTCAAGCCGGGCCGCAAGCTCAAGGCCGCCGTCCCCGGCGGCGTGTCGATGCCGGTGCTCAAGGCCGACCAGCTCAAGGGCCTGCAGATGGACTACGACACGCTGCGCGCGCTGGGCACCGGCCTGGGCTCGGGCGCCATCGTGGTGCTGGACGACAGCGTGTGCTGCGTGCGCTTCGCCTGCCGCATCAGCCAGTTCTTCCACAAGGAATCCTGCGGCCAGTGCACGCCGTGCCGCGAAGGCACCGGCTGGATGCACCGGGTGCTGGAGCGCATCGTCGCCGGCAAGGGCACGATGGAAGACCTGCACCAGCTCAAGGCCGTGGCCGGCCAGATCGAAGGCCACACCATCTGCGCGTTCGGCGAGGCGGCGGCGTGGCCCATCCAGGGCTTCCTGCGCCAGTTCTGGGACGAGTTCGAGTACTACATCGTCAACGGTCGCTCGATCGTCGACGTCCAGCTGGAGGCCGCCGCATGAGCGCCCAACCGGTCGATCCCAACGTCCCGCCCGATCACGTCACCATCGAGATCGATGGCCGCGTCCTGTACGCGCCCAAGGGCTCGATGATCATCCAGGCCGCCGACAAGGCCGGCATCCCGATCCCGCGCTTCTGCTATCACGACAAGCTGTCCATCGCGGCCAACTGCCGCATGTGCCTGGTCGATACCGAAGTCGGCGGCCGCCCCGCGCCCAAGCCTTCGCCGGCCTGCGCCACGCCGGTCGGCGACGGGCTCAAGGTGTTCACGCGCAACGAGAAGGCGCTCAAGTACCAGCGCAGCGTGATGGAGTTCCTGCTGATCAACCATCCGCTGGACTGCCCGATCTGCGATCAGGGCGGCGAGTGCGAACTGCAGGACGTCTCGCTGGGCTATGGCCGCTCGGTCAGCCGCTTCAACGAACGCAAGCGCGTGGTGCCCGACGAGGACATCGGTCCGCTGGTCGCCACCGAGATGACCCGCTGCATCCAGTGCACGCGCTGCGTGCGCTTCACCGCGGAAGTGGCCGGCACCTACGAGCTGGGCGGCATGTACCGCGGCGAGAACCTGCAGATCGGCACCTACGACGGCAAGCCGCTGACCACCGAGCTGTCGGGCAATGTGGTCGACGTGTGCCCGGTCGGCGCGCTGACCAACAAGGTGTTCCAGTTCCGCGCCCGTCCGTGGGAGCTGCAGGCGCGCGAGTCGCTGGGCTTCCACGACGCGATGGGTTCCAACCTGTACGTGCACGTGCGTCGCGGCGAAGTGCTGCGCACCGTGCCGCGCGACAACGAGGCGGTCAACGAGTGCTGGCTGTCCGACCGCGACCGCTATTCGCACCAGGGCCTGTACGCCGCCGACCGCGCGGTCAAGCCGCTGCAGAAGGTCGATGGCGAGTGGAAGGAAGTGAGCTGGGCCGAGGGCCTGGCCGCCGCCGCCGAGATCCTCAAGGCCCACGCCGGCGATGAGCTCGGCGTGCTGGTCCACCCGGCCACCTCGAACGAGGAGGGCGGCCTGGTGGCGCGCCTGGCCGCGGGCCTGGGCAGCGGCAACCTCGACCATCGCATCTTGGCCAACGACCTGTCCGATGCCGCCGTCGCGCAGCCGTTCGGGCTGCCGCTGGCGCAGATCGAGAAGGCCGGGGCGATCGTGGTGTTCGGCAGCAATGTGCGCCACGAGCTGCCGCTGCTGCACCAGCGCATCCGCAAGGCGGTGCGCAACGGCGCCAAGGTGCACCTGGTCAATCCGGTGGACTTCGACTTCACCTTCAGCGCGGCCAGCAAGACCATCGTGCCGCCGTCGCAGCTGGCCGATGCGCTGGGCGCTTCGGCGCTGCGCGAGGCGGTGCAGGGCGCCAGCTCGGCGGTGGTGATCGTCGGTGCGCTGGCCGAGAACCATCCGCAGGCCGCCGCGCTGCGCAAGGCCGCCGCCGACTTCGCCGCGGCGACCGGCGCGGCGCTGTGCCGCATCCCGCAGGGCGCCAACGCCGTGGGCCTGGCCCGCGCCGGCGTGCTGCCGAGCGCGCGCGACGCGGCCGACATGGTCGCCCAGCCGCGCGCCGCCTATGTGATCTACGGCATCGAGCCGGGCCTGGATTTCGCCCATGGCTTCGCCACGCAGAAGGCGCTGACCGCGGCCAAGGTCGTGGCGTTCAGCCACTTCGCCTGCGCCTCCACCCGGCGCATGGCCGATGTGATCCTGCCGATCGGCGCGCTGCCGGAAATCGAGGCCACGCTGACCAATCTCGATGGCATCGAGCAGCGCACCCAGGCCGGCGGCAAGCTGCCGGGCGAGGCGCGCGAGGGCTGGAAGGTGCTGCGCGCCCTGGGCGGCGTGCTGGGTCTGCCGGGCTTCGACTTCACCGATCTGGCCGGCGCGCGCGCCAGCCTGGCCAACCCGGCCGCGGTGACGCCCAAGGCCTCGGCCGCGCCGTCGCTGGCCGGCGAGGGGCTGGAGGTGGTCGCCACCTGCGGCATCTACCGCACCGATGGCTTCGTGCGCCGCGCGCAAGCGCTGCAGGCCCACCCGCTCAACACCGCGCCCGGCATCAGCCTGCATCCGCAGGATGCGCAGGCGCTGGGGCTGGGCGAAGGGCAGGTGGCCAAGGTGCAGGCCGCCGATGGAACGGCCACCTTGCCGGTGGCGATCAATGACCGTGTCGCGCCGGGGTCGGCGTGGATCGAGTCGGGCCACGGCGCCACCGCGCCGATCGGCGCCGGCCGGGTGAAGGTGGTGGCTGCATGAACGAGCTGTTGATCAATGGCGTCAGCCCCCTGCGCGACTGGCTGCTCAGCCTGGGCGCGGGCGGCCTGATCGTATGGATCGTGCTGAAGATCCTGGTGATCACCATGCCGGTGATCATCACGGTGGCCTTCTACGTGGTCTGGGAGCGCAAGCTGATCGGCTGGATGCACGTGCGCCACGGGCCGATGTACGTGGGCATGGGCATCCTCCAGGCCTTCGCCGACGTGTTCAAGCTGCTGTTCAAGGAGATCATCCAGCCGGCCAGCGCGCAGAAGACGATCTACGTCCTGGCGCCGCTGATCACGCTGGCGCCGGCCTTCGCGGCCTGGGCGGTGATTCCCTTCGACGCGCAGCTGGTGCTGTCCAACGCCAACGCCGGCCTGCTGTACCTGCTGGCGATGACCTCGCTGGGTGTGTACGGCATCATCCTGGCCGGCTGGGCGTCCAACTCCAAGTACGCCTTCCTGGGCGCGCTGCGTTCGGCCGCGCAGGTGGTCAGCTACGAGATCGCGATGGGCTTCGCCCTGGTCGGCGTGATGATCGCGGCCGGCAGTCTCAACCTGTCCAGCATCGTCGAGGCCCAGCGCGGCAACGCCGGCTTGTTCGAGTGGTACTGGCTGCCGCTGTTCCCGTTGTTCATTGTGTACTGGGTGTCCGGCGTGGCCGAGACCAACCGCGCGCCGTTCGACGTGGTGGAAGGCGAATCGGAAATCGTCGCCGGCCACATGGTGGAGTACTCCGGCTCGGCGTTCGCGCTGTTCTTCCTGGCCGAATACGCCAACATGATCCTGGTCAGCTTCCTGGTCTCGATCTTCTTCATGGGCGGCTGGCTGAGCCCGATCCAGGGCTGGGTCACCGCCGATGTCTCGCCGTGGATCGACTGGGTCTGGAAGGGCGGCTGGCCGTGGCTGTTCGCCAAGGTCGTGTTCTTCATGAGCGCCTACATCTGGTTCCGCGCCAGCTTCCCGCGCTACCGCTATGACCAGATCATGCGGCTGGGCTGGAAGATCTTCATTCCCCTGACCATCGTGTGGATCGCCGTGACCGCGCTGATGGTGTTCTACGGCGTCATCCAGCGAGGCGCCTGACCGACATGAACAAGATCACCCATTACTTCAAGAGCCTGCTGCTGCTCGAACTGCTGCAGGGCCTGTGGCTGACGTTCAAGTACACGTTCAAGCCCAAGTACACGATGATGTACCCGATGGAGAAGTTCCCGCAGTCGCCGCGGTTCCGCGGGCTGCACGCGCTGCGCCGCTATCCCAACGGGGAAGAGCGCTGCATCGCCTGCAAGCTGTGCGAGGCGGTCTGCCCGGCGCTGGCCATCACCATCGATTCGACCAAGCGCGAGGACGGCACCCGCCGCACCACGCGCTACGACATCGACCTGTTCAAGTGCATCTACTGCGGCTTCTGCGAGGAAAGCTGCCCGGTGGACTCCATCGTGGAAACCCACGTGCTGGAGTACCACTTCGAGAACCGTGGCGAGAACGTCGTCACCAAGCCGCAGCTGCTGGCCATCGGCGACCGACTCGAGTCGGAAATCGCCGAACGCCGCGCCGCCGACGCCGCTTTCCGCTGAGGACGAGATGGACTGGATCAACATCAGCTTCTGGATCTTCGCCGCCGTCGCCGCTGTCTCGGGCGCCGCGGTGATCAGCGTGCGCAACCCCGTGCACGCGGTCCTGTTCCTCATCCTGACCTTCTTCAGCGTCGCCTGCGTCTGGCTGCTGGTCGGCGCCGAGTTCCTCGGCGTGGCCTTGATCCTGGTGTACGTCGGCGCGGTGATGGTGCTGTTCCTGTTCGTGGTGATGATGCTGGACATCGACGTGGCCCAGCTGCGCCAGGGCTGGGTCAGGTTCCTGCCGGTGGGCCTGCTGGTGGCCGTGGTCATGCTGGTGCAGATGCTGGTGCTGATCGGGGTCAAGGCCAAGGCCGGCGCCGCGCTGCCGGACAACGCCGCCGCCGCGGCCGCCGAGACCTCCAACATCACCTGGCTGGCGCGCTCGCTATTCACCGAGTTCCTGCTGCCGTTCGAGTTCGCCGCGGTGATCCTGACCGTGGCGGTGATCGCCGCGGTGATGCTGACCCTGCGCAAGCGCGAGGGCGTCAAGACGCAGGACCCGTCCGAACAGACCCGGGTCAAGGCGCGCGACCGCTTCCGCATGGTGCGCATGGAACCCGTGCGCCCGGTGGCGCCGGTCGTCGAAACCCCGGCCCAAGACGGTGCCCAGGAGGCCAAGTCGTGATCACCCTCGGACACCTGCTTGCGCTCGGCGCGGTGCTGTTCTGCATCTCGCTGGCCGGCATCTTCCTCAACCGCAAGAACGTGATCGTGCTGCTGATGTCGATCGAGCTGATGCTGCTGTCGGTCAACATCAACTTCGTGGCCTTCTCGCGCCAGCTGGGCGACACGGCCGGCCAGCTGTTCGTGTTCTTCATCCTCACCGTGGCCGCGGCCGAGGCCGCGATCGGCCTGGCGATCCTGGTCGCGCTGTTCCGCAGCCGGCGCACGATCAACGTGGCCGAAGTCGACTCCCTCAAGGGCTGATGTACTGATGACGGGCCAACTTCTCCTTTCCAAGTCCGTGCTGCTGGCCGTGGTGCTCGCGCCATTGCTGGGCAGCATCATCGCCGGCCTGTTCGGGCGGCAGGTCGGCCGTGCCGGCGCGCATACCGTCACCATTCTGGGCGTGGCCGTCAGCTGCGCGCTGTCGTGCTGGACGCTGTACCAGCTGGTGTGGGGCGGGGCGTCGCCGTTCAACGAGAACCTGTACACCTTCTTCGACGTCGGCAGCTTCCAGGGCCATGTCGGCTTCATGGTCGACCGCCTGACCGCGATGATGATGGTGGTGGTGACCTTCGTCTCCCTGCTGGTGCACGTCTACACCATCGGCTACATGGCCGACGATCCGGGCTACCAGCGCTTCTTCAGCTACATCTCGCTGTTCACCTTCTCGATGTTGATGCTCGTGATGAGCAACAACTTCCTGCAGCTGTTCTTCGGCTGGGAAGCGGTGGGCCTGGTCTCCTACCTGCTGATCGGCTTCTGGTTCAAGCGCCCCACGGCCGTGTTCGCCAACCTCAAGGCCTTCCTGGTCAACCGCGTGGGCGACTTCGGCTTCCTGCTCGGCATCGCCGCGGTGCTGATGGCCTTCCGCACGCTGGACTACGCCACCGTGTTCTCCTACGCGCCGCTGGCCGCCAACGCCAAGCTCGCCCAGGTCTGGCCGCAGGTCGAAGGCCTGCAGCAGGCGTTCGAGTGGATCGGCGGCTGGTCGCTGATGACGGTCATCTGCATCGGGCTGTTCATCGGCGCGATGGGCAAGTCGGCCCAGGTGCCGCTGCACGTGTGGCTGCCTGATTCGATGGAAGGCCCGACCCCGATCTCGGCGCTGATCCACGCCGCGACGATGGTCACCGCGGGCATCTTCATGGTGGCGCGCATGTCGCCGCTGTTCGAGCTGTCGCAGACCGCGCTGAACTTCATCCTGTTCATCGGTGCGACCACGGCCTTCTTCACCGGCCTGATCGGCATCGTGCAGAACGACATCAAGCGCGTGGTCGCGTATTCCACGCTGTCCCAGCTGGGCTACATGACCGTGGCCCTGGGCGTGTCGGCCTACAGCGCCGGCGTGTTCCACCTGATGACCCACGCCTTCTTCAAGGCGCTGCTGTTCCTGGGCGCCGGCTCGGTGATCATCGGCATGCACCACGAGCAGGACATGCGCAAGATGGGCGGCCTGCGCAAGTACATGCCGATCACCTACGTGACCATGATCATCGGCACGCTGGCCCTGGTCGGGACGCCGTTCTTCTCCGGCTTCTATTCCAAGGACACCATCATCGAGGCCGCCGCGCACCACGCGCATGTCTCGCACAACTGGATCGCCACCTACGGCTACTGGGCGGTGCTGGGCGGCGTGCTGATCACCAGCTTCTACAGCTTCCGTCTGCTGTTCCTGACCTTCCACGGCGCCGAGCGCTTCCGCGATGTGGCGCACGACGATCACGGCCATGGCCATGACCACGCGCATCACGACGCGCACGGCGATGCCGAGCACACCGATGCCGAGGCCCAGGTCCACGGTCATGACGATCACGGCCACCACGGTCCGCACATCCCGCACGAGTCGCCCTGGGTGGTGACCTTGCCGCTGATCCTGCTGGCCATCCCCTCGGTGCTGATCGGCTTCTTCACCATCGGGCCGATGCTGTTCGGCACCGACTGGGCCGGCCACCACGCCGAAGGCGGCGTGCCGGGCCAGGCCGTGAAGTTCTTCACCGGCATCATCGATTTCTACGATCCCGCGCGCGACACCGTCGGCGCCCTGGCCGAGGAGTTCCATGGTCCGGTGGCCTTCGCGCTGCACGGCTTCCTGGGCGTGCCGTTCTGGCTGACCCTGGCCGGCTTCGCCCTGGCCGCGGTGCTGTACCTGGTGCTCTCGCCGGAATGGCCGGCCAAGCTGCGCCAGCGCTTCTCCGGTCTGGTCAAGATCCTGGAGGCCAAGTACGGCTTCGACATCCTGTGGATCGACGGCTTCGCCGGCGGCGGTCTGCAGCTGGGCAGGATCTCGCGCTGGATCGACACCCGCATCATCGATGGCGTCTTCGTCAACGGCAGCGCTCGCGTGGTCGAGCTGGCCTCGCAGCTGCTGCGCCGCACCCAATCCGGTTTCCTCTACCACTATGCGTTCGCCATGATCATCGGCCTGGTTGCACTGCTGGCCGTCGTGTCTTGGGCCTGGCGCTGATCTGTACGGATACGAACACGTGTCGAACTTGCTGAGCATTCTGATCTGGCTGCCGATCCTCGGCGGTGCCCTGGCACTGGCGATGGGCACCGGCCGCGCCCAGGCCGCCCGCTGGCTGGCGCTGGTCGTGGCCCTGCTGACCTTCCTGGCGAGCCTGCCGCTGCTGATCCACTTCCAGTGGGGCAGTGCGGACATGCAGTTCGTCGAGAAGCACGCCTGGGTGCCGGCCTTCGACATCTGGTACGCGCTGGGCGCCGACGGCATCTCGGTCTCGCTGATCGTGCTGACCACGCTGACCACGGTGCTGGCGCTGATCGGCGCCTGGACGGCGGTGGACAAGCGCGTCAACCAGTACGTGGCCGCCTTCCTGATGCTCGAGGGCATGATGGTCGGCGTGTTCTGCGCCACCGACGCGATGCTGTTCTACGTGTTCTTCGAGGCGATGCTGATCCCGATGTTCCTGATCATCGGTGTCTGGGGCGGCCCGCGCCGCATCTACGCCTCGGTCAAGTTCTTCCTGTACACCTTCCTCGGCTCGGTGCTGATGCTGGTCGGCCTGGTCTACCTGTACATCAAGGGTGGCCAGCTGGGTCATGCCAGCTTCCAGTTCGCCGACCTGTACGTGCTGCCGCTGACCGCCAAGGAGCAGACCTGGTTGTTCTTCGCCTTCCTGATCGCCTTCGCGGTCAAGGTGCCGATGTTCCCGGTCCACACCTGGCTGCCGGACGCGCACGTGGAAGCGCCGACCGCCGGCTCGGTGATCCTGGCGGCGATCATGCTGAAAATCGGTGGCTACGGCTTCCTGCGCTTCTCGCTGCCCATCACGCCCGATGCGGCGCACGAGTGGGGCACGCTGGTCATCGTGCTGTCGCTGATCGGCGTGGTCTACGTCGGCCTGGTGGCGCTGGTCCAGGAGGACATGAAGAAGCTGATCGCCTATTCGTCGGTCTCGCACATGGGCTTCGTGACCCTGGGCACCTTCATCGCCTCGGGCCTGCTGCGCGACTATGACAACGTCGATGCGGCGCGCCTGGGCCTGCAGGGCGCGATGGTGCAGATGATCTCGCACGGCTTCGTCTCCGGCGCGATGTTCTCCTGCGTGGGCGTGGTCTACGACCGCATGCACACGCGCATGATCAAGGACTACGGCGGCGTGGCCAATGTGATGCCGTGGTTCGCGGTGTTCTTTGTGTTCTTCGGCATGGCCAACTCCGGCCTGCCGGGCACCAGCGGCTTCGTCGGCGAGTTCATGGTCATCCTGGCCAGCTTCCAGAAGCACCCCTACATCGCCTTCATCGCCGCGCTGACCCTGATCATCGGCGCCGGCTACACGCTGTGGCTGGTCAAGCGCGTGCTGTACGGAGAGGTCGCCAACAGCCACGTGGCCGAGCTGACCGACATCAACTGGCGCGAGGCGCTGGTGCTGGGGGTGTTCGCGGCCGGCACGCTGGCGCTGGGTGTCTATCCCAAGCCGCTGACCGACCTGCTGGAACCCTCGATCGCGCAACTGGCGATGCAGCTCGCCACCAGCAAGCTGTAAGGACTTCACGCCATGGCCGCTCCAATGCTTCCTTCCGCCCCCGTCACCGACCTGTTGCCGATCATCCCGGAACTGGTCGTCGTCGCCGGCGCCTTCGCGCTGCTGATCCTGGACGTGTTCCTGGACGCGCGCCGCCGCGCCATCACCCATGGCCTGACGCTGCTGGTGCTGGCGGTGACCTTCGTCCTGCTGGTCAGCCACACCGGCGTGGACCTCTCGCAGGGCCCGGCCCACGTCTTCCACGACATGTTCGTGCGCGATGCTCTGGCCGATGTGACCAAGGCCGCGATCGTGCTGGTCTCGGGCCTGTCGCTGATCTACGGCTGGCCTTACCTGCGCGAGCGCAATCTCTATCCGGGCGAGCTGCCGGTGCTGGTGCTGTTCGCCACCGCCGGCATGATGATGCTGGTCTCGGCCGGCAGCCTGGTCATGGTCTACCTGGGCCTGGAGCTGCTGTCGCTGTGCTCGTACGCGATGGTCGGCATGAACCGCGACAACGGCCTGTCCACCGAAGCGGCGATGAAGTACATCGTGCTCGGCTCGATCGCCTCGGGTCTGCTGCTGTACGGCATGTCGCTGGTGTACGGCGCCACCGGTTCGCTGGACCTGGCCCAGATCAACGGCGCGATCGCCGGCATCACCGATCGCCCGATGCTGCTGACCGGCATGGTGTTCATGGTCTGCGGCATCGCTTTCAAGCTGGGCGCCGCGCCGTTCCACATGTGGCTGCCGGACGTCTACCAGGGCGCGCCGACCCCGATCACGCTGTTCATCAGCTCCGGTCCCAAGCTGGCGGCCTTCGCCATGGCCTACCGCGTGCTGGAGCAGGGCGTCGGCCCGACCCAGCCGCAGTGGCATCTGCTAATGGCCGCCCTGGCGACGCTGTCGCTGGTGATCGGCAACGTGGTGGCCATCGCCCAGACCAACCTCAAGCGCATGCTGGCGTATTCGACCGTGTCGCACGTGGGCTTCCTGATCCTGGGCCTGGCCGGCGGCGGCGCGGAAGGCTATGCGGCGGCGCTGTTCTACGGCATCGCTTATGCGCTGATGTCGGCGGCCTCGTTCGGCGCGATCCTGGTGCTCTCGCGCGCCGGCTTCGAGGCCGACACGATCGACGACTTCAAGGGCCTGAGCGCGCGCAGTCCGTGGATGGCCGGCATGGTGCTGTGCGTGATGGCCTCGCTGGCCGGCGTGCCGCCGTTCCTGGGCTTCTGGGCCAAGCTGGTGGTGCTGCGCGCCGCGGTCAACGGCGACCTGATGTGGCTGGCGCTGGTGGGCGTGGTGTGCGCGGTGATCGGCGCGTTCTACTACCTGCGCGTGATCAAGGTGATGTATTTCGATGAGCCGGTGGGTTCCCTTCCGGTGCCGCGTTCAGGTAAACTGGTCCCCGTGGTGTTTGGTGTCAATGCACTGGGTCTGCTGGTGCTGGGAATCGCCTGGAATCCGGTGATGACCTGGTGCAAAGCCGCTTTCGGCATTTGATACAAAAGAAGTTTCAGGGCTTGCATAAATCCCGCTGATTCTTCATAATTCCGCTTCTGCTGCGGGGTGGAGCAGTCTGGCAGCTCGTCGGGCTCATAACCCGAAGGTCGCAGGTTCAAATCCTGCCCCCGCTACCAAGTTTCCGGCATCGAAGTCCGCTTCGATCGCCAGGAGCCTGGGCTCGTAGAAACGCTTGTTCCCGTTTCTACATCCAGCGTCATCGGAAAAGGGCCCATTGGGCCCTTTTCCGTTTCTGAAAAACGCATTACGACGAGACTTCCGCCACGTGAGCGACAAGGCCACCGAGATCGCACAGCTGCTGCAGCCCACCGTTCAGGCCTTGGGTCTCGAGCTGCTGGGCGTGGAATACCTGCCGGCCACCGGCAACGCCACGCTGCGCCTGTACATCGACGTGCTCGAGGCCGAGCGCGAGACGCGCGTGGTCAACATCGACGACTGCGAGGCGGTCAGCCGCGAGGTCTCGGCCCAGCTGGACGTGGAGGATCCGATCAGCGGTAACTACACGCTGGAAGTGTCCTCGCCCGGCGTGGACCGTCCGCTGTTCACCGCGGCGCAGTTCGCGCGCTTCATCGGCGAGGAGGCCAAGGTCGTGCTGAAGCTGCCGCAGGACGGACGCCGCCGGCTGCAGGGCCGCATCGTGTCGGTCGAGGGCGAGGCGATCACGCTGGCCTTCGACAACCAGCAGCTGACCATCGCCGGCGACAACCTGGACAAGGCCCGGCTGATGCCCGACTGGGTCGCGCTGGGCCTGGCGCCGCAGCCGAAGAAGAAAGACGTGGGTGCCGGCAAGGGCAAGAAGAAGCCCGCCGCGCCCAAGCAAGTGCATTGATACCAACCCAACCCAACGACGGCCCGCGTGGTCGCGCTCGGAGTGATAGATGAGTAAGGAATTGTTGCTGGTGGTGGATGCGGTCGCCAACGAAAAAGGCGTGCCGCGTGAGGTGATCTTCGAGGCCATCGAGGCCGCGTTGGCGTCCGCCGCCAAGAAGCGCTATCCCGACCAGGACGTGCTGGTCCGCGTGTCCATCGACCAGAAGGACGGCACCTACGAGACCTTCCGCCGCTGGGAAGTGGTGGCCGACGACGTGGTCATGGAGTCGCCCGATCGCCAGATCCGCCTGATGGACGCGGTCGACGAGGCCGAAGGCGTCGAGGTGGGCGACTACATCGAAGAGCAGATCGAGAACCCCGATTTCGGCCGCATCGCCGCCCAGGCCGCCAAGCAGGTCATCGTGCAGCGCGTGCGCGAGGCCGAGCGCGCCCAGGTGGTCGATGCGTGGAAGGATCGCGTCGGCGAGCTGGTCACCGGCATCGTCAAGCGCGCCGAGCGCGGCAACATCTACGTGGACCTGGGCGGCAACGCCGAGGCCTTCATCGCCAAGGACAAGGGCATCCCGCGCGACGTGCTGCGCGCCGGCGACCGTGTGCGCGGCTACCTGTTCGATGTGCGTTCCGAGCCGCGTGGCCCGCAGCTGTTCATCAGCCGCGCCGCGCCGGAATTCATGATGGAGCTGTTCAAGCTGGAAGTGCCGGAAGTGGGCCAGGGCCTGGTCGAGATCAAGGCCTGCGCGCGCGATCCGGGCGACCGCGCCAAGATCGCCGTGCTGGCCCACGACACCCGCACCGATCCGATCGGCGCGTGCATCGGCATGCGCGGTTCGCGCGTGCAGGCGGTGAGCAACGAGCTCAACGGCGAGCGCGTGGACATCGTGCTGTGGAACGACAACCCGGCCAACTTCGTCATCAACGCGATGGCGCCGGCCGAGGTGCAGTCGATCATCGTCGACGAGGACCGCCATTCGATGGATCTGGCCGTGGCCGAGGACCGCCTGGCCCAGGCCATCGGCAAGGGCGGGCAGAACGTGCGCCTGGCCAGCCGCCTGACCGGCTGGCAGCTCAACGTGATGACCCAGGACCAGGTCGCGGCCAAGTCCGAGGCCGAGCAGGGCGTGGCCCGCCAGCTGTTCATGGACAAGCTGGAAGTGGACGAGGAGATCGCGCAGATCCTGGTCGCCGAAGGGTTCAGCACGGTCGAGGAGATCGCCTACGTCCCGGTCGGCGAGCTGCTGGCCGTGGAAGGCTTCGACGAGGACATCGTCGAGGAATTGCGCGCCCGCGCCCGCGACGCGCTGCTCAACGAGGCGCTGGCCGCCGAGGAGAGCGCCGAGGGCGACGGCCCGTCCGCCGACCTGCTGGCCCTGGACGGCATGGACGAGGCCACCGCCTACGCCCTGGCCTCGCACGGAGTGCGGACCAGCGAGGACCTGTCGGACCTGGCGGCCGACGAGGTGATGGAGTTCGGCATCGATGGGCTAGACGAGGCCCACGCCGCCGCGCTGATCCTGGCCGCCCGCGCCGAGGAGATCGCCCGCCTGGAGCGTGGCGAATGAGCCGGCCATGAACATCGCCCTGAATCCTTCAGGGTTTAGAATTCGCGTTTCCCTTGCTCTGGGCGAGGGGGCGCCAACCAGATCATAGGATCCGAATGTCGCAGCAAACCACCATCCGCAAGCTCGCCGAACTGGTCAACACGCCGGTCGACAAACTGATCGAACAGCTGGCCGAGGCCGGCATGAAGTTCAGTGGCCCCGACCAGGAAGTGTCCAGCACCGAAAAGATGAAGCTGCTCGGCTTCCTGCGTCGCACCCACGGCAAGGCCGACGGTGAGACCGAGGAGGCCGCGGCCTCGCGGAAGATCACCCTGGCACGCCGCAAGGTGCAGGAAGTGACGGTCAAGTCCGGCCGCAGCAACTCCACCGTGGCCGTGGAGGTGCGTCAGAAGCGCACCTACGTCAAGCCGACCGAGGCCCAGGCCAGCGAGGCGCGCCGCGCCGGCAGCGCCGCGGCCGCCAACGGCGGCGACGAGCGCGCCGAGATCCTGCGCAAGCTGGAAGAATCGCGCCAGCGCAACCTGGCCGAACAGCAGCGCCTGGCCGAGGTCGACCGCGCGCGCGCCGAGGAAATCGAGCGCAAGCGCCAGGAAGAGCTCGCCGCGCGCGCCGCCGCCGAGGCCGAGGCCCGCGCCGAGGCGCAGTCCGAGGACGAGGAGGCGGTCGCCGAGGAACCGGCGGCGCCGTCGGCCCCGCCGGCGCGCACGCCCATCGACGAGCGCAACGGCCCGATCGCCGGCATGTCCTCGATCCGCGTCCCGGCCAAGCCCGCCGCCCCGCGCAGCACGCCGGCCCCCGCGCGCAAGGAGCCCGAGCGTGGCGCCGGCGCGGCCGCGGCCAAGCACAAGACCCGCGGCTCGCACGCGATGGTCGCCGGCGTCGAGGACGACGACAGCACCCAGCGCTTCGCCGGGCAGCTGCACCTGTCGGCCGCCGACCGCGCCCGTCGTGGCGCCGCGCGCGGCAAGCCCAAGGCGCGTCGCCAGCTCGAGCAGAGCCGCGGCGGTTCGGGCAGCCACCAGTTCGAGCGCCCGACCGCGCCGGTCGTGCGCGAAGTGGCCATCGGCGATGCGATCAGCGTGGGCGACCTGGCGCAGAAGCTCGCGCTCAAGGGCGGCGATGTGGTCAAGGCGCTGTTCAAGATGGGCGTGATGGCCACCATCACCCAGACCATCGACCACGACACCGCCGCGCTGGTCACCGAGGAACTGGGCCACAAGGTGGTCAAGGCCAATACCGATTCGGCCGAGGACGCGCTGCTGGCCCACACCGAGGAAGTGCAGGGCGATCAGGCCCCGCGTCCGCCGGTGGTCACCATCATGGGCCACGTCGACCACGGCAAGACCTCGCTGCTGGACTACATCCGCCGCACCAAGGTCGCCACCGGCGAGGCCGGCGGCATCACCCAGCACATCGGCGCCTACCACGTCGAAACCGCCAACGGCGTCATCAGCTTCCTGGATACCCCGGGCCATGCGGCGTTCACCGCCATGCGTGCGCGCGGCGCCAAGCTGACCGACATCGTGGTCCTGGTCGTGGCCGCCGACGATGGCGTGATGCCGCAGACGATCGAGTCGGTACAGCAGGCCAAGGCGGCCGGCGTGCCGCTGATCGTGGCGATCAACAAGATGGACAAGTCCGACGCCGACCCGCTGCGCGTGAAGAACGAGCTGCTGGCCCACGACGTGGTCGCCGAGGAATTCGGCGGCGACACCCAGTTCATCGAGCTGTCGGCCAAGACCGGCCAGGGCGTGGATGCGCTGCTGGACGCGATCAGCCTGCAGGCCGAGGTGCTGGAACTGCGCGCCGTGCCCGAGGGCCGCGCCACCGGTACGGTCATCGAGTCCTCGCTGGACAAGGGCCGTGGCCCGGTCGCCACCGTGCTGGTCCAGCAGGGCCTGCTCAAGAAGGGCGATTACCTGGTCTGCGGCATCCAGTACGGCCGCGTGCGCGCGCTGTTCGACGAGACCGGCGGCCAGCCGGCCTCGGCCGGCCCGTCGATCCCGGTGCAGGTCCTGGGCCTGTCCGGCGTGCCCGATGCGGGCGACGACTTCGTGGTCGTCGACGACGAGCGCCTGGCCAAGGACGTGGCCCAGCAGCGCGATGCCAAGCGCCGCGAGTCGCGCCTGGTGGCCTCGGCCGGCAGCCGCATGGAAGACATCATGGCCCAGCTGGGCAAGGGCGAGGGCCAGCTGAGCCTCAACTTGATCGTCAAGGCCGACGTGCAGGGCTCGGTGGAAGCGCTGCGCCACTCGCTGGTGGCGCTGTCCAACGAAGACATCCGCATCAACATCATCAGCTCCGGCGTGGGCGGCATCACCGAGTCGGACGCCAACTCGGCGGTCGCCTCCAAGGCCACGATCATCGGCTTCAACGTGCGTGCCGACGCCTCGGCCCGCCGCATCGTCGAAGCCAATGGCGTGGACATGCGCTACTTCTCGATCATCTATGACGTGATCGACCAGGTGAAGCAGGTGGCGTCCGGTCTGCTGGGCGTGGAGATCCGCGAGGAGATCATCGGTATCGCCCAGGTGCGCGACGTGTTCCGCAGCTCCAAGTTCGGCGCGGTGGCCGGCTGTATGGTCATCGAGGGCGTGGTCAAGCGCTCCAAGCCGATCCGCGTGCTGCGCGACAACACGGTCATCTTCGAGGGCGAGCTGGAATCGCTGCGCCGCTTCAAGGAGAACGTGGACGAAGTGCGCAACGGCACCGAGTGCGGCATCGGCGTGAAGGCCTACAACGACGTCAAGGCCGGCGACCAGATCGAGTGCTTCGAGCGCATCGAGGTGCAGCGCACGCTGTGATCGCGCCCGTCTGCGCCGCGGCGGTTCCTTCAGGAATCGCCGCCGGCGCAGGCGCCGTGATCGCCGCATCGCTCGATTGCCATGCCGACCAAATCCTTCCATCGCACCGACCGCGTCTCCGCCCAGCTCCGCCGTGAGTTGGGCACGCTGGTGCACGAAGCCGTGCGCGAGCACGGCCTGCCGTCGGTCAGCGTGTCCGACGTCGAGGTCACCCGCGACCTGGCCCACGCCAAGGTGTTCGTCACCGCCCTGATGCCCGAGCGCTCCACCGAGGCGGTCAAGGGCCTGAAGGAACTAGCGCCGCAGATCCGCTACGCCCTGGCGCGTGCGGTGAAGATGCGCCACGTGCCTGAACTGCATTTCCACTACGACGATTCGGTGGACCGTGGCGAGCGCATCGAGACGCTGCTGCGCGAGAATCCGCTGCCGCCCGAATCCGGGTCCGACCAGGACTGATGACCGCCACCGACGCCGCCGCGATGCCGGACGCCGACGGTGCCGGACGCGGCGGTTCGGCGCGCGCCGACCAGCCGCGCGGAAAGCGCCCGCAGCGCCCGCGCACCAAGTTCCGCCGCGTCGACGGCATCCTGCTGCTGGACAAGCCCGGCGGCATGAGCTCCAACCAGGCCCTGCAGCGGGCCCGGCACCTGTTCGGCGCGGAGAAGGGCGGCCATACCGGCGCGCTCGATCCGCTGGCCACCGGCCTGCTGCCGCTGTGCTTCGGCGAGGCGACCAAGATCGCCGGCAGCCTGCTGGGCTCCGCCAAGGCCTACGACACCGTGGCCCGGCTGGGCCAGGTCACCGACACCGACGATGCCGAGGGCCAGGTGCTGCGCGAGCGGCCGGTCAAGGCCTATCCGATCGACCGCCTCGATGCGGCCCTGCGCGCGCTGACCGGGCACCTGCAGCAGCGCCCGCCGATCTATTCGGCGCTCAAGCGCGGCGGTGAGCCGCTGTACGCCAAGGCCCGGCGCGGCGAGGTGGTGGAGGTCGAGACTCGCCCGGTCTACGTGCGCGCCTTCGAACTGCAGTCGGCCGCCGACCTGCTCGACGCCGGCCAGCCGCTGCTGCGTCTGCATGTCGAATGCGGCTCGGGCACGTATGTGCGCAGCCTGGTGCGCGACCTCGGCGAGGCGCTGGGCTGCGGCGCGCACGTGGCCCAGCTGCGCCGGCTGTGGGTCGACCCGTTCCGCGAGCCGCGCATGTGGACCCTGGAGCAGCTCGAGGCCCTGGCCGAGCGCGACCCGCGCAGCCTGCAGGCCTGCCTGCTGCCGGTCGAGGCCGGCATGGTCGGCCTGCCGCGCATCGACCTGACCGACGAAGCCGCCGCGCGCCTGCGGCAGGGCCAGCGCCTGACCGGCGTGCCCGGCCCGGCCGGGACCGTGGCCGTGTTCGCCGAGTCCGGCCAGGTGCTGGGAATGGGACAGCTGTCCAAGGATGGGCTGCTTTCGCCCCAGCGGCTGTTCAACTGGCCGACCGGCGGCGCGGTGTCACCGGCCTGAAACCTTGTGCCACCGGGTGCTGGCCCCTACAATACCGCGGCCTTTTCAGGCCCTTGGCCGATCCCGGCCTTCACTCACCATTGCAAGCGGCGGACCAGGCGGTGCGCGCGGAGGACAGCCCGCGTTCCTGCAGGTCGCGCATCAACCAAGAGAAATCGACATGTCCATCGACACCCAGAAAGTCATTGAAGACAACAAGCGCGGCGCCAACGACACCGGCTCGCCGGAAGTCCAGGTCGCCCTGCTGACCGCCCGCATCGAGATGCTGACCGAGCACTTCAAGACCCACAAGAAGGATCACCACAGCCGTCGCGGCCTGCTGCAGCTGGTCAACCGCCGCCGCAGCCTGCTCGACTACCTGCACCGCAAGGATGCCCCGCGTTACAAGGCCCTGATCGAGAAGCTGGGCCTGCGTCGCTAAAACCAGATGACCGACCGCGGCGCAGTGATGCGCCGCGGTTCGTTTTTTCCGGCGTCGGAAAAAGATGCACTGCAACATGGCCGCATACGGTGGCCGCCCGGGCACGGCAGGGGCCGTCGCCCGGGACAACCAGATTCGAGACTCTTAGGAAACCCACGTGGCAAAAATCACCAAGACCTTCCAGTACGGCAAACACACCGTCACCCTCGAGACCGGCGAGATCGCCCGTCAGGCCAGCGGTGCCGTCATCGTCAAGATGGACGACACCGTACTGCTGGTCAGCGCCGTCGCCGCCAAGAGCGCGCGCGAGGGCCAGGACTTCTTCCCGCTGACGGTGGACTACCAGGAGAAGTTCTACGCCGGCGGCCGCATCCCCGGTGGCTTCTTCAAGCGCGAAGGCCGCGCCACGGAGAAGGAGACGCTGATCTCGCGCCTGATCGACCGGCCGATCCGTCCGCTGTTCCCCGAGGACTACAAGAACGAAGTCCAGATCATCGCCACGGTGATGTCGCTGAACCCGGAGATCGACGGCGACATCGCCGCCCTGATCGGCGCCTCGGCCGCGCTGTCGCTGGCCGGTACCCCGTTCAAGGGCCCGATCGGCGCCGCCAAGGTCGGCTACAAGAACGGCGAGTACATCCTCAACCCGACCGTGTCGGAGCTGAAGGACTCGCAGCTGGAGCTGGTCGTGGCCGGTACCGCCAACGCGGTGCTGATGGTCGAGTCCGAGGCCGCGCTGCTGTCCGAGGAAGTGATGCTGGGCGCGGTGACCTTCGGCCATCGCGAGATGCAGAAGGTGATCAACGCGATCAACGAGCTGACCGTCGAAGCCGGCACCAAGCCCTCCAGCTGGGTCGCCCCGGCCAAGAACGAGGCGCTGATCTCGGCGCTGAAGGAAGCCGTGGGCAGCAAGCTGGCCGAGGCCTTCCAGGTGCGCGACAAGCTGCAGCGCCGCGACGCCATCGCCGCGATCAAGAAGGACGTCATCGAAGCCCTGGCCGGTCGTGTCGAGGCCGAAGGCTGGGACAAGGCCGAGCTGTCCAAGGAGTTCGGCGAGCTCGAGTACCGCACCATGCGCGACTCGGTGCTGGACACCAAGATCCGCATCGACGGCCGTGCGCTGGATACGGTGCGCCCGATCTCCGTGCAGGCCGGCGTGCTGCCGCGCACCCACGGCTCGGCGCTGTTCACCCGCGGCGAGACCCAGGCGATCGTGGTCACCACGCTGGGCACCGCGCGCGATGGCCAGGTGATCGACGCGGTCAGCGGCGAGTACAAGGACAACTTCCTGTTCCATTACAACTTCCCGCCGTACTCGGTGGGTGAGTGCGGCCGCTTCGGCGCGCCGAAGCGTCGCGAGATCGGCCACGGCCGTCTGGCCAAGCGCGGCGTGCTGGCCGTGATGCCGACCCTGGAAGAGTTCCCGTACACCATCCGCGTGGTCTCGGAGATCACCGAGTCCAACGGCTCCTCGTCGATGGCCTCGGTGTGCGGCTCGTCGCTGGCGCTGATGGACGCCGGCGTGCCGGTCAAGGCGCCGGTCGCCGGTATCGCGATGGGCCTGGTGAAGGAGGACGACCGCTTCGTGGTGCTGTCCGACATCCTGGGCGACGAGGATCACCTGGGCGACATGGACTTCAAGGTCGCCGGTACCTCCGAGGGCGTGTCCGCGCTGCAGATGGACATCAAGATCGAAGGCATCACCGAAGAGATCATGAAGCAGGCGCTGGAGCAGGCCAAGGCCGGCCGTCTGCACATCCTCGGCGAGATGTCCAAGGCCCTGACCAGCCCGCGCGCCGAGCTGTCGGACTACGCGCCGCGCCTGATCACCATCAAGATCCACCCCGACAAGATCCGCGAAGTGATCGGCAAGGGCGGCTCGGTGATCCAGGCGATCACCAAGGAGACCGGCACGCAGATCGACATCCAGGACGACGGCACGATCACCATCGCCTCGGTCAACGGCGCTGCCGGCCAGGCCGCCAAGTCGCGCATCGAGCAGATCACCTCGGACATCGAGCCGGGCCGCATCTACGAGGGCAAGGTCGCCAAGCTGATGGACTTCGGCGCGTTCGTGACCATCGCCCCGGGCAAGGACGGTCTGGTGCACGTCTCGCAGATTTCCTCCGAGCGCGTGGAGAAGGTCTCCGACAAGCTCAAGGAAGGTGACGTGGTCAAGGTCAAGGTGCTGGAAGTGGACAAGCAGGGCCGCATCCGCCTGTCCATGAAGGCCGTGGAAGAAGGCGAGGGCGTGACCGAGTAATCGGTTGGCTATCGCTTGATTAGAAAAAGGCGGGCTTTGGCCCGCCTTTTTCTTTGGAGGTGTTTCCCGCTTGATCGAGGGATCACGGCGCGCGGGCGGTCATGGGCTTCGGAGGGGCAGCGTTTCGGCGGACGGGGGCCGCTTTTCCCTCAATCAGGGCATCCTGCCCTGATTTAAGGCGCTCGGCTTCCTGCCTCGCGAGGCGCGGCCCCCGCCCGCCGGAACGCTGCCTCACGCGTCAGGTCACAGGACTTCGGTTTGAGCCCCCTCCCTTGCGCGCAGCGCAGGGGAGGGATGGGGAGGGGTCGGGGCTTTACCGGTCAAGCCACCTAAGCAAGAGCAACAGCACCCCACCCCGGCCCTCCCCTTCGCCTGCGGCGAAAGGGAGGGGGCAAAGCGCTGCTCGATGCCTTCGAGTGGGAAGAAGTCCTGATCTATTCGCCGCAGCGCCTCGACCCGGGCGGGCGCGCGGAGATCGGGCCAGGGATGGCTCGCGGTGGTGAGTCCGTAGATGGCGGACCGAGCCGAGGAGCCACGCCTGGCCGGGTCGAGGCTGGTTGGCGAAGTCAGCGCACCGCCGCCGCACGCATGTCTCAACTGGTTCACGCACCCCCGCACCGCCGCACTCCGCACTCCGCACTCCGTACCCACACCCACACCCACACCCACACCCACACCCACACCCACATCCACATCCACATCCACATCCACATCCAAGCGAAGCGCTTTTTTGTGGGCGCAGGACGCCCTGCTAGAGTGCGGCGACATTCGCGCAGGGAAGGGAGGAGCGTCGTGGGGACATCGACCGATCTGGATCGCTTCGTGCGCGATGCGCTGTTGGCGGGGCAGTCGCGGCAGGCCATCCGCGCGGTGCTGCTGCAGGCGGGCTGGTCGCCCGAGCAGCTGGCCAATGTGCTGGACGACTATGCCGAGGTCGATTTCCCCGTGCCGGTGCCGCGCCCGCGGGCGTCGCTGTCGGCGCGCGACGCCTTCATGTATCTGGTGCTGTTCTCGCTGCTGTATTTCCTCTGCTATCACCTGGGCAGCCTGCTGTTCGACATGATCAATGCCGCGTTGCCGGATCCGGCCGACGACGGGGCGCGCCTGGATTTCTTCGCGTGCACGCGCTTTTCGACTGCTGCGCTGCTGATCGCCTTCCCGGCCTTCGCCTGGCTGGCCGGGCGGCTGCACCGCGAGATCCGCCAGGCGCCGATCAAGCGGCTCTCGCCGGTGCGGCGCTGGCTGACCTATCTGACCTTGTTCGTCAGCACGCTGACCCTGATCGGCGACATGACGGCCCTGGTCTACAACCTGCTGTCGGGTGAGATCACCTGGCGCTTCCTGCTGAAGGTGCTGGTGGTGGCGGCGATCGCGGGCAGCGTGTTCGGCTACTACCTGCGCGATCTGCGCAGCGACGAGGCCAGCGCCGCATCGGCGCTGCCGCTGGGGCGTCGCCTGCTGCTGATCGGCGGCCTGCTGGCGATCGGCGCGGTGGTCGGGGGTTTCGTCCTGACCGGCGGTCCGGTGCATCAGCGCGCTCTACGCATGGATCAGCGCCGGGTGAGCGATCTGCAGGACATCGTCACCGCCGTCCAGGCCTATGCGACGGAACATCGCCGCTTGCCGGCCAGCCTGGCTGACATGGCGGCGCAGCCTGGCGTCGGGCTCGCCACCCAGGATCCAGTGAGTGCCGCGCCCTACAGCTATACCACGCTGGGGCCGAAGCGCGTGCGCCTCTGCGCGGCGTTCGAGACCGATACCGCCGGCAAGCGCCCGCGTCGGCCCTGGATGATCGAGGCGCAGTGGGCGCACGGCGTGGGCCGCACCTGCTTCGAGCGCGACATCGAACTGCCCAAGCCCGAGGACGCGCAAGGCCAGGCAGCGGCGCAGCCGTAGCGCCCGATGGTGGCGACGGACGCGACGGCGTGTCCGGGCTTCACCGCAGCGGCAGGCTGAGCGTGGCGCGCAATCCCTTTGGGTGGCGGTTGGCCAGGAGCAGCCGGCCGCCGTGCGCTTCGGCGATGCGCTCGGCGATGGCCAGGCCAAGGCCGGCGCCGCCGGTTGCGCGGCTGCGTGAGCTTTCCAGGCGCTTGAACGGGGTGGTGATGCCGGCCAGCTGGTCTTCCGGGATGCCGGGGCCTTCGTCGTCGATGTGCAGGTCGATCCGGTCGACGTGCGCTTCGATGCTAAGGCGCGCGCTGCCGGCGAAGCGCAGCGCGTTGTCGAGCAGGTTGTCTATGGCGCGGTGCAGGGTGGTGGGGTCGGCCTGGAGGCGTGTATCCCGGTTCGCCGGGACGGAGGCGACGGCCTGACCCAGCGAGACCCGGTCCGCCGCGATGCCCGCGACCAGGGCGTCGAGATCGACCGGCTGCAGCCGCGCCGGCTGCGCCTGGGCATGCGCGTAGGCGAGCATCTGCTCGATCATGGCGGCCATGCGGTCCAGGTCGCCGATCATGCGCTGGCGGTCGGCGCCGGGGACGAGCTCGGCGCGGATGCGCAGGCCGGTCAGCGGCGTGCGCAGGTCGTGGGCGATGGCGGCGAAGGCCTGCAGGCGTTCGCCGGCATGCCGGGCCAGGCGGGCGTGCATGGCGTTCATCGCCTCGCCGACCGCGCGCAGCTCCGGGGGGCCGTCGAGCGGGAAGCCCGCGCCACTGTCCAGGTCGCTGATCGCCGCCGCCCGCGCCAGGCGCTGGATCGGCCGGGAGAGCCGCCTGGCCGCGAACCACACCGGCAGCGCCAGCAGCGCCATCGCCACGCCGAACGCCGCCGTCATCCGCAGCCGCCAGCCCGCCAGCCGCTGGTCGATGGGCGTCAGCGTGCGCCAGCGTCCGTCGCTGCCCTGTATCGCCGCGGTGAAGGCGGGCAGCGAGGTGTCCATGCCGACCCGCGCATCGGCGTCGTAGCGCATCTGGAAGCCGCGCGCGTCGCTGTCCACCAGCAGGGTGCGGTCGCCGATCAGGACCACGCTCTGCCCGTTGCCGCTGGCCTTGCCCGCGCCCGCCGCGTCCAGCCAGCACGCCCGTACGCGCCCCGGCTGGGTACGTGCGGCCTGCGCCAGCGTCGCCTCCACCGGCGCGACGCGGGGACAGCCGGGCGGCGCAGCAAGCGGCTCGATCCTGAAGCGGCCGCCGTGCTGCCCTTCGAGGGCGGCCGCGGCCTCGCGCACGCTCATGCGGATGGGCGCGGGCGTGGGCGTGGCCAGGACGATGCCGAAGCACAGGGCGAAGGCCAGCAGCAGGGTGACCAGCGCCAGCGCCGCCACCTGCACCAGGATGGGTGGCGGCCTCATCCCCGCGTCACCGGTGCCTGGAAGCGATAGCCGAGGCTGCGCACGGTCTCGATCAGGGCAGCGCCCCCGGCCGCGGCCAGGCGCCGGCGCAGGCGGCTGACGGCCAGGTCGATCGCGCGGTCGAACGGCCCTTCCGCCGCCTCGTGGGTCAGGTCCAGCAGCCGGTCGCGGCTGAGTACGCGGCTGGGATGCCGGACGAAGGCCAGCAGCATCCGGGATTCCCCGGCGGTCAGTGCGAGCGTCGCGCCGTCGGGCGTGGTCAGGCGGTGGGCATCGGCCTCGAACACCCATCCGGAGAACAGATAGGGACTGGTCGGCGGAGCGGCGCGCGGCGCCTGCCGGCGCAGGATGGCGCGCACCCGGGCCAGCAGTTCGCGCGGGTCGAAGGGCTTGCCGAGGTAGTCGAACGCGCCGACCTCCAGGCCGACGACGCGGTCGGTCACCTCGACCAGCGCGCTGAGCAGCAGGACCGGTGGGCCGTCCTGGCTCAGGCGCCGGCAGATCGACAGCCCGTCCTCGCCCGGCAGCATGATGTCCAGGATCACCAGATCGGCCGGCTGGCGCTGAAGCAGCGCGTCCAGGCCGGCGGCATCGTCGGTGCCGCGCACCTCGAAGCCATGCCGGCCCAGGTAGGCGACGATGGCCTCGCGCACGCTGTCGTCGTCCTCGACCACGACGATCCGGTTGTCCTTGCCTGCCATGCGCCTTTCATAAAGCGGAGACGTATCGGGATTGTGTCGCCATCGGCGCTGGCGATACAGGCCGGGCATCGAGGCGATACGGCGCGGCGCTGGAATGGCGGCCTTGTCCACTTCCCTGGAGTCACCGATGCATCTGCGTGCGATGTTCCGTTCCCTTTGCTGGCTGGGCGTTGGCGGCGTTGGCGGCGTCTTCCCCGTACAGGCGTTGCCGATCACCGCGGACGGTCATGACGATCCGGCAGCGACCGCCGCGGCGGCCATCGCCGAATACCGGGTGCTGTGCCAGCGCGACCATGCGCGGCTGTGGGGCCAGAACCTGTGCGGCCCGATCATGCTGGTCGAGCGCGACACGCGCACGCTGTTCGTGGACCGCGATGTGCCCGGGCAGGGCCTGCAGCGGCGGCGCGGCGTGTTCGTGGGCCAGTTGCCGGCGGACATCGGCATCGCCAACACCGCGACCGACTGGGCCGGGCAGCGCTGGACGATGCTGCAGCTGCCGCTCCCGCAGGACCGGCAGGCCCGGGCCGAACTGCTGATGCACGAGGCGTTCCATCGCATCCAGCCCGCGCGCCTGCCACCGCCCGTCGCGCCGCTGCCCGAGCACCTGGACCAGTTCGACGGGCGCGTCGGCCTGCGGCTGGAATGGCGCGCGCTGGCGCAGGCGCTGCGCAGCCGCAGCGCGCAGCGCCAGGCGGCCATCGCCGATGCGCTGGCGTTCCGCGCCTGGCGGCGGCAACGCTTCCAGGACGCGGCCTTGCGCGAGAACGCGCTGGAGATCAACGAGGGGCTGGCCGAATACACCGGCCGCCGCCTCGGCGACGCGGACGATCCCGCCGTGTCGGCCATCGCCACGCTGGACGACTACGACCACCGGCGCGGCTATGTGCGCAGCTTCGCCTATGCGTCCGGGCCGGCCTATGGCCTGCTGCTGGACGCGCTGGCGCCGGGCTGGCGCCAGGGCCTGCGGCCCGACAGCGACCTGGGAACCCTGCTGCAGCACGCCGCCGGTGACCCGCCGCTGCCCGATCCCACCGTGGCCGGCCGGCGCTACGGTGAGGAGGCGATCCGCCGCGAGGAAACCACGATCCGCGAGGCGCACGACCAGCAGGCCGCGCAGTGGCGCGCGCAGCTGGTGGACGGCCCGCTGCTGCGGCTGCCGCTGGTGCACATGAGCATCGAGTTCGACCCGCGCACCGTGTTCCCCCTGCCGCCGCAGGGCACGGTCTATCCGCACGCGATCATCCGCGACGACTGGGGCACGCTGACGGTCGAGCGCGGCGTGCTGCTCGCCGGCGACTGGAAGTCCGCGACGGTGGCCGGACCGGCCAGCGCGGTGGACGGCCGCAACCAGGGGCCGGGCTGGACGCTGGAGCTGGCGGCGGACTGGGTGCTGGCCGACGGGGTGGTACGTCGTCGATCCGAGGCGCAGCCGCCGGCGCCGGCTACACCCAGCCGGTGAGGTAATACGCGGCGATCACCACGAACACCGCCAGCGTCTTGACCAGGGTGATGGCGAACACGTCCTTGTAGGACTGGCGGTGGCTCAGGCCGGTGACCGCCAGCAGGGTGATCACCGCGCCGTTGTGCGGCAGGGTGTCCATGCCGCCGGAGGCCATCGCGGCCACGCGGTGCAGCACCTCCATCGAGATGCCGGCCGCCTGCGCGTTGGCGATGAAGCTGTCGGCCATTGCCGCCAGGGCGATGCTCATGCCGCCGCTGGCCGAGCCGGTGATGCCGGCCAGCGCGGTGACCGAGACGGCCTCGTTGACCAGCGGGTTGGGGATCGCGCCCAGCCCGTGGGCCACCACCAGGAAGCCCGGCAGCGCCGCGATCACCGCGCCGAAGCCGTATTCGGATGCGGTGTTCATCGAGGCCAGCAGCGCGCCGCCGATCGCCGAGCGGGTGCCCTCGGCGAAGCTGGCCAGCACCGGCCTCCAGGCGAAGGCGATCACGCAGGCGATGCCGCACAGCAGCGCGGCCTGCACGGCCCAGATCGCGGCGACCTTGGAGACCTCCTGCACCACCGGCGCCGGGTTGCCGATCACCGCCGGCACGAACGAGGCGCTGCTGCCGTACCACTGCGGGATCCAGCGGGTGAAGGCGAAGTTGGCCACGCCCACCACCAGCAGCGGCAGGATCGCCAGCAGGGGGTGGGCCAGGCGATCGCCCCTGAAGGGTTCGGGTTCGTTGCGCAGTTCGCCGCCGTAGCCCTCGCCGGCGCGCGCGGCGGCGCGGCGGCGCCATTCCAGATAGCTCATGCCCAGCACCAGGATGAACACCGCGCCCAGCGTGCCCAGCACCGGCGCGGCCCAGGCCGTGGTGCCGAAGAACGCGGTGGGGATGATGTTCTGGATCTGCGGCGTGCCGGGCAGCGCGTCCATGGTGAAGGTGAAGGCGCCCAGCGCGATGGTGCCGGGGATCAGCCGCTTGGGGATGTCGCTCTGGCGGAACAGCTCGGCGGCGAAGGGATACACGGCGAACACCACCACGAACAGCGACACCCCGCCGTAGGTCAGCAGCGCGCACACCAGCACGATCGACAGCATTGCCCGCTGCGCGCCGACCACGCGGATGGTGGCCGCCACGATCGACTTGGAGAAGCCGGAGATCTCGATCAGCTTGCCGAACACCGCGCCCAGCAGGAACACCGGAAAGTACAGCTTGAGGAAACCGACCATCTTCTCCATGAACAGGCCGGTGAACATCGGCGCCACCAACGAGGCGTCGGTGAGCAGCACCGCGCCGAGCGCGGCCACCGGTGCGAACAGGATGACGCTGTAGCCGCGGTAGGCCACGAACATCAGAAAGCACAGCGCGGCCAGCACGATCAGGAACGACATGGCACCACTCTCCAGCCGCCAGGACACGGCTTGCGCGGGGCGAGTATCGGCAGCGGCCGCATGGACGCGCTCCTGTACCAAGGTACAAGTGATGGCCCTGCGGCCGGTGCCTAGAGTTGCGCCCAACTTGCGGCGATCCCGCCGCGAGGTCGTACCCGGGGAGGAGGGGAATGACCATGAAGCGCAAGCACCTGTGCCTGGCGATCGCCGGCTTGTTGATGACGCCGGCCAGCGGCGCGTGGGCCCAGCAAACCGAACCTGGCCAGGCGAGCGAGGGCGCCAAGGCCACCACGCTCGACGCGGTCACCGTCACCGCGCGCAAGCGCGAGGAGACCCTGCAGGAAGTGCCGGTGGCGGTGACCGCCTTCACCCCGCAGGCGCTGGACAAGCTCAACATCCAGGACATCGGCGATCTCGATGCGCAGGTGCCCAACCTGACCATCTATGCCGCGCGCGGTTCCACCAGCACCGCGACCGTGTACATCCGCGGCGTGGGTCAGGCCGATCCGCTGTGGGGCGTGGATCCGGGCGTGGGCATCTACCTGGACGATGTCTACATCGCCCGACCGCAGGGCGCGCTGCTGGACGTGTTCGACGTCGGCCGCATCGAGGTGCTGCGCGGCCCGCAGGGCACGCTCTACGGCAAGAACACCATCGGCGGCGCCATCAAGTACATCAGCCGCGAGCTGCCCAAGCAGCTGGACGGCTACGCCCAGCTGACCGTGGGCAACTACGACCAGCTCGACTTCAAGGGCGGCATCGGCGGCCCGATCGGCGGCAGCGAGGCGCTGCGCGCGCGGCTGTCGGTGGCCAGCATGAACCGCGACGGCTTCGGCAAGAACCTCGTCAACGACCAGGAGGTCAGCGACAAGGAGATCAACGCCGCGCGCTTCCAGCTGGGCGCCTTCGCCAACGAGCAGTTCGATGCGCAGTTCGCGGTGGACTGGCTGGACGACCAGTCCGGCGTGCGCGGCGCCAAGCTGCTCAAGGCCAATCCGCTGGCGCCGGCCTATCCGCCGCTGTCCGGCCGCTACGACATCCGCAGCGGCATGCCCAACGTCAACGACACCACGGTCAAGGGCGCCTCGGCCACGCTCAACTGGCGGCCCAGCGCCGACTGGGCGGTCAAGTACGTGATCGCCAAGCGCGAGTCGGATACCGATACCAATATCGACTTCGACGAGACCCCGCTGAAGCTGGTCGACGTGCATGCCGACTATTACGACCAGCAGGTCAGCCACGAGCTGCAGGCCAACTACGATGGCGGCGGTCGCGCGCGTGGGGTCATGGGCCTGTACTACTTCGACGGCGAGGCCGGTGGCCAGGTCCGCAACTACTTCTCCAATCCCTACCTGCCCAGGTCGCTGACCAATCCGCTGTTCGGCGACACCCAGGGCAAGGTGCTGACCAAGAGCGTGGCGCTGTATGCGGACTGGACCTTCGATCTGACCGACAAGCTCAAGCTGGACGTCGGCGCGCGCTACACCGACGAGGACAAGCACGCCATCGCCCTCAACCGCTTCTACACCAGCGACAGCTACACCACCTCCTGGGGCACGGCGGCCAACTTCGACAAGACGGTCAACTTCAAGAACGTCTCGCCCAAGCTGTCGGTCGATTACCAGTTCACGCCCGACCTGATGGCTTACGTGTCGGCCTCGCGCGGCTTCAAGTCCGGCGGCTACAACATTCGCGCCAACACCACCGCAGTGCCGCGCTCGGGCCAGCCCTTCGACGACGAGCAGGTGGACAGCTACGAGATCGGCAGCAAGATGGGGCTGCTGGACGGCCGCGCCTTCCTCAACCTGGCCTACTTCTACAACAAGTACAAGGATATCCAGCTCTCGGTCTTCACCCAGTACCAGTTGCCCAACGGCAGCTATAGCTTCTTCGGCGACTTCACCAACGCCGGCAAGGGCACGGTGCAGGGCGTGGAGGTGGAGTACCAGTTCCTGCCGACCCGGCACTGGCTGATCAGCGGCAACCTGGCCTGGCTGGATGCCAAGTACGACGAGTTCATGAGCGGCGGCGTCAACATCGCCAAGACCCAGTACTTCACCAACGCGCCCAAGTACTCCGGCGCGCTGAACGTGGAGTGGCGCACCGATCTGGCCGGCGGCGGCAACCTGTCCGCGCGCGCCACCTACAGCTACCAGAGCGAGGTCTGGCCCACCACCGACCTGTCCAAGGAGATCCGCCAGGATGGTTACGGCCTGCTGTCGGCCGGCGTGATCTGGAAGCTCGACGACGCCTGGAGCCTGTCGCTGCAGGGCACCAACCTGACCGACAAGGCCTACCGCACCACCGGCTACAACATCGCCGCCTACGGCGTGCTGACCGGCTTCTATGGCGCGCCCCGCCAGGTGCAGGCCAGCGTGCGCTACGACTTCTGACCGCCGCGTGGTCAGGGTCGAACGACGGGCCCGGCGCAAGCCGGGCCTCGTCCATCCGGGGCAGGGCGCTGGCGGTATGCTCGGCCAATGGGGAGGCAGGACACATCGCAGGCGCGCGCCGCACGGCGCTGGTGCGGGCAGGGTGCGTCGGCTGAGCGGTGCCCATGCGCCTGGGTGAGGCGCCCATGCTGAGCATGTGGATGGTCGCGCTGGCCGGGCTGGCGTGGCTGGCGCTGATGTTCGGCACCGCACTTTATGGAGAGCGCCATCCGGCGGTGCTGGCGCGGCGCTGGCGCCACGTCTACGCGCTGTCGCTGGCCGTGCATTGCACCTCGTGGACGTTCTACGGCACGGTGACCCAGGCCGCGCGCTACGGTTGGCCGCTGCCGCCGACCTTCCTCGGGGCGATCCTGCTGTACGCGCTGGCGGTGGCCTTCATGGTGCGCCTGGTGCGGCTGGCGCGCGAGACCAATGCCACCTCGCTGGCCGATCTGATCGCCACCCGCCTGGGCAAGGATGCGTGGCTGGCGGCGGTCGTGACCGGCGTGGCCGTGCTCGGGCTGGTGCCCTACGTGGCCCTGCAGCTGCGCGCGGTGACGATGAGCGTGTCCACGCTCACCGGCAATGTGGCCCATGCCGACCAGGTGCCCGCGCCGCTGCGCGACGGCGCCCTGTACGTGGCGCTGGCGATGGCGGTGTTCGCGATGCTGTTCGGCACGCGCCGGGCGAATGCGGCCGAGCACAACCGCGGACTGGTGCTGGCGATGGCGTTCGAGTCGCTGTTCAAGCTGGCGGCGATGCTGGCCCTGGGCGCGTTCGTCTGGCTGGGGCTGGACGTGGACTGGACGCGTGCGGCCAGCGCCGCACCGGTGCCGGCTGCCGATGGCTTCGTGCCGCTGGTGCTGCTGGGCGCACTGGCCATGTTCATCCTGCCGCACCAGTTCCATGTGGCGGTGGTCGAATGCCGCGACGAGCGCGACGTGGCCACCGCGCGCTGGCTGTTCCCGCTGTACCTGCTGCTGATCGCGCTGCCGGCGCTGCCGCTGGCGCGCGCCGGCAGCCTGCTGCTGGGCGGGCATGTGCCCTCGGACATGTACGCGCTGGCGCTGCCGTTCGCGGCCGGGCACGCGGGCCTGGGGCTGTTCGCCTTCCTGGGCGGGCTGAGCGCCGCGACCGGCATGGTGGTGATCAGCACGCTGACCTTGAGTCTGATGATCGGCAACCATTGGTTCGCGCCCGGCCTGCTGCGCGGCGCCTGGCTGCGCGGGCAGGGCGAGGATCGCCGCGGCGAACTGCTGACCCTGCGCCGGCTGGGCATCGTGGCGATCATGCTGCTGGCCTGGGCCTACAACCGGCTGATCGGCGGCAACGACGCGCTGGCCGACGTGGGCGCGGTGTCCTTCTCCGCGCTGGCCACCCTGGTGCCGGCGCTGTGCTTCGCGGTGTGGCGCCCGCAGACGCCGCCGCGCGCGGCGCTGCTGGGCCTGCTGGCGGCGTTCGCCACCTGGGCGTGGGTGATGCTGGTGCCGATGCTGTGGCCGGTGGAGGCGCCGCTCTGGCGGCATGTGCCGCGCGTGCTCGCTCCGGCCGGGCTGTTCGGCCTGACCGGCTGGAGCGCGCTGGGCCGCGCGGTCGGCGCCAGCCTGTTCCTGGGCGCGCTGGTCACGCTTGCGGCGACCGGCTGGCGCCAGGCGCCGCGCGGCAGCGCGCGCCGGCTGGACCGCGCCGCGCTGCGCGAGGCCGGGCGGCGCTTCCTCGGCCACGAGCGCATCGAACACCTGCTCGCCGGCGCGCCCGACGCCGGGCCGGTGCGGCTGGCCACCGAGCAGCGCATCGAACGCGAGCTCTCCGCGGTGTTGGGCTCGGCCTCCACGCGCCTGCTGCTCAACGCCGCGCGCAGCCAGGCCGGCGAGCTGGACACCGTGGCGGCCATCGTCGGCGAGGCCTCGGCCGACCTGCGCTTCAACCAGCAGGTGCTGGAGGCGGCGCTGCGCAACATGAGCCAGGGCATCAGCGTGGTCGATCGCGAACAGCGGCTGGTGGCCTGGAACCCGCGCTATGCGCAGCTGTTCGGCTTCCCGCCGGAGCTGCTCCAGGTCGGCCGGCCGATCGCCGATCTCACCGCCTGGGCCTTGCAGCGCATGCCCCACCGCAACAGCGCCGAGCATGCGCTGGACCGGCGTCTGGCGTTCATGCGCGCCGGCACCGCGCACCTGACCGAGCGCGTGTTCCCCGACGGCACCATCGTCGAGATCCGCGGCAACCCGATGCCCGGCGGCGGCTTCGTGGCCACCTACACCGATGTGACCGACTCGCGCCGCGCCGAGGCCGGGCTCAAGCGTGCCAACGAGACCCTGGAGCAGCGCGTGGCCGAGCGCACCGCGCTGCTGGAGCGCGCCAAGGCCGAGGCCGAGCATGCCAACGATGCCAAGAGCCGCTTCCTGGCCGCCATCGGCCACGACCTGATGCAGCCGCTGCACGCCGCGCAGCTGTTCACCGACGCACTGGCCCAGCGCACGCCCGCGCAGGACCACGACACGCTGCGCCAGTTGGCCGGCTCGCTGGAATCCACCCACGACCTGCTCAGCGGCCTGCTGGACATGTCGCGGCTGGAGGCCGGCGGCCTGGTGCCGGCGCCGCGCGATTTCCCGCTGTCCGAACTGCTCGATCCGCTGGCCGCGCAGGTGCGCGCGATGGCGGCCGAGAAGGGCCTGCGCTTCGGCTATGTGCCCAGCCGCGCCTGGGTGCGCAGCGACCCGCAGCTGCTGCGTCGGATCGTGCAGAACTTCCTGGTCAACGCGGTGCGCTACACCGCGCGCGGCGGGGTGCTGCTGGGCACGCGGCGCGTCGGCGCGCGGCTGCGCATCGTGGTGTACGACAGCGGGCCGGGCATCGCGCCGGAGCAGCAGCGGCTGATCTTCGAGGAGTTCCGGCGCGGCCAGGACGCCGGCGGCCAGGGCCTGGGGCTGGGCCTGGCCATCGCCGAACGCATCGCCGGGCTGCTGGACACGCCGCTCTCGCTGCGCAGCGCGCCGGGCCGCGGCACCGCCTTCGGCGTCGAACTTGCGCGTCTGCCGGCGCCGCGCGCCGCACGCGCCGCGGTGCGCGGACAGGGCGCCCTGCCGCTGGCCGGCCTGCGCGTGCTGGCGGTGGACAACGACGAGGCCGCGCTGGCCGCCCTGGCGGCGTTGCTGCAGGGCTGGGGCTGCGAAGTGGCCACCGCCGCCGACGAGGCGCAGGCGCTTGCGGCGTTGGCGCATGCGCCGGCCGCGCTGTGGCTGTTCGACTATCACCTGGATCGGGGCGACACGGGTGTGGCCCTGCATGCGCGCCTGTCCGATGCATTCGGCGCGCGCCCGTGCGTGCTGCTCTCGGCCGACGCCTCCGGCGCGGTGCGCGACGCCGCGCGCGCGGCCGACCTGCCGCTGCTGGCCAAGCCGCTGCGGCCGCGGCGCTGAAGTCCGTGCTCGACCGGCTGCTGGCCGCGCGCGCGGGTTGAACACCGCGGCGCCGGTGCGGGGGCGACTACAATGGGCGTTTGACCGCCACGCCCTCGCCATGCCCTATACCCCGATCACCGGAACGCTCGGCTACGTGCTTTCGCCCGACGGCACGCAGGTGCTGATGATCCACCGCAACGCGCGGCCCGAGGACGAGCACCTGGGCAAGTACAACGGGCTGGGCGGCAAGCTGGAGAACGACGAGGACATCGCCGCCGGCATGGTGCGCGAGATCGCCGAGGAGGCCGGCATCGAATGCACGGCGATGGAGCTGCGCGGCACCATCAGCTGGCCCGGCTTCGGCCGCAATGGCGAGGACTGGCTGTGCTTCATCTTCCTCATCACCGCCTGGACCGGTACACCGCTGACCTCCAACCCGGAGGGCACGCTGGAGTGGGCGCCGATCGAGCGCCTGGGCGAGCTGCCCATGTGGGAGGGCGACCGCCACTTCCTGCCGCTGGTGTTCGATGGCGATCCGAGGCCGTTCCACGGTGTGATGCCGTATCGCAATGGGCGCATGGTGTCGTGGAGCTTCAGCCGCTTCTGAAGCGGGCGGTGCGCCCGGCGGCGGAGGTGGTTGAAGCGTCGTGCTAGCGGCTGAGGGGGAGGGGTGCTCTTCGTGGGGAAGTCAAAAGCAAAAGCACCTCCTCCCAGCCTCCTCCTTCGCAGCGCGAAAGGGGAGGGGCCGTATTCCGCCTTCGTGGAGGCGGCGGTGTGATCAGCTTGGTCGGCGGCGCTTGGCTGGCGCCGCTCAGCCCTCGAGCTGGCGCGCGGGGTCGGTGAGTTCCAGTTCGCGCAGGATCACTCCGGCCTGGGTGCGGTTGCGCACGCCCAGGCGCTCGAAGATCGAGGACACGTGCGCCTTGACCGTGCGCTCCTGCACGTCCAGGCGGTCGGCGATCTGTTTGTTGAGCAGCCCCTGGGCGACATAGCCCAGCACGCGGAACTGCTGCGGCGACAGGCTGGCCAGGCGCGCGGCCAGCGCCGTGTCGTGCGCGGAGGATTGCGCGCGCGTCACCGCCGTGCGCAGCGAGGCCGGCAGCCACTGTTCGCAGGCCAGCACGCAGCGGATGGCCTCGCGCAGTTCCTCCAGCCCGGCGCTCTTGGGCAGGTAGCCGGCCGCGCCGTGGTCCAGCGCGCGCCGGACCACACGCGGGTCGTCGTTGGCCGAGACCACGACCACCGCCACCGCCGGGAACTGCGCGCGGATCGCGGCCAGCCCGGCCAGGCCGTGGTTGCCGGGCATGTGCAGGTCCAACAGCACCAGATCGATCTCCGGATGCGTTTCCAGCGCCTGCAGCACCGCGTCGAGCGAATCGGCTTCCAGCATCTCCAAGGCGGCCACCGCATCGGCCGCCGCGCCGCGCAACGCGGCGCGGAACAGGGGATGGTCGTCGGCGATCAGCAGGGTGGGCATGGCGGCGGCGGTCGGTGGGTGACGAGGGCTAACGTTAGCAAGCCGCGTCCGCCGGCGGCTGGTACCAAAGTACGATGCGGCCGGCCTGCAGCCGCAGGTAGCGTGGCGCCATGCATGGAACCCGATCCGCCAGCCGCCTGTCGGCATTGCTCTTATCCGGCGCGCTTGCCGCGTGCGCCACGCCGCAGGCCCGCCCGCACGCGGAGGCCGGCGTGACCGGAGCCCTGCAGGTCACGGTGCACCGCAACGGCGATGATCTGCTGACCGCCGGTCTCGGGCTGGCCGGGCTGCAGGCTCCGACGCCGCCGGCCTTCGCCAGGCCCGACGCGCCCACGCCGACCGAACTGCGCAGGCGTGCGATCTGGTCCAACTGGCGCGGCATCGCCGATCTCTCGCCCACCGGCGGCTACGGCACGCTGTACGGCAGCGTGGCGCGCGTGCCGGGCCGCGAGTACGCCGCGCTGGCCACGGTGCCCGGCGCGCGCCAACCGCATCGCGTGCTGGTCCAGGTGCCCGACGCTTTCGATCAGCGGCGGCGCTGCGTCGTGGTGGCGCCGTCGTCGGGCTCGCGCGGGGTGTATGGCGCCATCGCCGTGGGCGGCGCCTGGGCACTGCCGCGTGGCTGCGCGGTGGCCTATACGGACAAGGGCACCGGCACCGACTATTTCGATCTGGATGCCGGGCGCGGCTTTGCGCTGGACGGCAGCTCGGCCGCGCCGGACGAACAGGCGTTGGCCTTCGCTCCCCAGCCCGCGGCCGGGGCGGGCGGCGTGGCGTTCAAGCACGCGCATTCGCAGGACAACCCGGAAGCCGACTGGGGCCGGCACGTGCAGCAGGCCGCGCGCTTCGCGCTGCAGGCGCTGGATGCGGCGTTCCCGCAGGCGGCGCCGTTCACTGCGGACAATACGCGCGTGATCGCGGTCGGCATCTCCAACGGCGGCGGCGCGGTGCTGCGCGCGGCCGAACTGGACGACGCGCTCATCGATGCCGTCGTCGCCGGCGAACCCAACGTCTACGTCGAAGGCGCACCCGGCGCGCGTGCGCTGTACGACTTCGCCAGCGAGGCGGCGCTGCTGATGCCTTGCGCCTTGCTCGACCTGCCGTCGGCGGCGCTGCCGCAGCCGCCGCTGCGCGCCCAGGTCGAACCGCTGTGGACCGCGCGCTGCGCCGCGCTCCAGGCGCAGGGGCTGGTCGAGGGCGCTACGCCTGCGGCGCAGGCCGCCTCGGCCCACGCGCAGCTGCGGGCCAGCGGCTGGAGCGAAGCGGCGTTGGCCTCCGGCGCGGCCAGCGTAGGTTTCGACCTGTGGCGCGCGATCCTGGCGACCTACGCCTCGGCCTACGGCCGCTATGCGCCGGGCGAGCACCCGTGCGGCTATCGCTGGTCGGCGCAGAACGCGGACCTCTCCCCGCGCGCGGCCACGGCCGTCGAACGCGCGGCGTGGTGGTCCGACGCCAGCGGCATCCCGCCCGGCAACGGCGTAGGCCTGATCGATGCCAGGCTGGCCGCGCCCGACCCGACGCTGCCGGGGCTGCTGTGCCTGCGCGCGCTGTGGGACGGGCAGGGCCCGGACGCCCAACGCGTGCGCGCCGGCATCGCGGGCACCCATGCCGGACTGCCGCGGGCCGGGCTGCCGGTGCTGGTGGTGCATGGCACCGACGACGGCCTGATCCCGCCGGCGTTCACCAGCGCGCCCTATGTCGCCGCCGCACGCGCGGCCGGCCGACCGGTGCGCTACTGGCAGGTGCGCAACGGCGAGCACTTCGACGCCTTCCTCGCCCTGCCGGCGTACGGCGCGCGCTACACGCCGATGCTGCCGCACGTCTATGCCGCATTGGATCGCGTGGCCGATGTGCTCGATGGCAAGGCCGCGCTGCCGGCCGATGCGACGATCGAGGCGCGCGGCCGCGGCACCGGTGCGGTGGAGGCCGCGCAGTTCGGCGCGGCGGTGAAGTAAGGCAGCTGGCAGCAGGCGTGATCCACGCGAAAGCGGGGTCAGCGCCTTGGCCATTCAAGAACGAAGGTCAACGGGCCTGGCCTTCGCGGGGCGACGGCGCTGGTGCGGCAGGGGGGCTTCAACCAGGTTGCGTGACGCGCATCGCCCGCCCGGATTGCTGGAGGCGACACGCTGTCGCCGTAGAGCCAGGCGGAGTGCCGTGGAACCGTGCCGTTGGCGGCCGATGCGACCTGCGCGGTTCTCCACAGCCGGTGTGGATGAGTGCTGGGGCAAGCATGTGGATAAGCCGCGCGCGCCCAGTCGTGGCAAGGCGGCGCGCGAAGATGGCGAAAAGATGACCAGCGCGCGGCAGTTCATCCACAGGACCTGTGGATGGAAGCTGGACAAGGATGTGGATAAGCGCGTGAGCGCGTTGCAGAGCGGGCGTGTCAAGCGGATTGGCACAAAAATGACCAGGCCGCATCGCGCCGCATGACGCGCTGCGTGGAACCTTGCGAGGCTTCAATCCGCCGCGCGCAGCGCGATCACCGCATTGAGTCCGCCGAAGGCGAAGGAGTTGCTCAGCACCGCGCGCACCGGGCGGGCACGCGCCTGGTTGGGCACGTAGTCCAGGTCGCATTCCGGATCGGGATCGAGGAAGTTGGCGGTCGGCGGCACCACCTGCTCGCGCAGTGCGCCGATCGCGGCCACCAGTTCCAGCGCACCGGCCGCGCCGAGCGCGTGGCCGTGCACGGCCTTGGTCGAGCTCACCGCCAGCGCCTCGGCGTGCGCGCCGAACACCTGCCGCAGCGCCCGGGTCTCGCAGCGATCGTTGGCCTGGGTGCCGGTGCCATGGGCGTTGACGTAGTCGATCTGTTCCGGCGAAAGGCCCGCGTCCTGCAGCGCCTGGCGCATGGCCGCGGCCGCACCGTCGATGCTGGGCGCGACGATGTCGCCGGCGTCGGCGCTCATGCCGAATCCGGCCAGCTCGGCCAGCGGCCGCGCGCCGCGGGCGGCGGCGTGTTCGGCGCTTTCCAGCACGAACAACCCGGCGCCTTCGCCCAGCACCAGGCCGCTGCGCTGTGCGCAGAACGGCCTGCAGGTATCGTCGCTGACCACGCGCATCGCTTCCCAGGCGCGGATCAGGGCCAGGCTCAGGCAGGCCTCGCTGCCGCCGGCGATGGCCACGTCGGCCAGGCCGTGGCGCACCATCAGCGCGGCCTGGGCCAGCGCGTGATTGGCCGAGGCGCAGGCGCTGGAGACGGCGAAGGCCGGCCCGCGCAGGCCGAAGGCGATGCTGATCTGGCTGGCCGCGGCGTTGTTCATGCTGCGCACGATGGTCAGCGGGTGCAGGCGCTCGGCCTGGTCGCGGTAGAGCCGGCGCGACTGCTCGTCGCGGCTGAGCTCGGCGCCCACGCCGGTGCCGACCACCACCGCGCAGCGCGCGCCGAGCGCGGACTCTGCGCTCAGGCCGGCCTGGGTCATCGCCTCCTGGGCGGCGACCAGCGCCATCTGGGTCATGCGGTCGAGCTGGCCGGGGGCGATGCCGCCGGTCTGCGTCGCGTCCGGGGCGAACCCGGGCAGGGTCGCCGCCATCCGCATCTTCAGCGTGCTGTGCGGATCGGGCGAGGCCAGGGGCGCGATGCCGCTGCGACCGTCGCGCATCGCGCTCCACAGCGCCGGCGCGCCCAGTCCGAGCGCGCTGACCGCGCCCATGCCGGTGATCACCACGCGCCGCGCCTGCACGGAGGCGTCCATGGCGCGTCAGTGCGCCGGCTGCGCTGCGGTGGCCGCCTTGGTCGCCAGCGCGTCCTCGACGGCCAGGACCAGCTTGCCGAGCGAGCCGTCGTCCAGCTTCGGATCGCGCTGCGGGAAGGTGATGTCAAAGTGCTCTTCGATGTCGAACAGGATCTCGATGGCCTCGAGCGAATCCACGCCCAGCTCCTGCAGCTTGGTGTCCGGGGTCAAGGTGGCGGGGTCGATCTCGGCGTGCTGGGCGACGATGGTCTGGATCTGCGATTCGATGGACGGGGTCATGGCAGTGCTCCGCGAGTGAGAGGCCACCGCACGGCACCGGCCGCCGGTGGAGCGCACGCTGCAGCCTCGGCCGCAGCAGCCAGGCGCCACGCTAGACCGCCAATCTTCCAGAGGCCTTTCGTCAAGCCGGTCCAGGCGCGGGCCTTCAGCGGCGGTCCAGCGCCCACCGCGGGGGTGTCCCGCCTCGTCCGCTGGCGCCGGGACGGGCAGGTCGGCTGCCGTGGAACCGCGCCCGCCGGTGTGCCGAGCCGCCGTCGCGGTTCTCCACAGCCGGTGTGGATGAGTGCTGGGGCAAGCATGTGGATAAGCCACGCGCGCCCAGCAACGGCGCGGCCTCGCTCGAAGATGGCGAAAAAATGACCGGCGCGCGTAAGTTCGTCCACAGGGGCTGTGGATGGCGCGCGGACAAAGGTGTGGATAAGCGCGCGAGCGCCTTGCAGGGCAGGCGTGTCAAGCGAATTGGCACAAAAATGACTAGGCGGAATCGCGGCGCGTCGGGCCTGCGCGTGGAACATCGCGGCCCGCTACGCGGCTGGCCGCGTGGCGCTGACAGGTGCCATCTATTCGAGCCCTATGGCCCGGCCTTGATTGCCGCGCGACGCCGCCCTTGGCAGGCTGGCGGCCCGTTCTTCCGTCGCGAGCGCGCGCACCATGTCACGACCCCGCCATTTCTCGATGCTGCGCGACTTCCAGCTGGCCGACTGGTTCACCCTGGGCAACGCCTTCTGCGGCAGCGGCGCGGTGTTCGCCGCGCTGCACTACATGCAGCAGGGCCGGGTGGGGGTGCTGCTGGCCGGCATGGCGCTGATCCCGCTGGCCTTCATCTTCGACGCCCTGGACGGCCGGGTGGCGCGCTGGCGCAAGTCGGCCTCCACCCTGGGGCGCGAGCTGGATTCGCTGGCCGACGTGATCTCCTTCGGCGTGGCGCCGGCGGCGCTGGCCTACGCCTGCGGCCTGCAGGGCGGCTGGGACTGGCTGATCCTGAGCTACTTCGTGTGCTGCGGCGTCAGCCGGCTGGCGCGCTACAACGTCACCGCCGAGGCGCTCTCGGGCGATGAGGGCAAGGTGACCTACTTCGAGGGCACGCCCATCCCGACCAGCCTGGCGCTGGTGGTGCTGCTGGCGGTGGCGGCGGTGCAGGGCCGCCTCGGTGCGCAGGTGTGGTGGGGCCAGTGGCAGCTGGGGCCGTGGCAGCTGCATCCGCTGGTGCTGCTGTTCGCGCTGTCCGGCTCACTGATGATCAGCAAGACACTGCATATTCCCAAGCCGTAGGGCAGCTGCCGGCAGGTTGCTATCATCCAGACGCAAGTCGGGAGCGCGTAATGTCGGGTGCACAAGGCGGGTGGGGCGAAGGGGCGGACGCGATGGCGCGCCAGGTCTGGGAGACCTGGGGCGAGGCGCTGCGCAAGTTCGCCTCGGTGCCGCTGGAGACCGCCGCGCCGGCCTGGCAGCAGGTGCCTGGCGGCTGGCCGGGCTGGACGCCGCCCAAGGGCGGGGCGCCGGGCGATGTGATGGAGCGCTTCGACGGGCTGGCCCGGCACTGGTTCGGGCGCATGCAGCACGTGGCCGCCCAGTTCGCCGACCGCGACAACACCCCGGCCGACATCGTCGCCGCCTGGCGCCAGGCGCTGGGCGCGACCGAGGCCAATCCATATCCGGACCTGTTCGGCAGCCTGTTCGGTCAGGCCACCGGGCTGGACGATCTGGGCGAGCAGTGGCTGCCCTGGCTGGAATCGCTGCGCGGGCCGCTGGAGGAATGGTCCAGGACGCCGGCCTTCGGCCCTGCGCGCGAGCACCAGCAGCGCTGGAAGGGCCTGTTGCAGGCCCAGCATGCGCTGCGCGAGGCGGCCGAGGCCTACCGCACCCTGCTGGAGGACGCCTCGCGCCAGGCCTATGCGATGTTCGAGGAGAAATTGAACCAGCGCGCGGGCGAGGGCAGTGCGCTGGACAGCGCGCGGGCCCTGTTCGACGAGTGGATCGACGCGGCCGAGGATGCCTACGCGCGCATGGCGCTGTCCGAGGAGTTCAGCGAGGTCTACGGTGCGCTGGCCAACGCGCAGATGCGCATGCGCGCCGGCGTGCAGCGCGAGGTCGAGCAGCTCGGCAGCCTGCTGGGTCTGCCCACGCGCACCGAAGTCGATGCCGCGCACCGCAAGATCGCCGAACTCGAGCGCATCCTGCGCCGCATGATGCGCGGCCAAGCCGCCGAGCGGCCCGCGGCCGCGCCTGAAACGCCTCGCCAGGCCCCGTCGCCAGCGCGACCGGTCAAGGCGGCGAAGAAGACCGCCGCTTCGAAGCCTTCCGCGGCGTCGAAGGCGCCGACGAAGAAGTCGGCCAAGACCGCAGCGAAGAAGATCGGCGAGAAGCCGACGGCGAAGAAGGCAGCAGCGAAGAAAGCCACAGCGAAGAAGGCCGGCCGCACCAACGCGCCCACCGAGCCCGTCTCGAAGACCTCCGCCAGGCGCACCACACGCGGCAAGGCGCCGGCATGAGCAGCAGCCCGTTCCGCGCCACCGCCGATGCGCTGGCCGCCGAAGCGATCGCCCTGCAGGAGAAGCTGGGCGCCGGCCTGCGCACGCTGCCCGAGGTCGGCGATGTGCATTACGGCGTGACCCCGCGCGAGGAAGTCTGGCGCGATGGCAAGGTGGTGCTGTATCGCTTCATCGGCGACACCGCGCCCACCGCCAAGGTGCCGCTGCTCATCACCTATGCGCTGGTCAACCGGCCCTACATGGTCGACCTGCAGGAAGACCGTTCGCTGGTCCGTGGCCTGCTGGCGCAGGGCCAGGACGTCTACCTGATCGACTGGGGTTATCCGGATCGCTCGGACCGTTTCGCGCTGCTGGACGATTACGTCAACCGCTACATCGACGGCGCCGTCGACCATCTGCGCCAGACCAGCGGCGAGGACGCGATCAACGTACTCGGCATCTGCCAGGGTGGCGCGCTCTCGCTGTGCCATGCCGCGCTGCATCCGGCCAAGCTGCGCAACCTGATCACGATGGTCACCCCGGTGGACTTCCACACCCCGGACAACATGCTGTCCAACTGGATCCGCATGGTCGATGTGGATCTGCTGGTGGACACGCTGGGCAACGTGCCGGCCGACCTGATGAATCTGAGCTACCTCATGCTCAAGCCGTTCCGCCTGAACGTGCAGAAGTATGTCGGCCTGCTCGACATCCTGGACGACCGGCGCGCGGTGCAGGACTTCCTGCGCATGGAGAAGTGGATCTTCGACTCGCCCGACCAGGTGGGCGAGGCCTTCCGCCAGTTCGCCAAGCAGTTCTACCAGGCCAACGGCTTCGTCGAAGGCGGCATCGCCCTGGACGGCGAAGCGGTGGACCTGTCGCGCCTGCAGATGCCGATCCTCAACATCTACGCCGAGCAGGATCACCTGGTGCCCCCAGATGCCTCCAAGGCGCTGCGTGGGCTGGTCGGCAGCCAGGACTATTCCGAACTGAGCTTCCGCGGCGGCCATATCGGCATCTACGTCTCCAGCCGCGCCCAGCGCGAAGTCCCCAGCGCCATCGCAGGCTGGCTGTCGGCGCGCTGATCGGGTCTGCCGGCCCCGCTGTTTGGCGACTTGGTCCAAGCGCCGCCAACCGCCCCGCCAAACTGACCGTCTCCACATGATCCGCCCCCTCCCTTGCGCGCAGCGCAGGGAAGGGCTGGGGAGGGGTGCTTTTCGCGGCCAACTAAGAAGCGAAAGCAGCGGCAACGGCGAGCCTTAGAAGCAACAGCAACAGCAACAGCAACTGCAACAGCAACTGCAACAGCAACTGCCAACCCCTCCCCAACCCTCCCCTGCGCTGCGCGCAAGGGAGGGGGCAGATCACCTGCGCTCGTGCTTCCTGCGATCCCGAATCCCGAATCCCCAATCCCGGATCCCCAATCCCGGATCCCCAATCCCGGATCCCCAATCCCGAATCCCCAATCCCCAATCCCCAACCCGCCCTTGACCCCCACACCGCTAGACTCCCCACCATCCACCGCCGCTCGCAGAGTGCCGCCATGAACACGCCCACCGCTCCCCGTCCGCTGGCCCGCTCGCTGGACGACCGCATGATCGCCGGCGTCATGGGCGGCATCGCCCGTCGCTTCGGCTGGAACGCCACGCTGGTGCGGGTGGTGTTCGTCATCGTCTCGCTGGCCTCGGCCGCGTTCCCCGGCATCCTGGTCTACCTGCTGCTGTGGCTGCTGATGCCCAACGAGGCGTGAGCGATCGCGCCCGCGTGCGCGCGCCGCATCCGTTGCTGCTGGCGCTGGGGGCGCTGTGGACTTCGCCCAATACGCTGATCGGTCTGCTGCTCGGCGCGGCCGGCCTGCTGCGCGGCGCGCGGGTGCACCTGAGCACGCGCGAGCACGCGCTGGTGTTCGCGCGCTGGCCCTGGGGACCGGGCGGGGCGATCACCTTCGGCAACACCATTCTGCACACTGGGGCCGACCTGGACGTCGCCTGCCACACCTACGGCCATCGGGCAGGGCACTGCATCGACGCGCCGATCCGCCTGGGCGATCACGAACGCGCGCACGTGCTGCAGTACATGGCGCTGGGGCCGCTGTTCCTGCCGCTCTATCTGCTGTGTGGCGGGATCAGCGTGCGCAACCGCTTCGAGCGCGCCGCCGATCGCTATGCGTTGACAGGGGCAGGCTGGTGGCCGTTCGCCAGCCCGCGTTCGCTGCGATGAAGCGGCTTCAGCGCGGCAGCGCGCCGTGCAGGAACTGCTCGACCGAGGTGTCCACGTAGGCCGCCAGCTCCTCCGGATCGGAGTTGGCCATGTAGCCGCAGGCGGTGCGGATGGTCAGCTCGCCGAACAGCATCATGAAGAACTGGCCCGCCGCCTGATAGGGCGTGGTATGCAGCACCAGCCTGCCGGCGGCGACCTGCTGTTCGAAGTAATGGCCCAGGCAGCCGCGCGTGTCGGCGATGGCGTTGTCGAAGAAGAAGTCGCGCAGCTGCGGGAAGGCGCGGCCTTCGCCGATCACGATGCGGTTGACCAGCAGCGCATCGGGCGTGGTCAGGCTGGCTGCGATCTCGCGGCCGGCCTTGCGCAGCGCCTCTTGCGGCGGCAAGCCGTCCAGTTCCATCGCGCGCAGCCGGTCGGCCATGTCCTGCAGGCGGCGCTCGATGATGGCGAAGGCCAGGCCTTCCTTGTCGCCGAAGGCCCGGTACAGCGTGGCCAGCGATCCGCCGGCGCGCGCCACGATCTCGCTCAGGCGGGCCTGCTGGTAGCCCTTCTCGGCGAACACCTCGGCGGCCGCGTCGAGGAACTTCTCCACGCGCAGTTCGCCGCGGCGGCACAGTTCGACCTGGGGCATCGGCCGCACGCTCGGGAGGCGCGGTCTGGAAGCGAGCATGGGCATGGGGGGAATCGGAGCTGGCCTGTTTCCGCCAATCTAGCAAGGAATATCGCCAGACGAGTGATGCACCGCGGGAGAGCGCCATGCGCGCAACGCCGCGCGCCGCAGGCTTACCGGCACCGCCCCGGGCCGCTATACTGCGCGGCCGCGCCGAAGTGGCGGAATGGTAGACGCAGCGGACTCAAAATCCGCCGCCCTTAAAAGCGTGTGGGTTCGAGTCCCACCTTCGGCATGATGGGAAGGCAAAGGCCGGCATTGCCGGCCTTTGTGCCGTCTGGGGAATGACAAGCCCGCCAGATTGATGCGGCGCAGAATGCCAAGGCGGGGTCGGGCTTCGTATGGTGACAGCGCTGTCACCGGACGGGGTCGTGGGTGGTGGCGCTTCCTTGCCTTGTTGCCCGGCTTGTCTCCCTTATGCGCCTGCCTGACCTGCGTTTCGTCCATGCACTGCGGGGCCGCCCTGGCGCGGCGCGCATGCGTGCGTCAGGTCGAGGGGGCCGCGGTCGACTCGCGCAGCTGCAGGGCGTAGGGCATCTGCACCATCGCACCGCTGTCGGGGGTGTGGATGGTCTTGATCAGTTCGAGTGTCGCGGTGCGGCCCATGTCGCGCGTGGGCTGCCGCACGGTAGTGAGCGAGGGGAAGATGTGGCGCGAGATCGGCGTGTCGTCGAAGCCGCAGACCGAGAGCTGCTGCGGGATGCGCAGGCCGCGCTCGCCGGCCACGCGGATCACACCGGCGGCCATGTCGTCGTTGCCGGCGAAGATGGCGGTGGGCGGCTCGGGCAGGTCGAGCAACTGGTTGGCCGCGGCCACGCCCGATTCGAAGGTGAACTCGCCCTTGGCCACCAGCGCCGGGTCGTAGGCGATGCCGGCCTCGCGCAGGGTCTCGCGGTAGCCGGCGTGTCGCCACTCGGCCGCGCCGTGGGTCGGCGGCCCCTTGATGTGGCCGATGCGGCGATGGCCGAGCGCGAGCAGGTGGTGCATCAGCTCGCACACCGCGGCGTGTTCGTCCACGGTCACGCCGATGCGGCCACGATGCGTGCGTGGGGCGATGCTGGCGAAGGGCAGGGCCGCATCGTCCAGAAAGCCGAGCAGCTCCATGTCGTCGGTCAGCGGCGGGGTGAGCACGAAACCGTCCACGCCGTGCTGGTTGGCCAGTTCGCGCAGTTCGGCGATCGCGCGGCCCTCGCCGTAGGTCACCGGCGCCAGCACCAGGGTGTAGTGGCGCTCGCGGCAGGCCTCGAGCACGCCGCCCTGGATCTGCATGAGGTAGTTGCGCGAGGGGTTGTCGTAGGCCAGCGCGACCACGAAGGTGCGCCTGCTGGCCAGGCTGCGCGCGGAGAGGTTGGGCTTGTAGTGCAGCCGGTCGACCACTTCCTGCACGCGGCGGCGGGTCTGTTCGCTCACGCGCGGCTCCTGGTTGAGCACGCGCGAGACCGTCTTCATCGATACGCCGGCCGCCTCGGCCACGTCCTCCAGTCTCACCCGCATCGTCTGCCATCCCCTGTCGCCGTCGCCGCATCTTGCCAAAACCCGCGGCCGACGCCTGCTGCAACCGCAGCACACCCGGCGCGCGCATCCCTTTCCCAGGAGTTCTCTGCATGAAGCAACGTCCTTTCCGCGCCGCCCGTGGCCCCCTTTCCCTCACGCTGCTGGCGACGCTGTCGGCCGGCGTGCTGAGCGGCGGCGCGGCCATCGCGCTCGACCAACAGGCGGGCACCGCGCATCCGGCGCTGTGGCCGCAGCTGCGCTCGCCGCTCAAGCCCGATCCCAAGCTGGAGGCGCGCATCGATGCGCTGCTGGCCAGGATGTCGCCGGAAGAGAAGGTCGGACAGGTGGTCCAGGCCGACATCGCCAGCGTCACCCCGGATGATCTGAAGACCTACCGCCTGGGCTCGATCCTGGCCGGCGGCAGCTCGGACCCGGGCGGCCAGTACAACGCGCCGGCCAGCGCCTGGCTGGCGTTGGCCGATGACTTCTACGCCGCCTCGATCGACACCAGCGGCGGCAAGTACAACGCCATCCCGGTGATCTTCGGCGTCGATGCCGTGCACGGCCACAACAACGTGGTGGGCGCGACGCTGTTCCCGCACAACATCGGCCTGGGTGCGACCCACGACCCGGCGCTGATGGGCCAGATCGCGCAGGCCACCGCCGCGGAGATGCGTGCCACCGGCATCGACTGGACCTTCGCCCCGACCCTGGCGGTGCCGCAGGACGATCGCTGGGGCCGCACCTACGAGGGCTATTCGGAGAATCCGGACGTGGTGCGCGCCTATGCCGGTCCGCTGATCCAGGGCCTGCAGGGCAAGCCGGGCAGCAAGGACTTCCTCAAGGGCGCGCACGTGGTGGCCACCGCCAAGCACTTCCTGGCCGATGGCGGCACCTTCGAAGGCCGCGACCAGGGCGATGCGCGCATCGACGAGGCCACGCTGCGCGACGTGCACGGCGCCGGCTATCCGCCGGCGCTGAAGGCCGGCGTGCAGGCGGCGATGGTGTCGTTCTCCAGCTGGAACGGGGTCAAGATGAGCGGCAACGCCTCGCTGCTGGATGCGGTGCTGAAGCAGCGCATGGGCTTCGATGGCTTCGTGGTCAGCGACTGGAACGGCCATGCCGGCGTGCCCGGCGGCAGTCGCGAGAACTGCGTGCCGGCCTTCGTCGCCGGCGTGGACATGATCATGGCGCCGGACACCTGGAAGGGCTGCTACGAGCATCTGCTGGCGGCCGAGAAGGGCCATGCGCTGCCGGCCGGGCGCCTGGACGAGGCGGTGCGCCGCATCCTGCGGGTCAAGTTCCGCGCCGGCATGTTCGAGGCCGGCAAGCCCTCCACGCGCGGGGTGGCGGGCCGGTTCGACCTGCTGGGCAGCGCCGAGCATCGCGCCATCGCGCGCCGCGCGGTGCGCGAGTCGCTGGTGCTGCTGAAGAACAACGGCGGCGTGCTGCCGCTGGATCCGCGCGCGAAGCTGCTGGTGGCCGGCGACGGCGCCGACGACATGATGATGCAGTCCGGCGGCTGGACCCTGAGCTGGCAGGGCACCGGCCTGAAGCCGGAGGACTTCCCGCATGCGCAGACCATCGCCGCGGCCCTGCGCGAGCAGGTGGCGCGCGCCGGCGGCCAGGTCGAGCTGGCCGCCGACGGCCACTACACGCACAAGCCCGACGCGGCGGTGGTGGTGTTCGGCGAGACGCCGTACGCCGAGTTCCAGGGCGACCTGAAGGTGCTGGCCTATCGCCCGGGCGACGACCGCGACCTGAAGCTGCTGCGCAAGCTCAAGGCGGAAGGCATCCCGGTCGTGGCGGTGTTCCTGTCCGGCCGTCCGCTGTGGATGAATCGTGAGATCAACTCGGCCGACGCCTTCGTGGCCGCCTGGCTGCCGGGTTCGGAAGGTGGCGGCGTGGCTGATGTGCTGTTGCGCGATGCTGCGGGCAAGGTGCAGCACGATTTCCGCGGCACGCTGTCCTATTCGTGGCCGCGCACCGCGGTGCAGACGCCCTTGAACGTCGGCCAGCCCGGTTACGACCCGCAGTTCGCCTACGGCTACGGCCTGACCTACGCCAAGCCGGCATCCGTGCCGGCGCTGTCCGAGGATGCGGGCATGGACCTGGCCTCGCTGGGCGCGCAGACCTTCTTCGAGCGCGGAACGCCGGCCACCGGCTGGACGCTGCGCGTGCAGTCGGTAGTGGGCAAGCCGCGCACGCTGTCCCAGCCTTCCGGCCAGCGCGACGCGCCGGACGTGGCGATCGCGCCGGTGGACTACAAGGCGCAGGAAGACGCGTGGAAGATCACCTGGAAGCAGGCCGGCGAGATCGCGCTGCTCGCACCGCGCCCACTGGACCTGGTGCGCGAGACCAACGGCAACGTGATGCTGCGCGTCACCCTTCGCGTGGACGCCGCGCCGTCGCAGCCGGGCGCCGAACTGTTCCTGGAATGCGGCCCGGGCTGCAGCGCGTCCCTGCCGATCGACACCGCGCTGGCCCAGGCGCCGCGCGGCACCTGGGGCACGCTGGGCATCCCGTTGAAATGCTTCGCCGCGCGCAACGCGCAGATGGGCCAGGTCACCGCGCCGCTGGGCTGGCGTATGCCGGCCGGCACGGTGCTGTCGGTCCACGAAGTCGGCCTGGGCACCGAGGCGCAGCACGTGCTCGATTGCGCGGCGAAATGAGGGCGGGCGGGCCCTGCCTCGGTCAAGAGGACAGCGGCCCGCCTTGACACCTTGGGCGGACACGAGGCCGGCGGTGGTGACATCGCCGGCCTCGCTTTTGTGCGTCTGACGCGCTCGGCCTGGTTGCTTGGATGGACATGGCGCGTTGGTCGCTTTGAGCGCAGTCGAGGCGTCGGCAGACTGCGGCAGAGAACGTCCTCCGTGCCCTCAGTGGACTTCAAGAGGAGAGGGTCAATAAGGGGAACGGTCGGTGTCGAATGGGCCAGATGCCGTCATCCAGGACAAATGAAACCATGTCGATTGCATGACGCGACTTATCCGACAAATTCTTGAAAAACACTGTCAAATGTAGCTAAAACAGGCACAAAAAAAAGATGACCAATTTGTAATTTTTTGTGAGTTTCTCGTTACTCTCGTGTTGCGGAGGTTGTCCCAAGACCCACGCATTCCCGGCTGGGGAGCAGTACGAAAGACAGCCGGATGGCCTTGCTCCTACCTGTCAACCAGAGAGATCTTTCGATGAAATTCGCCAAGACCATGAAGCGCACGGCGTTGAGTGCGGCGCTGGGTATGTGCTTTGCCGGCGTCGTCCACGCGCAGAGCACCAGCGGCAGCATCCGCGGCACCGTGCAGCCGGGTTCCACCGTGACCATCAGCAACAACAGCGGCTTCAGTCGCACGGTCACGGCCGATGCCGATGGCCGTTACAGCCTGAGCTCGCTCCCGGTGGGGTCCTACACCGTGACCTCGCAGGAGGGCGGCAGCAAGTCGGTGATCGTTACGGTCGGCAGTGCGGTCGACGCGTCCTTCGGCGGCAACGCCGCGACGCTGCAAACGGTCCGGGTCACCGGCGCGTCGGCGCCGAAGATCGACGTGACCGCCACCGATACCCATACGGTGATCACCGCCGAGCAGCTCAAGCGCCTGCCGATCCCGCGTTCGGCCGAGGCCATCGCGCTGCTGGCGCCGGGGACCGCGTCGGGCAACGGCTACTACTTCGGCAACAGCGTGTCCTTTGGCGGCGCGTCGGTGGCGGAGAACGCCTACTACATCAACGGCTTCTTCACCGGCAACCCGATGACCAATGTCGGTGGCTATACGCTGCCCTATGGGTCGATCGCCCAGCAGGAGACCTACACCGGTGGCTACAGCGCCAAGTACGGTCGTTCCGACGGCGGCGTGATCAACGGCATCGGCATGAGCGGCAGCAACGATCTGCATTTCGGCGGCCAGATCACGTTCTCGCCCAAGGGCCTGCGCTCCAACAATCCGGATCGCTACTACCCGAACATGGATTTCAGCGCGGCCAATGCCAATCCGAACATCCCGGTCAATCCCGACACCGGCAAGCCCTATCAGTACGGCTACGAATCGCCGCAGCTGGCGGGCACGATCTACGACAAGGGCAATCAGCACGAGCGCTGGGAGAGCACCTACAGCGGCTACGTCAGCGGTCCGCTGATCCGCGACACCTTGTTCGGCTTCATTTCCGCAGAAACCGACAAGGTCGACACCGCGACCGGGTCGCCCAGCCAGGCCGCGCCGGCGACCTACGAGCGCTACAGCAGCACCAATCCCAAGCTGTACGCCAAGTTGAACTGGAACATCAACGACAGCAACCTGCTCGAATACACCTATCTGCACGAGAAGACCAACGAGCGCGGCACCGATTACGGCTACGACTTCGATACCCAGGCCATCGGCAACGTGCTCAATTCGATCACGCCGACCTACCTGACCAACGACCTGTCGGTGCTCAAGTACACCGGCTATCTCACCGACAGCCTGACCTTCGACGCCACCTACGGCCGCACGCGCCAGGCCTACAAGGCGATCAATCCGCAGGTGTCGGCCGGCATCGACATGGTCACCGCCTCGCAGGCCACGGTGAATCCGGCCGTGGGCGACATCAGCGGCGTCACCATTCCCAACACGCTCACCGCCGGCGGTACCAACGCCATCGATCGCAGCCACGGCCTGCGCGCCGACCTGCAGTGGGTGGTGGGCGACCACACCCTGACCCTGGGCGTGGACAACATGAAGTTCTCGTCGGACAACGAGGGCATCACCCAGTACGTCAACAACTGGCGTTACTCCCACACCAACAACATGGGCGCGCTGGCCGCCTACGGTATTCCCAGTCTGGCCGCGTCCAATGGCTACTACGTCAGCAACACGTTCTACACCGACGCCAGCAGCATGTCCCTCAAGCAGGACGCCTTTTACCTGGAAGACAAGTGGCAGGTCGTGGACAACCTGCTGCTGACCGTGGGTCTGCGCAACGACAAGTTCACCAACTACAACAACGTCGGCAAGCCCTACGTGGACAGCGGTAACCAGTGGGCACCGCGGATCGGTGCGGCATGGGATGTGTTCGGGGATTCTTCGTTCAAGCTGTTCGCCAACGCGGGTCGCTACTTCCTGGCGCTGCCCAATGCGGTGGCGCTGCGTGGCGCTTCGCCCTCCACCTTCACCCGCCAGTACTTCACCTACACCGGCATCAATCCCAACACCGGCGCCCCGGTGACCGATCAGGCCAGTACGGTGCTGGTGCTCAACGGTGAGGACGGCAAGCCCGTCGATCCCAATACGATCGCGCCCACCAACCTCAAGAGCGAGTACCAGGACGAATACATCCTGGGCTTCGAGAAGACGCTCGGTGCGTCCTGGGCCTTCGGCGCCAAGGTCACCTATCGCGACCTGAAGTCGGCCGTGGACGACATCTGCGATCCGGGCACGATGTACAACAAGCTCGCCGCGACCCAGGGCCAGAGCGTGGCCGATGGCGTCGACATCCCGGGCTGCTTCCTGGGCAACCCCAGCGCCAGCAACACCTTCAACCTGCAGAACATCGACGCCAACGGCAATCCCACCGGCACCTACACCAAGCTGACCATGAACCCCAGCGACTGGGGCTGGCCGTCGCCGATGAAGCGCACCTACAAGGCCATCGATCTGTTCCTGGAGCATCCGTTCGACGGCAAGTGGGAGTTCCGCGTGGACTACACCTACTCCAAGCTGCAGGGCAACACCGAGGGTCCGGCCAATTCGGATACCGGGCAGGGCAGCGACAGCCACGACAATGGTGTGTCCACGTCGGAGAACTGGGATATCGCGGCGATCATGAAGTACGCCGATGGCTATCTGGCCAACGACCATCGCCATCAGATCAAGCTGCATGGCAGCTACGCCTTCAACGACGACTGGTCGGTGGGCGTCAGTGCGCGCCTGATGGCGGGTGCGCCGGCCAACTGCTTCGGCTACTACAACCCGGATGGCAGCATCGACGAGAACGATAATGCCGACGGCGGTCCAGCAGATCCGGCGGGCAACTATGGCGCGGCCTACCATACCTGCTTCGGCAAGTCGGCTTCTCCCGGCACCAAGTTCCTGCCGTGGACGCACGATTGGGATCTGGGCGTGGTGTATGCGCCGGGCTACTTCGATCACAAGCTGCGCCTGGGTCTGAACGCGTTCAACGTGTTCAATTCCCACGGCATCACCTCGCAGGGCTGGACCTCGGAAACGGCGGCCTACACCGTTTCCAACACCTACGGCCTGCCGTACGCGTTCCAGTCCCCGCGCTACGTGCAGTTCTCGGCGGCCTACGACTGGTAAGCCGACGCGACTGCGGCAGCTGCACCAAGAGCCGGCTCCGTGAGGAGCCGGTTTTCTTTTGGGCTCTTCACAGGCGTGCGGATTCGGTGAGCGGACTTCGCCAACCAGCCTCGACCCGGCCGGACGCTGCGCTTCGTGTCCGTCCGCCCTGTAGAGCGGAGCTTGCTCCGCTGGGGCTTAACCCACGAACCAAACCAAGAGCAGCGGAGCAAGCTCCGCTCTACGAGGAGGTCGCGACGTGAGGGGAAGAACCAGTTCCTCCCATCGGGATCATCCGCAAGGACTGATTGCAACTGCCGCCGCAGCGGGCCGTCCTTTCCTCAAGCGTGCGTTTCCCGTCCGGCTCACAGCCCCGCCAGAAACCCCCGCACCGCCGGGTCGAAGCGGGCGAAGTCGACCAGAAAGGCGTCGTGGCCCTGCGGCGAGGGCAGGGGGACGAAGCTGCTGTCGGCGCCGCCGGCGCGCAGGCCCGAGGCGATCTGTTCCTGCTGCTGCAGCGGGAACAGGATGTCGGTGGTGGCGCCGATGGCCATCGCCTTGTCCAGCTCGATGGTGGCCAGCGCCTGCAGGACGTCGCCGCCCGCGGCGTATTCGGCCAGGTCGAACCAGTCCATCGAGCGGCTCAGATACAGATAGCAGTTGGGGTCGAAGCGGCGCACGAAGCGGCGCGCGTGGCCTTCTAGATAGCTTTCCACCTGGAATTCCAGGCCGAACGGCTCCTCGTCCGGGCGGTCGGATTCCAGCCGCACCCGGCCGAAGCGGCCGTCCCACTCCAGCGCCGAGCGGTAGGTGATCACGCCCAGCTTGCGCGCCATGCGCATGCCGCTTTCCGGATAGGCGTGCTCGCTGTAGTCGCCGCCATTCCACAGCGGGTCCAGGCGGATCGCCTCGCGCTGCAGCGAGCGGATGGCGATGGAGAAGGGCAGGGCCTGCGCGCTGCCGGAGATGTTGATATGGCTGCGCGCGATACCGGGGTTGGCGTGCAGCAGGGCCAGGGCGGTCATGCCGCCCATCGAGTTGCCGACCACGCAGGCCAGCCGCTCGATGCCGAGCGCCCGCACCACTTCCACGGCAGCGGCCGCGCCGTCCTCGATCGACAGGTCGGGGAAGGTGAGGCGATACGGCTGGCCGGTGGCCGGGTCGATCGACGCAGGTCCGGTCGAGCCCTTGCAGCTGCCCAGCGAGTTGACGCACACCACGAACCAGCGCGTGGTGTCGATCGCCTTGCCCGGGCCGAGCATCGCCTCCCACCAGCCCGGCGTGTCGTCCAACGCGCTGGAGGCGGCATGCGCATCGGGCGAGAGGCCGGTGACGATCAGGATGGCATTGTCGCGCGCCAGCGACAGCGTGCCCCAGGTCTCGTAGGCGATGCGCGCGCTGTGCAGGGCGCCGCCGCGCTTCATCGGGAAGGGCGAGAACAGCGCGTGCCAGCGCGTGCCGGGGGGGATGAATTCGGTCATCGCGTCAGTGTAGCCGGTGGGCAAATCGCGACGCGTCGCGCCGGTTGCGTCGATCTGGCGACGCAGCGTACCGATGATCCAGGGCGCCTTCAGCGCGCGCCGCTGCCGATCACCAGCGTCACTGGCGCCTGGGCCGGCAGGCGCACGCGCACCGGCGCCGATTCCAGATCGCCTGCGCTGCGTTGGGCATTGCCGCTGGCCGAGACGCGGGCGATGAGTTCGACCTCGCGCAGTGCGGAGAGCTTCTGCGTGGGCATTGGGCTGTCCGCATCGCTCAGGCGGATCTCCAGCGGCAGCTGGCCGAGCCTGTGTTTCTGTACGGCCACCGGCATCGGCGGGCCATCCGGGATGCGCGCGATTACGAACACCGTGGCGTCGGCCGGCGGGCGTGCGGCGGCCGGAAGCGCGGGGTCCAGCGTTACCCGCACGCGCACCGCGTTGGCCTCGTCCGCGGCGGCAGGCGCGCTCGTCGGGGCGGTCAGCGGCGGCTGGCCGGCCTCGGCGCGGGCCGCGTTGATCTGCTCGCGCAGGCTGTTGGCCGTGGCGGTGTCGACCTGGGCCAGCAGCGGCTCCCAGGTGGCGGCGGCCTGCGCGGCGGCGCCGCGCTGGCGCTGGGCCACGCCGAGGAACCAGCGCGCGCGCTGCTGCGTCGGATCGATGCGCAGCGCATGCTCGAGCATCGCCACGGCCTGATCGTCCAGGCGCCGCTGCGGATCGGCCAGGCTGCGCGACTGCGCAGCTTCGACCAGCGCGTTGGCATCCTCGGGCAGCAGCGCCGCGGCGCGGGCGAAGGCCTCGCGCGCTTCGACGGCCTTGCCCTGCGCGGCCAGCGTGCGGCCCAGCAGCTGCCAGCCTTCGGCGGCCTGCGGGTCGCGCCGCAGCTGCTCCTTGAGTAGGGCGATGGCGTCCTCCATCGTCGTCGGCGCCTGGCTGGCCTGCGGCACCAGGGCGGCGGGCGTGCCGAGCAGCCGGTACAGCGCGAACGCGCACACGCCCAGGGCGACCACCAGCCCGGTGGCCAGCTTCGGCGCGCCGCGCCACAGCGGCCACAGCGCGCCGCCCAGCACAAGCAGGGTCAGCACGGCGGCGGCGATCACGAAGCCGGCCATCACCACTCCTGCCCGTCGTCAGCCGGCGGCGGGCCGCTCGCGCTGCGCCGGCGCACTACGCGCACGACGATCAGCATGCCGACCACCAGCAGCAGCAAGGGCCCGAACCACAGCGGCCATGTGCTGCGTTCGACCTGCGGGCGATACAGCACGAACTCGCCGTAGCGCGAGACCAGATAAGTCTTGATCTGCGCATCGCTCTGGCCGGCGTTCATCAGCTGCAGCACTTCGCGGCGCAGGTCGTGGGCGATCTGCGCATTGGAATCGGCCAGCGACTGGTTCTGGCACATCACGCAGCGCAGCTCGTGGGTGAGCGCGTTGAAGCGCGCCTCCTGCGCCGGATCGCGGAACTGCAGCGGCGTGGGATCGCTGACCTGGGCCCAGGCCAGCAGCGGCGCGGCCAGGACGATCAGCAGCAGGGCGCGCAGCAGGGCCTTCATCGCGCCCGCTCCGCGGCGGCCAGCGCCGGCAGCAGTTCGCGCTCGACGATGGTCTGGTCGAGCGGGCCGACATGCTTCCAGCGCACGATGCCGCCGGCGTCGACCAGAAAGGTCTCCGGCGCGCCGTAGATGCCCCAGTTCAGCGAGGCCTTGCCTTCCACGTCGCTGACCACGGCCTCGTAGGGGTTGCCGAACTGCTGCAGCCAGCGCAGCGAATCGGCCGGATCATCCTTCAACGCATAGCCGATCACGCGCACCTTGCCCGAGCGCGCCAGCGCGCTGACGGTGGGGTGTTCGACCCGGCACTCCGGGCACCAGCTGCCCCAGACGTTGAGCACGTAGGGCCGGCCGCGCAGCGTGGCCAGATCCAGGGTGCTGCCCGGCGCGTGCAGCAGCGGCAGCACCGTGGCCGGCGCCGGGCGGCCGATCAGCGCCGAGGGCAAGGCCTGGCGGTCGGGGCGGTCGGAGCGCTGCACGGCCACCAGCAGCAGCGCGAACAGCGCGGCCAGGCACAGCGCGCCGATGATCAGCGCGCCGCGCGAGATGCCGCGACGCTCGGCCGATGCGCTCACGGCGTGGCCTCCGGACGGCGACGGAAGCGGCGATCGCTGGCGCTGACCAGCCCCCCCAAGGCCATCAACACCGCGCCGGCCCAGATCCAGCGCACCATCGGCTTGACCTGGATGCGCACCGCCCAGGCGCCGTTGCCCAGCGGTTCGCCCAGCGCCACGTACACATCGCCCAGCACGCCAGGACGCACGGCCGATTCGGTCATGACCTGACCGCCGCTGGCATAGGCGCGCTTCTCCGGATGCAGGGTCTGCAGCGGCGTATCGCGCCGGGTCAGCTGCAGCGTGCCGCGGTCGGCGACATAGTTGGGGCCGCGGCTTTCCTGCACGCCTTCGAAGGTGAAGCCGTAGTGGCCGACCTCGACCGTCTGGCCGGGGCGTAGCGCCACTTCGCGCTGCACGTTGAGCGCCTCGACCAGCAGCGCGCCGACCAGGAAGACCGCGATGCCCAGATGCGCCAGGCTCATGCCGAGCATCTCGGCGGTCAGCCGCCCCTGCGCGCGCAGCCGCTGCCAGACGAAGCGCAGCGTGCCGGCGGCCACCCACAGCGCCCCGGCGATGCCGGCGGCGGTCTTCCACTGGCCCTGCGGCGCGATGAAGTACGCGATGCCGCCGCCGATCAACGCCAGCACCGCCCACGGCGCCAGCAGCGCGGCCACGCGCGAGGCCTGCTCGCGCTGCCATTTGAACAACGGCCCAAACGGCAGCAGCAGCACCAGCGGCGCCATCAGCAGCAGGAACAGCAGGCTGAAGTAGGGCGGGCCGACCGAGATCTTGCCCAGGTCCAGCGCATCGGCCAGCAGCGGATACAGCGTGCCCAGCGCGACCATCGCGCAGGCGCAGGCCAGCAGCACGTTGTTGGCCAGCAGCAGGGTCTCGCGCGAGCTGGCCGCGAACGGCTTGCCGTCGCCCATCTGCGGCGCGCGCAGCGCGTACAGCAGCAGCGAGCCGCCGAGCACGATGCCAAGGAATACCAGCACGAACAGCCCGCGCGTGGGATCGGCCGCGAACGCATGCACGCTGGTCAGCACGCCCGAGCGCACCAGGAAGGTGCCCAGCAGCGACAGCGAGAACGCGGCGATGGCCAGCAGCAGCGTCCAGCCGCGGAAAGACCCGCGCTTCTCGGTCACCGCCTGCGAATGGATCAGCGCCGCGCCGGCCAGCCAGGGCATGAAGCTGGCGTTCTCCACCGGGTCCCAGAACCACCAGCCGCCCCAGCCCAGCTCCGAATACGCCCACCAGCTGCCCAGCGCGATGCCGCCGGTCAGGAACGCCCAGGCCACATTGGTCCACGGCCGCGTCCAGCGCAGCCAGCGTGCATCCAGCGTGCCGTCCAGCAGCGCGGCCACGGCGAAGGCGAAGGGCACCGCGAAGCCCACATAGCCCATGTAGAGCATCGGCGGATGGATGATCATCCCCGGGTCCTGCAGCAGCGGATTGAGATCGCGCCCCTCGCCGGGCGAGGGCAGCAGCCGCACGAAGGGATCGGAGGTGAGCAGCAGGAAGGACAAAAAGCCCACCGCCACCACGCCCATCACCGCCAGCACGCGCGCCACCACCACCTGCGGCAGATGCGTGGAGAAGCAGGCCACCGCCGCGCTCCAGCCGGCCAGCACCAGCGCCCACAGCAGCAGCGAGCCTTCGTGCGAGCCCCACACGGCGGTGTAGCGATAGACCAGCGGCAGCAGCGAATTGGAGTTCTCGGCCACGTAGCGCACCGAGAAGTCCTGCTGCACGAACGCGGCGGTGAGCGCCGCGAACGCGATGAACACCGCGGCCAGCTGCGCGATCGCCGCCGGCCGCGCGATCGCCATCCACGCCACGCGACCGCGCTGCGCCCCCAGCGCCGGCAGCACCGCCTGCACGAGGGCCACCAGCAGCGCGAGGATGAGGGCGAACTGGCCGAGCTCAGGAAGCATGGTGGAGCCGGGACCGGGAACCCGGGACCCGGGCCCCGGAAAAAGAGAAGGGCGAAAGCTCGATGCCGTGTGGACGCATCGAAGCGCGCAACCGCGATCGCTCAGGGCGCGCAGCCGCTTCAGACCTTGGGATGCCGCTTTCCCGGGTCCCGGGTCCCCGGTCCCCGGTCCCGCACCTGCCAGACCTCACTGCTTCACCTGATGCTTCTGATGCGCCTTGCCCATCTTGTCGGCGACTTCCTTGGGCATGTAGGTCTCATCGTGCTTGGCCAGCACCTCGGTGGCGACGAACTGGCCGCCCTGCATCGAGCCGGTGGCGACCACCGCCTGATCCTCGCGGAACAGGTCCGGCAGGATGCCGGTATAGACCACCGGCAGCTGCGCATCGCCGTCGGTGACGCGGAAATGCGCCTCCATCGAGCCCTGCGCGCGCTTGAACGAGCCGCGCTCGACCATCCCGCCCAGGCGGAAGCGCGCATGCTCACCGGCCTGGCCGGAGAGCACCTCGGCCGGGGTGAACAGATAGTTGGCATTGCGCGACAGCGCCGCGGCGACCAGGGCGGTGGCCAGGCCCGCGGCCACCAGCAGCGCGCAGACCAGCAGCAGACGGCGACGGCGGACCGGATTCATCGCGGCAGCTCGGTCTGCGCGGGCGCGGCCACGCGCCGGGCCTGGGCGCGGGCCTGGCGCTGGCGCGCGCTGCGCAGCAGCTGACGCAGCTGCAGGCGCGGCAGCAGGAAGTCCCAGGCCAGCACGATCACGAACACCGCATAGGCGCCGATGACGTAGGGCAGATAGCTCACGGACGTGCCTCCGCCAGCCGCAGCACCCAGTCCTTGCCGGCCTCGCGGCGCAGGTTGTCCAGGCGCGCGCGCTGCAGCAGCGAGCCGGCGAACCAGGCCTTGGTCGCCAGCACCATGATCCACAGTGGCGTGATCATGCTGGCGTCCATGTGCGAGGGGCCCATCAGGCTGATGGTCTGGCCCTGGTGCAGCGAGTTCCACCACACCACCGAATAGCGGATCACCGGCAGCAGCGCCACCCCGACGATGGCCAGCAGCCCGGCGGCGCGGGCGGCGGCGCGGCGGTCCTCGATGGCCCCGTACAGGCCCATCACGCCCAGGTAGAGGAACAGCAGGATCAGCTCGGTGGTCAGGCGCGGGTCCCAGTCCCACCAGGTGCCCCACATCGGCTTGCCCCAGATCGAGCCGGTGGCCAGGGTGATGACGGTGAAGGCCGCGCCGATCGGCGCGCAGGCCATGGCCAGGATCTCGCACAGCTTGATGCGCCAGATCAGGGCGATGGCCGCGTACAGCGCCATCAGCCCGAACACGAACAGGCTCATCCACGCGGCGGGCACGTGGATGTAGAGGATGCGGAAGCTGTCGCCCTGCTGGTAGTCGGCCGGCACCACGAACAAGGCCTGCCACAGCCCCACCAGCATGGCGACCAGGCCGATGCCGAAGCACCACGGCGCCCAGCGCGCGGCGAAGCGATCGAACACCGGCGGCGAACCGAGCCGATGGAACCACAGCACTAGCGCATTCTTCTGGGACATCGAGACTCGTGGGGCTTGCGGAAAGACGCCAGCTGGCACCCGTCGGGCGAAGGCAATGCCGAGGCCGCGCCAGGCAGGGTGGGCGGCGCGGCGGTGCCCGGATTGTCCACCAAAAGCAAGGACGGCCGCCACGCTGCGCCGCACACCGCGGCCGCCTCGGCCCGGGGACGCCCGGGCCGCGCGCGCCGGCTTACTTGACCGTCAGCGTGCCCTTCATCAGGGTCGAGTGGCCGGGGAAGCTGCAGAAGAACGAATACGGGCCGCCGCTGGCGATCTTGGCCACCGGGAAGCTGACCGAGGTGCTCTCGCCGCCGCCGATCAGCTTGCTGTGGGCCACCACGCGCGCATCGCCCGCCTTGACGTAGTCCGCCGGCGCGCCGGCCTTCATGCCGTCGCTGTCGATGCCGGCCATGTCGGCCGTCTTGCCGATTACCACGTTGTGACCCATCACGGTCTTGGCCAGCTTGCCGGTGTGCTTGAGGTTGATGGTGAAGTTGGCGCAGCTCTTGGGCACATCGATATTGGTCAGGCTGTACTTCATCATGTCGTTGCCTTCCAGGTCGGCCGAGCAGGTGGCGGCGCGCGCGCCGAAGGACGCACAGGACGCGGACGCGGCGAGGATGGCGGCGGCGATCAGGTAGGGACGCATGTTTCGAACTCCGGTGAGGGTTGGGACGTGGAAGCGGGCGAAGGCTTGAGGGCTGGACCGCGCGAGGCGCCGTGCAGGTGTGGGGCACAGGATCGCGCGATCACTGTAATGGGTGGAACTGGCCGATGGTCTGACAGTCGGGGCCGGAAAGGGAAGCGCCGCGGCGGGTGGGGCGCGCTCGGGCAGGTGGAAGCGAGGCCTACTCGGTGGCGATGCGCAGCGCCGCGGCCGCCGCCAGCGGCGCCAGCACGATGGCCAGCGCCAGGCCGGCCGCCAGCATCAGCAGGGCGAAGCCCGGGTCCAGCCCTTCCGCGGCCCGGGCCACCGCGCCGGCGCCGAACACCAGCACCGGCACGTACAGCGGCAGCGCCAGCAGGGCCAGCAGCACCCCGGCCCGGCGCATGCCCACGGTCAGCGCGGCCACCACCGCGCCGAGCAGGCTCAGCAGCGGCGTGCCCAGGGCCAGCGAGGCCATCAGCACCGGCAGCAGCGGGCGCGGCAGGTACAGCAGTTCGGCCAGCAGCGGGGTGGCGATCAGCACCGGGCCGGCGGTCGCCAGCCAGTGCGCCAGCACCCGCACCGCCACCAGCCAGGCCAGCGGCACCGGCGCCAGGATCCACTGCTCCAGCGAGCCGTCCTCGGCATCGCCGCGGAACAGGCTGTCCAGGGTCAGCAGCCCGGCCAGCAGCGCGGCCAGCCACAGCACCGCCGCCGCGACCCGCGCCAGCAGCTGCGGGTTGGCGCCCAGCGCCAGGGCGAACAGCACCACCACCAGCAGCGCGAACAGGGCCGGCTGCAGGGCGTCGCCGCGCCGGCGCCACAGCAGGCGCAGGTCGCGGCGCAGCAGCGCGGCGGCGGTGCCGGGCAGGGTGGGCGGACTCACGCGGCGACCTGCTCGCGCCCGGCGAGCAGCAGCTGCCGGGTGCGCACCGGCGGGGCGGCGTAGGCGCCGTGGGTGGTGACCAGGGCCGCGCCGCCCTGCGCCAGATGCGCCGAGATCATCCGGTTGACCAGGGTGATGCCGTCCAGGTCGAGGTTGGCGTAGGGCTCGTCGAGCAGCCATAAGGGCGCCGGGGAGAGCCACAGCCGGGCCAGCGACAGGCGCTTCTTCTGCCCGGCCGACAGCTGCCGGGCCAGGGTGTCCTCGTAGCCGGCCAGGCCGGTGGCGGCCATCGCCTGGGCCGGGCTGAGCGTGGCGCGGCGGCCGTGCAGGCCGCACAGGAACTCCAGGTTCTCCAGCGCGCCCAGGTCGCCCTTCAGCGCCGGCAGGTGCCCCAGGTAGGCCATCGCCAGCGAACGCGCGTGCGCATCGGCGCTGCGCCCTTCCAGCGCGATGGTCCCGGCGTCGGCGCGCAGCAGGCCGGCCAGCACGCGCAGCAGCGTGGTCTTGCCGGCGCCGTTGCCGCCCTGGACCAGCAGCGCCTCGCCGGCGTCGAGCTGGAACGCCAGCGGCCCGAATACCGGCTCCTCGTTGCGGCTGAAGGCCAGCGCCTGGACGGACAGCAGGGGCGGGCGCGGGGCATCGGACGTCATCGGCCGCATTCTAGGGGAGGTCGTCGATCGCGGCCTGCCGGGGAACTTGGGACCGTGGGGCGCGCGCGCCGCTCAGCCCGTCCAGTCGGTGAACATGTCGTCGGGCGCATCGTGCGGGCGCGGGGCCTGCATGCGCAGGCGCACCGGTTCGCCGGCCAGCCAGTACAGCGTGCCGGCCTGGCCGAAGTCGCGCGCCAGCGCGTCGGCCTGGTCCCAGCCCACGTCCAGCACCAGCCAGCCGTGCTCGACCGCGCCGCCCTGCGCATTGCAGCCCAGGGCGCGGTGGATGCTCAGGCTGGTCTCGCGCAGGCGCTGTTCCAGGACCTGGGCGGCCTCCAGGTTGCGCGCCTCGCCGGCCGGGCAGGAGCGCGGATTCCAGGCGGTGACGAACTGGTAGCTGCGCGCGCCGAGCTGGCGCTCCACGTCGGCGGCCGACTGGCCGACCTGGAACAGCCATTCCTTGCGCCCCACCACCACGAAGTAGTGCGCGGCGGCATACAGCCGGGCCAGGTCGCCCAGCGCCGGTGGTGTCTGTTCCAGTTCCCCGTCCATGGCGCGGATCATGGGCACGGCGCGGCGCCGGCGCCAGTCAGACCAAGGTCGTGGGGGCCCCGGCCCGGGCCGGGTCACCGGCGTGCCCGACGCCATTGCGTACACTTGCGGCCCCCACCGACCGCCCTCTTCCGGACCGATGCAGCCGCAGACCAAGTTGCCCCGCGTGGGCACCACCATCTTCACCGTGATGTCGCAGCTGGCCGCCGAGCACGGCGCGGTCAACCTCGGCCAGGGCTTCCCTGATTTCCCGGTCCCGCAGCGGCTGGTGGACGAGCTGGACCGCGCCATGCGCGCCGGCCACAACCAGTACCCGCCGATGACCGGCGTGGCGCCGCTGCGCCAGGCCATCGCCGCCAAGGTGCTGCGCTGCTACGGCGCCCAGGTGAACGCGGACACCGAGATCACCGTGACCAGCGGCGCCACCGAGGCGCTGTTCAACGCCATCCACGCGGTGGTGCGCCCGGGCGAGGAGGTGATCGTGCTCGACCCGGCCTACGACAGCTACGAGCCGGCGATCGAACTGGCCGGCGCGCGCGCCGTGCACGTGGCGCTGGACCCGCAGACCTTCGCGGTGGACTGGGACCAGGTGCGCGCGGCGATCACGCCGGCCACGCGCCTGATCATGGTCAACAGCCCGCACAACCCCTCCGGCGCCATGTTCGGCAAGGCCGACCTGCAGGCCTTGAGCGACCTGCTGGAAGGCACCGACATCTTCCTGGTGTCCGACGAGGTCTACGAGCACATCGTCTTCGACGGCCGCGTGCATGAGTCCGTGCTGCGCTGGCCGCAGCTGGCGCGGCGCGCCTTCGTGGTGTCCAGCTTCGGCAAGACCTACCACTGCACCGGCTGGAAGATCGGCTACGCCATCGCCCCGCCGGCGCTGACCGCCGAGTTCCGCAAGGTCCACCAGTACAACACCTTCACCAGCTTCGCCCCGGCCCAGCACGCCTTCGCCGCGATGCTGCAGGCCGAGCCGGAACACGATGAGCAGCTCGGCGCGTTCTACCAGGCCAAGCGCGACCGTTTCCGCGAGCAGCTGCTGGGCACCCGGCTCAAGCCGCTGCCGGTGCCGGGCGGGTATTTCCAGCTGGTGGACTATTCGGCGGTCAGCGACCTGCCGGACATCGAGTTCGTGAAATGGCTGACGATCGAGCACGGCGTCACCGCGATCCCGCTGTCGCCGTTCTACGAGACCCCGCCGGCCGGCCAGCGCCTGGCGCGGCTGTGCTTCGCCAAGAACGCCGCCACGCTGGATGCGGCGATCGAGCGGCTGGTGAAGCTCTGAGGGCAGGGACGGCGCACTCGTCGTCTCCGTTCTTCCAGAAGTGTGGAGACGGCTCCTCCCCTTTCGCGAAGCGAAGGGGGAGGTTGGGAGGGGGTGCTTTTTGCTTTTGCCTTTGCTTTGGCCTTCCCCGCGAAGAGCGACCCCTCCCCAGCCCTCCCCTTGGCCTGCGGCCAAAGGGAGGGGGCAAAGGCGGGCGCCGCCTCGGGAACGCCTCAACCATCGTTCCCGAGCAGGTGGAAACCCAGGGGCTTTCGGGCAAGCGTCCCGGACGCTGGATTCTCGCGTTCGCGGGAATGACGGGGGAGGAATTCTTGAACGGTGAGGCATCGAAGCGGTCGACGCGTGATCGCGTCGTCCGGGTTGAGCGTAATCTTCAGGTCCAGACTCCCAAGCCCCCGTTCCGAAGAGCACGCCCATGCAAGACCTCCGCATTGCCCTGGTCCAGGGCGCGACCCGCTGGCACGACCCGGCCGGCAACCGCAGCTACTACGGCGAGCTGATCGCGCCGGCGGCCGGCAAGGCCGACCTGGTGATCCTGCCGGAGACCTTCACCAGCGGCTTCTCCAACGACGCCATCGATCGCGCCGAAGGCATGGACGGGCCGACCGTGGCCTGGATCGTCGAGCAGGCGCGGCAGCTCGACGCGGCGGTCACCGGCAGCGTGCAGCTGCGCACCGAGGAGGGCGTGTTCAACCGCCTGCTGTGGGCCACGCCCGATGGCGGGCTGTCCTGGTACGACAAGCGCCACCTGTTCCGCTATGCCGGCGAGCATCAGCGCTATGCGCCGGGCCGCGATCGCCTGAGCGTGGAATGGAAGGGCTGGCGGATCAATCCGCAGGTCTGCTACGACCTGCGCTTCCCGGTGTTCTGCCGCAACCGCTTCGATGTCGAGCGCCCGGGGCAGCTGGACTTCGACCTGCAGCTGTTCGTCGCCAACTGGCCCTCGCCGCGCCGCTATGCGTGGCAGACGCTGCTGCGCGCGCGGGCGATCGAGAACCTGTGCGTGGTGGCCGCGGTCAACCGCGTCGGCACCGACGGCAACAACCTCAGCTACGCCGGCGACAGCGTGGTGCTCGATGCCCTGGGCCAGCCGCTGGCCGAGGCCGACGCCGCCGAGGGGCTGACCTACGCCGCGGTCTCGGCGCAGGCGCTGTTGGCGCACCGTGCGCATTTCCCGGCGATGCTCGACGCGGACCGCTTCGAGCTGGCTTGAGGTGTGGGTTGTCCTTCGCCTGCGGGCAGTTCGGTAGATCGAAGCGACAACCCAGCGCGCGTTGCCTTGCCCGCAAGCGCGGTTCGATTTCATCGCCCGACCGCGTAAGGAGATCCACTTCTGCACGCGTCCGCATCCTGAGTTCGGGTAGGAGCGGCGACCTGCCAGGTTTGAGGCACAACCCCGAACCGGGTTGATCCAAGTCAAGGCGGCCCGCGCGCCGGGCCGCGACCATGGGCGCATGTATCCCGCCCTTCCCGAATCCGGCGACTGGTCCTTCGACGCCGACCTGCTGCGGCGCTACGGCGTCAATGGCCCGCGCTACACCTCCTATCCCAGTGCGCTGCAGTTCGATGCGGCGTTCGGGCCGACGCAGTTCGCCGAGCAGGCGCGGCAGAGCAACGTGGGCCACTACTCGCGGCAGCTCTCGCTGTACGTGCACGTGCCGTTCTGCGCCAGTCCGTGCTTCTACTGCGGCTGCAACCGGGTGATCACGCGCAGCCCGCTGGCCGGCGATCGCTACGTGCGCCACCTGGAGCGCGAGATCGCGCAGGTGGCGGCGCTGTTCGAGCCCGACCGCGAGGTGGTGCAGCTGCACTTCGGCGGCGGCACGCCCAACTTCCTCGACGCGGCGCAGCTGACGCGCGTGGTGGACGGCCTGCGCCGCCATTTCCGCTTCAGCCAGGCGCCCGACCGCGACATCTCCATCGAGCTGGACCCGCGCACCACCACGCCGGCGCATCTGGCCGCGCTGGGCGCCTGCGGCTTCACCCGCGCCAGCCTGGGCGTGCAGGACTTCTCGCCCGGCGTGCAGCACGCGATCAACCGCGTGCAGAGTTTCGAGCAGACCTATGCGGTGGTCGCCGGCTGCCGCGCCCACGGCATCGGGTCGATCAATCTGGACCTGGTCTACGGCCTGCCGCACCAGACCTTGGAGGGCTTCGCCCGCACGCTGGACCAGACCCTGGAACTGCGTCCGGATCGGCTGGCGGTGTACGGCTATGCGCACATGCCCGCGCTGTTCCGCGCGCAGCGGCAGATCGACGAGGACGCGCTGCCCGATGCCGAAGGCCGGCTGGCGCTGCTGGAACTGGCGGTGCGCAGGCTGCGCGCGGCCGGTTACGAATACATCGGCCTGGACCACTTCGCCCTGCCCAGCGATGCGCTGTCGGTGGCGCTGCGCTGCGGCAGCCTGCACCGCAACTTCATGGGCTATACCACCCATGCGCAGACCGATCTGCTGGGCTTCGGCGTCAGCGCCATCAGCCATGTCGGCGACAGCTACAGCCAGAATCCGCGCGAGCTGCCGGCCTGGGAGGCGGCGCTGGATGCGGGCCGGCTGCCGACGATGCGCGGCGTGCTGCTGGACGAGGACGACGCCATCCGCGCCGATGTGATCCAGCGGCTGATGTGTGGCGGGCGGGTGGAGGCAGAACAGGTCGAGCGCGCCTGGAGCATCCGCTTCGACGACTACTTCCGCGACGAGATCGATGCGCTGGCGCCGCTGGTGCGCGACGGCCTGGTGCAGGTCGCACCCGAGGCCATCCAGGTCACCGCGCGCGGGCGCGGTCTGCTGCGCCTGGTGGCGATGCGCTTCGACCGCTACCTGGCCCAGGGTGGCCTGGAGGGGCGGCACTCGCGCGCGGTGTGAGGCCGGGCAGGGCGGTCTTCAACGCCGCCCGCACCGTTGTCCAGCGGCAACCTGCGCGCGACGTAATTCAGGTCGCTTCGGACGGCGCGCGCGTCACCACGAAGCACTTCTGCACGATGCCCGCCGGTTCCCGATAGGTGCGGAACCCCATGGCCTCGTAGTAGCGCAGGCCCGCGGGATTGTCGGCGCCGATGTAGGCATCGATCTTCTCCAGCCCTGCCGCGATGGCCGCCTGCCGGCTGGCTGCGAACAGCGCCTTGCCGATCCCGAGCCGATGCGCCCGGGGGCTGATATGCGTGCCGATGATGCCCCAGCCCTCAGGGACGTCGTACGGATTGCCCGCCGTGGCCCGGATCAGCGACTGGAAGCCGAGCACGCGCCCCTGCGCGTCCTGCGCGAGGCTGCACTGGAGGCGCGCCGGGTGCTGGATGTAGCGGGCCAGCACCGTCTCCCGGTCGCTCGGACGCTCGCGGTCGGTGACGGCGATGATCTGCCGCAGCACCGCGCTCATGGCCTCGGCGTCCTCGACGCGCGCAGGCCGGATGCGCACCGGATCGGTCACGGCGTGAAGCTGAGCTCGAAGGACACGAAGAACGGTGCGCGCGGCGGGGCCAGCAGCACGCGTCCGCGCAGGAAGCGGTCCAGGCAGATCGCCAGCGGCGTATCGCCCTTGCGCCAGGTGCGGGCTATGCCGCCGCGCGCATCCAGCCGGGCGACGATCACGAACGGGGTGGTGTCGGCCTTCGGCGAGGCGCAGGCGGCGACGCCGCGTTCGAGCGTGTCCTGCTGCGCCGCGCGCATGGCCTGGCTCAGAGCGGGCGGCAGCGAGGCCTCGTCGCGATCGGCCTGGGCCTTGGCCTGGGCGATGTCGGCGGGGTTCCAGCCCTCGCTGCCCGGCGCCGGGGTCTGCGCCAGGGCGGGCAGGCACAGCAGGCAGGCCAGCAGGGCGGCGGTGCGGACGATGGTGGGTTGCATGGAAAACTCCTCGAGCCAGGCGATCAACGATAGCCGGCGGCCTGCAGCTCGAACAGCTCTGCGTAGCGACCGCCCTCGGCCAGCAGGCTCTCGTGGGTGCCGACCGCCTCGATCCGGCCCAGGTGCAGCACCAGGATGCGGTCGGCCATGCGCACCGAGGAGAAGCGATGCGAGATCAGCACCGCGGTGCGCTGCTCGGACAGTTCGCGGAAGCGCTGGAACACCTCGAACTCGCTGCGCGCATCCAGCGCGGCGGTGGGCTCGTCCAGGATCATCACCTGCGCCTGGCGCATGTAGGCCCGGGCGATGGCGATCTTCTGCCACTGGCCGCCGGACAGGTCCACGCCGGTCTTGAAGCGCCGCCCGATCAGCTGCTCGTAGCCGCCCGGCAGGCCTTCGATCACCTGGTCGGCCAGCGCGCTGTGCGCGGCGGCGCGGATGCGCGGGGCATCGTCCATCGCCTCGATCCGGCCCACGCCGATGTTCTCGCTGGCGGTGAGGTAGTAGCGCACGAAGTCCTGGAAGATCACCCCGACATTGGCGCGCAGTTCGTCCAGGTCGTACTCGCGCAGGTCGCGCCCGTCCAGCAGGATGCGGCCCTCGTCCGGGTCGTATAGCCGCGCCAGCAGCTTGACCAGGGTGGTCTTGCCCGCGCCGTTCTCACCGACCAGGGCCAGCACCTCGCCGACCTTTAGTTCGAAATCCAGATGCCGCACCGCCCAGTGCTGCGCGTCCGGGTAGCGGAAGCCGACGTTCTCGAACACGAAGCCCTGACGGATCGGCTGCGGGAACGGCACCGGCTCGGCCGGCGAGGTGATCTCCGGCTGGATGGCGAAGAAGGAGAACAGATCGTCCAGGTACAGCGCCTGGCCTGCGACCTGCGAGAAGCCCACCAGCAGGCCCTCCAGCAGCTGGCGCAGGCGCAGGAAGCTGCCGGCCAGGAAGGTCAGGTCGCCGATCGAGAAATCGCCCTTGACCGTGCGCCAGGCGATGTAGGCATAGGCCGCGTAGTAGCCCAGCGACCCCAGCGCCGCCAGCGCCGTGCCCCACAGGGCGCGCCGACGCGCCAGCGCGCGGTTGGCGGCGAACAGGCTCTGCGCCAGGCTACGGTAGCGTTCGATCAGGAAGCGGTGGAGGTTGAAGATCTTCACCTCCTTGGCGGTCTCGACGCTGGCGCCGGTCTGGCGCACGTATTCGAGCTGGCGGCGCTCGGGCGTCCACTGGAAGTTGAGCGAATAGCCCACCGCGTTGAAGTGCGACTCGCCGACGAAGGCCGGCACCAGCGCCACCACCAGCAGCGCGATCAGCCATGGCGCATAGGCCAGCAGGCCGATGGCGAAGCTGATCACGGTGACGGTGTCCTGGACCTGGCCGAACAGCTGGCTGAGCAGGTTCATGCGGCCCATGGTCTGGCGCCGCGCGCGATCCAGCTTGTCCTGCAGCTCGGGGTCTTCGAAGTCCTCCAGATCCAGCGTGGCCGCGTGCTCCATCAGCCGGATGCTGGTGGCGTTGGTGAACAGCTCGGAGAGCAGCGTGTCGGCGTAGCTGATCGCCCGGCCTAGCAGGTCCGAGCCGATCGCCAGGACGAATTCCAGCGCCAGCAGTTCCATCAGCCGGGTGAGCCGGCCGCTGGACAGCGCATCGGCCAGCGAATCCAGCGGAATGCCCGCGCCGACCAGGCGCACGGCCTCGTCGATGATCAGCTTGCCCACGTACAGCGCGGCGATCGGCAGCAGCGCCTTGATCAGACGCAGGCCCAGGCTGCCCACGGTCAGCCACGGACTGGTCGCCCAGACCATGCGCAGGAAGGGCGGCACGTTGCGCATCGCGGCGAAGCGCTCGCGCAGGCTGGGGCGGGGGCTGGGCGAGACGGAGGCGGCAGGCGGCATGGCGCCATTGTGGCGCCGTGGCGATCACGACGACGAGAACCCCGCAAACGCCGACACCCCGGCGCGAGGGCCGGGGTGTCGGGATGCAGCGCGCCGCGATGGCGGATGGATCAGTGGTGCGCGCCGCCCGGGCCGTGCACGTGGCCGTGGCTGAGTTCCTCGGCCGTGGGCTCGCGCACGTCGGTGACCTCGACCGCGAAGTGCAGGGTCTTGCCGGCCAGCGGATGGTTGCCGTCGACGGTGACCTCGTCCGGGCCGACCTGGACCACGGTCACCACCAGCGGGCCGTGCTCGCCATGGGCCTCGAACTGCATGCCCGGGATGATGTTGGCGCCGGTCGGGAACGCGCCCAGCGGCACCACCTGCTGCAGCTGCTCGTGGCGCGGGCCGTAGCCCAGCTCGGGCGGCACGTCGACCTGGACCTTGTCGCCGACCTGCTTGCCGGTGAGCGCGCTCTCCAGGCCCGGCACGATGTTGCTGGCGCCATGCAGATAGCTCAGCGGCGTATCCGGCGCGGACTGGTCGATGACGCTGCCGTCGTCGCCGGTGAGGGTGTAGTGGATCGTGGCCACGCGGCCATCCTGGATTTCCATGAAAAACATCCGTGAACGGGTGAGGGGAGCACGTCGGTGGCTTCACGACGCGAAGGAGAAGGACACGCCACTACCCTAGGCAAAAGCCGGCGCTGACACAACCGCAGCCCGTTCATTTATGCATGTCGACCGGATAGACCGTGGCGATGCCGCAGCCGCCCGCGCGCAGCGGCTGCGCGAAGCCTTGCGGGCGCGCATCGCCCAGCACCACATCGCCGGGATTGCCGCAGATCATGCCCAGGTCCAGACCCGAGCGGAACGCGAGCGCCGGACTGCGCTGCAGCATCGGACAGCTGCCGGTGAGCTCGACCCGATACCAGCGATGCCCGCCCGGATGACGGCGCGAGACCTCCACCAGCAACCCGTCCGGATCGCTCGACCAGGACCGCAGGTAGCGCGGCGCGAAGCAATAGCTCGGCGAGCCTCGGAAGCCGGCGCCGCGCTGCGGGCCGATCACCTTGACCGTATCGAGCGTGGCCATGGCGTCCCGATCGGCCTGCTGCATCAGCCGCGCATAGGCCTTGGCGTCCAGCGGCTCGACGGCGGCGACCGCACAGCGTCGCCCGTCGACCTGCACATAGGCCGGTGCGCCGTTGCAGATCCAACCCTCAGCGCCGAACAGGCGCGCGTCGGCCGCGGCATCCACGCCGGGGCAGTCGGACTGCAGCCCGAGCCGGTAGGGCCGGCCGTCGTGCGCGACGATGGCCAGCGTGCGTGCATCGACCTGACGCACCTCGGTCATTCGGCGCGCATTCAGGCAGTCAGGCGCCGGTGGCATGCGTGCGACCTCGGCAGCGTGCGCGGCGCAGAAAGGCAGGCTCAGCAGCCACGCCAGCAGGGTCGGGCGCATTGCATCGGTCCTTCATGGACGCGTAAGAGGCGGGCGCCGCCGTTTTACCTCATTGCGCGGCAGGGGCCAATGCGGCGCGGCGCGCGCGGTAGACCGCCTCGGTCTGCGGCTTGATGAACAGCGCCACCAGCTCCGGATAGCGTGCCTTGACCGCCGCCTCGATGCGGGTCACGCAGGCCTCGATCTGCTCGGTCGTGCGCGTGTCCTCGAACTCGGCGCTGAGCGTGGCCAGCACCTGGTTGGGCCCCATCTGGATGGTGGTCACGCCGTTTGCGTTGCCCACCTCGGGGTCGGCGTTGGCGATCTCCAGGATGCTCTTGCCGATGCCGGGCTGGGCCGGCTCGCCGATCAGCAGGCCCTTGGTCTCACGCGCCAGCATGAAGGCGGCCACCGCCAGTACCGCGGCGATGCACAGCGAGGCCACCCCGTCGAGCACGGGCATGTCCAGCACCTGCGCGGCGACCAGGCCCACCAGCGCGAAGCCCAGCCCCAGCAGCGCGGCGCTGTCTTCCAGCAGCACGGTGAAGGTGGACGGATCCTTGCTGCGGCGGAAGGCTTCGAAATAGCCCAGCTCGCCCTTGGTCGCGCGGAACTCGCGCAGCGCCACCCACCACGAGCCGCCCTCGAACAGCATCGACACACCCAGCACGATGTAGCTCACCAGATGGTTGCTGGCCGGCTCGGGCTGGCGGATATGCGCGATGCCTTCGTAGGCCGACACGCCGGCGCCGGCGGCGAACACCAGCAGCGCCACGATGAAGCTCCAGAAGTACAGCTCGCGCCCGTAGCCGAACGGGTGGGTGGGATCGGCCTGCTTCTCCGCGCGGTGCAGGCCGTAGAGCAGCAGCACCTCGTTGATGGTGTCCACCAGCGAGTGCACGCCCTCGCTGAGCATGGCCGAGCTGCCCGACAGCCACGCCGCGATGAACTTGGCCACGGCGATGGCCAGATTGCCGGCCAGCGCGGCATAGACGACAAGACGGGAGCCGGAGGGCTTGGCCATGGGCGGCGGTGCGATGCGGGTGGGGCTTGCATGTTGGTCATCTCCGCGTCCCCTGCGCGTGAGCGCACGAGTGCAGGGCGGCGTCTGGCAGGGGATGCGGGTGCGGGGGAGTGCGGCCCAGGTCGTACAATGGCGCTTTCTCCTTCTTTGCTGGTTCTGCGCCTCATGCCCACCGCCCCCGCCTGTCCGCAATGCACCCTGGACAACACCTACGTCGATGGTGCGCAGTGGATCTGTGCCGACTGCGGCTATGAGTGGTCGGCCGAGGCCGTCACCGCCGATCAGGCCTTGGTGGTGCGCGATGTCAACGGCAACGTGTTGGCCGCCGGCGACACGGTCACGGTGATCAAGGACCTCAAGGTCAAGGGTTCCAGCATCCCGCTCAAGCAGGGCACGGTGATCCGCAACATCCGCCTGGTCGAGGACGATGCCGAACACATCGAAGGACACTCGGACAAGATCAAGGGCCTGGTGCTGAAGACCTGCTTCCTGCGCAAGGCCTGAGCGCGCGTTCGCACGTTGCGTGCCTGGCGCGCTCGGCAAGGCACCGCTGCGGAACCCCCTCCACCGTCGTTCCCGCGAAAGCGGGAACCCATGGACGTTCGCGCGGAAGCCTCATAAGGCGCTGGATGGTTAGACATGCGTCTGCCGAGAAGCACTTCCCGCGTTGGCGGAAAAGACCGAGTTCTTCGGGGAACGATGGATTCATCGATCTCTCGAGGCGCGATGCGCGAGGCGCAACCCGCCGACGCATTTGCCCGCCTCGCGCCGCAGCTACGAGAAGCACTCTTTTCCGGTTTCCAGCATCGCAAAAAACAACAGGCCGCTTGCGCGGCCTGTCGGATCATCCGGGATGCTGCCCGTCAGGTGCCGTCTTCGGGCACTTCCACCTTGGTCAGCACGCGGGTGTTGCCGAGTTTCTCGATGCGGCCGCCGGCCTTGCGGAAGGCGGCCAGGTCGGCCTGGATGCGCTCGTGGGTCAGCGGCGCGCTCTTGTCGGAGGCGCGGGGCTTGCTGGCGGCGATCTTGGAACTGGTGCGGGGCATGAAGCTCTCCTTCGTCGTGGAGCGGCGGGGGCGCTGCGACCCGCCCTCGTGGCGAGAGGATCGGCCGCAGTGCGCGGGTGCAGGTGTCGAATCCGATATGCGGCCAGTCGCCGGTCAAGGCAAGGTGAGCCGCAGGGGGACAGGCCGAAGCCGGACAGGGACTGCGTCGGGAGGGCCGGGAGCGGGGCGTACCCGGCCGGTCGCAGGCGCCGGTGGGCGGGGAAGCACAGTCCGGTGCGTGCGATTCGTGGAACACGGGTAGTGTACCACACTTTGTGTTCCACGGCTCTGGCGCCGCCTGAAGGCCTGCGGCGGCTTGGCAGCGCGATGATGGCCGGGTAGCGTGGCGCGCCCCCTCTGCGATGAGCATTCACGATGATCCAGCGTTTCGATACCGGTCCGCGCATGTCCGAGATGACCGTGCACAACGGCGTGGCCTACTTGGCCGGGCAGATCGCAGAGGGCGGCGGCGACATCGCCGCGCAGACCGGCGAAGTGCTGGCCGCCATCGACGCGCTGTTGGCGCGCGCCGGCACCGACAAGTCCAAGATCCTGCGCGCCGAGATCTTCATGGCCGACCTGGCCGAGTTCGCCGGCATGAACGCGGTCTGGGAAACCTGGGTCGTGCCCGGCCACACGCCGGCCCGCGCCACCGTGCAGGCGCGGCTGGCCGATCCGGCGTGGAAGGTCGAGATCGTCGTCACCGCCGCGGTCTGAGGCATGCACGGCCTCGCGCCGGCAGCCGATCCTAAGACCTAGCCCACGATGCAGGACGACCTTTTCGCCCGACCGGCCGCGCCGCCGCCGAGCCTGTTCTTCGCGCTGCTGCCCGCGGCCGGCGACCAGGCGCCGCTGGAGGCGGCGCTGCAGGCGCATGCGCCGCGCTTCGAGGGCTTCAAGCCGATGCGCGCGGCCAAGCGCCACGTGACCCTGCTGTACCTGGGCGAACCGTTCGACGAGCAGATCCCCGGCCTGGTCGAGGGCGCACAGCGCGCGGTGGCCGGCGTGCAGGGGCAGGCCTTCGTGCTGAGCCTGGACCGGCTGGCGGTGTTCGGCCGCAACGCGGTGGTGCTGGCCGCCTCGCAGACGCCGCCGGCGCTGGCCGCGCTGGAATCGGCGCTGCGCGCGGCGGCCACGCGCCAGCGCATCGTGCTGGCCAAGTCGCCGCCGCTGCATCCGCATCTGACCCTGGGCCACAACGACGGCAAGCGCCTCGCGCCGGAAGCCTGCGCGCCGGTGCGTCTGGCCTTCGATGCCTTCGTGCTGCTGCGTGGCGGCCAGCGCGAGGCCTACGTCGAACTCGGCCGCTGGGTGCTGGGCTGATCAGCCCGCCGGCGCGCGCTGGCGCCGGGCCACCGCGATCCCGGTCAGCGCGGCCGCAGCCAGCACGCCGGCGGCGATCAGGAACGGTGTGCCGATGAAGGGCAGGGCCGCCTCGGGCCCCACCGACCGGGAATACACCCAGCCGAAGAACACTGGCGAGACCACGCCTGCGATCGCGCCGACGCTGTTGTTGGCGCCCTGCAGCTGACCCTGTTCGGACTCGGACACGCGCTGGGTCATCAGCGACTGGATGGTCGGCATCGCCAATCCCCACAGCGCGTTGGGCAGCATCGCGGCGACGAACAGCCAGCCGGTCGGCGCCAGCCCCATGCAGGCGATGCCCAGCGCGCCGAAGCACAGGCCGATGATCATCGTGCGGCGATCGCCGAAGCGGCGCACCGCCGGGCCGGTCAGCGTGCCCTGCACCAACATGTCCAGGGCCCCGACCATGGCCAGCAGCAGACCCACCTGCCAGGCGCCCCAGCCGTAGCGGTCGGCCGCGTACAGCACGAACACCGCCGAGAACACGTGGTGGGCGAAGTACAGCAGGAAATTCACCACCGCCAGGCCGGTCAGCTCCTGGTGCGAGCGCAGCAGGCGCAGCGCGCCCAGCGGATTGGCGCGCGACCAGGAGAAGGCCATGCGCTTTTCCGGCGCCAGCGATTCGGGCAGCACGAACGCGCCGTAGGCGAAGGCCAGCGTGCTCATCGCCGCCGCCGCCCAGAACGGCGCGCGCGGCGACCATTCGCCCAGCACGCCGCCCAGCAGCGGGCCGGCGACGAAGCCGGCGCTGAAGGCCGCGCCGATCAGGCCGTAGCCGCGCGCGCGGTTCTCCGGCGTGGTGATGTCGGCCATGTAGGCATAGACGGTGGTGAAGCTGGCCGTGGTGATGCCCGAGACGATGCGCCCGGCCGCCAGCCACCACAGGTTGGGCGCCAGGGCCATCAGCAGGTAGTCGATCGCCAGGCCCGCGGTGGACAGCAGGATCACCGGACGGCGGCCGTAGCGGTCCGACAGCGAGCCCACGATCGGCGAGACCAGGAACTGCATCAGCGCCCACAGCGCCACGAACACGCCATTGATCAGCCCGGCGCGCGCATTGGAGCCGGAGAACTGCTCGATCAGATGCGGCAGCACCGGGATGATGATGCCCATGGCCACGATGTCGAGCATCGCGGTGACCAGGATGAAGGCGACGGCGGCCTTGCCGGCACGGAAGGCGGGAAGCGGCATCGGGAAGGCTCGCGTGGTGCGCCGCGGGGCGGAAGGACGGGCGGCGGGCGGCGCGATGGTAACCCGCCGAGATGGCCGCGGTGCCACGCGGGCTATGCGCTGGGGGGGCTTCCTGCGCGCTGGGACTTTTCCCACGCAGGGGCGCGGCGCCCGGCGATGGTGCGCCGCACCCGCTCGACGCACGCTGACGCCAAGGACTCAGGCAGGACGCCAGCCGATGCAATGGACGCAGGCCACGACCAACGCGCGCGCAGGATGGAGCCGATGCGCGGCCGCACTCGGCCGCATGCCCGTGCCGGCCTTCGGCGGCGGCGTGGCGATCTGCATGCTGCTGGGCGTCTGTACCTGTCTGCTGCTGCCGGTCCTGCCGGCGCGCGGCTGGCTGCTCGCGGCCCTGGCGCTCGGTGTGGCCTGCTGGGCGCGGGGTGGGGCGGGACGGCTGGCGGGTTCATTGCTGTTCGGCGTCGGCTGGGCCGGTCTGCAGGCCGGCTGGGCGCTGTCGGCGCAGCTGCCGGCGCGCGCCCAGGCGCGCGACTGGCGGATCGAAGGCCGCGTGATCGGCCTGCCGCAGGTCGAGGCCCGGCGCACGCGCTTCGACTTCCTGGCCGACGGCTGTCCGGCCGGTCCCGAGGTGCCGTGTGGCCGGCGCCTGCAGCTGGCCTGGTACGACGAGACCGACGCCATCGCGCCGGGCCCGCGCGCCCGTCTGCAGGCCGGGCAGCGCTGGCAGCTGCTGGTGCGGTTACGCGCGCCGCGCGGGCTGGTCAATCCCGGCGGGTTCGATAGCGAGCGCTACGCGCTGGCGCGGCGCGTGGCGGCCACCGGCTATGTGCGTGCTGCACCGTTGGCGCACGCGCTGGGGCCGCCGGCCGGGATCGACGCATGGCGCGCGCGGATGGCGGCGCGCATCGCCGCGCACGCCCCGGTCGGGGCGCAGCGCTTCGTGCGCGCCCTGGCGCTGGGCGATACCGGCGGCCTGGACGATGCCGACTGGGCCACGCTGCGCGCCGCCGGGCTGACCCATCTGATCGCGATCTCCGGCTTCCACGTCGGGCTGGTCGCCGGCTTCGGCGCGCTGCTCGCGTCAGGCCTGTGGCGCCTGCTGCCGCGCCTGGGCCGGTGGCTGCCGCGGCAGGTGGCGGCCGGCGTGGCGGCCACGCTGTTCGCCTGCGGCTACGCGCTGCTGTCCGGCGGCGCGCTGCCGACAGTGCGCACGGTGCTGATGATCGCCGTGGTGGCGCTGGCGCGCTGCGGTCGGCGGCCCGCAGGGGCGGTGGCCGCGCTGGCGTTGGCGACGCTGGCGGTGCTGCTGGTCGATCCGCTGGCGCCGCTGGTGGCGGGCTTCTGGCTGAGCTTCGCCGGCGTGGCCTGGCTGGTGTGGTGCCTGCCCACGCATGGCCTGCCGGCTTGGCGGGCGTTCCTCTCGGCGCAGGGCGTGGCCACGCTGGGGCTGCTGCCGCTGACCGTGGCTCTGTTCGGTCAGGCCTCGCTGGTCGGGCCGCTGGCCAACCTGCTGGCGATCCCGTGGTGGAGCCTGGTGGTGGTGCCGGCCTGCCTGCTCGGTGTGGCCGCCGAGACCCTGCACACCGGCTGGGGCACCCCGGCCTGGTGGCTGGCCGGGCAGGCGTTCGAACCGAGCTGGCGGCTGTTCGCCTGGCTGGCGCAGGGCCGCTTCGCGCTGTGGTGGCTGCCGGAAGGCGCGTGGTTCGCGCTGCCCCTGGCGGTGCTGGGCGCGTTCTGGCTGCTGCTGCCGCGCGGCGTGCCCGGCAAGCCGCTGGCGGCGCTGCTGTGGCTGCCACTACTGCTGCCCGACCTGGACCTGCCGCGCGAAGGCGAGGCCACCGTGACCACGCTCGATGTCGGCCAGGGCCTGTCGGTGCTGGTGCGCACGCGCGGCCATGCGCTGCTGTTCGATACCGGGCCGGCGGTGGCCGACGGCTTCGATGCCGGCGAGCGCGTGGTGGTGCCTGCGCTGCACGCGCTGGGCGTGCACCGACTGGACCGGATCATGGTCAGCCACGGCGACGCCGACCACGCCGGCGGCCTGGACGCGGTGCGACGCCAGATGCCAGCGCTGGAAGTGCTGGGGCCGGCCGGCGCGCCGATTCCGCTGCAGACCGCCTGCCGCGCGGGACAGGCCTGGGCCTGGGACGGGGTGCGCTTCGAGGTGCTGCATCCCGCGCGCGGCTTTCCCTACCTGCGCAACGAATCCAGCTGCGTGCTGCGCGTGGATACCGCGCACGGCGCGGTCCTGCTCACCGGCGACATCGGCCAGGTGATCGAACGCGGGCTGCTGCGCACGCGGCCGGCGGCGCTGAAGGCGCAGGTGGTCCTGGTGGCCCATCACGGCAGCAGCGAGTCGTCGGACCCGGGCTTCGTCCGGGCCACGGGCGCGCGCCTGGCGCTGGTCTCGGCCGGTGCGGACAACCGTTTCGGCCATCCGCAGCGGCAGGTGGTGCGGCGCTGGCAAGCGGAGGGTGCGGAAGTGCTGAACACCGCCGACAGCGGTGCGCTGAGCGTCTGGCTGCGCGCGGAAGGGCTGTCGGTGCGCGAGCGTCGGCGCTGGCGCGCGCGCCTGTGGGACGCGGTCCGGGCGCGCGAGGCGTCTGGGCTATCCTATCGGTCTGTTCTCACACGGCCGGCTGCGCCGTAAGGATTCAACGTGCTGGAACTGGTCAAGGCGGGCGGCTGGCCCATGATCCCGCTGCTGCTGCTCGCCGTGCTGGCCCTGGCCATCGTGGTGGAACGCTTCTGGAGCCTGCGCCGCAAGGAGATCCTGCCGCCGGGCCTGGGCGAGGAGGTGCGCCGCTGGGCGACCTCGTCCCATCTGGAGGCCTCGCACATCGAATCGCTGCGCCGCACCTCGCCGCTGGGCGCGCTGCTGGCCGCCGCCCTCGACGTGCGCCACCGCTCGCGCGATGTGATCCGCGAGCGCATCGAGGACACCGGCCGCCACCTGGTCCATCGCATGGAGCGCTACCTCAACACGCTGGGCACCATCGCCGCGGCCGGCCCGCTGCTGGGCCTGCTGGGCACGGTGGTGGGCATGATCCAGATGTTCTTGGGCATCCTCGACCACGGCCTGGGCGATGTGAACCAGCTGGCCGGCGGCATCGGCAAGGCGCTGGTGTGCACCGCCACCGGCATGCTGGTGGCGATTCCGGCGCTGATCTTTCATCGCTATTTCCGCGGCCGCATCGCCGGCTACGTGATCGAGATGGAGCAGCAGGCCATGGCCCTGTCCGATGCGCTGGAAGCGCCGCACGCCGCCGCGCGCGTCGACTGAAGGCCGCGCCCGATGCGTATCCGCGACGACCGCGCGCACGACGAGCCGGAGATCAACCTGGTCCCGCTGATCGACGTGATCCTGGTGCTGATCATCTTCTTCGTGATCACCACGACCTTCGATGCGCGCTCGACCCTGCAGCTGCAGCTGCCGTCGGCCTCGCAGCAGCCGGCCGACGCGCCGGCCAAGGCGCTGAACATCCTCATCAACGCCGAGGGCCGCTACTTCGTCGGCGACAGCGAGGTGCTGCGCACCGACGCCGACGCGCTCAAGCAGGCCATCGCCCAGTCCGCCGGCAAGGACCACACGCGCCCCGTGCTGCTGCGCGCCGACGCGCGCACGCCGCACCAGGCGGTGGTGACCGCACTGGACGCGCTGGCCCAGCTGGGCTTCAAGCGCATCTCGATCGCCACCGCCCCCGAACAGGAGCCGCGCCGGTGAGCGCGGCCGTCCCCGGATCGGCCTGGCAGACCTACCGCCGGCTGCTGACCTTCGCCAGGCCGTATCGCGGCCTGCTGCTGCTGGCGTTCGTGGCCGCGCTGGTCGAGGCGGCCGGGACGGGCGCCTTCACCCGGCTGATGGAGCCCATCACCAACCGCACCTTCCTCAACCAGGGGCCGCCGCAGGCGCTGTGGGTGATGCCGGCGCTGATCCTGGTGATCTTCCTGGTGCGCGGCGTGGCCGGCTACATCACCGACATGTCGATGGGGCGCGCGGCGCGCAGCATCGCCCGCGACCTGCGGGTCAAGGTGCTCGGCAAGTACCTGTCCCTGCCGGGCGCGCGTTTCGATGCCGAGCCCGTCCCCTCGATGCTGATACGGCTGGGATCCGATTCGGACCAGGTCGCGCAGGCGGCGGTCGACGCGCTCAAGACCATGATCCAGCAGGCGCTGCAGGCCATCGTGCTGCTGATCGTGATGCTGGGCGCCAGCTGGCAGGTGACCCTGTCCATCCTGGTGCTGGTGCCGCCGCTGGCGTTCGTGATGAACAAGGTCGCCAAGCGCTACCGCCGGGTCAGCCACCGCATCCAGGAGAGCGGGGCGCAGCTGCTGCAGGCCGCCGACCAGACCTTGTCCAACCATCAGGAGGTCAAGGTCTACGGCGCACAGCAGTCCGAGCTGGAGCGCTATCACGCGCTCGCCGACCACAACCTGCGCCTGGCGATGAAGGTCGAGTCCACCCGCGGCATCTCCACCGCCACGGTGCAGATGATGGGCGCCATCGGCCTGGCGGCGCTGCTGCTGATCGCCGGCCACGAGGCCGCCGCCGGCCGGCTCAGCGCGGGCGGTTTCTTCAGTCTGCTGCTGGCCATGGCCGGCATCATCCCGGCCCTGAAGAACCTCACCAACGTGCAGAACGTCCTGCAGCGGGGCGTGGCCTCGGCCGAGCGCCTGTTCTCGGTGCTCGATGCACCGGACGAGGTCGACGCCGGCACCCGTCCGCTGCTGCGCGCGCAGGGCACGATCGAGTTCCGCGACGTCACCGCGCGCTATCCGGGCCAGCTGCGGCCGGCGCTGGAGCACATCAGCTTCATCGCGCGCCCCGGCACGGTCACGGCCATCGTCGGCCGCTCGGGCAGCGGCAAGTCCAGCCTGATCAAGCTGATCCCGCGCTTCTACGACGTCGAGTCCGGCCAGATCCTGATCGACGGCGCGCCGGTGCAGGACTACCGCCTGGCCGACCTGCGCCGCCAGATCGCACTGGTCGGCCAGCAGGTGATGCTGTTCGACGGCACCGTCGAGGCCAACGTGGCCTATGGCGAGATGCGCTCGGCCGAGCCGCAGGCGCTGGACAAGGCGCTGCGCGACGCGCACGCGATGGAGTTCGTCGAACAGCTCGAGCACGGCAAGGACACCGCGATCGGGGTCAAGGGCGGCAAGCTCTCCGGCGGCCAGCGCCAGCGCCTGGCGATCGCCCGGGCGATGCTGAAGGATGCGCCGATCCTGATCCTGGACGAGGCCACCGCCGCGCTGGACAACGAGTCCGAACGCCTGGTGCAGGATGCGCTGACCCAGCTGATGCCCCACCGCACCACGCTGGTCATCGCCCATCGCCTGTCCACCATCGAGCACGCCGACCAGGTGCTGGTGCTCGACCACGGCCGTCTGGTGGAGCAGGGCACCCACGCCGAACTGCTGGCGCGCGGCGGCCTGTACGCGCAACTGCACGGCGCCCAGTTCCGCGAGGCCGAATGAGCGCCTCGCGCGGCGCGCCGAAGTACTGGTTCGACGGCGCACCGGTGCCGCTGCTGCCGCGCCTGCTCGAACCGGTCTTCCGCGGCGCGCTGCGCCTGCGCGCCACCCTCTACCGCATCGGCCTGCTGCGCCGCCGGCGCGTGCCGGTGCCGGTGGTGGTGGTGGGCAACCTGACCGTCGGCGGCACCGGCAAGACGCCGCTGACCATCGCCCTGGTCCAGCGCCTGCGCGAGGCGGGCTGGACGCCGGGCGTGGCCAGCCGTGGCTACGGCCGCCAGGACCCGGGCAAGCCGCGCTGGGTCGAGGCGGACACCACGCCGGCCGAAGGCGGCGACGAGCCGGTGCTGATCGCGCGCCGCACCGGCGCCAAGGTGCGCGTGGACCGCGACCGCGTCGCCGCCGCGCGCGCGCTGGCGGCGGCCGGCTGCGACATCGTGGTCTGCGACGACGGCCTGCAGCACATCCGCCTGCGCCGCGATGTGGAGATCGAGGTCATCGACGGCCGCCGCCGCTACGGCAACGGCCGCGTGCTGCCGGCCGGGCCGCTGCGCGAGCCGGCCGAGCGCAGCGCCCAGGTCGATTTCCGCGTGGTCAACGGCGGCAGCGCCGGCTTCGGCGAATGGGCGATGACGCTGCGCTCAGGCCTGGCCCTGCCGCTGGCCGGCGGGAAGCCGACCACGCTGGCGGCCTTCGGCGGCCATCGCGTGCACGCCGTGGCGGGCATCGGCCACCCCGGCCGCTTCTTCGACCTGCTGCGCGGCTACGGCATCGGCGTAGTGCCGCATGCCTTCGACGATCACCACGCCTACAGCGCAGACGATCTGCGCTTCGGCAGCGAGCTGCCGGTGCTGATGACCGAGAAGGACGCGGTCAAGTGCGCCGCCTTCGCCGGGCCGTGGGCCTACAGCGTGCCGGTCGAGGCCGAGCTGCCCGAGGCGTTCTGGGTGGCGGTGCTGGGCCGCGTCGCGGCGCTGCGGACGTTGGGGCCGTTGGGCCACAAGGGCTGAACGCCCGTGGCCGCGCGGTCCTCGGGTCGGCCGGGCCGGCGCGGGGCAGCGGCTAGAATGGCCTCATCTCCCCACCCCCACGCCCGGCAGGGTGCGCCCCCGACCGGGCGCGCTCGAAAGACCTTCGCATGACCGACCTGCAAGAACCCTTCGTCGTCGCCATTCCCGCCCGCCATGACGCCACGCGTCTGCCCGGCAAGCCGCTGCGCCTGCTCGGCGGCCAGCCGCTGGTGCTGCACGTGGCGCAGCGCGCGCTGGCCGCCGGCGCGCGCGAGGTGTGGGTGGCCACCGACGACGAGCGCGTGGCGCGCGCGCTGGACGGCAGCGGCGTGCAGGTGGCGATGACCGCCGCCAGCCATGCCTCGGGCAGCGACCGCCTGGCCGAATGCGCCGGTATCGCCGGCTGGGACGATCGGACCCTGGTGGTCAACCTGCAGGGCGATGAGCCCTTCGCTCCGCCATCCGGCATCCGCGCCGTGGCCGCCGCGCTGTCGGCCAGCGGCCACCCGATGGCGACCCTGGCCACGCCGATCGACGAGGCCGAGCAGGTGTTCGACACGAACGCGGTCAAGGTGGTGCTGGCCGACAACGGCGATGCGCTGTACTTCAGCCGCGCGCCGCTGCCCTGGCACCGCGATGGCTTCGCCCGCAGCCGCCAGGTGCTGGCCGACGCGCCGGCGCCGTTCCTGCGCCATATCGGCATCTATGCCTACCGCGCCGGCTTCCTGCGCACCTTCGCCGCGCTGCCGCCAGGCCGGCTGGAGCGCACCGAATCGCTGGAGCAGCTGCGCGCCCTGGAGGCCGGCTTCCGCATCGCCGTGGCGCTGACGCCCGAGGCCTTCCCGCCGGGCGTGGACACTCCCGAAGACCTGGCGCGCGCCCAGCGCCATCTGGACGGCATGCGGTGAGGCCTGGCCGTGCGCCGCCGCTCCCGCGCGTGAAGCGCGCCGGCGCGCACGGCTTGAAGCCGGCCGCCTGCGGCATCATTCAGTATTCATGAATCCCGTCCACGCTCCCGACTTCCCGCACGGTCTGCTGTGGCTCAACGCCGCGCCGACCGCGCTGCAGTCGCTGCGTGGCAGTGCGGTGGCGCTGGCCTTCGTCGACCCGGCCTCGAGCTGGTGCCTGCAGCGGCTGGCCGACCTGGCGCTGCTGCAGCGCCGCTTCGGCGCGCGCCTGCAGGTGCGGGTGATCGCCGTGCCGCGTTTCGACGTGCACCGCGATCCGCAGGCCGCGCTCAAGCGCCTGCGCCGCTTCGGGGTCAGTTTCCCGATCGCGCACGATCTGGACTGGCACGCCTGGCAGCGCTTCGGCATCGAGGCCTGGCCGACCGTCGTGCTGATCGACGCGCAGGGCATGGTGGTCGACCACATCGTCGGCACGCCCGGCGTCGGCGCGCTGGAGAATCAGCTCACCGCGCTGTGCGAGCCGCTGGACGAGCCCCTGGTCGACACGCGTCCGGTCGAGACCCATCCCGAGCCTCGCCTGCCGCTGTGTTTCCCCACCGGCCTTGCGGTCAATGCCGAGCGCCTGTACGTGGCCGACACCGGCCATCACCAGATCGTCGAATGCACCCACGCCGGGCGTGTGATGCGGCGCTTCGGCAACGGCAACGCCGACGCGCTGGACGGCGACATGGAGATCGCCAGCTTCCGCAGCCCCACCCACGTGGCACTGCTGCGCAACGAGCTCTACGTGGCCGACACCGGCAACCACCTGATCCGCCGCATCCACCTGGGTACCGGCGCGGTGCAGACCCTGCTGGGCACGGGCAAGGCCGGGGTGCCGGCCGAGGGCCCGATCCACGCGCCCGGCGATGTCGCGCTGGCCTCGCCGGCTGGGCTGGTGGCGACCAACAGCCATCTGCACTTCGCCCTGTCCGGCGACAACCGGGTATGGAGCTGGGACCTGGGCAACCGCATGCTCGAATGCCGCGCCGGCTCGGGCCAGCTGGGGCAGCGCGACGGCGCCGGCATCCTGGCCAGCTTCGCCCAGCCGACCGGCCTGGCGCTGGTGCAGCAGGCGCTGTACGTGTGCGACACGCTGGGCGCCTCGCTGCGCGCGGTGCAGCTGGGCGGCGATTTCGCCAAGACGCTGGTGGGCGGGCAGGGGCCGTGGGAATTCGGCGATGCCGACGGCCAGCGCCAGCAGGCGCGCCTGCAGGCGCCGGAGGACGTGACGCTGGATCCCGACGCGCCGGTGCTGTGGATCGCCGACACCGGCAACGGCCGCATCCGCAGCCTGCGCCTGGGCGGCGGCGCGGTGACCTCGCTGGACCTGGGGCGGCGCCTGGCGCAGCCGGCCGGCCTGGCCGCCTTTGGCGGCAAGCTGTGGATCGCCGAGACCGACGCGCACGCGGTGCTGTGCGTGGACCTGGCCAGCGGCGCCGTCTCGCAGGTGCCGATCGAAGCATGAGCCGTCGCAGTCCCCCGGGCCAGCCGTTCGACGGCAAGGCCTTCGCCGCTTCGTTGAGCACCGCGCCGGGCGTGTACCGCATGTACGCGGCCGACGACACGCTACTGTACGTGGGCAAGGCGCGCGCGCTGCGCAACCGCGTGGGCAGCTATTTCAACAACGCGCCGCGCAACCCGCGCACCCTGGCAATGATCTCGCAGATCGCGCGCATGGACGTCACGGTCACCCGCACCGAGGCCGAGGCGCTGCTGCTGGAAAACCAGCTGATCAAGTCGCTCAGCCCGCGCTACAACGTGGCGCTGCGCGACGACAAGAGCTATCCCTACGTCCTGCTGACCAGCGAGGAATTCCCGCGCATCGCCTTCCATCGCGGCCCGCGCGCGATCGCCGGGCGCTATTTCGGCCCCTACGCCAGCGCCGGCGCGGTGCGCGACACGCTGAACCTGATGCAGAAGCTGTTCCGCATCCGCAACTGCGAGGACAGCGTCTTCCGCAACCGCACCCGGCCGTGCCTGCAGTACCAGATCGGCCGCTGCACCGCGCCGTGCGTGGAGCTGGTCGGCCAGGCCGAGTACGACCAGTCGGTGCATCGCGCCAGCTTGTTCCTGGGCGGGCGCAGCGATGAGCTGTCCGACGAGCTGACCGCCGAGATGGAGCGCGCCGCCGAGAAGCTGGACTTCGAGGAGGCCGCGCGCCTGCGCGACCTGCTCAAGCGCCTGCGCGGCATGCAGTCGCGCCAGTACGTGGACGGCCACGCCGCCGACCTGGATGCGCTGGCCTGCGCGATGCAGGGCAGCACCGCCTGCGTGCTGCTGCTGGCCTTCCGCGACGGCCGCAACCTGGGCACGCGCGCCTTCTATCCGCGCACCAACGGCGAGGAGAGCGCCGAGGAAGTGCTGGCCGCCTTCGTCTCGCAGTACTACGCCGAGCAGGTGCCGCCGCGCGAGCTGCTGCTGGACCGCGAGATCCCCGACGCCGAGCTGATCGAGGCGGCGCTGTCCAGCGCGGCCGGCCGCAAGGTCCAGCTGAAGTGGAGCGTGCGCGGCGAGCGCGCCGGCTACCTCGACCTGGCCCGGCGCAACGCGCAGATCACCCTGGCCACCGAGATGACCAGCCGCAACGCCCAGGCCGCGCGCAGCCAGGCGCTGGCCGAGTTGCTGGGCCTGGCCGAGCCGGCCCAGCGCATCGAGTGCTTCGACATCAGCCACACCATGGGCGAGGCGACGGTGGCCTCGTGCGTGGTGTTCGACGAGAAGGGCGCGGTGCGCTCGCAGTACCGGCGCTTCAATATCAGCGGCATCGAGCCGGGCGACGACTACGCGGCCATGCGCCAGGCGATCGAGCGTCGCTTCCGGCGCGCGATGGAGGAGGGCGAGGAAGCGCGTTTGCGAGCCACTGGCTCGCGCGCTGACGAGCGCCCTCGTGCCCGGCACGAGGGCCGGGATCTCGATCTGCCCATATTCCCCGACGTGCTGCTGATCGACGGCGGCGCCGGCCAGCTGCGCCAGGCGCGCGAGGTCCTGGCCGACCTGGGCGTGGACGGCGTGGCCCTGGTCGGTGTGGCCAAGGGCGTGGAACGCCGCGCCGGGCACGAGACCCTGATCCTGGACGACGGCCGCGAGGTCAGCCCCGGCGCGGCCTCGCCGGCGCTGCAGCTGATCCAGCAGGTGCGCGACGAGGCGCACCGCTTCGCCGTCACCGGCCACCGCGGCAAGCGCCAGAAGGCGCGCACCACCAGCAAGCTGGAGGACATCGCCGGCATCGGCCCGCGTCGGCGCGCCAGTCTGCTCAAGCATTTCGGCGGCCTGTCCGGGCTCAAGGCCGCCGGCGTGGAGGAGATCGCGCGCGTGGAAGGGGTCAATCACGCGCTGGCCCAGCGCATCTACGCTAACCTGCACGGGTTGCCGGAACCGGCGGCGCCCCCAACGCCCGGCCCAGATCGCCCATGAAGTTGACCGTTCCCACTTGGCTGACCCTGCTGCGGATCGTGCTGATCCCGGTGCTGGTGGTGGTCTTCTACCTGCCGTACGCGTGGACCAGCGTGGCCGCCGCGGCGGTGTTCGTGATCGCCGCGGTCACCGACTGGCTGGATGGCTGGATCGCGCGGCGCTGGCACCAGTATTCAGCTTTCGGCGCGTTCCTGGATCCGGTCGCCGACAAGCTGATGGTGGCCGTGGCGCTGTTCCTGATCGTGCAGGGTCATCCCACGCCGTGGATGGCGTTCTGGGCCGCGGTCATCGTCGGCCGCGAGATCGCCGTGTCGGCTCTGCGCGAGTGGATGGCCGAGATCGGCCAGCGCGGCAAGGTCAAGGTCGCCTGGATCGGCAAGGTCAAGACCACCGTGCAGATGATCGCGCTGGGCTGCCTGCTGTACTCGGTGCGCCCGGCCGGCCATTCGCTGAGCGATGTGTGGATGAGCGTGCCCGTGTTCCACATCGGCGACTGGCTGCTGGCCGTGGCCGCGCTGCTGACCCTGTACTCGGGCTACCAGTATCTGCGCGCCGCCTGGCCGAGCCTGCGCGAAGATGAGCAGGCAGCCGTTGACACGCGCAAGAAAGGCACTACAATTTCGCCTCTCTCGCGGGATTAGCTCAGTTGGTAGAGCACGACCTTGCCAAGGTCGGGGTCGAGAGTTCGAGTCTCTTATCCCGCTCCAAGTTTCAAGGCGCAGTTGAAGTGGAGTTGCTTCAACGGCGTTGACGAAACCCCGGCCCATCGGGGTTTTGTTTTGTCGGAAGGCTCTTGCGGCCAACCGCGCGTCACCGGCCTGGTGGCAGAGTGGTTATGCAGCGGACTGCAAATCCGTGCACGCCGGTTCGATTCCGACCCAGGCCTCCACAACTCGAAGAAGCGAAGGTAAACTTTCGCTTTACGTAACACAAAACGCGGGATTAGCTCAGTTGGTAGAGCACGACCTTGCCAAGGTCGGGGTCGAGAGTTCGAGTCTCTTATCCCGCTCCAATTTTCACTAGCGTTTCGCGCTAGTTTGAACGGCCCTACGGGGCCGTTCTTGTTTTCCGGGATCGGCTCACGCCGGGCGAACTGGTCCGGGCATCCCGGACATCGGTGGAAAGCCTCCCGCGCGCCACCTTTCCCAACGCGGCGTCGCTCCATGGCGACGCATCGAGCCGCACGACCTGCTCGTCCGGCGTCAATCGGCCCGCACGAGCGTCCAGATCGCGATCTGCCTGGGCTCGGCCAGCAGCGCGTCCAATGCGGCGTGCCACGCCTGTCGGTAGGGCCGGTGCAGCTGGACGTTGAGGACATCGTCGCGATCGGTCCAGGTCTCGTGGAGCTGGAAGACGTGCGGCCGCTCCGGATCGACGTGCAGCGCGGCGCGCACGAAGCTCGTCTCATGGCGCATCGCATCCAGCACAGGACCCAGCAGGGCGAGGAAGCGCGCCACCTGGTCCGCCTTGACGTGGAAGGTGATGACGTAGGTTTCGGGCGCCGACCGCGGCGCCTGGGCGACAGGCGCGCTCATGGGCTGGCCCGCCGGGCGATGTCGCCGGCAAGCCGCGGTGCGTGCGTCACCATCACCCCGTGCGCCACGCCTTCGTAGACGACCAGTTCCGCGCCGGGGATCGTCGCGGCGTAGACCCGGCCGCTGCTGTCCAGCGGCGCGGACACGTCGCGGTCGCCATGCAGCACGGCGACCGGCAGGTCGAGCGCGGCGGCTTCCGCCGACAGGTCGCTCAGGGCGATCGTGCGCTGGAACGCGACGACGGCGCGACGCGAGCAGTCCAGCACCATGCTCGCCATCCACGCGTTGATGCGCTCCGGCGTGCCGGGGGCGAAGGGCGCGAGGTTGGCGTCGATCCAGGCCGACAGGTCGAAGGCGAGCTGCGCGCACAGCGCATCCACCATGACGGGTGTGACGCCATCGGTGCCGATGACCCGCGGACCCGTGGCGCCGACCAGGATCAGCCTGGCGATGCGCGCGCGGCCGTGGCGCGACAGGTAACGGATCGCTTCGCCGCCCGCCCCGGAGTGCGCGACCAGCGTGACCCCGGTCAGGTCGAGCGCCTCCAGCACGGCGGCGGGATCGTCGGCGAGGTCGTCGTAGTCGTAGCCCGGCCGATCCGTCGATCGCCCATGGCCATTGCGGTCGTAGGCGATGGTGCGCAGGCCGGCGGCGTTGAGATGCAGCATGACCTCGCCCCAGATCCGTCCATCCATCGCCCAGCCCGCCAGCAGGACCACGGGCGCTCCCTCGCCCCAGTCGCGGACGAACAGCGCGTGGCCGTCGCCGCGCGGGATGAAGGCCGCGCTCATGCGACCTCCCGGTCGAGAAAGCCGATCACCTCGGCGATACGGCCATCCGGCGCGATGCGGACCACGTCGGTCCCGCCGGCCACCGGCGCCCCGTGCGGCGCCGCCAACGTCCAGGAGAAGCGCACGAACGGGCCATGCGCATCGGGCATGCCGCGAAGGGCGAAGGCGCACCCGGGGAACTGCGCGCGCGCGGCGGCGATCATGGCGGCGATGCCGCCGTGGCCTTCACCTGCCATCATCGGATCGGTGTAGCGGGCATCGGCGGTCCAGCCTTCCGCCAGGCGACGATCGCGCGCTGCGGCGTCGGCTTCGTTCCACAAGGCGAGATAGGCGCGGGCCAGGGTGTTGGGGTCAGTCATCCTCGTTCTCCTCATCGTCGATGCGCCGAGGATGCCCAGGCCGCACAGAGCCTGCGATTACCCCGCAGGTAATGGCAGCGCTGCCGCCTTTCGCTAGGATGCGGCCATGGCCACAGACGCGATCACCGTTGGCGACTTGCTGCGCGAGTGGCGGGCCCGGCGTCGGCTGAGCCAGCTCGATCTGGCCGGCGAGGCGCAGGTGTCGACGCGCCATCTGAGCTTTGTCGAAAGCGGGCGCGCGGCGCCCAGCCGCGAACTGCTGCTGCGCCTGGCCGAACCGCTGGCGATGCCGCTCAGGGAGCGCAACCGCCTGTTGCTCGCGGCGGGGTATGCGCCGATCCATGGCGAACGCGCGCTCGAGGCGCCCGACATGGCGGCCGCGCTGGCCGCGGTCGAAGCCGTGCTAAACGCGCACGCGCCATTCCCGGCGCTGGCGGTGGACCGCCACTGGAACCTGGTGCGCGCCAACGAGGCGGCGGCCGCGCTGTTGGACGGCGTCGATCCGGCGCTTCTGGCGCCCCCCATCAACGTGCTGCGCGCGACGCTGCATCCGAAAGGGCTCGCGCCCAGCATCGTCAACCTGGCGCAATGGCGGCACCATCTGCTGGCGCGGCTGCGCCTGGACATCGCGCATTCGGCCGATCCGGCGCTCGACGCACTCCATGCCGAACTCAGCGGCTTCCCGTGTCCGGAAGGTGAGCGCGCTGCGCAGTCCGTCGCGCGCATCGCGGTGCCGCTCGCGATCCGCAGCGGACCAGGCGGGGGCGTGCTGTCGTTCCTGTCCACCACGACCGTGTTCGGCACCGCGATCGACGTGACCCTGGCGGAGCTGACGCTGGAATGCTTCTATCCGGCCGACGAACAGACCCGGCGCGCGCTGCTCACCGGCTCAGGTCCGTGATCGATCGGGTGACATGGCCCTGATCGTCGAGAAAATCGATCGTGGCGCGGCCGTCCGCCGCGACCTTCAGCTCCAGACGCTTGCGGCCGTCGGTGTCGCGCAGCGCCAGCACCGACGCCTTGTCCGAGGTCCGACCGAGAAACGCGCGCGGCGCGACGACCGCACCGGCGGCGCGGATGGCGGCTTCGCGTTCGGCGCTGGGGGGCTGGCGCATCAAGCGGGCGACGGTCGGGAAATCGACCGGCTGGTCCGGGCGGTCGTTGATCGCCAGGCCCGCCTGCCGGTCCTCGCCGTCCTCGCTGCTGCTCAGCGCCACGGTCTGGTCCTGGCGCCAGCGGTCGAAGGACAGTGCGCCGAGATTGGTCGGCTTGCCGTCCTTCAGTGCGCCGGAGAACACCAGCCCGCCGTTCTCCGTGCCTTCGTCGTTGTAGAAGATCATGCCTGCCTGGGGACGGTCCGGATGCGGCGTCTCGTGGCCGGCGACGATGATGCCCGGCATCCGGTCGCGCGAAGCGATCGTCATGCGCAGGGTGCCGTCGGGCTCGCGGATATTGATGCGCTGCACATCGATCGTCTCGAACCTCGTGCCCGTCGGGCTGGCATTGGCACCGAACATCATCCAGACCATGGCGACAGTCATGACCGCCGCATAGGCCCCGACCGCGCGCGAGGCATCAATCTTCATGACCTGCTCTCCTGATATCGGCGCCGCTCGACACAGGCGGCGAGGGCGATGCGAATTGAATCACCTTAGACCCCCGTGCCGCCATCCGGCTTGCGCCGGGAACGCCTATCCCTGAACACGTAGAGGAGCGATGGAGATGTGGTTCATGCTTGCCGCACTGCTTGCCGCCATGCCTGGTCCGCCGCCCAAGGCCGTGATGCCGAAGGGCGAGATCGAACAGATCACGCTTGCGCCGATGTTTCGCTATCGGTTCATGTGTTCCGAGCATCCCGTTGGCGAGCTGGACTACGCCGGTGATGCGCTCGGCACCGATTGCCTGGTCTTCGGCGGCATGGACGGGGACAGCGGCTTCGCCAGGCTCTATCGACGCGATGGACATGCCAATGCGGACTGGTACGGCTGGCATGCCGAGGTGCTGGCGCCGGTCGACGGCGTCATCGCGTTCGTCTACGACAATCCCCGGGTCAACACGCCCGGCACGCTGGGGCCGCCTCCGGCGGGCACCGTCCGCATCCGCACCCCGGACGGGGCGATCGTGACGATGGGGCACCTGGCCGAGCTGCGGGTGCACGTCGGCGAGACGGTCGAGGCAGGTCATGTGCTGGGCCTCGATGGCAACAACGGCAATGCGCGCGCGCCGCATATCCATGTCGGCGCGTATCGCGAGGCGGACAATGCGCCGCTCCAGATCCGCTGGGATCTGCGGGCTTTGGCCAGGACCCAGCCGTTCCGCGAGCCGGGCGACTGAGGCGATGCAAGGTTCGGTGCGGGAGACGACCGCTGGCCCAGCCGGCAGACGTAGCGCCCGCGCGCGGCGTCGAACCGCGTGCGGAGCAGGCGTGCTTTTTGCTAGCCTGCGTACACCGCCCCATCCATGCCCGGATGGCGAAACTGGTAGACGCATCGGACTTAAAATCCGCCGGGAGCAATCCCTTGCCGGTTCGATTCCGGCTCCGGGCACCAAGTGGCATGCACAGGTGAAAAGCCCCGAGAGATCGGGGCTTTGTCGTTTGAGCGCGCATCGCGAAGGCGAGCCCATGCGGTGCAGGCCTGCTCGAGCTTCATGCGGCGTGGCTTCGCTGTCTCATGATCCGATGTTGACGATCGGAGGGCTAGGTTGGCTTGTGTTCCTGGCATCTGGAGCGCCCCGATGAGCGCGATGCGCTTGTGCTGCTGCCGTATCGCGCGAGCGGCGCCGAGCTACCGTCGGAAAAGGACGGAAACGCGAGCGTCGAGACGGTTCAGCTCACCGCGAGCGGCCAGGGCACTCGGCCCGGTGTGCAAGGGAACTGGGTTCCGTCTGCCGCGGGTGAGGAACTCCTCCTCGCAATCCGAAACCGGTGGCTGCGCCAATTCCGAGACGGACATTAGGAGAACGCGATGAGCATGAAAACCAGGTTCAACGCCATGGCCAAGAAGGCGGCCTACGCCGCGGGCACGCCCTGGGCCTTCGGGACTGCGGCGCTGGCGGTGGTGCTCTGGGGCTGCAGCGGTCCGGTGTTCGGATTCAACGACACCTGGCAACTGGTCATCAATACCAGCACCACGATCATCACCTTTCTAATGGTGTTCCTGATCCAGCACACCCAGAACGCCGATACGGCGGCGATGCAGATCAAGATCGATGAGCTGATCAATGCGACGCGCGGCGCGAACAATGCCCTGCTGGATCTTGAGGAACTGGACGAGCAGGCGCTGGAAGAGCTGCGCAAGAAGTACGAGGAGTTGGCCAGAGAGGCGCGGGATCGAATGGGTCGGACCCGCTCGGATACGACCTGAGCGTCGATGTCTCTTCGAGTGCCTATAGCGCCTTGACTAGGTGCGGTGCAATTTTCGCGACGCTGTTAAAAGCAGCTCAGCGTTTCCACTACATTCCCGCGCCAATCCGTAACGCGCCCGGGTCCAGGGTGGATTCGACCTGCCCCGATGCGCACGATGCCGAACAGGCGTCGTCAACCTTCGGCCTGACCGCGTTCGATACAAGCCGAGATCAGGGACGCTCAAAGGCGCGCTGGGCAATTCCGCACCGACCGGCGCTCGTTCTGCGCCCTGCTTCAGGAGTGACGCCATGATATCCCGCACCGCCGACGACAAGCCCCACACCGATCTGAAGAACCCGGACGCCAAGCACGACGAGGCGCTGGAGGAAACCTTTCCGGCAAGCGACCCGATCTCGCCCTTCGTGCCGGCGGTGAGAGACGAGGGCAACGAGGAACATCGCGACGTCTCCAATGCGCACAGCGACCATGCCAAGGGCCACACGCCGGACAAGGTGCTCAACGACGAAGAGGCGCTGCGCAAGCACCACGACAAGCCGGAGGATCCCAAGCAGTCCCCGGTCGACCCCGAGCATGACTATTCCGACCCCAGCGGGCAGCGTGACTGACCGCGTCTGGTCGAGCCGCCCGATCAAGGGCGGTTCTTGTAACGCTCCGGCGCGATCGCGCCGGGGCGAGGGGAGCCCCACCGCTGACCGCAGTCTTAACCGCAGCGCCGAGCGCCACCGTGTGTGAAGCGCACACCATCTCGCGCTAGTCTTCTGACCGACCTGTCACCCCGTGACGCGCACGAACACGTGGTCTGGACATCGGCATCACGCGCCGTGGCCGGGGATCGGGCGAGGCTAGGGGTCAGCTTCGATTGTCGAACGGGCGGCCACGCCGTCCGTCTCGCGTCCGCCATCCCACCCAGCTGGAAGGAACAGCCAGGCATGAATCCCTCATTCGACGTGAAACTCACGCGCCGCGATCTGCTGATCACCGGCGCCGTCTCGACGGCCGGCGCCGCCTCGGCCAGTCTGCCGTCCACCGCGCAGGCGATGGCCGCGCCGGCCGCGCCGGAGAAGATCAGCAAGCAGCGGGTCGCCTTCGAGGTCAACGGCAAGCCGGTCACGCTCGAAGTCGATACGCGCACCACGCTGCTGGACGCGCTGCGCGAGCATCTCAAGCTGACCGGCACCAAGAAGGGCTGCGACCACGGCCAGTGCGGCGCCTGCACGGCGCTGGTGGACGGGCGCCGCATCAATACCTGCCTGAGCTTCGCCGTGATGCACGAGGGCAGCAAGGTCACCACCATCGAAGGCCTGGGCCAGCCGGGCAACCTGCATCCGATGCAGGCCGCCTTCGTCAAGCACGATGGCTATCAGTGCGGCTATTGCACGCCTGGGCAGATCTGCTCGGCGGTGGCGGTGCTGGACGAGATCAAGCAGGGTGTACCCAGCCATGTCACCGGCGATCTTGAGGCCAGGCCCAAGTTCACGGTCGACGAGGTGCGCGAGCGCATGAGCGGCAACATCTGCCGCTGTGGTGCGTATTCGAACATCGTCGAGGCGATGAGCGACGTGGCGGGAGAGCGCGCATGAAGGCCTTTTCCTACGAGCGTGCGGGATCGCCCAAGGACGCCGCCGCCGCGCTGCTGAAGACGCCCAACGCCAAGTTCATCGCCGGCGGCACCAACCTGATCGACCTGATGAAGCTGCAGATCGAGACGCCCACCCACCTGGTGGACGTCAACGGCGTCGGGCTGGATCGCATCGAGGCCACCGACGAGGGCGGCCTGCGCATCGGCGCGCTGGTGCGCAACACGGACCTGGCCGCCGACAAGGTCGTGCGTCGCGACTACCCGCTGCTGTCGCGCGCCCTGGTGTCGGGCGCCTCCGGCCAGCTGCGCAACAAGGCGACCACGGCCGGCAACCTGCTGCAGCGCACGCGCTGCCCGTACTTCTACGACACCGCCCAGGCCTGTAACAAGCGCATGCCCGGCAGCGGCTGCGCGGCGATCGAGGGCTTCAACCGAACCCTCGCCGTCGTTGGCGCCAGCCCGGCCTGCATCGCCACCCACCCGAGCGACATGGCCGTGGCCATGCGCGCGCTGGACGCGACGGTGGAGACCACCAACGCCGAGGGCAAGACCCGGCGCATTCCGCTGGATCTTCTGTATCGCGCGCCCGGCACCACACCGCATCTGGAAACCACGCTGGAGCGCGGCGAGTTCATCACCGCCGTGACCCTGCCCAAGCCGGTCGGCGGCACGCAGGTCTATCACAAGGTGCGCGACCGCGCGTCCTACGCCTTCGCGCTGGTGTCGGTGGCGGCGATCGTGCAGCGCGACGGCAGTGGCGCGGTCGCCCTGGGCGGCGTGGCGCACAAGCCCTGGCGCAAGCCGGAGGCCGACGCGGCCATGCCGCAGGGGGCCAAGGCCGTGGCCGATCAGCTGCTGGCCGGCGCCAAAACATCCGAACACAACGCCTTCAAGCTGCCGCTGGTCGAGCGGGCACTGGGCGCGATCCTGGCCGAAGCGAGGGCCTGAGCATGAAATTCGATACCCCCGCCACCACCAATCCGATCGACCAGGGCAAGGTCGTCGGCCGCGCCCAGGACCGCATCGACGGGCCGCTCAAGACTACTGGCACCGCGCCTTATGCCTATGAGCATCATGACGTGGCGCCCGGCCAGGTCTATGGCTATCCGGTATGCGCCACCATCGCCAAGGGCCGCATCCGCTCGATCGACACCGAGGCGGCCAAGGCCGCACCCGGCGTCCTCGGCATCGTCACCGCGGCCAATGCCGGCAAGCTGGGCAAGGGCAAGATGAATACCGCGCACCTGCTCGGCGGCCCGGAGATCCAGCACTACCACCAGGCCGTCGCGCTGGTGGTCGCCGAGACCTTCGAGCAGGCGCGCGCCGCCGCGCATCTGATCAAGGTCGACTACACCCGCAGCGATGGCGCCTTTGACCTGGCCAAGGCCAAGGGCCAGGCGAAGATGCCGAGCGATTCGCAGGACAACAAGGACACCGCGCACGGCGACTTCGCCGGCGCCTTCGCCAGCGCGCCGGTCAAGCTGGATGCCACCTACACCACGCCCGACCACAGCCACGCGATGATGGAGCCGCACGCCTCCATCGCGCAGTGGGAGGGAGATCAGCTGACGCTGTGGACGTCCAACCAGATGATCGCCTGGAGCGTGGGTGACGTAGCGCTGACCCTGGGTATCCCCAAGGAGAAGGTGCGCCTGGTGTCGCCGTATATCGGCGGCGGCTTCGGCGGGAAGCTGTTCGTGCGCTCCGATGCGGTGCTGGCGGCGCTGGGCGCCAAGGCGGTGGGGCGGCCGGTCAAGGTGACCCTGCCGCGGCCGCTGATCATCAACAACACCACCCATCGCCCGGCCACGCTGCAGCGCATCCGCCTGGGCGCCACGCGCGAGGGCAAGATCACCGCGTTCGGCCACGAGAGCTGGTCGGGCGATCTGGAAGGTGGCCAGCCGGAGACCGCCGTCTCGCAGAGCCAGCTGCTCTACGCGGGCGAGAACCGTATGACCGCCATGCGCCTGGCCGTGCTCGACCTGCCCGAAGGCAACGCCATGCGCGCTCCGGGCGAGGCCTCGGGGATGATGGCGCTGGAAGTGGCCATGGACGAGCTGGCCGAGAAGCTGGCCATGGACCCGGTCGAACTGCGCATCGTCAACGACACCCAGGTCGATCCCAACCATCCCGAGCGCCCGTTCTCGCAGCGGCACATGGTCCAGTGCCTGCGCATGGGCGCGGACAAGTTCGGCTGGAACCAGCGCAGCGCCAAGCCCGGCACCCGCCGCGAAGGGCGCTGGCTGATCGGCATGGGCATGGCCACCGCCTTCCGCAACAACCTCAACATGAAGTCCGCCGCGCGCGTGCGCCTGGGCGCGGACGGCGTGGTTACGGTGCAGACCGACATGACCGACATCGGCACCGGCACTTACACCATCCTCGCCCAGACCGCCGCGGAGATGATGGGCGTGCCGCTGGAGCGGGTGAAGGTGGAGCTGGGCGATTCGTCCTTCCCGGTCTCGGCCGGTTCGGGCGGGCAATGGGGCGCCAACAGCTCTACGGCCGGGGTGTATGCGGCCTGCGTCAAGCTGCGCGAGGCCGTGGCCGGCAAGTTCGGCATGGACGCGAATAGCGCCCGCTTCGAGGACGGCATGGTCGTGGCCGGCGGCCAGCGCAAGAAGCTGGCCGATGCGGCGGCCGATGGCGAACTGGTGGCCGAGGACAAGATGGAATACGGTGATCTGGCCAAGAAGTACCAGCAGTCCACCTTCGGCGGCCACTTCGTCGAAGTCGCGGTGGACAGCGCCACCGCCGAGATCCGCATCCGCCGCATGCTCGCGGTGTGCTCGGCCGGCCGCATCCTCAACCCCAAGTCCGCGCGCAGCCAGGTGATCGGCGCGATGACCATGGGCGCCGGCGCGGCGCTGATGGAGGAGCTGGTGGTGGACAAGCGCCTGGGCTTCTTCGTCAACCACGACCTGGCCGGCTACGAGGTGCCGGTGCATGCCGACATCCCGCACCAGGAAGTGATCTTCCTGGAGGAGACCGACCCGATCGTCTCGCCGATGAAGGCTAAAGGCGTGGGCGAGCTGGGCATCTGCGGTGTGGCCGCGGCGATCGCCAACGCGGTCTACAACGCCACCGGCGTGCGCGTGCGCGACTACCCGGTGACGCTGGACAAGTTGCTCAAGGAGATGCCAGCGCTGACAGCCTGAACGTCGTGGCCGGGCCGGGCATTGTCCCGGATCGACTCCCGCTTCATGGTTCGGTGGAAGCCAAGCTTCCGATCACATCGCGACCTGCTTGTAGAGCGGAGCTTGCTCCGCTGCATTTCGGCCGGATCGTAGAGAAGGTCCAGCGGAGCAAGCTTCGCTTCATTTCGGTCGGATCAATGGGAAGGCCCAGCGGAGCAAGCTCCGCTGCGTTTCGGCCGGATCGTCGGGAAGGCCTAGCGGAGCAAGCTCCGCTCTACGGGTGGGGTCGCCCTTGGCCAAAAAAGCCACCGGGCGGCTCGCATGGGATCGGGTCGGCATTCCGCGAGGACTTGTCGCACTTGGCGCCGCCGCGAACGTTACTGTCCGGCGCGCTGCCACGCCCGTCCGGACCGATGCCGCTCTGAGGCAAAGAACCGCTCACACGCCGCAATCCCCTGCCCGGGAGAGGATCCAAAAAAACGGTTTGACCGATCCGGGAAGTGCCATTACTATTTGCGCCCCGATCGGCCCCAAGGGCTCGCATCGAGGGCGGTTAGCTCAGCGGTAGAGCATTGCCTTCACACGGCAAGGGTCGCAGGTTCGATCCCTGCACCGCCCACCAAGTCACACGAAAAAGCCGGCCTTGCGCCGGCTTTTTCGTGTCTGTTGCGCGAAGCCGGCGCAACAGCTGCGCCGGCCCGCCACCTGTCGCCTCAGCTCAGCACTTCCTCCAGGATGCGCTTGCCGTCGTGGCGCGCATCGTGCTCGGTGTCCTGTTCCTGCTCGGCCTGCGCCTTCATCAGCGGGCAGTGCGCGCTCATGTAGTCGATCTCCAGGTTGAGGCGTTCGAGCAGGAAGTCGACGAAGGCACGCACCTTGGGTGACTGCACATGGCCGCGCGGGAAGACCGCGTTGAGCTCGTACTCGCCACCCATCCAGCCGGCCAGCACGCGCTGGACCAGACCATGCTCGACGAACGGCTTGACCATCACGTCGGCCGAAAGCAGCAGACCCTCGCCGCACAGCAGCGCACCCTTGAGCGCGGACGGATCGTTGGCCACCAGGATCGGATTGATCGCGAACTCCCGCGCGCCGTTGCCATCGTTCAGCGACCAGCTGTAGCTGTGGCCCTGGCGGTGCTTGGTCATGGCGAAGGTGCGGTGGTACTGCAGATCGTCCGGGTGCAGCGGCTCGCCGTGCCGGGCGATATAGCTGTTGGCGGCGAACACCTGCGTGTACAGCACGCCCAGCTTGCGTGCGATCAGGTTGGAGTCGGGCAGGTTGCCCAGGCGCAAGGCCACATCGACCTCGCCACCGATCAGGTCCATCGGCTCGTTGCTCAGCAGCATCTCCACCCGCACCTCCGGATGGCGCGCATGGAACTCGCCGAGCAGCGGGGCGATCTTGTCGATGCCGATGGAGTAGGGCGCGGTGACGCGCAGCCAGCCGCGCGGGCCGGCGTGCAGCTGGCCGACGGCGCTCTCGGCCTCGGCCAGTTCGCGCGCGATGCGCTGGCAGTGTTCGTAGTAGACGTTGCCGGCTTCGGTCAGGCCGAGCTTGCGCGTGGTGCGGTGCAGGAGCTGCGCGCCCAGGCGCGTTTCCAGCTCCTGGACCTTGCGGCTGACCGTGGTCTTGGGCAGCCGCAGTGCGCTGGCGGCGCCGACGAAGCTGCCCTTCTCGACCACCTTGACGAAGATCAGGGTGTCGTTGAGATCGTGGGACATTGGAGTCCTCCTTGGCGGGGGAAGAGGGATTGGACCGGGAGCGGGATGATTATTCCCCTAAATCTGGACTAATCAAGTCCTGCATGCAGGCCTAAGGTGGCGACCTGTCCTGATCACTTGGCCCACCGCCATGTCCCTGCTGACCCGCCTGCGCCGCTTCCTGGCCCCCGAGAACCGCCGGAAAATGGAGATTTCACCGGTCTCCACCTTGCTGCGCGCCCGCCAGGACGCGGGTTTCCGCGACTTTGCCCCGAGCCGCCGCAATCAGCTGGGTGCGGCCCGGGTCACCGGTCGGCTGGGTCGCGATTTCGGGATTATCCCGATGGCGGGAGGAAAACTCCCATGAGTGGGATGATCAGGCCCGCCACCCCGTTGGCCGCCTCGCTGGTGCTAGGCGCCGATGGCGCGGCCGGTGCCGGCGTGGTCGCCGCGCTGATCGAGGCCGGCAGCCCGGTCGTGGCGGTGGGCGCGCCGGGCGAGATGATGGACGCGCTGGCCCAGGCCCATGGCGAAGAGCCCGGCCTGCACCTGCTGCGCCAGCCGCTGCCGCTGGACGAGGCGGCCGCCGCCGCGCTGGCGGAGCAGCTGCGGGCCCATGGCGTGCGCCTGCATGCCGTGTTCGCGCATCTGTTCGCCCCCTCGACCAGCGGGCGCCTGCTGGACCAGCCCGCCGCCCGCCTGGAGCAGCGCCTGTCGCACGACGTGGTCGCGCACCTGGCGCTGGCGCGCCATCTGCTGCCGCTGCTGCAGGACCAGGACGGCACCCGCCACTACGTGATCCTGGGCGGGCCGGCCACCGAATGCGGCTGGGCCGGACACGGCCACGCCTCGGTCGGCTCGGCCGCCCTGCACATGCTGGCCAAGGTGCTGCACGAGGAAGCCGTCCCGCTGGGCGTGCGCGTGCAGCTGCTGGCCGTGGCCCACCCGCTGTCCACGCCGAAGAACCGCGCCCATGCCTGCGCCGGCTGGCCCGATGCGCTGAGCGTGGGCCGCAGGGCGGTCGAACTGCTGCGCCCGGCCGCTTCCGGCCGCGTGCGCGCCGTCGTGCCCTTCGATGCGGCGTGGGTGCCGCCGCCGGTACGCACCCTGTTCGACGCGCTGCCCAGCGCGCCCACTGTCTCTTCGCTTGACCTCAACCGTGGTTGAGGTCGCAACCTCGCCGCGCCTTTTCGTTTTCCCCACCAGAGTCTTCGTCATGAATCCTTCCCGCACCGACTCCTTCTTCCGCTTCCGCGCCCGTCGCCTGTCCTCCTTCGCGCTGCTGGCCTTGTCGGTGGCGGTGATCGCCGGCTGCAACAGCGACGCCGCCGAGACCGCCGTCCCGCCGCCGCCCGCGGTGAGCGTCGCCCCGGTGCTGATCAAGCCCATCCGCCAGTGGGACGAATTCAGCGGCCGCATCGAAGCGGTGCAGACCGTGCAGCTGCGTCCGCGCGTGTCCGGCTACATCGAGTCGGTCAATTACCGCGAGGGCGATGAGGTCAAGGCGGGCACGGTGCTGTTTACCATCGACGCGCGCAGCTACCGCGCCGCGCTGGCCCAGGCCCAGGCCCAGCTGGCCCGCGCGCGCAGCGCCGCCAGCCAGGCCACCGGCGAGGCCGACCGTGCCCGCAAGCTGGCCGATCAGCAGGCCATGTCCACCGAGCTGTACGAACAGCGCCGCGCCACGTCCAACGAGGCCGCCGCCGAGGTGCAGGCCGCGCAGGCCGCGGTGGACGCCGCGCGCCTGGACCTGGAATGGACCAAGGTGCGCGCGCCCATCGACGGCCGCGCCGGCCGTGCGCTGGTCACCGCCGGCAACCTGGTCGGCGCCGGCGATGCGGCCAGCGTGCTGACCACGGTGGTGTCCGACCAGGTGCAGGTGCACTTCGACGCGGACGAGACCACCTTCCTGCGCTATGCCGAACTGGCGCGCAAGGGCCAGCGGCCCAGCGGCCGCGAGGGCGGCCTGCCGGTGCAGGTGGCGCTGGTCGGCGAGGACGGCTATCCGCACGCGGGACAGGTGGACTTCGTCGACAACCAGCTCTCGCCCGGCACCGGCACCATCCGCGTGCGTGCGCTGATGGACAACGCCGACCGCAGCCTGGTGCCCGGCCTGTATGCGCGCGTGCGCCTGCCGGGCAGCGGCGAGTTCAAGGCGATGCTGGTCGACGATGCGGCCATCCTCACCGACCAGGACCGCAAGTACGTCTACGTGGTCGACGCGCAGGGCAAGGCGCAGCGCCGCGACGTGCAGCTCGGCCGCCTGGCCGACGGGCTGCGCATCGTCAACGGCGGCCTGCAGGCCGGCGACAAGGTCGTGGTCGAGGGCGTGCAGAAGATCTTCATGCCCGGCATGCCGGTGCAGGCCAAGACGGTGGTGATGCAGCCGCCGGCGGCCAAGCCGGCAGAGCAGCGCACCACCGCGATGAACTAGCGCGGCCGGGTGGGGTTGGAGCCGCCATGGCGGCGATGGGCATTCCCTGAAAAGCCCTATCGCCGCCATGGCGGCTCCCACCTCCACCCCACAGGCAGGAATGCAACACGCAATGAAGCCTCGCTCCGGGAAAGGAGCGAGGGCGGCGTCGCTCACTTTCAGGAACACCACCCCATGAACATTTCCAGATTCTTCATCGACCGGCCGATCTTCGCCGCCGTGTTGTCCATCGTGATCTTCGCCGCGGGCCTGATCGCGCTGCCGCTGCTGCCCACCGGCGAATACCCCGAAGTGGTGCCGCCGTCGGTGGTGGTGCGCACGGTGTACCCGGGCGCCAACCCCAAGGTCATCGCCGAGACCGTGGCCACGCCGCTGGAGGAGCAGATCAACGGCGTTGAGAACATGATGTATCTCAAGTCGGTGGCCGGCTCGGACGGCGTGCTGCAGATGACCGTCACCTTCCGCCCCGGCACCGACGCCGACGATGCGGCGGTCAAGGTGCAGAACCGCGTGGCCCAGGCCAATGCGCGCCTGCCCGAGGACGTGCGCCGCCAGGGCGTGACGGTGCAGAAGCAGTCGCCGACCTTCCTGATGGTGGTGCACCTGACCTCGCCCAAGGGCAAGTACGACAGCCTGTATCTGCGCAACTACGCGCGCCTGCACGTCAAGGACGCGCTGGCGCGCATCCAGGGCGTGGGCGATGCGCAGGTGTTCGGCGGCGGCGATTACGCCATGCGTGCCTGGCTCGATCCCGAGCGCATCGCCGCGCTGGGCCTGAACGCCAGCGACGTGGTCGGCGCCATGCGCGAGCAGAACGTGCAGGTCTCCGCCGGCCAGCTCGGCGCCGAGCCGATGCCGGGCAGCAAGTTCCTGACCCTGATCAACGCCCAGGGCCGCCTGCGCACCGAGCAGGAGTTCGGCGACATCGTGCTCAAGACCGGCAGCGACGGCCAGGTGGTGCGTCTGCGCGACGTGGCGCGGCTGGAGCTGGGCGCCGGCGACTACACGCTGCGCTCGCAGCTGGACGGCAAGAACGCGGTCGGCATCGGCATCTTCCAGGCGCCGGGCGCCAATGCGCTGCAGATCCGCGATGAGGTCATCGCGACCATGGACGAGCTGACCAAGCAGTTCCCCGAGGACGTCAAGTACGAGGCGGTCTACGACACCACGATCTTCGTGCGCGATTCGATCAGCGCGGTGGTGCACACCCTGCTGGAGGCCGTGCTGCTGGTGGTGCTGGTGGTGATCCTGTTCCTGCAGACCTGGCGCGCCTCGATCATCCCGCTGATCGCCGTGCCGGTGTCGGTGGTGGGCACCTTCGCCGCGCTGTACCTGCTGGGCTTCTCGATCAACACCCTGACCCTGTTCGGCCTGGTGCTGGCGATCGGCATCGTGGTGGACGATGCGATCGTGGTGGTGGAGAACGTCGAGCGCAACATCGAGGAAGGCCTGACCCCGCTGGCCGCCGCGCACCAGGCCATGAAGGAGGTCTCCGGGCCGATCATCGCCATCGCGCTGGTGCTGTGCGCGGTGTTCGTGCCGATGGCCTTCCTGTCCGGCGTGACCGGCCAGTTCTACAAGCAGTTCGCGGTGACCATCGCCATCTCCACGGTGATCTCGGCGATCAACTCGCTGACCCTGTCGCCGGCGCTGGCCGCGCGCCTGCTCAAGGGCCACGACGCGCCCAAGGACGCGCTGTCGCGCGGCATGGAGCGGGTGTTCGGCCGCTGGGTGTTCCGCCCGTTCAACCGCTTCTTCAACCGCAGCTCGTCGCGCTACCAGGGCACGGTCTCGCGCATCCTGGGCCGCCGCGGCATCGTGTTCGGGATCTACATCGTCCTGCTGCTGGCCACCGGCGTGATGTTCAAGGCGGTGCCGGCCGGCTTCATCCCGACCCAGGACAAGATGTACCTGATCGCCGGCGTGAAGCTGCCCGAAGGCGCCTCGATCGAGCGCACCGACGCGCTGCTGCGCAAGGTCTCTGACATCGCCATGCACACCGAGGGCGTGTCGCACTCGATCTCCTTCCCCGGCCTCAACGCGCTGCAGTTCACCAACACGCCCAATACCGGCGTGGTGTTCCTGACGCTCAAGCCGTTTGCCGAGCGCCATCGCAGCGCGCTGGAGATCAATGCCGAGATCAACCGCAAGATCTCCTCGCTGGGCGAGGGCCTGACCTTCTCGATGATGCCGCCGCCGATCCTGGGTCTGGGCAACGGCAACGGCTACCAGATGTTCATCGAGGACCGCGGCAACCTGGGCTACGGCGCGCTGCAGAACGCGGTCAGCCAGTTCCAGGGCGCGGTGTCGCAGGTGCCGGGCATGAGCTTCCCGATCGGCACCTACCAGGCCAATGTGCCGCAGCTGGATGCGCAGGTGGACCGCACCAAGGCCAAGGCCCAGGGCGTGGCGCTGACCGACCTGTTCGACACCTTGCAGACCTATCTGGGCTCGGCCTACGTCAACGACTTCAACCAGTTCGGCCGCACCTGGCAGGTGATCGCCCAGGCCGATGCGCCGTACCGCGAGACGGTCGAGGACATCGCCCGCCTGAAGGTGCGCAACGCCGCCGGGCAGATGGTGCCGGTGGGCTCGATGGTGGACATCAAGCAGACCTACGGCCCCGACCCGGTGCTGCGCTACAACGGTTATCCGGCCGCCGACCTGGCCGGCGAGGCGGACGCACGTGTGCTGTCCTCGGCCGAGGCGATGCAGAAGCTGACCGACCTGGCCGCCCAGGTGCTGCCCAACGGCATGCATATCGAATGGACCGACCTGAGCTACCAGCAGGCCAGCCAGGGCAAGGCGGCGATGGTGGTGTTCCCGCTGGCGGTGATGCTGGCCTTCCTGGTGCTGGCCGCGCTGTACGAAAGCTGGACCCTGCCGCTGGCGGTGATCCTGATCGTGCCGATGACGCTGCTGTCCGCGCTGTTCGGCGTGTGGCTCAGCGGCGGCGACAACAACGTGTTCGTGCAGGTCGGCCTGGTGGTGCTGATGGGCCTGGCGTGCAAGAACGCGATCCTGATCGTCGAATTCGCCCGCGAGCTGGAGCTGGGCGGCAAGGGCATCGTCGAATCCGCCCTGGAAGCCTGCCGCCTGCGTCTGCGCCCGATCGTGATGACCTCCATCGCCTTCATCGCCGGCACGGTGCCGCTGGTGTTCTCGCACGGCGCCGGCGCCGAGGTGCGCGCGGCCACGGGCGTGACGGTGTTCGCTGGCATGCTGGGCGTGACCCTGTTCGGCCTGTTCCTGACCCCGGTGTTCTACGTGGCCCTGCGCAAGCTGTCCGGCCGTCAGCTGGTCCATCACGACGCGGCCCCGGCTCTGGCGCAGACCCATCCGCAAACCGCGCACTGAGCGCGTCCTTCCTTCTCGTTCCCAACACGGAGCTATGACATGAACACTTCCAAGAAGATCGCGCTGGTCACCGGCGCCACCCGCGGCATCGGCGCCGAGACCGTGCGCCAGCTGGCCCAGGCCGGCGTGCACGTGATCCTGGCCGGCCGCAGTCAGCAGGCTGCCGAGCAGGTCGCGCAGACGCTGCAGGCCGAGGGCCTGTCGGTTGAGGCGCTGCAGCTGGACGTCACCGACACGGCCAGCATCACCGCCGCGGTGCAGGCCGTGCAGGGCCGCCACGGCAAGCTGGACATCCTGATCAACAACGCCGGCATCGTCGCCGACGAGAGCGACAAGCTGCCCTCCGAGCAGTCGCTGCAGACCTGGCGCAAGACCTTCGACACCAACCTGTTCGGCCTGGTCGAGACCACCCAGGCGTTCCTGCCGCTGATCAAGGCCGCCGAGGCCGGGCGCATCGTCAACGTGTCCAGCGCGCTGGGCTCGCTGACCCTGCACAGCGACCCGGACTCGTTCATCTACCACTTCAAGATCCCGGCCTACGACGTGTCCAAGAGCGCGGTCAACGCCTGGACCATCCACCTGGCCTATGAGCTGCGCGACACGCCGGTCAAGGTCAACACCATCCATCCGGGCTACGTGAAGACCGAGATGAATTACAGCGACGGCGAGCAGCGCGGCGAGATCGACGTGCCGGAAGGCGCAAAGACCAGCGTGCAGATGGCGCTGATCGGCGCCGACGGCCCGACCGGAAGTTTCACTTACCTGGGACAGGTGCTGCCATGGTGAGGCATGTATTGGGCATCGGCGTCGCCTCGGCGCTGCTGGCCGCCTGCACGGTCGGGCCGGACTACGTGCGTGCCGATGCGCCGCGCGCGGAGACCTTCGTGCAGGCGCCGGTGACCGCGCAGGTCGCCGGCAGCGAGAGCACGGCCGAGCGCGAGTTCTGGCGGGCCTTTAATGATCCGCAGCTGTCCTCCCTGGTCGAACGCGCGCTGCTGCAGAACCACGATGTGCGTATCGCCCTGGCGCGCTACGACCAGGCCCGCGCGCTGTCCCGCGACGCCGGCTACGCGCGGCTGCCGCAGCTGGACGCCAATGCGCAGGCCGAGCGCGTGCGCAGCAGCGCCGACCAGGCGCCGGGCGTGGATCGCGATGGGCGCGACACGCACAACTACGTCGGCGGGCTGGGCGTGAGCTGGGAGCTGGATCTGTTCGGCCGCCTGCGGCGCGCCAGCGAAGCCAGCCGCGCCGATGCGCAGGCGGCCTCGGCCGACCTGGCCGCCATGCAGGTGGCCATCGCCGCCAGCGTGGCGCAGGGCTGGTTCGAACTGCGCGGCCTGCAGTCGCAGCTGGACATCGCCCGCGAGAACGCCGCCACGCAGGAGCGCACGCTCAAGCTGCTGCAGGCGCGCACGGAGGCCGGCTTCAGCGATGCCTTCGACGTGGACCGCGGCCGCGCGCAGCTGGAAGCCACGCTGGCGCGCATTCCCTCGCTGGAAGCGGCCGAGGCCGTGGCGGCCAACCGCATCGCGGTGCTGGTGGGCGCCACGCCGGAGTCGATGGCGGCCGAGCTGATGACCAGCGGCGCGTTGCCGACCCTGCCGGCGGCGCCGCTGCCGGGCACGCCGTCGGACCTGCTGCGCCGCCGTCCGGACGTGGCGGCGGCCGAGCGTCGGGTGGCCGCGGCCACCGCGCGCGTCGGCGTGGCCACGGCGGATCTGTTCCCGCGCTTCAGCCTGGGGGCCTTGTTCGGCACGCAGGCGCTGGGCAGCGGCGCGTTGTTCGCGCGCGACAGCGAGACGCGCGTGCTGTCGCTGGGCCTGGACGGCGGTTTCCTCAACGTGGGCCGCGTGCGTGCGCGCATTGCGGCGGCGAACGCGCAGACCGCGCAGGAACTGGCCGCCTATCAGCAGACCGTCCTGCGCGCGCTGGAGGACACCGAGAACGCGCTGGTGCGGGTGGATCGCAGCCGGACCGAATCGGCCCATCTGGACCAGGCCGCGCAGGCCGGCACGCGCGCCGCGCAGGTGGCACGCCTGCGGCTGGACAACGGCGCGATCGACACGCTGGACATGCTTGAGGCCGAGCGCACGCGCCTGGACAGCCAGGACGCGGCGATCCAGGGCCGCGTGCGCAGCGGCGTGGCGATGGTGCAGCTGTACGCCGCGCTGGCCGGCGGCTGGCCCGAGTACGTCGCGGCCGAAAGCCGGCCGCCGCCGTCGCCGGGCGCGGCGGCTGCGGAGCGGGCGGTGGCGCTGCAGGAGGTGCGGTGATTGGGCCTTGGTGGCGGTGACGAAGCTATCGCCACCGCACGGCCTTGAGGCGTTTTGCCTTGCGCTAGCGCGCGTGCAGGTTTGAAGGCCGAGGCACGCATGCGGTCCGGAGGCCGAGGAGGGCGCCGGCATCATGAGGGAGCCGCCATGGCGGCGAGTGGCTTTACCGGTAGCGCCTCATCGCCGCCATGGCGGCTCCCACGTGTAGAGCGGAGCTTGCTCCGCTGGGGCCTTCCCATGATCCGGCCGAAAAGCAGCGGAGCAAGCTCCGCTCTACAGGCAGGCCGCTGAGATTTGAGGAGACAGTTGCTCCCACTACAGCAGAAGGCGCTGAGTGGCCGAAACGCGCGGTGCTATCGCCGAGCCGAGAAATGGCGCCTCCCCTTTCGCGCAGCGAAGGGGGAGGTTGGGAGGGGGTGCTTTTGTTTTTGCTTTTGCCGTTGCCATTGCCGCTGCCCTTCCCGCGAAAAGCGAACCTTCCGCTAAAACGCTAGCCGCGACTTCAAGCTCCCCTTGGCCTGCGGCCAAAGGGAAGGGCAAATCACTCAGCCATGCAGCTTGATCGCCGTCTGCGCCACGCGCTGGCCCTGGTAGCGGGCGCCGTCCAGGTCGATCCTGGAGGGCTGGCGCGCGCCGTCGCCGCCGGCCAGGGTGGTGGCGCCGTAGGGCGCGCCGCCGGCGACCTCGTCCAGCGTCATCATCTCCTTGAAGCCGTAGTCCAGGCCCACGACCACCATGCCGAAGTGCAGCAGGTTGGTGATGATCGAGAACAGCGTGGTCTCCTGGCCGCCGTGCTGGGTGGCGGTGGAGGTGAAGGCCGCGCCGACCTTGCCGTGCAGGGCGCCCTTGGCCCACAGGCCGCCGGCCTGGTCGAGGAAGTTGGCCATCTGCGAGGCCATGCGGCCGAAGCGCGTGCCCACGCCGATCACGATGGCGTCGTAGTCGGCCAGCTCGTCGATCCTGGCGATCGGCGCGGCCTGGTCGAGCTTGTAATGCGAGGCCTTGGCGACCTCCTCGGGCACCAGCTCGGGCACGCGCTTGATGTCCACCTGCGCGCCGGCGCTGCGCGCGCCTTCGGCGACGGCCTGGGCCATCGCTTCGATGTGCCCGTAGGCGGAGTAGTACAGGACGAGGACCTTGGCCATGGCACGCGACTCGCTTTCTCGAAGGGAGCGCGGACCGTAGCAGGGCCTGGCGTCAGGTCACGTCATCGCCGCGTCGCGCCGCCGGCCTCGTCGAGCAGTTCGCGTACCAGCGTCACATAACGGCGCTGCGCGATCTCCTGCGCGGTGCCGCGCAGGCGTTCCCAGGCCTCGTACTTGGCGCTGCCGACGTAGTCGAAGAAGCCCGGCTTGTTGCCGTGCACATCGCCCTCGGTGCCTTGCTTGTACAGGCCGTACAGGCGCAGCAAGGTGTCGTTGTCGGGCCGTTCGGGCAGGGTCTGGACGTCCAGCGTGGCCTGTTCGAATTCGGTGGCGGCGATCTGGGCCATGGCGCCCGGTTCCAAGGTGGGGAGCGCGCGATCTGAGCACGCCGGCCCGCGCCGGTCACGTTGCGCTGCACAGCGCCGCGCGCTTCAGCGCGGCACGCGCACCATGCGCTGCAGCAGGTGCTCGACGATGTTTTCGGGCTGGCGGGTGCGGCCCACGTGGGTAGGCGAGACCTGGACGATGGCGCTGCGCCGGGCGGTGAGGAAGTGGAAGCGCGCGCGTGGCGGCAGCTGCGCCACCGGGCCGGCGCCCGCATCGCCGCGGCACACCGCCACCAGCGCGTCCAGCCAGGCGCGCGTGGTCTCCAGATCCAGGGCCGGGGCGAAGGCGCGCAGACGCGGTTCGTCGATCTCCACCGCGGCCTGCAGCTGGCGCGCGCCGGGGCAGGAGACGATCACACCGACATTGATGAACTCCTCGCGCTCCACCCGCGGCACCACGCGGATGACCGCATAGTCATACGTGTGCAGCGTGGGCATCGATGGCCTCCTGCACGAAGGCGGCGCGCGCGTCGCGGCGCCGCTTGAGGTAGTCGACATAGGCCTGGCGATGCGCGGCCACGTCCGCGAAGAACGGCTCGCCCTCCAGCCAGGCGTCGGGCACGGCCGCGGCGATGCGCTCGATCAGCGCGTCGGTCAGCCGCGGCGCCAGCTCCGCATCGGCCTGGGCGATATGGTCGGCGAAGGGCAGCAGCACGTGATCGCGGATCAGCACGAACGGGCGCTCGCAGGCCTGGCCGGCATGCTCCCAGTCGTGGTGGAAGTACAACGCCGCGCCGTGATCGATCAGCCAGGGCCGGCGATGCCAGACCATCAGGTTGGGATTGCGCGCGGTGCGGTCGACGTTGCTGATGAAGGCGTCGAACCAGACGATGCGCGAGGCCAGCTGCGCCTCGACCGCCATCGCCGCCGGGTCGTAGTTGAGCGCGCCGGGCAGATAGTCCAGGCCCAGGTTGAGGCCTTCGCTGGCGCGGATCAGGTCCTGGATCTCCGGATCGGGCTCGGTGCGGGCGAACTCGCGATCCAGCTCGACCAGGGCGATCTCCGGCACCGGCAGCTCCAGCGCACGCGCCAGCTCGCCGGCGATCAGCTCGGCGACCAGCGCCTTGGGCCCTTGCCCGGCGCCGCGGAACTTGAGCACATACAGTCCGTCGTCGTCGGCTTCCACCACGGCCGGCAGCGAGCCGCCTTCGCGCAGCGGCGTGACATAGCGCGTGGCCTGGACGGTCTTCAGTGGCAGGGCGGCGGGCGACATGGCCGGCAAGCCTAGCCGATGGACCGCGATTCGGGGGAAAGCCGCACGCCGCGGCGAGGTCACCGGCCCTGACTTTCGGCCCAGAGAAGGCGCGCTAGGCCGGTGCTAGAGTCGGGCGGCTGCGTGGCATCGATGCGCGGCAGCGCCCTTTTCGCCCTCGGGGAATGACATGCAGCTTCAAGGAAAGTGCTGGTCGACGGCGCTGGCCGCCGGCCTGATCGGCCTCTGCGCCACCGGCCCGGCCCTGGCCGGCTACGACGCGCCGCCCGAACACCTGCTCAAGGTGCTCAAGGCGCCGCCGCCGCCCACGCCCAGCGTCGATCCCACCGGCCAGCGCCTGTTGCTGACCACCGCGCAGACCTATCCGTCCATCGAGCGCGTCGCGCGGCCGTACTACAAGCTGGCCGGCGTGCGTCTGGAGCCGGCCAACCGCAGCCGCCACGACACCCAGGCCGGCTATGGCATTCCCGCCTGCGTGGCCGACTTCACCCTGGTGGACATCGCCAGCGGCCAGACGCGCAAGGTCGCGCTGCCCGCCGGTGCGTGCCCGGGCGCGGCGATGTGGTCGCCGGACGGCACCCAGTTCGCCTTCCAGAACGTCACCCCGACCTCGGTCGAGCTGTGGCTGGGCGATGCGCGCAGCGGCCAGGCGCACCCGGTGCCGGGCGTGGCGCTCAACCCGATCTTCAACAGCGCCGTGCAGTGGCTGGACGGCAGCAAGACCCTGCTGGTCAAGCGCGTGCCCGCCGGCCAGGGCGCCGCGCCGGTCGACGACGGCGCCTCCGGCCCGGACATCCAGCAGTCGCTGGGCGGGCAGGGCGAGAGCAGCACCTACGAGGCGCGCGACACGCTCAAGAGCCCGCTGGACGAAGCGCGCTTCGTCTACTACGGCACCTCGCAGCTGGCGGTGGTCGATGCGGCCAGCGGCCAGGTGCGCGATGTCGGCGCCCCGGCGATCTACGACGACGTCGACGGCGCGCCCGATGGCGTGCATGTGCGCACCGAGGCGATCCAGGCGCCGTACTCGCATGCGGTGACCTATCAGCGCTTCGCCCGCGACGTGGCGGTGCTGGACGTGTCCAGCGGCAAGTCCACGCTGATCGCGCGGCTGCCGCTGGCCGACCGCGTGCCGGTGCACGGCGTGCCCGAAGGCCCGCGCGAGTTCGGCTGGCGCGCCACCGAGCCGGCCACGCTGCTCTATGCCGAGGCCCTGGACAAGGGCGACTGGAACGTCACCGTGCCGCATCGCGACCGCGTGCTGATGCGCAAGGCGCCGTTCACCGCCGCGCCGGTGGAAGTCACGCGCACGGCGCAGCGCTTCGCCGGCTATGCCTTCACCGCGCAGCCGGGCGTGTCGTTCCAGTTCGAGTCCGACGAGAACCGCCACTGGCAGACCACGCGCATCGTGGACATCGACAAGCCGGGCGATCCGGGCCGCGTGCTGTGGGACATGTCCAGCGACGAGCTGTACAAGGACCCGGGCATGTTCGTGTACCGGCGCCTGCCCAACGGCGCGGTCGTGGTGCGCCAGGACGGCAACCGCGTGTTCCTGCGCGGGCAGGGCGCCTCGCCCCAGGGCGACCGGCCGTTCCTGGACCGGCTGGACCTGGATTCGCTGAAGAGCGAGCGCCTGTTCCGCAGCGGCACCGACGACTACGACCAGTTCCTCGGCTTCACCGCCGCCTCGGGCCAGTTCCTGACCTGGCACCAGTCGCTGATGGATCCGCCCAACGCCTACCTGCGCACGCTGGGCCAGCCGCTGGCCGACGCGGCCGAAGGCGAGGCGCAGTTCGCCTCGCAGGGCAGCGCGCTGACCCATCTGCCCGACCCGACGCCGGAAGTGCGCCAGATCAAGAAGCGCCTGGTCACCTACAAGCGCGCCGACGGGCTGGACCTGTCCTTCACCCTCTACACCCCGCCCGGCTACAAGGAAGGCACGCGCCTGCCGGCGGTGCTGTACGCGTATCCGGCCGACTTCGCCTCCAGCGCGCAGGCCGGGCAGGTGAGCGGGTCGCAGAACACCTTCACCCGCCTGCCGTACTACCGCCTGCTGCTGCTGGCCGGCTACGCGATCATCGACAACGCCAGCTTCCCCATCGTCGGCGATCCCAAGACCGCCTACGACACCTACCTGGAGCAGCTCACCGCCGACGCCAAGGCGGCGGTGGACAAGGCGGTGGAACTGGGCGTGGTCGACCGCGATCGTATCGGCGTCACCGGCCACAGCCATGGCGCGCTGATGACGGCCAACCTGATCGCGCACACCGACCTGTTCCGCGCCGGCATGGCCACCAGCGGCTCGTACAACAAGACCTTCACCCCGTTCGGCTTCCAGAATGAGCGCCGCTCGCTGTGGCAGGCGCGCGATGTGTACCTGAAGGCCTCGCCGTACTTCTATGCCGACAAGATCAAGCTCCCGTTGCTGCTGATGCACGGCGAGGACGACGCCAACCCCGGCACCGAGCCGTTCCAGTCGATCAAGCTCTACCAGGCCATCCGCGGCAACGGCGGCACCACCCGTCTGGTCATGCTGCCGCACGAACCGCACTGGTACACCGCCCTGGAGTCCAACGCCCAGGAGGTCTACGAGATGCTCAACTGGTTCGACACCTACGTGAAGCCAGCCAAGCCGGTAAAGCCGGCGAAGTAGGAGGCGGCTTAGGGAGCGTTGAGACGAGGGCGGCATCGGACGATGCCGCCTTCGTTGTTTTTGACTCTTCGTTGAAGCGCGGCTTGGGGGCACGGACTTCGCCAACCAGCCTCGACCCGGCCGGGCACGGCTCCTCGGCTCGATCCGCCATCCAGGGCCGCCTCTGAGATGGGGTGGATTGACCGCGCTTCATGCTGCGGTGGGAGCAACTGTCTCCTCAACTCCAGCAGCCGCACTTCTGTAGAGCGGAGCTCGCTCCGCTGGGGCCTTCCCCACGAACCGAACGAAGAGCAGCGGAGCGAGCTCCGCTCTACAGCTGGGAGCCGCCATGGCGGCGATGAGGCGCGGCCGGGGGAGCCCCATCGCCGCCCGGGGGGCTCCCACAGGGATTGGACATTCGCAAGGCTGATCGCACCTGCTGCTGCGACGAACCGTCCAGGCTCTCGCTCTCTGCCTAACCGGCCAGATCGAGGCTGCGGCTGATGGATCAGAACGCCTTTCGACTTTCGATCCGAAGTCCTCGGCGTGATGCGCGCAGCAGCGGTCCGGCGGGCGTGGGCCGCGCCTAGCGAGGCAGGAAGCCGAGCGCCCGAATCAGGGCAGGATGCCCTGATTGAGGGAAAAGCGGCCCCCGCCCGCCGGACCGCTGCCCTTCCGAAGCCAAGACGCTCAACTGCAACGCGACCTCAGGATCGCGAGGAGAGCCTGCTTTCGGTGCACCGACCGAAAGTCCCTGGATTCCCGCGTTCGCGGGAACGACGAGGGGGGGTATTTAGGCGGGGCAGATGCTCTGACCGAGGGAAAAGCAGCCTCCGCCCTTCGGACCGCTGCGCCTCCGAAGTCTAGGCGCGCAGACGCCGCGATCCCTCGATCAGAAGAGGAGCCTGCGCTCAGCCATGCTCGTGATGCCGCTTGTTGTCGTGCGGCGGAGCGGGGCGGTTGCTGGCGCGGTCGTTGCCGTGCTGCGGCGGGCGCGGCATCTGGGCCGGGAACGGCCGTTCGCTCTGGCGGCTGACCCAGGCCGGGGGCGGCATGCGCATCGCCTGTGCGGGACGCGGCTCGGCGCGCGGCGGCGCAGGACGCGCATTCTCCCAGTGCGGCATCGGCGCCGTCGCACGCGCGCTGGCGGCCATGGGCGCGAACGCCGCCGGCGCCTCGTGCCGCGCATGCCGGTCGTCGCCCGGCCCCGGACCGTTCATTGATGCCGCGCGCGCCATGTCCATCCGCGCTGGTTGAGGCGCAGGGGTATTCATCGCGAACGCACGCGGCGCCGGCATGGGCGCATGCGGCGGCGGGTTGCCATGGAACCCCGCCACACGTTCGCCCGCGGGAACGGGCGGCATCAGCGCCGCCGGACGCGGCGCGCTGAGCCTGGCCGGCAGCGCCTGCGCCATCCCGGACATGGGCGGCGGCGCATGCACCGGCTGCCCGGCCTGCCACATGGCGCGGTTGAAGTGCGGCATCGCCATGGCCGTCCCGGGCGCAGGCGCACCGAAATGCTGCGGCGCGCTGACCAGCGTGCCGTTGTTGTTGATCACCGTGGCATGGCCATGCAGGTCGTAGCTGATGTTCTGCACCGTCGTGCGCTGGTTGATGCGCTGGACCACCACCGGCGGCGGCGCGAAGCGCTGCTGCTGGTAGGCGACATAAGGCGGAATGCCCGGCGGCGCATGCCAGGCCACGCCCCAGGCCTGCCAGCCCCAGGGCGGCGGCGGGGGCGGCGGCGGACCGCCCCAGCCGCCGTGGAAGCTGCTCCCGACCAGCACGCCCAGCCCGAAGGACACCACCCCGGTGGCCAGCAGATCGCCCGTGCTCCAGGCCGGCGGCGGCCGGTAGCCGTAGACGCGGTGGACATAAAGCGGTTCGCCATAGACCACATCCGGATCGTAGCGCGGCACGTAGACCCGCTCGGGCTGGGCTGGCTCGATGATGATGGTGGTCGCCGGCGCGGGCACGACGGTCGCGACCGCACTGGCCGGGGCGGCCTCACTGCGCACCACGCTGACCCGCTGCTGGGCCGTGTCGCGCAGGTGGCCCGAGGCCTGCGCGCGCTGGCGCATGACCTGCACCGCATTGAGCACATCGCCCGGTTCGGCCGCGTAGGCCTGGCCCAGCGCCGTGGTCCAGGGCAGGTTGCCGGCCAGCTGATCCATCACGTCGGGGAACTGGGTCAGCGCCTTGACGCCCGGGTCCCAGGGCTGCGCGTTGGCCGCCTGCATCCTGGCTTCAGGCGACAGGCCTGACTGGTCGTGCAGCCACTGGTCGGCCTGGGTGACCTGGACCGGGTAGACCGACGCGGCCAGGGTCTGGGCGACCAGGCGATCGGGGAACAGCGCGATCGGCGCGACCAGGCGATACAGATCCTGCGCATCGGGCAGCGGCGCGGCCGGAGCCGGCGCCGCGGCGGGAGGCAGCGCGGCCTGCGCCGGCGGTGCCGGGGCGGCGGTCTGGGTCTGCGGACAGCCGCTCAGGGTGGCGGCCACCGCAAGCGCCAGCAAGGCGGGGGCGCGCGGCACGCGCGCGAGGGAGGTAGGACGGACGGCACGCATGATGCAGCTCCGGGCAGGTTGGATCGCGGCGGCGAGCATGGGCCCGCCTAGCTGTCGGCAACCTTTCTGTTTCCGCGTCCTCCGCCTCGATCTACGAGGGCGTGAAGCGGCGGTTCAGCGCGCTCGGGAGGCCGGGTCAGACCGGATCCGCCGCGCCGGGAAGGCGGGCGATCACCTTGATCTCGAAGTCGAAACCCGACAGCCAGGTCACACCCACCGCCGTCCAGGTGGGATAGGGCGGCTGCGGGAAGACCTCGTCCTTGATCGCCAGGACCGTCTCGAGCTGGCGCTCGGGATCGGTGTGGAAGGTGGTGACATCGAGCACGTCGTCCAGCCCGCAGCCAGCGGCTTTCAGCGTCGCCTGCAGCTGCGCGAACGCCTGCCGGACCTGGTCGGCGAAGTCCGGCTCGGGCGAGCCGTCCTCGCGGCTGCCGACCTGCCCGGCCACGAACAGCAGCCCACCGCTGCGCACGGCCGGTGCGTAGCGGTGCTGCGTGTAGAGCGCCTGCCGGCCTTCAGGGAAGACCACGTCGCGCGTATGCATGTTGTTCGTCTCGGGAGCGGCCATCTGGGCCGGGAGGAGGCACTCTAGGGGCCGGCCATCGCGCGAAAAACCGGGCGATTGCGGTATCACTATTCGCGCAGCGCAAACAATGCGCGACCGGAGGACGCAGGATGGACCGACTCGAGGCGATGCGCGTGTTCGCCAGCGTGGTCGAAGCGAGCAGCTTCACCAAGGCGGCGGCCGCGTTGCGCATCAGCAAGACCAGCGCGACACAGCTCGTGCAGCAGCTGGAGGCGCACCTGCAGGTCAAGCTGCTCAACCGCACCACGCGCCGGGTCAGCCCGACCGCGGACGGGCTGACCTATTACGCGCAGGTGGTGCGCGTGCTGGCCGACATCGAAGATGCGGAAGACAGCCTGGCGGCCGCGGCGACGGCGCCGCGTGGCCGCCTGCGCGTGGATGTCCCCAGCCCCTGGGCGCGCTTCGTGCTGCTGCCGGCGCTGCCGGATTTCCTGGCGCGTTATCCGGACATCCGCTTCGACATCGGCGTCAGCGATCGCGCAGTCGATCTGATCGGCGAACAGGTGGACTGCGTGGTGCGCGCGGGCGTGATCACCGATCCCTCGCTCGTCGCGCGGCATGTGGGCCAGCTGGAGATTGGCCTCTACGCCGCACCGTCCTATCTGGCGCGCCATGGCACGCCCACCCATCCCGACGCGCTGACCCAGGCGGCGCACCGGGTCGTGGGGTTTCGTTCCCCGCGCACCGGCAAGGTGCTGGAACTGGCCCTGCACAAGGGCGACGAACACCTGGTGCCGCGTATCCGCCCGGCCGTCACCCTGGACGATGGCAATGCCTGCCTGGCCGCGGGAACCGCCGGGCTCGGCCTGCTCTGTCTGCCGCAGTACATGACCCGCGAGGCGCTGGCCTCGGGCGCGCTGGTGCGGCTGCTCGACGACTGGCGGCTGGAGCCGATGCCGCTCTCGATCGCCTACCGGGCCAACCGCCATCCCAACCGCAAGCTGCGGGCGTTCATCGATTGGGTGGTGGAACTGGTCGACGCGCGCGACGCGAGTGCCGTCCTTCCACGTTGAAGCACGGCGAACACGCCGGATCGGCCCATGTGCCCGTAAGGCATTTGTCGAACGCGCGAGCGCGTGCAGGCCCCGCCGTGGTCCGGGCCATACACTGGGCGCGATGCTACGTCCCTGAAGTTGTTCGCATGACCTCGCTTCCCATCACCACACCCATCACCGCCGCGCTGCTGCAGGGCGCGGTCGAGATCTCATCCACCGCGCTGGGCGTGGTGCCGCACCGGCTGCCGGCATGGGCCCGCGCACAGTGCGGCGATCCGCAGCTGGCGATGGCCGAGGCCCAACCCTCGGGCGTGCGGCTGGTGTTCCGCACCCGCGCCACGGCCGTCGCACTGCAGGCCTTGCGCACGCGGCGCGTCTATGCCGGCCTGCCGGCGCGGCTCGACGGGGTCTACGTCCTGATGCTGGGCGAGCAGGTGCTGGCACAGGCGTCGCTGCCCGGCGGTCACACGCTGACGATCGACATGGCCGCCGGCAGCGCTGTGCGTGAGCACGGCGAGCCGGGTGTGTTGCGTTTCGACGATCTGCCCGAGGGCGACAAGACGCTGACGCTGTGGCTGCCGCACGACGAAGCGGCCGAGCTGATCGCGCTGCACAGCGATGCGCCGCTGCAGCCCGCCGCCGCGGACATGCGGCGGCGCTGGGTGCATCACGGCAGTTCGATCAGCCACGGCAGCAACGCCACGGCGCCGCATGCGATCTGGCCGGCGATCGCGGCGGCACGCGGCGGCGTGGCGCTGACCAACCTTGGCTTCGGCGGCAGCGCGCTGCTGGATCCGTTCGTGGCGCGCACGATCCGCGACCTGCGGGCCGACCTGATCAGCCTCAAGCTCGGCATCAACCTGGTGAACACCGATTTGATGCGCCTGCGTGCGCTGGGGCCGGCGGTCCATGGCTTTCTCGACACCATCCGCGAGGGCCACCCCGACACGCCGCTGCTGCTGATCTCGCCGATCCTGTGCCCGATGCACGAGACCACGCCGGGCCCCACGCTGCCCGACACCGCCGCGCTCGCCCGCGGCGAATGGCGCTTGCTGGCCTCCGGCGATCCGGCCGAGGTCGCGCGCGGCAAGCTGGCCCTGCAGGTGATCCGCCGCACGCTGTCCGACCTGGTGGCCCAGCGCCGCGCGCAGGATCCGAACCTGCATTACCTCGATGGCCTGGCCCTGTACGGGCAGGCCGACGCCGAGGCGCTGCCACTGCCCGACGGCCTGCATCCGGACACGTCCACGCACCGGCTGATCGGCGAGCGCTTCGCCGCGCGGGCCTTCGTCGAAGGCGTGTTCGGCCGCTGAGCGGCCTGCGCTTCAGTCGAAGCGCAGCCGCAGCCCCGCATAGACGCCGAAGCCTTCGCCCGGCGTCGAGCGCGCCGCATCGCCGCCGGCATCGTCGTAGCCCGGCGTGACCGTGGCCGCGTAGTGCCGGTCGCCGAGATTGCGGGCCTCGACCCAGGTCTGCCAGCGCCCGCCCGGCGCGTCCAGGCCGATGCGCGCGCCGAAGATCACGTGGGAATCGGCCCAGAAGCTGTTGGCGTAATCCACCGCCATCTTCGAGGCGTATTCGGCGTTGAGCGCGGCATAGGCGCCGGAAGGATGGTCGTAGCGCAGCTCGCCCTGGTAGAAGTGCCGCGGCAGGCCGGGCAGGCGGTTGTCGCCGAAGCGCGCGTCGTAGCGATAGCGGAAATCGCTGAAGGTATAGGCCTGGCGCAGCGACAGGCGGCCGGCGTCGGCCTGCCACAGCGTGCTGTCCAGCCCGGCCTCCAGGCCGCGGTGGCGGGTCGGGCTGGCGTTGGATTCGGCCACCACCAGGTTGGGCACCGGCTGGATCTCCACGCTCAGCAGTTCGTGCCGCACCTGCGCGTCGTAGGCAGTCAGCTCCCAGCGACCCAGCGCGCTCTCGCCGCGCGCGCCCAGCTCCAGCGTGGTCGCGGTCTGGTTGCGCAGCGGCACCGGCGTGCTCTGCCGGCCGGTGGCCGGGCCGCTGCCGGCGGGGAAGTAGAACGGCGAACCCCAGATCATCGACCACGGGTGCGGCGGTTCCACCGAGCGGCTCAGGTTGCCGAACAGCTGCAACTGCGGGCTGGCCTGCCAGGTGAAGCCCAGGCGCGGCGCGCTGTCCCAGTCGTGCGCGCTCAGGCGCCCGCCGCTGGCCGGCCAGGTCACCGCGACCTCGCGGTTGGTATGCACCGCCGCCAGGCCGGTGATCAGGTGCAGCGCCGGCGTCAGCGCCAGGTCGTTGCCGACATGCAGTACCGCATCGGTGCCCAGGTGTTCGAAGCGCCGGGTCAGCGTGCCGGCCGGATACCCGTTGCGGGCGAAGCGCAGGGTCTCGCGCACGTTCGCGTCCAGGTCGTGGATGACGCGCAGGCCGACGGTGGTCACGCTGTCGCGGCCGAACAGGCGGTGGCGGTGGGTGTAGTCCAGCGTGGCGCCCAGGTCGCTGTAGTCCAGCTGCTGGCGGTACAGGCTCTCGTTGAGGTCCATCGGGAAGCGGTGATAGACCAGCCCGGCCTGCAGGGTCGAGGCCTCGTCGATGCGCAGCGTGGTGACGTTGCCGATCCAGGTGCTGCCCGGCTGCGGGCGGCGCGCGTCGATGGCCAGGTTGGCCGGATTGGCCTGGCGCGGATCGTCGCGCAGCTGCGCGCGGGTCAGGCGGCCGGGCGTGTCGTGCTCGGTCTCGCGGTAGCGCAGGATCAGGCGCGTGCTGAGGTCCGGGCCGAGCTGCCAGCCGAAGTTGGCCATCGCGCCCTTGCCGCTGCCGCTGGCGTGCGCCTGGTAGCCGTCGGTGCGGCTGTCGACCAGGTTGAGGTAGTAGTCGAAGTCGCCCGCGACGCTGCCCACGCCCAGGCTGGCATTGCGGTAGCCGAAGCTGCCGCCTTCGAGCCGCAGCTCGGTGCCGGGCGAATCCAGGCCGCTGCGGCTGACGTAGTCGATCGCCCCGCCCAGGGTCAGCGCACCGCGGTCGAAGCCGTTGGCCCCGCGCAGCACCTCGACCCGGCTCATCCACAGCGGCTCGATCAGCTCATACGGCGTGCCGCCAGAGAAGGTCAGCGGCAGCCCGTCCAGCGAGACCGACACGCCCGAGGCGTGCGCGCCCGGCGCGCGGTTGATGCCCGAGCCGCGGATCGACACCTTGACCCCTTCGTTGCCCGGCGATTGCGCGTAGATCCCGGGCTGGTAGGCCAGCACGTCGGCGGTGCCGGCCACGCGGCCATCGCCCACCTGGGTCAGGTCGATCACATTGCCCGCGCCGGGGACGCGGGCCAGCGCCTGGCGCGCCTGTTCGAGGGCTTCATTGCGCTTCGCCGCGACCCGCACCGTGTCCAGCGTGGTGGCCTGGTCGGGCGGGACGTCCTCGGCGTGGGCGGGGAGCGCGCCCAGGCCGGAGGTGGCGGCGGCGAGCGCGAGGAGGCGGGGAAGGCGGGGGGAGCGCAGCGTGATCTGGGTCATCGAATGGATCGCAAGGAGCAGGGCGCGCGCCTGCGCCCGGGCGGCGATGAGGCCGCCGTCGCGCGGGACGGGCAGGAGAAGGCGACGGGTCAGCGGCGCCGGACGGGGCGCATCTTTGCTGTGAACCTAAATTAAGTCAATCAGGTTGACAGACGCATTGGGCTGCGAAGTCGACTCGCGACCCGGAGCGCGTTGAGCTGCTGCGCCGCTGCGTGCGCGATGCGTTTCCAGGATTTGGACGCCTCTCTGTAAATGTTATAAAGTAACAAAAAGACCTCCGGTCCCCGTCCGGTCTCAGCCCCTTCTCATTCGCCCAAGGGGGGCACGCCGCTGCGGCGCGCCGGGCTTCCCCACCAAGCCATCGCCATGTCCCTCTCCCCCGATTCCCACGCTTCCAAGCTGCCCGTCACCGTGCTGTCCGGCTTTCTCGGCGCCGGCAAGACGACCCTGCTCAACCACATCCTCAACAACCGCGAAGGCCGGCGCGTGGCGGTGATCGTCAACGACATGTCCGAGGTCAACGTCGATGCCGACCTGGTGCGCCAGGGCGGGGCCGAGCTCTCGCGTACCAACGAGAAGCTGGTGGAGATGAGCAACGGCTGCATCTGCTGCACGCTGCGCGAGGACCTGCTGGTCGAGGTCGACCGGCTGGCGCGCGCCGGCCGCTTCGACCAGCTGGTGATCGAATCGACCGGCATCTCCGAGCCGCTGCCGGTGGCCGAGACCTTCACTTTCGAGGGCGCCGACGGCCGCAGCCTGGGCGAGGTCGCGCGGCTGGACACGATGGTCACCGTGGTGGACGCGTTCAATTTCCTGCGCGACTACGGCTCGCGCGACAGCCTGCAGCGGCGTGGCGAATCGCTGGGCGAACAGGACGCGCGCACGGTGGTGGACCTGCTGGTGGAGCAGATCGAGTTCTGCGATGTGATCGTGCTCAACAAGCTCGACCTGGTCGATGCCGAGCAGCGCCAGCGGCTGATGGCGATCCTGCGCGGGCTCAACCCGCGCGCGCGGATCGAGCCGGCGCAGTTCGGCGTGGTGCCGCTGGAGCGCGTGCTGGACACCGGCCTGTTCGACTTCGACCAGGCCGCCACCGCGCCGGGCTGGCTCAAGGAGCTGCGCGGCGAGCACGTGCCGGAGAGCGAGGAATACGGCATCGACAGCTTCGTCTACCGCGCGCGCCGGCCGTTCCACCCGCAGCGCTTCCACGCCTGGGTCAACAGCGAATGGCCCGGCGTGCTGCGTTCGAAGGGCCACTTCTGGCTGGCCAGCCATCCGACCCTGGCCGGCGAGTGGTCGCAGGCCGGCGCCGTGGCCCGGCACAAGGCCGCCGGCTACTGGTGGGCAGCCGTGCCGCCGGAGCGCTGGCCGGACGATCCGGACCATGTGCGCACGATCCGCGCGCACTGGGTCGAGGGCGTCGGCGATGCGCGCCAGGAACTGGTGCTGATCGGCATGGACATGGACCGCGACGCCCTGTGCGCGCGCTTCGATGCCTGCCTGCTGACCGACGCGGAGATGGCCCGCGGCGTCCACGCCTGGCTGCAGTGGCCCAATCCCTTCGCCGGCTGGCCGGCCGCGGACTGATGTTCCTCCGACACGTCGGTTTGCGCCGCGTGCCCCTCTTTTCTTCTTCGTTCTTAAGGTCCATGTCGCTGCCGTTGCCCGATGTCTGTCTCGATGAATCGCCGTCCCAGCCGGCGCCGCTGTCCTGGGTCGGCATGGGCGGCATCGACTTGCCGCTGCGGTTGGACGAACCCGGCTGCCAGCGCCTGCTCGACGCGCGCGTGGACGCGCAGGTCGACTTGCCGGACGCGCGCGCCAAGGGCATCCACATGTCGCGGCTGCATCGTCAGCTGGACCACCTCGGCGTGGAGGCGCCGCTGAGCCCCGCGCGGGTGCAGGCCCTGCTCAGCGCCATGATCCACAGCCATGCCGACTGCGGCAGCCGCCGCGCGCGTGTGCAGCTGGGCCTGGCGCTGCCCGTGCGCCGGCCCGCGCTGCGCACGCCCGGGCTGGCCGGCTGGAAGACCTATCCGGTGCGGATCGCGGCCAGGCTGGATGGCGGTGGCCTGGCGCTGCGCGTGCAGGTCGCGGTGACGTATTCGTCCACCTGTCCGTGCTCGGCGGCGCTGGCGCGGGCGGTGGTGGCCGATGCCTTCCTGCGCGATTTCCAGGCGCGGGCCTCGGTGGACACGCAGGAGGTAACGCGCTGGCTGAGCGCCAACGCCAGCCTGGCCACGCCGCACAGCCAGCGCAGCGTGGCGCAGGTGGCCATCGACGTGCCGGCTGAGGTGGCGGGCTTCGGCCTGCTGGCCTTGATCGACCGGGTCGAGGCCGCGCTGGGTACGCCGGTGCAGACGGCGGTCAAGCGCGAAGACGAGCAGGCCTTCGCCATCGCCAACGGCGCCAACCTGATGTTCGTCGAGGATGCGGCGCGGCGCATCCTCGCGGCGCTGGAAGGCCGCTACGCGCGGCCCGGCGTGCAGGTCACCCATGCCGAGAGCCTGCATGCGCACGACGCAGTGGCCTGGGCCGGCGCGCCGCTGGAGCAGGCGGCATGAGCGCGGTGCGCGAGCCGGAGCAGATTCCGGTCACGCTGCTGACCGGCTTCCTGGGCAGCGGCAAGACCACGCTGCTCAACCAGCTGGTGCGCCAGCCGGAGCTGGCCGACGCGCTGGTGATCGTCAACGAGTTCGGCGAGATGGCGCTGGACCATCTGCTGATGGTCCACAGCCGCGAGCAGACCGTGCTGGAGCTGGGCGGCGGCTGCCTGTGCTGCAACGTGCGCACCGACCTGGTGGAGGTGCTGCGCGATGCGCCGTGGCGCTTCGCGCGCCAGGGCCGGCGCCAGTTCCGGCGCGTGGTCATCGAGACCACCGGCCTGGCCGATCCGGTGCCGATCGTGCACACGCTGCTGGGCCATCCCGACGTGGCCGGCCGCTATGCGCTGGACGGCGTGGTGACCACCGTCGATCTGGCCACGGCCCAGGCCAGCCTGGACCTGCACGAGGAAGCGGTGCGCCAGGTGGCCATCGCCGATGTGCTGCTGCTGACCAAGGACGATCTGGTGGAGGACGCCGCGCGCGCGGCGTTGGAGCAGCGCCTGCGCCGGCTCAATCCGGCCGCGCCGCGCCATCGCGTGCGTCACGGGCAGGTCCCGGCGGCGGCGCTGCTTGGACTGGGCCTGTTCTCGGTGGAGGGCAAGCAGCCGGACGTGGTCGCCTGGTTGAACGAGGAGGCCTATCTGCCGCTGCCGGCGGCGCCGGCCTTCGCCTTCCAGCTCGGCATGCGCCAGCTCGAAGCGCAGGCCGCGGCGCCGGACCCCAATCGCCACGACGACCATGTGCAGGCCTTCTGCTTCCGCATCGAGGAGCCCATCGCCGAGCAGGTGCTGGGCCTGTGGCTGGACACGCTGGTCGGCATGCTCGGCCCGGCCCTGCTGCGGATCAAGGGCATCGTCCACGTGCAGGGGCAGGCGGGGCCGCTGGTCGTGCATGCGGTCCAGCAGCTGTTCCATCCGGCGCAGGCCCTGCCGGCCTGGCCCGATGACGATCGCGACTCGCGCCTGGTCTTCATCACCCGCGACGTGGAGCCGGCGCTGATCACCCAGACCTTCGAGGCGTTCCGCACTTCGGCGGCGCTGCGTCCGGTGTCCTCGGGTGTCTGGCCGCCACAGGCGCGGGGGCCTGCCTGACAGGAATGTCGGGAGCGGCAGTGACCAACGGCACATGGGTTCGTGCGCGGCGCAGGCTAGTGTTACTAGATAACAATTCGGAAAGGTTTCTCATGCGTCGTCTCCTGCTGTCGGCCGCCATCGCCGCCACCTGCATTCCCTCAGCCCTGGCCGTCGAAGGCATGTGGCAGCCGGCCCAGCTGCCCAAGATCGCCGGCGATCTCAAGGCGCACGGGCTCAAGCTCGATCCGGCCGCGCTGACCGACCTGACCGGTTACCCGATGGGCGCCATCGTCAGCCTGGGCGGCTGCACGGCCTCCTTCGTCAGCCCGCAGGGCCTGGTGGTCACCAACCACCACTGCGCCTACGGCGCGCTGCAGTACAACTCCACGCCGCAGAAGAACCTGATCGAGGACGGCTTCCTGGCCAGGAGCGTCGGCGAGGAACTGCCCGGTTCGCCCGACATGCGCGTATTCGTGACCGAGGAGATCCGCGACGTCACCAAGGAGATCACCGGCGGCCTGCGCGATGACATGGCGCCGCTGGATCGCTACAAGGCGATCGAGCAGGCGATCAAGGCGCAGGTCAAGGGCTGCGAGCGCGACGGCTACCGCTGCGACGTCTACACCTTCCACGGCGGCTACAGCTATCAGCTGATCCGCCAGCTGGAGATCAAGGACGTGCGCCTGGTCTACGCGCCGCCCGAGTCGATCGGCAAGTTCGGCGGCGACATCGACAACTGGATGTGGCCGCGCCACACCGGCGATTTCAGCTATCTGCGCGCCTACGTGTCCAAGGACGGCAAGTCCGCCGAATACTCCAAGGACAACGTGCCCTACCAGCCCAAGCACGTGCTCAAGGTCAATCCGCAGGGCCTGGAGGAGGGCGACTACGTGATGGTAGTCGGCTATCCGGGCCGCACCAACCGCTATCGCCTGGCGCAGGAAGTGCAGGCGGCCATCGACTGGCAGTACCCGACCCAGATCAAGATCTACCAGGACAGCCTGGCCATCATCGATGCCGCGTCCAAGGCCAACCCGGAAATCGGGGTGAAGTACGCCAACACCGTGGCCGGCCTCAACAACTATCTGAAGAACTTCGGCGGCCAGCTCGAAGGCCTGCGCCGCGCCGACGCGGTGGCGGTCAAGCAGCAGCAGGAAGCGCAGCTGGACGCCTGGCTGGCCGCGCGCAAGGACGGCGATGCCAAGGCCCTGGCCGGCGACATCGCCCAGCTCAAGCAGGTGCTGGCCGGCACCGCCGCCACGCGCGATCGCGACCTGGACCTGAGCCTGCTGCAGCGCTCGGCGCTGTTCTCCACCGGCCTGCGCCTGACCCGCCTGGCCGGTGAGCGCGCCAAGCCGGACATGGAACGCGAGCCGGGCTACCAGCAGCGCGACGAGGCGCGCATCGAGGGCGCGCTCAAGCAGATGGACCGTCGCTACGACGCCGGCGTGGACCAGCAGTTCCTGACCTATGCGCTGCTGCGCTACGTCAAGCTGCCGCAGGCCCAGCGCCTGCCGGCGCTGGACGCCTGGCTGGGTGGGGCGCGCGACGAGGCGGCGATCAAGGCCAAGGTGGCCGCGCTGTACGCCGGCAGCAAGCTGGGCGACGGCCAGGCCCGCCTGGCCTATTTCAAGGACGATGCCAAGACGCTGGCCGCGCAGGACGACAGCATGCTCAAGCTGGCCGCGGCCCTGCTGCCGCAGCTGAAGACCCTGGAAGACGAGGCCGACACGCGCGATGGCGTGCTGTCCAAGCTGCGCCCGCGCTACATGCAGGCGATGATCGCCTGGAAGGATTCGCAGAAGCTGCCGGTCTACCCGGATGCCAACAGCTCGCTGCGCGTGACCTACGGCAACGTGCAGGGCGTGGCGCCGCGCGATGCGGTGAGCTACGCGCCGTTCACCCACGCCGAGGGCATCGTCGAGAAGGCCACCGGCGAGGTGCCGTTCAACGCCCCCAAGGCGGAGCTGGACGCGATCAAGGCCAGGGACTTCGGTCCGTATGCCTCGAAGAAGCAGGGCACGCTGCCGGTGGACTTCCTGGCCGACCTGGACATCACCGGTGGCAACTCCGGTTCGCCGGCGCTGGACGGCAACGGCCAGCTGGTCGGCCTGGCCTTCGACGGCAACTGGGAGTCGGTGAGCGGCGACTGGCTGTTCAATCCCAAGCTCAACCGCTCCATCCAGGTCGACGTGCGCTACATGCTGTGGGTCATGGACCACCTGGACCACGCCGACAACCTGCTGCAGGAAATGGGCGTGGGCAAGCGCTGATCCGACGCATCGCGGTGTAAATGCAACGGCCCGGTCGCAAGACCGGGCCGTCGTCGTTTCAGGCGGCGCTGGCGGTTTGGTGAGGCGTCAGGGCTGCAGTTCGCTGCGCAGGCCCTCGGCCAGCAGCGCATCGTCCACGTCGCGATACCAGTCCTCCGGGCCGGCGGCCACGGCTTCGACGTACAGCCCCTGCGCATCCTGCAGCGGTGGGCGGCGCAGGTGGACGATCGACACACCGCGCGCGTCCAGCGAGAGCAGCACGCGCTGCGCGGTGCGCATCAGCTCGGCCGAGCTGGTGTGTTCGTCGGTCGGCCGCAGGGCCAGGCGGTAGGTGTGGGAGGTGGACGGGGACATACGGCGGGGAGGAAGGCGGCGGGGCAGGGTAGCCCAGTGCGCGTGCGGCAGGTGTCGCCGCACGGACCGCAGGCCATAGCGGCTGACAGGCTGCCGACAGTGTTGCCGCGATAACGGTCGGCCCAATGGGGCCTGAGCTCGTCGTTCCCGCGAAAGCGGGAATCCATGGACGTCCGCGCGCAGCGACGACATTGCGCTGCGCTCAACCCGCCTTAGCGCTCACCCCAGAATGCCCGGCAGATCCAGGCCCTTCTCCCGCGCGCAGTCGATGGCGATGTCGTAGCCGGCGTCGGCATGGCGCATCACGCCGCTGGCCGGGTCGTTCCACAGCACGCGGGCGATGCGCCTGGCCGCGGCGTCGGTGCCGTCGCAGACGATGACCATGCCGGCGTGCTGGGAGAAGCCCATGCCCACGCCGCCGCCGTGATGCAGCGAGACCCAGGTCGCACCGGAGGCGGTGTTGAGCAGGGCGTTGAGCAGGGGCCAGTCCGAGACCGCGTCCGAGCCGTCGGCCATGGCCTCGGTCTCGCGGTTGGGCGAGGCCACGCTGCCGCTGTCCAGATGGTCGCGGCCGATCACCACCGGCGCCTTGAGCTCGCCCTTGGCGACCATCTCGTTGAAGGCCAGGCCCAGGCGATCGCGGTCGCCCAGGCCGACCCAGCAGATCCGCGCCGGCAGGCCCTGGAACTTGATCTTCTCGGCGGCCATGTCCAGCCAGCGGTGCAGGTGCGGATTGTCGGGAATCAGCTCCTTGACCTTGGCGTCAGTCCTGGCGATGTCCTCCGGGTCGCCGCTCAGCGCGGCCCAGCGGAACGGGCCGACGCCGCGGCAGAACAGCGGGCGGATGTAGGCGGGGACGAAGCCTGGGAAGTCGAAGGCGTTGGCCACGCCTTCCTCCAGCGCCATCTGTCGCAGGTTGTTGCCGTAGTCCACGGTCGGCACGCCCAGGGCATGGAAGCCGAGCATGGCGCGGATGTGGTGGGCCATGGAGGCGCGCGCGGCCCGTTCGACTTCCTTAGGTGCGGACACGCGCTTCTCGTCCCACTGCACGACAGTCCAGCCCTGCGGCAGGTAGCCGTTGACCGGGTCGTGGGCGGAGGTCTGGTCGGTGAGCAGGTCCGGCTTGACGCCGCGTGCCAGCAGCTCGGTCAGCACATCGGCGACGTTGCCGAGCAGGCCGACCGACAGCGGCTTCCGGGCCTGACAGGAATCCTCGATCAGGCGCAGCGCCTCGTCCAGCGAGTCGGTCCAGGTGTCCAGATAGCCGGTGCGCAGGCGCATGTCGATGCTGCTCTTGCGGCATTCCACCGCCAGGCAGGAGGCGCCGGCCATCACCGCGGCCAGCGGCTGCGCGCCGCCCATGCCGCCCAGGCCGCCGGTGAACAGCCAGCGCCCGGACAGGTCGCCGCCGTAGTGCTGCCGGCCCATCTCCACGAAGGTCTCGTAGGTGCCCTGCACGATGCCCTGGGCGCCGATGTAGATCCAGCTGCCGGCGGTCATCTGGCCGTACATGGCCAGGCCCTTGCGGTCCAGCTCGTTGAAGTGGTCCCAGTTGGCCCAGCGCGGCACCAGGTTGGAGTTGGCGATCAGCACGCGCGGCGCATCGGCATGGGTGCGGAACACGCCGACCGGCTTGCCCGACTGCACCAGCAGGGTCTGGTCGTCGTCCAGGCGCTTGAGCGTCTCGATGATGGTGTCGAAGCTCTCCCAGTCGCGCGCGGCGCGGCCGATGCCGCCGTAGACCACCAGTTCCTCCGGGCGCTCGGCCACGTCGGGATGCAGGTTGTTCTGCAGCATGCGCAGCGGTGCCTCGGTCAGCCAGCTCTTGGCGGTGAGCGAGGGGCCGGTCGGGGCCTGGATGCGGCGGGACGGATCGCGACGGGTCATGGTGAGTCCTGATGATGGGACGGTGCGCCCATGGCGGGCGCGTGGTGGGCGAGGGGATGGGTGCCGGCGAAGTCCAGGCAGGCGGCGAGCACCTCGCGCAGCGTGTCCTGCACGGCCTGCGCGCGGGCCTGCGAGAACGGCGTGGGCCAGTTCCCGGGGGTGACCGGATCGGGTTCGTCCATGTAGCCGCGGCAGGCCAGCTCCATCTGGATCGCATGCACGCCGCGCCGCGGCCGGGCGTGATGGCGCGTGATCCAGCCGCCCTTGAAGCGGCCATTGCGCACATGGCTCAGGCCGCTGGCGGCGCAGACGCGCTCGACCGCGTCGGTCAGCGCCGCGTCGCAGGCGGCATCGCCGTTGCTGCCGATGTTGAACTGCGGCAGCTCGCCCTCGAACAGGTGCGGGATGCGCGAGCGGATCGAATGGGCGTCGTAGACCACGATGCAGCCGTGGCGCGCGCGCAGGCGTTCGATCTCAGCGGCCAGCGCATCGTGGTACGGCGCGAACCAGGTCTCCCGCCGGCGCGTGATCTCCGCCTCGTCCGGCGCCAGCCCCTGCCGGTAGAGCGGCTGGTCGTCGAAGGTGGTGGTCGGGCACAGGCCGGTGGTGTTCTGGCCCGGATACAGCGAGGCGCCGGACGGGTCGCGGTTGACGTCGATCACCGAGCGACTGATCGCGGTGCGCAGCGTGGTGGCGCCGAGCGCGCGGGCGAAGGCGTAGAGCTGGTGCACATGCCAGTCGGCATCGCGCCTTGCCAGCCAGGGCGAGACGAAGTCGCCCTCGAGCCCGGCCGGGAGCTCGGTCCCGGTATGCGGAAAGCTGACGATCAGCGGCGCCTGGCCGCGATGAAGTTCCAGCCACTCGGGAAGGTCGCTCATCCGCGCATGTCTCCCACAGTCCGACGAATACTCAGCCCGTCATCCCCGCGAACGCGGGGATCCAGGGACTTGCGTGCCATGCCGGAACCTCGCGGCAGCGCGCTCACGCCGCCCGATCCACGCCCGGCAGCCCCGGACCGTCCGCGCCGACCGCCTCGACCAGCGCGCCCCCGCGCACCAGCGCCGTCGCGACCACCATGTCCGGATGAAAATAGCGGTCCTCCTGCAGCGTCGGCACCTGCGCGCGCAGCAGCGCCCGCACCGACTCCAGCGCGGCGCTGGACGCCAGCGGCGCATGGAAATCGCAGCCCTGCGCGGCGGCGAGCAGCTCGATGCCGACCACGTTGGCGGCGTTGCGCGCCATGTCCAGCAGCCGGCGCGCGCCGTGCGCGGCCATCGAGACGTGGTCTTCCTGGTTGGCCGAGGTCGGGATGGAATCCACACTGGCCGGCATCGCGCGCTGCTTGTTCTCCGACACCAGCGCCGCGGCGGTGACCTGCGGGATCATGAAGCCGGAGTTGAGGCCCGGCCGCGGCGTCAGGAACGCCGGCAGCCCCGACAGCGCCGGGTCGACCAGCATGGCGATGCGGCGCTCGCTGATCGAGCCGATCTCGCACACGGCCATGGCCAGCATGTCGGCGGCGAAGGCCACCGGCTCGGCGTGGAAGTTGCCGCCGCTGAGCGCCTCGCCGGTGTCGGTGAACACCAGCGGGTTGTCGGACACGCCGTTGGCCTCGATCTCCAGCGTGCGCGCCGCCGCGCCCATCACGTCCAGCGCCGCGCCCATCACCTGCGGCTGGCAGCGCAGGCAGTAGGGGTCCTGCACGCGCACGTCGTTCTCGCGGTGCGATTCGCGGATGGCGCTGCCGGCCATCAGCGCGCGCAGCGCGTCGGCCACGGCGATCTGCCCGGGCTGGCCGCGCAGGGCGTGGATGCGCGGGTCGAACGGCGTGTCCGAACCCTTGGCCGCCTCGGTGGACAAGGCGCCTGTGACCAGCGCCGCCTGGAACACGGTCTGGATCTCGAACAGCCCCGCCAGCGCGTAAGCGGTCGAATACTGGGTGCCGTTGAGCAGGGCCAGGCCCTCTTTGGCGCCCAGCACGCACGGCGCCAGGCCGGCCCGCGCCAGCGCATCGCTCGCCGGCAGGCGCTGGCCTTCGAAGAACGCCTCGCCCGTGCCGATCATCACCGCGGCCATGTGCGACAGCGGCGCCAGGTCGCCGGAGGCGCCGACCGAGCCCTGGCAGGGCACCAGCGGCAGCACGTCGCGCTGGAGCATGGCTTCCAGCAGCGCCAGCGTGGCCGGCTGCACGCCGGAGGCGCCCTGCGCCAGGCTCGCCAGCTTCAGCGCCAGCATCAGCCGCACCACCGGCGCAGGCATCGGCTCGCCGACGCCGGCGGCGTGCGAGAGCACGATGTTGCGCTGGAGCGTGGCCAGGTCCGCATCGGCGATGCGCACCGTGGCCAGCTTGCCGAAGCCGGTGTTGATGCCGTACACCGGCGCGCCGGTGTCGACGATGGCCTGCACGGTCTGCGCGCTGCGCGCGACCGCGTCGTGGCAGGCGGGATCGAGCTGCACGGCCGCGCCGCGATAGACGGCGCGCCATTGCGCCAGGCTGACGGCGCCGGGGCGCAGCACAAGAGAGTCGGTCACGCGGAATACTCCGGTCGTTCGGGTTGTACGAAAAACGGCCTCATGCCGGCTGCCCGCGCCACACGCGCGCATGCAGCGGGTTGAAGCCCATGCGGTAGACCAGGTCGGCCGGCGCGTCGATGTCCCAGATCGCCAGGTCGCAGTCCAAGCCCGCGCGCAGCCGGCCCAGCCGGTCCTGTCGCCCCAGCGCCCGCGCGGCATGCCGGGTGAAGCCGGCGATGCACTCGTCCACGGTCATGCGGAACAGCGTGGCGGCCAGGTTCATCGCCAGCAGCGGACTGGTCAGCGGACTGGTGCCGGGATTGCAGTCGGTGGCCAGCGCCAGCGGCACGCCGGCCGCGCGCAGCGCCTCGATCGGCGGCATCAGCGTGTCGCGGGTGAAGTAGAACGCGCCCGGCAGCAGCACGGCCACGGTGCCGGCCGCAGCCATCGCCGCGACGCCGTCGGCGTCCAGATGTTCGATATGGTCGGCCGAGAGCGCGCCGTACTGCGCGGCCAGCGCGGCGCCGTGCTGGTTGCTGAGCTGCTCGGCGTGGATCTTGAGCTTCAGGCCATGCGCGCGCGCGGCCTCGAACACCTGCCGCGCGTGCGCCGGCGAGAAGGCGATGTCCTCGCAGAACACGTCCACCGCCTCGGCCAGGCCCTGCGCCGCGACCGCCGGGATCATCGTTCCGCAGACCTCATCGATGTAGGCCTGCGCCTCGACGCCGGGCGGCACCGCGTGCGCGCCCAGGAAGGTCGGCACGATCTCCACCCGGCGCAGTTCGCCCAGGCGCCGGGCCACGCGCAACTGCTTGCGTTCATGCTCCAGGTCCAGGCCGTAGCCGGACTTGATCTCCAGCGTGGTCACGCCTTCGCCCAGCATCGCGTCCAGGCGCGGCAGGCTGGCGGCGATCAGCGCGTCGTCATCGGCCGCGCGCGTGGCGCGCACGGTGGAGACGATGCCGCCGCCGGCGCGGGCGATGTCGGCATAGCTGGCGCCGGCCAGGCGCTGCTCGAACTCGCCGGCGCGGTTGCCGGCGTAGACCAGATGGGTGTGGCAGTCGATCAGGCCCGGCGTGATCCAGCGGCCCTGGCAGTCGATGCGCGTGGCCGCGTCGAAGTCCGGCGCCCGATCGGCCGGGCCGACATGCACGATGCGGCCCTCGCGCGCGGCGATCACGCCGTCCCGCAGCATGCCCAGGGTGCCGTCGTCGGCATCGAGCGTGGCCAGGTGGGCGTGGTGCCAGAGCGTGTCGCAGCGCAGGGGCATGGCATCTCGTCAGGAGCGCATTTGTCTATACAATAAGACCGGCCTTTGCAGCCTGTCCAGTCGAGGAACCCCGATGGCGCCAGCCGCTTGCTTCTGGATCGATCACGCCCTGCTGGACGAGGGCTGGGCGCGTGCGGTGCGCGTGTGCACGCAGGGCGGGCGCATCGCCTCGGTGCAGGCGGGCAGCGCCGCGCAGCCCGGCGATGTGCGCCTGGGCGTGGCGGTGCCCGGCCTGGGCAATCTGCACAGCCACGCCTTCCAGCGCGGCATGGCGGGCCTGACGGAAGTCGGTGGCGCGGCCGGCGACAGCTTCTGGAGCTGGCGCGAGCTGATGTACCGCTTCGTGCAGCGGCTGGACCCCGACAGCCTGCAGGTCATCGCCGAGCAGGCCTATGTGGAGATGCTGGAGGCCGGCTTCACCCGCGTGGGCGAGTTCCACTACCTGCACCACGGCCCCGAGGGTCGGCCCTATGCCGATCCCGGCGAGATGGCCACGCGCATCGCCGCGGCCGCGCAGGCCAGCGGCATCGGCCTGACCCTGCTGCCGGTGTTCTATGCCCATGCCGACTTCGGCGGTGCGCCGCCCAGTCCCGCGCAGGCGCGGCTGATCCATACCGTGGACGGGTTCGCCCGCCTGCTGGAGGCCAGTGCCACGGCGATCGCGCCGCTGGGCGATGCCGTGCTCGGCCTGGCCCCGCACAGCCTGCGCGCGGTCACGCCCGAGGAGCTGACCGCGCTGCTGCCGCTGACCCGCGGTCCGGTGCATCTGCACATCGCCGAACAGACGCGCGAGGTGGAGGCCTGCCTGGCCTGGTCGGGCCAGCGCCCGGTGCGGTGGCTGCTGGATCACGCGCCGGTGGACGCGCGCTGGTGCCTGGTGCACGCCACCCACGTCGAAGCGGACGAAGTGCAGGGCATGGTCGAGGCCGGCGCCGTGGTCGGCCTGTGCCCGATCACCGAGGCCAACCTGGGCGACGGCCTGTTCCCGATGCGCGACTTCGCCCGCGCCGGCGGCCGCTTCGGCGTGGGCTCGGATTCCAACGTGCTGATCGATGCGGCCGAGGAGCTGCGCCTGCTCGAATACGGCCAGCGCCTGGTCGCGCGCGGGCGCAACGTGCTGGCGCAGGGGCAGGGCGTGTCCAGCGGGCGCTGGCTGTTCGAGCAGGCCCTGCACGGCGCCGCGCAGGCGCTGGGCGTGGAGGCGGGCCTGCGGGTCGGCGCCGCCGCGGACCTGGTGGAGCTGGATCCCGACCATCCGGCGCTGCGCGCGCGCCAAGGCGATGCCTGGCTGGACAGCTGGCTGTTCGCCGCCCGCCGCGGCGCGGTGCGCCAGGTCTGGCGTCAGGGCCGGCTGGTCGTGCGCGACGGCCGCCATGTCGACGCCGCGGCGGTGGCCGACCGCTACGCCGCCGCGCTGGATCGGGTCCTGCGCGCATGAGCGCTCCACAGGCCTCGCCCGCGCCGCCGCGTTCGCTGCACCAGCGCATCCGCGACGACATCGAGGGCCGCATCCACAGCGGCGAATGGCCTCCGGGCCACCGCATCCCCTCCGAGCACGCGCTGATGGCGCAGTACGGCTGCGCGCGCATGACCGTGAGCAAGGTGCTAAGCCTGCTGGCCGACGCCGGCATGATCGAGCGCCGCCGCCGCGCCGGCTCGTTCGTTGCGCGCCCGCATCCGCATATCGAACAGGTGGCGCTGGACATCCCGGACATCCCGTTCGAGGTCGCCGCACGCGGCCACCGCTACCAGTTCCAGCTGCTGGCCCGGCAGCTGCGCAAGCCGCGCCGCGGCGACGCGCGCGAGGCCGAGCTGGCCGGCCAGGCGCGCGTGCTCGCGCTGCAGTGCCTGCACCTGGCCGACGACCGGCCGCTGGCGCTGGAGGACCGCCTGATCAACCCGGCCGCCGCGCCGCAGGCGGTGGACGTGGACTTCTCGCAGACCGTCCCGGGCAGCTGGCTGCTGCAGCACGTCAGCTGGACCCGCGCCGAGCACCGCATCAGCGCCATCGGCGTGGACGCCGCCCGCGCGCGCCTGCTGCAGGTGCCCACCGGCACCGCCTGCCTGGTGATCGAGCGCCGCACCTGGCGCGGCGAACAGCCGGTGACCTGCGTGACCCAGGTCTTCCTGGGCGACTCCTACGACCTGGTGGCGCGGTTCTCGCCCGGCGGGCGCTGAGCGGGCGTGCGTGGCGAGCGAAGGCGTCCTGCGTCTTGGACGCCGTGTCTAACTCCCTGACTAGTCAGACATGCGGCTGCCGAACAGCGCTTCCCGCCTACGCGGGAATGACGAGGGTAGGGCTGCGGCAGAGGATCAGACCGCAGATGAGGCAATCGTAAGACGCAATCCAGCCCCCTCCCTTTCGCCGAAGGCGAAGGGGAGGATTGGGGAGGGGTGAGCTTTTGACTTTGCTGTTGCTCCTGCGCTGCGCAAAAGCAACCGAAATACCCATTCGCGCTTCAAGGACGTCGAAGAACCTCAAAGGTCCTGCTTAGGTGGGAACCGAGGGTCTTCGATGGTTTCCGAGAAAGTCGCTGGATTCCCGCATTCGCGGGAATGACGTTCTTCGGCTATCAGGCGGCTATCAGGGGATTCCGGAGCGCTGTATGAAAGTCCCTGGATAGCCACGCATGCGTCCGCCGAACAGCACTTTCCCGCATTCGCGGGAATGACGATCGTTGGGAATGACGACCGGTGCTGTTGTCCGGGAGCGCTGCGCGGGCGCCGCTTAACGTGCCGGTGTCGGTGTCGGTGTCGGTGTCGGTGTCTGGGCCGGAGTAGGCGCGCTCATCGTGGCTTCGCACTGCCGCCAGCGCACGCGTTCGTCGCTGTCGGGGCGCGGGTTGAGCTGGATGCGCGAGAGCGCCAGGTCCGGGTACTTGGCCAGTTCGGCGCAGACCGTCGGCATCACCATGGCCTCGTCGGCCAGCATGTCCACCGACAGCGTCGAGCCGGAGATCCAGGCCGGCTGTCGCAGGCCACCGGCCTTGGCCAGGGCCTTGGCGACCTCGCCGCGCTGGCGGGCCAGCTCGGCGTCGGTCGGCGGTTCCAGCGACTGGGTCGGCGTACTGGCGGCGGGCACCGCGGGAGCCGAATGCGCCGGAGCGGAAACGGGCGCAGGCGCGACGCTCTCGGGCGGCGGCTCGGAATCGAGCAGGGCAGGCAGCCCGCTGACCAGCACGCCGAGCAGCAGCGCGGCAATCCAGCTCAGCCCGATGCGGCGGCGCGCGCGCAGGTTGGCCTGGCCGCTGATGCCCTGGACGGTCGCGCTGTCCACCATCGGCTTGACCTCGGCCCACAGCTTGGCGCCGTCCAGGATCTCGACATTGGAGCGCTGCGCCTTCTCGTGGCCGCCGGCGTCGACCAGACCCTGGGTAGCCAGGATGCTGTGCTGGGCGCCGCGCAGGCGCGCCTCGGAGGCCAGCTCGTCGATCGCCACCGAGCCGATGCGATAGGCGGTGCCGTGCTTGCAGCTCAGCAGCCAGTGCTTGCCCTCGGCGTCGCCCAGCAGCAGGCTCGGGTGCTGGTTGCGCACATCCTCGGGCTCGAAGGACAGGCGTTCCAGGCCGCGCAGCTGCAGCGCCGAGAGCACCAGGCGCGAGAAGTCGCGCCAACGCATCGCCGCCAGCGCCTGCAGGCCGGCCTGGGTTTCGTCGAGGCGGCGGCGGACCAGCCACAGGTAGGCGGTGGCGACCACGCCCACCAGCAGGGCCACGAGGGTCCCGATCAACCAGAACGGCATGAGGCGTACATCCGCTGAAACAGGGGGGGCATTCTACGGGCAACCGTGCTGGCGACCAGTCCGCGTTCGAAAGGCGTCGGCAAAGAGGATGGCGGGCCTGCGGGCAAGCAGCACACCGGAGGGCGCGGGCGGCTTAGTCGCTCGACTCGCCGGGCGCGGCAGGATCCGCGGGCGCCGGTCGAGGCGCGGCGCGCGGCTTGCGCACCGGCCGGTCCTCGGTGGCCTGGGGCGGAACCGGCGCGGGACCGGGCGGGGTGGAACGGGCCGCCGCCCTGCGCGCCCGCGCGCCGGCGGTGGGCCGCTCGTTGTGCGCGCGCAGCTTCTGGTTGAGCGCGTCGATGCGGTCGGCCAGCGCGCCCAGCTCGCGCCGGGTCGGCACCTCGAGCGCCTTCAGCGCCTCGCCGACGCGGGCGCGGAAGACCTGGTCCACGCGTCCCAGCGTCTCGCCGGCGCGGCTGCGCACTTCCTCGACGCCGTCGGCCAGGCCGGCGCGCGCGTCGCGGGTGCGGGCCTCGACCTTGCTGCCTTCGCGCACCAGCGTGTCGAACAGCTTGCTGCCCTCGGCCTGGGCGCGGCTGAAGGCGCCCAGCCCGGCCAGCCAGATCTGCTGGGCCGATTCGCCCAGCGACGCCTGCAGGCGCTCGGCCTGCTCATGCAGCGAGGGTTCGAAGTCGGACGGGCGCTGGCGCTCGGTTTTTCTGGTGGCCATGGATCACTCCGATGCGGTCGGGACGATGCCTGGCAGTGTCCGCAGCGGCCGGTGAGCGCCGTGTCGAAGATGGGCCGACCAGGGCGTTTAGGCGAAGCGCTCGCCCAGCACCCGGCGGATCTCCGACTCGATCGGCCCCTTCATCGCCGACAGCAGGAAGCCCAGCTCGGCGGTGACATGCAGCGCGCCGGGCTGCATGGCGATGCGCCCGTCCACCCCGGATCCGTTGAACGCCAGCGTGTCGCCGTCCCAGTGATGGCTCACCCCGAAGCGCGCGTGCAGCTTGCCGGCCACCTCTTCCAGGGCCTGGCGGGTCTGCTCGGGCGACTTGTGGTGGGGATGCTGCAGTTCGATGCGGGACATGGCGCTGGGCTGGCGAAGGACAAGCGCGCATTGTCGCCCAACCGCGCATCGCCTGTGGAAGGCGCGTGCCGCGCCGGGGCTTGCGAAGCCCGAACCCGTGGGCCTGCGTGCTAGTCTCCCGGCCGCGTGCAGAACCTCAGTCTCCATTTTCCCCAAGGCCGGACGGCCGACCGTGCCCTGGGCACGGGTATACACCGCATCGTGCGCGAAGCCAGCGGCACCATCGGCGTGGGCGATGCGGTGCCCGGCGCGTTGCTGGTGCAGTTCAGCCTGGACCGGCGCGGCCTGTGGCTGCAGGTGCCGCCGGGCATGCGCGGCATCCATGTCAACGGCCGCCCGGTGCGGCGCATGGCCATGCTGCGTCCGGGCGATGCGGTGTACGCCGATGGTGTGGAAGTGCTGGTGCGCGGCCAGGCACCGCGTCCGGCCTCCTCGGCGCCGATGGCCCAGGCCGAGCCGGATCCGCGCGTGGTCCTGCGCGGCATCGGCGGGCGTCACCACGGCCGCGCCTTCACCATCGGCAGCGGCTGCAGCGTCGGCGCCGGCCGCGAGGCCGACATCGTGCTGGATGCGCCGCACCTGTCCGGCCTGCACGCCGTGCTGGGCCGCGTCTCCGGCGGCGTGCTGCTGCGTCATCTGCAGGGCGGGGTCACCAGCGTGGTCAACGGCGTGCCCGTGCACGAGGCCGTACTGAACGCCGGCGACCAGGTCGCCTTCGACCCGCAGTCGCGCTTCGTGGTGGAGATCCCCTGGAGCCAGCCCGATCCGTCCGACCCGGCGGCCTCCGAGACGACCGTCAGCGCTCCGACGCCGGCGGCGGTGGCGCCACGGGCTTCGCTGAAGCGCTGGCCCTGGCTGCTGCTGGCCGCGGCGGTGCTGGCCGGCGTGCTGGCGCTGCTGCTGCTGTTCGCGCCCGCCTGATCGCCTTCCAGGCGCGCCAGCCCAGCAGCAGGGCGAGCAGGCCGGCGTAGAGCGCCGGCTCGCGGATGTCGGACTTCACCAGCCACCAGAAGTGCAGCACCGCCAGCACGCCGATGGCGTAGATGGCCTTGTGCAGCTGGCCCCAGCGCCGCTTGAGCCGGCGCATCCAGCCCTGGGTGGAGGTGATCGCCAACGGCACCAGCAGCAGCCAAGCGGCGAAGCCCACAGTGATGTAGGGCCGCTTGACGATCTCGGCGAAGATCTGGGTCCAGTAGCCGCCCAGGTCCAGGCCCAGATAGGCGGCCAGGTGCACGGTGGCATAGGCGAAGGCATACAGCCCCAGCATGCGGCGGAAGCGCAGCAGCACCGCCTGGCCGGTGAGCTGGCGCAGCGGGGTGATGGCCAGGGTGAAGATCAGAAAGCGCAGCGCCCACAGCCCGGTGAAGTGCTCGATCTGCGCGATCGGATCGGCGCCCAGCGCATCGCTGCCGTTGCGCCACACGTCCCAGAAGCGCCAGCCCAGCAGCGCCAGCGGCGCCAGGCAGAGCAGGTGGACGACGAGCTTGGCGAGGGTGAGGGGTTTCATTTTTTGGGGATTGGGGATTGGGGATTGGGGATTGGGGATTGGGGATTGGGGATTGGGGATTGGGGATTGGGGATTGGGGATTGGGGATTGGGGAGGAAAGCGTCTGCGTCAGTGCGCTGCTTCTGCCCCCTCCCTTGCGCGTAGCGCAGGGGAGGGCTGGGGAGGGGTTAGCCGTTGCTGTTGCTGTTGTTGCTTCCCTCTCGGGCTAATCGCGAAAAGCACCCCTCCCCCTCAGTCGCTAACGCGACTTCGAGCTCCCCTGCGCTTCGCGCAAGGGAGGGGGCGGGTCATGCGGCTCACGCTAGCGTCGCTTGGTTCCCGGCTCTTCGCCTTGATCACAAGTTCCTCTTGCCTACTTCTGCCAGTGCTCCTAGCTTCGCTCGAATCCCGAATCCCGAATCCCGAATCCCGAATCCCGCTCAAAACCACTTCCGCAAATCCATCCCCGCATACATCGAAGCGACCTGATCGGCATAGCCGTTGAAGGGGCGGGTAGGGATGCGCTCGGCGAAGAGTTTGCTGGCGTTGCCGGCGATGCGGCGTTCGGTCTTCTGGCTCCAGCGCGGGTGGTCCACGTCCGGATTGACGTTGGAGAAGAAGCCGTACTCGTTGGGCTGCAGGTCGTTCCAGGCGGTCGGCGGCATCTTCTCGACGAAGCGGATCTCCACGATCGACTTGATGCTCTTGAAGCCGTACTTCCACGGCACCACCAGCCGCAGCGGCGCGCCGTTCTGCTGCGGCAGCGGCTTGCCGTAGACGCCGGTGGCCAGGAAGGTCAGCGGATGCATCGCCTCGTCCATGCGCAGGCCCTCGCGGTAGGGCCAGTCGATCGAGCGGTAGGCGATGCCCGGCATCTGGCGCGGGTCGGCCAGGGTGGTGAAGGCCACGTACTTGGCCTTGGCCGTGGGCGCGAAGCGCTTGAGCACCGCCGCCAGCGGGATGCCGTCCCACGGGATCACCATCGACCAGCCCTCCACGCAGCGCAGGCGGTAGATGCGCTCCTCGCTCGGCGCGGACTTGAGCAGGTCCTCCAGCGCCAGCGTGCCGGGCTTCTCGCACTCGCCGGAGACCTTGACCGACCACGGCGAGGTGCGCAGCGTCTTGGTCGCGCTCGACGGATCGGTCTTGCCGGTGCCGAACTCGTAGAAGTTGTTGTAGCTGGTCACGTCCTCGTAGCGGGTCAGCGTCTCGCTGGTGCGGAAGCCGGCCTTGGCCTGCTCGGGCGTGACGACGGTCTTGGGCGCGTCGGGCGGATCGGCGTCGGCGCAGCCGGCCAGGGCCAGCGCCGGCAGCGCGGCGGCCAGCTTGAACAGGTCGCGACGGCCGCGGTAGACGGCTTCGTCGGTGACCTGGTGATCCTTGAGGGTGAGGGCGTCGCGTAGGGACACGGTGCATCTCCTGCGAAAAGTCACATGGGCAACCAATGGGACGCGCCAGCAGGCGAAAAATTCCCGCCCTTGCACGCGTTTGCGCCGGGCGATGGATTCGCCTGCAACCACCTTACGCGGATCGCGGCAGGACGGATGCAAAGGCGGCCGTTGGGCGATTCAGCCTGCGGCATACTATGTGCCCCCTGATCGAGGCCGCCATGTCCCGCGTCCACAACTTCAGCGCCGGCCCCGCGGCGCTGCCCGAAGCCGTCCTGCGCCACGCGCAGTCCGAAATGCTGGAATGGAACGGCGTGGGCGCCTCGATCGTGGAGATCAGTCACCGCAGCGCCGAGTTCATGGAGGTCGCCGCACGCGCCGAGGCCGATCTGCGCACGCTGCTGACCATTCCCGACGACTACGGCGTGCTGTTCCTGCCCGGCGGCGCCACCACCCAGCAGGCGCTGCTGGCGCTGAACTTCGCCAGCCCCGGCCAGACGGTGGACTACGTGGTCACCGGGCACTGGAGCAAGACCGCGATCAAGCAGGTCAAGGACTACGTCGACGTGCATGTGGCCGCCAGCAGCGAGGCCGAGGGCTTCACCGACATCCCGCCGCGCGCGGACTGGCGGCTCTCGCCCGATGCGGCCTATGTGCACATCACCGCCAACGAAACCATCCATGGCGTGGAGTTCCGGCACACGCCCGAGGTGGGGCAGGTGCCGTTGTTCGCCGACTTCTCCTCCTCGATCGCCTCCGAGCCGATCGACGTGTCGCGCTACGGCGTGATCTATGCCGGCGCGCAGAAGAACCTGGGGCCGGTGGGCGTGGCGGTGGTGATCGTGCGCCGCGACCTGTTCGAACGCGCCGGACAGCCGCGCGCGGACATCTTCAACTACGCCTCGCATCTGGCGCGCGACTCGATGCTCAACACGCCGCCGACCTGGAACTGGTACCTGGCCGGGCTGATGTTCCGCTGGATGCTGGACCAGGGCGGCGTGGAGGAGTTCGCGCGGCGCAGCGCGGCCAAGTCGCAGCTGGTGTACGGCGCCATCGATGCCTCCGGCGGCTTCTACCGCAACACCGTGCATCCGGCGGCGCGCTCGCGCATGAACATCCCCTTCTTCCTGGCCGACGAGGCGCTGACCGCGCGCTTCGTGGCCGAATCCAAGGCCGCCGGGCTGATCGGCCTGAAGGGCCACAAGGCGGTCGGCGGCCTGCGCGCCTCGCTGTACAACGCCTTGCCGGTGGCCAGCGCCCAGGTGCTGGTGGACTTCATGCACGACTTCCAGCGGCGCAATGGCTGAGCCACTGCGCTTGGCTGTCGTGGGAGCCGGCCTGGCGGGAGCCGCCATGGCGGCGATGAGGCTTTATCGGTGAAGCCCCATCGCCGCCGTGGCGGCTCCCACAGAGCAGCCGCCAAATTCCGCTTTACGGATGACCTCGAATGACCAAGAAAATCCCCAAACCCGCAAGCGCGCCGAGCAAGTCGCCGGCCAAGGCGGCCAAGCCCGGCAAGTCGGCCAAGGTGGCCAAGGCATCCGCCAAGGACGCCAGCGCCTCGCCTGCCGAGCCCGAGTTCGACCTGGCGCAGGTGCGGTCGCGCATCGACCATATCGACCGCGAGATCCAGGCGCTGATCGCAGAGCGCGCCGGCTATTCGCTGCAGGTCGGCAAGGCCAAGGGCAAGCTCGCCGCCGCGGTGGACTATTACCGCCCCGAGCGCGAGGCGCAGGTGCTGCGCATGGTGGTGGACCGCAACCAGGGCCCGCTGTCCGACGAAGTGCTGGTGCACGTGTTCCGCGAGATCATGTCCTCCAGCCTGGCGCTGCAGGAGCCGCTGAAGATCGGCTACCTGGGCCCGGAAGGCACCTTCAGCCAGCAGGCCGTGCTCAAGCACTTCGGCCGCTCGGCCCTGGGGCTGCCCATGGCCAGCATCGAGGAGGTCTTCCAGGAAGTGGAAAGCGGCAGCGCCGACTTCGGCGTGGTGCCGGTGGAGAACTCCGGGCAGGGCACGATCCAGATCACGCTGGACATGTTCCTGACCTCCGACCTGAAGATCTGCGGCGAGGTCGAGCTGCGCGTGCAGCAGTTCCTGATGTCGCGCAGCGGGCGCATCGCCGACATCGAGCGCATCTACGCGCACCCGCAGTCGTTCATGCAGACCGCCGGCTGGCTGCGCTCCAACCTGCCCAAGGCCGAGAAGGTGCCGGTGTCGAGCAATGCCGAGGGCGCGCGGCGCGCGCGCAACGCGGACGATGCGGCGGCGATCGGCGGCGAGAGCGCGGTGCACGCCTATGGCCTGAAGAAGGTCGTGATGAGCCCGATCCAGGACGACAAGGACAACACCACGCGCTTCCTGGTGGTGGGCCGCAGGATCTTCCCGCCGTCCGGTCACGACCGCACCTCGGTGTTGGTGTTCATCCACGACAAGCCCGGCGCGCTGTTCGACGTGCTCAGCCCGTTCGCGCGTCATGGCATCAGCATGAACCGCATCGAGTCGCGGCCCAGCCACCACGCCAAGTGGGAATACGGCTTCTTCATCGATTTGGCCGGGCACGTGGAGGACGAGGCGATGAAGCAGGCGTTGGCCGAGCTGGAAGCGCATTCGGCGCAGATCAAGGTGCTGGGTTCGTATCCGGTGGCGGTGCCTTGATGCCGGGTGCGGCTTGAGGCAAAAGCTTTCGTACCTCTTCGAGGCACGAGTTACTTTTCTTTGCTCGTGCAAAGAAAAGTAACCAAAAGAAAACACGCTCGTCCTCGCGCCCTGCGCTGCACGCAGGGTCCGCGCCACCAGCGGAATTCCCGGACGCGGCATCCTGCCGCGACCGGGAACGACGCACATCCATGTGCGTCGCCCCTGCGGGGTTTGCCCGCTGGTGGCGCCGCTGCGGATGAGGGGGCAAAGCGGGAGCAGCAACAGCAGCAACAACAGCAACAGCAGCAACAACAGCAACAGCAACAGCAACAGCAACAGCAACAGCAACAGCAACAGCAACAGCAACAGCAACAGCAACAGCAACAGCAACAGTTTTAGTGGTAGCTGCGGCGAAACAAGCAGCAAGACTTTGAAGCACAACGCGGCGTGGGCCGCTGGACTGGACAAGACGATGACCTCGCAATCCTGGATCGCTCAACCTGGCTCGGCGCTGCATGGCGCGCTGGCCATCCCTGGTGACAAGTCGGTCTCGCACCGGGCGGTGATGTTCGCGGCGCTGGCCGATGGCACTTCGCGCGTGGAAGGCTTCCTGGAAGGCGAGGACACGCGCGCCACGGCGGCGATCTTCGAACGCCTCGGCGTGCGCATCGAGACGCCGTCGCCGTCCACGCGCATCGTGCACGGCGTGGGCGTGGATGGACTGCAGGCGCCGACCGGCGAGCTGGACTGCGGCAATGCCGGCACCGGCATGCGCCTGCTCGCCGGCCTACTGGCCGCGCAGCCCTTCGACAGCGTGCTCATCGGCGATGAATCGCTGTCCAGGCGGCCGATGCGCCGCGTCACTGCGCCGCTGGCGCAGATGGGCGCCAGGATCGAAACGCGCGAGGACGGCACGCCGCCGCTGCGCATCCACGGCGGCCAGGCGCTGCACGGGATCGACTACGCCTCGCCGGTGGCCAGCGCGCAGATCAAGTCCTGCCTGCTGCTGGCCGGCCTGTACGCCGACGGCGACACCACCGTGCGCGAGCCGCATCCCACGCGCGACTACACCGAGCGCATGCTCTCGGCCTTCGGCGTGGACATCGACTTCTCGCCGGGCTACGCGCGCCTGCGTGGCGGCCAGCGCCTGCGTGCGACCGATATCGCGGTGCCGGCGGACTTCTCCTCGGCGGCGTTCTTCCTGGTCGCCGCCAGCATCATTCCCGGTTCGGATGTGACGCTGAAGGCGGTGGGCCTCAATCCACGCCGCACCGGCCTGCTCGAGGCGCTGCGCCTGATGGGCGCCGACATCGAGGTGCACGACGCGCGCGAACACGGCGGCGAGCCGGTCGCCGACCTGCGCGTGCGCTACGCCGCGCTGAAGGGCGCGCGCATTCCCGAAAGCGGGGTGCCGGACATGATCGACGAGTTCCCGGCGCTGTTCGTGGCCGCGGCCGCCGCGCAGGGCCAGACCATCGTCAGCGGCGCGGCCGAACTGCGCGTCAAGGAATCCGATCGTCTGGCGGCCATGGCCACCGGCCTGCGCACGCTGGGCGTGCGAGTGGACGAGACGCCCGACGGCGCGACCATCCACGGCGGCCCCATCGGCGGCGGCACCATCGAGAGCCACGGCGACCACCGCATCGCCATGGCCTTCTGCATCGCCGGCCAGCTGTCGTCCGGCGAGGTGCTGGTGCGCGACATCGCCAACGTGGCGACCTCGTTCCCCGGCTTCGACACCCTGGCGGTGGGCGCGGGATTCGGGCTGACGCCGGCGCGCTGAATCCAGCGGCCGGACGAGGCGTCGAAACTGTGACGCCGTCGTCCTTCGGGAGCCCTTGGGCACATTGTCCGTGACCGGCCAGGCCTGCATGCTGGCCCCCTTGAAACAGGGGGAATGCCATGGATGCGTGCATGGGGCTGGGCTGCCAGACCTGGCCGCCGCAGGTCTGGGCGGCGTGGGTGCAGGCGCTGCTGTCGATCGCCGCGATCGTCGGCGTGCTGCTGGTGGTACGGCGCGAACAGCGCGCGCGGCAGCGCGCCGAGCGCGAGGCCGAACGCCTCAAGGCGCGCAGCCTGGCCCTGCTGGCCGGCGCGGCCTGTGATGAGATCACCGCTGGCCTGACCGCCGCGCTCGGCCTGCGCGCGGTCGGCGCCGATGCCGCCCTGCTGGGCGCCTCGGGCCGTCAGGCCGCGGCGGTTCCCGAAGCGCTGCGCCAGCTGATTCCCGAGTTGTATCGCCTGGGCGAGAGTGGGGCGCTGCTGCAGGATCTGGTGCTGACTCTGCAGGGCATCGCCTCGCTGCAGCGGCGGTTCGACCAGCAGGTCGAACGCGATCCCTCGGGCGCGGCCGTGCTGCTGCCGTTCGTGGCCGAACAGTTCGAACTGGCGCTGCTGCTCAGCGAAGAGGCCGGCCTGCGCCTGGCCAACCTGTTCGAGGTCAACCCGTTGCATGCGCGCGACTTCGATGCGCCGGGCGCGCTGTCGCCCTCGCGACCGCGCATCGGCGACGACCACCGGGCGGATTTCCACCACCCGCGCTGAGGCCACGCCGCCGGCTCAGGCCGGCTGCAGGCCGGGCTTGCCGTGTTCGATCGCCAGGCGCGCGAAGCGTTCCAGCTTCGCGCCCGGCACCATCACGCGGTCCACCGTCTTCAGATCGCCCACGCAGGCGTCGCGCTCGACGGTGCACAGCACATAGCCGCGCTTGTCGGTGGTGACCTTCAGGTGCGGGTTGTGGGCCAGCGTGTCGCGCGCCTCCTGGTCCACGCCCAGGCCATCGGAGCCGGAGGTGATGGAGGTGGCCAGGAACTCGCTGGAGATCACGCCGGATTCGGCGTTGTCCTGCACCAGATCGCTGGCGTAATGGCGGTGCGCATCGCCGCAGACGGTGACCACGTTGCGATGTCCGGCCTGGTCGATATGGCCCAGCAGCCGGCGGCGGCTGGACAGATAGCCGGACCACTGGTCGTCGGATTCCACCAGCTGGCCTTTCCTCTCGAGCGTGTAGTCGCCCAGCGCCACCTGGTGGGCGATCACCTGCCAGCGCGGCGCCGGGTCGGCCAGCCCGTCGAACAGCCAACGTTCCTGCGCCTGGCCCGTGATCGTGCGCTGCGGGGACTCGACCACGGCGCGGTCGGCCATGTCGGCCGGCTGCTTGCTGCGGTATTGCCGGGTGTCGAGGAAGTGCACGTCCAGCAGCCTGCCCCAGCGCGCGCGCCGGTACAGCTGCAGGTGCCCGTCGCGCGGAAAGGCGCTGCGGCGCAGCGGCATGTTCTCGTAATAGGCCTGGAAGCCCTGCGCACGCCGCAGCAGGAACAGCTCGCTCGGCGTGCCGTCCTGGTCGTCGACACTGGCCCAGTTGTTGTCGATCTCGTGATCGTCGAAGGTCACGAACCATGGCGCCGCCGCATGCGCGGCCTGCAGATCCTGATCGGTCTTGTACTGCGCATAGCGGCGGCGGTAATCGTCCAGCGTGTAGAGCTCGGGACCGACGTGGTTGCGCAGGTTGGTGAAGGGCCGGCCGTTGACCTTGCGGCTGGCGGTGGTGTTGGTCGCGCCTTCGTAGATGTAGTCGCCGTAGTGGAAGACGAAGTCCAGCGGCTCGTCGGCGATGTGGCGCCAGGCGGTGTAGTGGCCTTCCTCGTACTGCTGGCAGCCGGCCACGGCGAAGCGCACGCGCGCAAGATCCGCGTCGGCCGCCGGCAGCGTGGCGGTGCGGCCGATCGCGCTGGTATAGCCGGCGATGTTGAAGCGGTACCAGTAGGGCCGCGCCGGTGCGAGGCCCTCCAGCTCGACATGCACCGCGTGCCCCAGCTCGGGATGGGCCAGCGTGGTTCCGCTGCGCAGGATCCTGCGGAAGTCCTCGTCCTCGGCAAGCTCCCAGCCCACCACCATCGGCCGGGTCGGCATGCCGCCGCCGTACTCCAGCGGCTCGGTCGCCAGGCGCGTCCACAGCACCATGCCATCGGGGGCGGGGTCGCCCGAGGCCACGCCCACGGTGAAGGGCGTGGTGTCGAACTTCGGCGACTTGAGCAGGTTGCGCAGGCTCAGGCCGGCGGCGTCCTGCTCGGCGGCCAGCACCGAGGCGGTGCCCACCCAGGCGCCGAGCGCCGACAGGCCGGAGAGCTGAAGAAAGCGGCGACGATCGATGCCCGGCATGTTGGCCTCACTGATAGATGATGTGGAAGTAGAAGAAGCGCCCGTAGTCGTCGATCTCTGTGCGGTACCTGCCGCCCGGGCCCATGCTGTAGGTGGGCTGGGTATTGAAGAGGTTCTTGGCCTCGTACTTGAACGAGACGTGCTTGGAGACCCGGTGGCTGAAGCCCAGGTTGAAGGTCATGTACGGGTCGTAATACGAATCGAGCCAGGCCGTATCGCCGAAGTCCACCAGCATCTTGGAGCGGTAGTTGCCCGACACGCGCAGCTGCGCGTTGCGCCAGGGCATGCGCCAGATCGCCGAGCCGTTGAGCGACCAGTCCGGCTGGTAGAGCAGGCGGTCCAGCGCACGCGGCTGGCCATCGCTGGTGACGTATTCGGTCTTGCCGAACAGCCTCGTCGCGTTGAAGTACAGGTCGAAGCGCTGATCGCCCCAGCGCAGTGAGCGGTTGGCCAGCGCCAGTTCGGCGCCGTGCAGCGTCGACTCGTCGGTGTTCATCGGCTGGGTCACCTTGTAGGTGACATCGTCGAGGACCTGGTAGGTGGTCAGGGTGTAGATGTCGTCCTTGATGATCTTGTCGAACAGCGCCAGCGAGACGATGCCGTTGTTGCCGTTGAAGTACAGGTCCCAGGCCAGGTCCAGATTGGTCGACTTGCGCGGATGCAGCTGGGGATTGCCACGCCTGATCGTGCAGTAGCCGCCGCCGTCCTCGTCCTCGGCGCAGCTGGTGCTGCTTGCCTGGGCGACATTGCCCGGCGTGGGCCGGCCCAGGGTCTGGCTGACCGAGAAGCGCAGGCGCTGGCGCTCGCCGAGCTTGAACAGCGCGTTCAACGAGGGCAGCAGGTTGCTGTAGCCGCCCTTGGATTTCCTGAAATCGGCCGTGTAGGTGGTGCCGCCGTCATCGCTGTACGGGCTGAAGGCATCGAATCGGGTGTGGTCGTAGCGCAGGCCGCCGAGCAGCAGCGCCCGTTCCCAGGCGTACTGGGCCGAGACGTAGGCATCGGCGATGTCCTCGACGTACTTGTAGTCGCTGCTGGAGTCGGCGTTGCGATAGGCCTTGTCGTTATTGGCCAGCCTGGGCACCAGGCCATCGGTGAGCTTGGCGTTGTCGATCAATGGAAAGCCCGGCACCGTGCCCACCAGCGTCGCGCCGGGATAGAGGTAGGCGTTGAGCGTGTCCTTGGTGGTGTAGTAGGTGAAGTCCACGTCCTGCCAGATGTTCAGGTGCCGATACTCGGCGCCGCTGGCCAGGCCGAAGCCGCGCGCCTCATCGCCGGTGTTGTGGGTGAAGTCCAGCCGCACGTGTTCGATCCGCTCCTGCGCGTCGCGCGGCGAGACGTAGGCCTGGGCCGGGTTGAGCTTGTAGGCCGAGCCGAGCAGCAGCCGCGGGTCGGACACCGCGATCGCGTTGGGGAAGCCGTGGTCGTCGTTGGCATAGTCCACGAACAGCCCGGTCGGATAGGCGCGCACGCCCCAGTACACCTGGGTGTTGTCGAAGGTCTCCTGCGTGTGTCCGGCGCGCAGGCTCAGGCGCGAGGCTTCGTCGATGTCCCAGTCGAAGCTGGCGATCGCGCCGAAGTTGGCGCGGTCCCAGCGATCGTGCCGGTTCTTGATGTAAATGCTGTTGATCTGCGTGGTGCCGCCGTCGGCGGTCTGGTCCTGGATGTCGAACTTGGCGTTCGAATACAGGTCGGTCTTGTTCATGGTGGAGTTTTCGTAGAACCGGTACCCGTACATCAGCAGTGAGGCGAGGTAGGGCGCATCGACAGGTCGCCACTCCAGCTTGAGCGAGCCGCCGAAGTTGGTGATGTAGTTGGTATAGGTGCCGGTACTGAAGTTGCCCGGCGCGCGCAGGCCGTTCCAGCCAGGCAGCGTGTCCGGCCCGGTGCTGCCGTCGGTCAGGTAATTGCCGGCCGCATCGAAGAAGTAGTTGCTCTCCACCCAGCGCTTGACGCTGTTGCGCGAGCGCTGCTGGTAGCGGCCGACCGCCACGATGCCGAACTGATCGTCCGCGCCGAAGGTGTCGGAGAACACCAGCTTGGCGCTCTTGCCGTAATGCCCGAGCGTCTTGTGGTTGCCGCCGGCGCTGCGCTGGACATCGGTCGAGGCGGTGGAATAGATGCCGGCCGCGTCGGCGAAGACATAGCGCCCGGCGCGGTCGAACGCGCTGCGACTGACGATGTCGATGATGCCGCCGATCGCATCGGGCGCCTGCTGCGCGCCGAAGGTCTTGTAGATGTCCGTGCGCGTGCCGATGTCGCTGGGGATCAGCTGCAGATTGGTCATGCGCTCGCCCGAGCCGCTGTTGCCGACGCTGGCGATGGCGATGCCGTCCAGGCTGGTGAAGTTGAGATTGGGCTGGATGCCGCGGATGGTGACGAAGCGCGGCTCGCCGGCGTCCTCCACCGCGCTGATGCCGGGCGCGGCCATCAGGCTCTCGGCCAGGGTCTCGTCGCCATAGCTGTCCATCTCGTCGTAGATCACCGAATCCTTGACCACCGCCGCGCGCTTCTTCTGCTCGATCACCTCGTGCGCGGCGATGGCCTTGACCGTCTCCAGTGTGTTAGGACCCTTTTCGGCTCCGGCGGCGACAGCGACTCCAGCGTCGGCATCGGTGAGATTGCTGCTGGCAGCTGCTGCCGCGGCAGTGTCATCTGGCCTGCGAGTGACGTCGGCAGGTGGGACGGGCGAGCGATCCACCGCCAGCGCGGCCGACGATGCGCCCAGTGCGGTGCAGACCAGACAGGCACCCAGGGCGCGACGGCGTCGCGCCTTCGGACAGGCAGGAGCGGCATCAGGCATCGAAAGCGGTCCAGGTGTGCAAAGCCCGACAGCGTGCGCAGCGCCTATTGCGCCTTCGTGACCACGACCACGCGCAGTCCGTCAGCGGCGACATGCGTCACAGTCGAGCTGCCGCGCTCGATCCGTCGATCCGCAACCCGGCGCGTCGCATCGCCGCATGTGGACCATCAGGTCGGATGTGCTGCGCGGCAGTGGGCGGAGCATCCCCCGTGCAGCCGACAGCGCGTTAGCGAAACCACACAAGCTGGATATTCACGCGTGGGGATGAAAACGCGCTGGGCACGCCTCACACGGACCTATGCGCGCAAAGCGTTAGCCTCCGATGAGCCGTGCCGCTGGCGAATCACGCGCGATATACAAGTGCCCACCTAGTTTCAGATTTATGTCAGGTGCCAACACTTCCCACGCGACGGCGTTGCATGTCGCGTCCTTTGACACTTCCGGATCGGAATGGCTCGCCTCGCGCGTGCGGCGCCAGATCAGCGAGACGCCCGACCTGCCCAGGCCGGGTGGCGGCGAAACGCTGGAGCGTTGGCGTGCGCTTGCCGGGTTCGGCGCCGAGAGCCTGCCGCTGGTCAAGGTGCTGGAAGCGCACTACGACGCGTTGGCGATCCTCGCCGAGGCCGGCGAACCGCGCCCACCTGCGGACACCCTCTGGGCGGTCTGGGCCGCCGGCGGCCCGACCGAAACCGTCCGCTATGACGCGCACGCCGGCCGCGTCAGCGGGATCAAGCCCTGGTGCAGCGGCCCGCAGGGCTTGATCAGCCACGCACTGGTGACCGTCGTCCACGACGATCGCCGCCCATTGGCTGCCATCACCTTGGCACCGGGCACGTTCCGCCTCGATGCCAGTCAGTGGTCGGGCCCGGGCATGGTCGGCGTTCCCACCGGTGAGGGACACTTCTCGGCAGCTGCCGCCCGCCTGGTAAGTACGCCGGAGTTCTATCTGGAGCGGCCCGGCTTCTGGCACGGCGGTGCGGGCATCGCGGCGTGCTGGTTCGGCGCGGCGACCGCGATCGCCGAGCGCGTGCGCCGCTCGCCTGGCGTGTCGAAGAATCCGTTCTGCGCCGCCCACCTCGGCGCGATCGATGCGCAGCTGACCGCCGCGCAGCTGATGCTCCGCCAGCTCGCGCGCGACATCGACCGCCAGCCACAGGACAGCCACCGGTATGCGGTCACCCGGGTGCGCTGCTTCGTGGACCGGGTCTGCCGCGATGTCATGGAGCGCGCGGCGCTGGCGCTGGGACCGGCCTCGCTGTGCACCGATGCCGAGCACGCCCAGCGCTGCGCGGATCTGCAGGCCTTCATCCGCCAATGTCACGGACAGCGCGACGAGCAGTGGCTCGGGGAGGCGTTGCACCAGGCGGAGGGCGCATGGACGCTCTGAGCACGGTGCAGATCGCGGGGCAGGGGCTCAGCGAACGACAGTGGGCGAGCTCACCCGCACTGGCAGCGCTCGCATCCATCACGCCTGAAGAACTCTTCCAGGGCGCCGAGCGTCTTGTCGTGGTCGCACCGCATCCGGACGACGAAGTCCTGGGTTGTGGCGGCGCCATGGCCCTGGCCCGCAGCAGTGGCATGGAGGTCCTGGTGGTCTCGGTGACCGATGGCGAGGCGGCCTATCCGAGCGAGCCGGCGTGGCGCCCCGAGCGCCTGTCGCAGGTGCGTCAGCGCGAGCTGGTCGAAGCCCTGGGCAGGCTGGATGTCGCGCCGGCCAGCGTCGTCCGGATGAACGTCGGCGACGGCAGGATCGGCGCCAGCGTGTCGCAGGTCGCCGACCGGCTCGCCGATCTGCTTTCGCCCAGGGACCTGGTGCTGGTCACCTACGCGCACGACGGCCACCCGGACCACGAGGCCTGCGCGCAGGCCGCGGTCCAGGCGTGCGCTGCGCGCGACGCGCGACTCGTGCAGTACCCGGTCTGGGCCTGGCACTGGGACGGCCCGGCGCCCAGTGTCTTCCTGCGTCATGCCGTGCGGATGCCGCTTCCTGCCAACGTCCTGCAGGCCAAGTGCCACGCCATCGAAGCCTTCGCATCGCAGATCGGCGCGGTCAGCCCGCCGGTCGCGGATCCCATTCTGCCAGACTGGGCCTTGGCCCGGTTCCAGCGCCCCTTCGAGGTCTTCATCCCATGAGTGCCCAGGCACGCGCGCACTATTTCGACACCCTCTATCAGCATCTGGATCCGTTCGGCTACCGGACCCGCTGGTACGAGGCCCGCAAGCGCGAGATCCTGATGGCCACGCTGCCGCGGGCCCGCTTCGCGCGTGGCTGGGAGCTGGGCTGCTCCAACGGCGAGACGACCCACTGCCTGGCGCAGCGTTGCGAACAGCTGCTGGCCACCGACATGGCGGCCGAGGCGGTCGAGCAGGCCAGGCAGCGCGTCGCCGATTGCGCCAACGTGGAGGTCATCCAGGCCTGCCATCCGCGCGATTGCCCGCGCGGCAGCTTCGATCTCATCGTCGTGAGCGAGGTCGGCTACTACCTGCAGCCGGAAGAGCTGAAGGATCTGGTCGAACAGACCCAGGACGCGCTCACCCCCGATGGCCTGCTGGTGGCCTGTCACTGGCGGCACCCGTTCGAGGAAGCCTGCCAGGACGGGACCGAGGTGCATCGCTGCATCGGCCAGCTGCTGTCCCTGCCGCTGGCCTATCGCTACGAGGACAGCGACTTTCTGCTCGAGGCCTGGGCGGGCCGGCCGCTTTCAGTGGCTCAGCAGGAAGGATTGCGGTGATCGCGGTCCTGATCCCCGCGCATGACGAGGCCGAGGTGATCGGCCGTTGCCTGGCGTCGGTCCGCCATGCGGCGAACCACCCGGAGCTCGACGAAGCGGTCATCGTGGTCGTGGCATCGGATCGGTGCACGGACGCGACGGCCGACATCGCGGCGTCCTTCGGCGCCTGCGTGATTCAGGTGCCCATGCCCGGCGGCGTCGGGCTGGCGCGCGCCACGGCCGCCGAACGCGCCATCGCGCTGGGCGCGGACTGGCTGGCCATCACCGATGCGGACTCCGAGGTGCCGAGCGACTGGCTGTTCCAGCAGCGCGCCCTGCAGACAGACGCCTTCTGCGGCGTGGTCGAAGTCAGCGACTGGCAGGATTACGCGCCAGGAACCGCCTGCGCCTTCGAGGCCTCCGAGCCGGTGGGCGTGGATCATGGCCGCATCCATGGCGCCAACATGGGTGTGAGCGTCGCCAGCTATCTGCGCTGCGGCGGATTCTCCGACGCGACCAGCAGCGAGGACGTCGCCCTGGTCAAGGCCCTGCAGGCCTTCGGCACCCGCATCGCCTGGTCGCCGTACCCGGTCGTGCGCACCAGCGCCAGGCGCCAGGCCAAGGCGAGCGGCGGCTTCTCCCAGTTCCTGCAGCGGCTCGAGTTGTCCCTGATGCAGGCCCAGGCCAAGCCTTTGGCTCCCATGCACGGACAGCCTGTGCCCAACGCGACCGAGGCCGAAGGGTAGCGCCGCGCTGCCACCGATTCGATTTGGCTTCTTGCAGGTGCGTGATCGAGCTTGCAGTGCCATCGCGCCGAGAGAACTGACGAGGAGCGCGGAAAACTCGAGGCCTTACGTGGTGTAAGGCGAGCACTTCAGCCCGTGCCGCGCCAGCAGCGCATCGGCATGGGTCTGCCAGCCCGGCGGGCCGGCGACGTCGGCGATGACCAGACCGCCTTCGCCATCCGACGCGGCACGGATGCCACGGGCCAGCAGCTCGATGCCCGCGCCGTCGATCTCCAGCTCGGTCAGGGCCCTGATGACCCGCATGACCAGTGAATCGTGGGTGGGTCGCCCCTGGCTGCGAAACACGAAGGCCGTCATGCGTTGCTCCTGCAGGGATCCCCGAGGCCTGACGCCGCATCGTCCATCGCGCCAATCGCCGAGAAGGCGGCCTGGCAAGAGGCGAGCAGGGCAGCGGGAAAGATCGACCAGCGTGCGCGCCTTGCGTCGCACATCCTGAGACAGAGGGTCAATCAACAGGTTCAGTTGCGCCCTCGGACGCTAGCAAGCGCCTTAAGGCGGCTCCGTATGCTCATGTGCCGCGCGCGTACCGAGCGGGTGCGCTTGACTGGCATGGACGAGCGCGCCCATCTCGTCGAACTGGGCGCGTTTGATCGGGGCACGCACGCGCTTGGCGCCCCCGGCATAGCGGGGCAGGAGAGTCGGTGAGGTGCGCGCCGGCGCGAGGCCGCCCGGCGCTGTGAGCACGGCGCCAACGAGGAGTCGCACGGCAAAGCGCGTGAGCGACTCCTCGATGGGGCGCGTCGGTGCCTCAGTTGCGTCGCGCCGCGTAGCCGGGCGGCAGTTCGGACGGCGGACAGGCGATGACGCTTTCGTCGTGGGCGCCGCGGTTCTCGGTAAAGGTCAGCGTGGCGAACTCGTCCACCACCAGCTTCGGATAGGTCGGGCCGGCATCGCGGTAGGCGCGCATCTCGCCGAGATGTTCGTTCTGGAAGCACACGGTCTTTTCCGGCGCCTGCGCCACCCATTGCGGGAAGAAGATCACCCCGTGCAGCTTGCGCGCCTTGAGGTTGACCGAAACGCTGACGCAGGTGCCGGTGGGTTCGTCCCAGGAAATCTTGTAGACCTCGGGCGAGAGCCTGACGATGTGCGCGGCCTGGTCGCGCACCCAGCGCCCGCCGACCATGCCGCTATGGATGCGATAGTCCACGGTGCGCTCGTCCTTGACGTACAGCTCGTACTGCCAGCCGTTGTCGTAGGTGTAGATCATGTGGGTGCCGATGAAGTCGACGAGTTCTTCGGGCTTGGTGGATTCGAAGGGATCGGACATGGCGAATTCCTGAGGAGTTGAGAACACGCCATAGTCTGTGTTCGGATTATTCGACGTTCAAACGCTTATTTCGGCGCAGAAAGATCGATTAATCCGATAGGATCAGCGCCATGACCGCCATGCCTCGTTCGACGCTCGAGCAATGGGCCGTGCTGCGCGCGATCGTGCGCGAGGGCGGCTTCGCCGCGGCCGCCGTGGCGCTCAACCGCAGCCAGTCCTCGGTGAGCTACGCCGTGGCGCGCTTGCGCGAGGCCCTCGGCGTGGACTTGCTGACGCTGGAGGGACGCCGCGCCGTGCTCACGCCCGCGGGCGAGGCGTTGCTGGCCGAAGCCACCCCGCTGATCGACGCGCTTGAACAGGTCGAGCGTCGGGGCCGCGGCATCGCCGGCGGCGAGCCCGTGCGCGTGCGCCTGCTGGTGGATGTGCTGTTCCCGCGCGCGCGTCTGTTCGATGCCCTGGCCGCCTTCACCGCGCGCCATCCCGGCATCGACATCCATCTGGTGCAGACCGTCCGCCAGTGGCCGGATGAGGACCTGCTGGCGCGCCACGAAGTGGCCGTGCTGCCGGCGCCGGGCGACCAGATCGGGGACGCGACCATCGTCAGCGTCGAACTGCTCGCCGTCGCCGCGCCGGGCCATCCGCTCGCCAAGGCGCGCGCGCCGGGCAGGCAGCGGCTCAGGCATGTGCTGGCCGAAATCCGCGGCGCGCAGTTCGAGTCGGTGCGGCCGCCGAATCAGCGCGTCTGGCTGATGAACACCGTCGAAGGCGCAGCCGACGCCGTTCGACGCGGCCTGTGCTTCGGCTGGCTGCCAACCGACCTCATTCACGAGGATCTGGCCACCGGCGCGCTGGTGCCGCTGACCCTGGGCGCCGGCAGCCGGCGCGCCATTCCGCTCAATCTGTGGAAAGGAAGCAGCGAGGCCGCCGCCTCGCAGGCGGTTGCCGCACTGGCCGACCTGATCCGGAACGGACCTGCGGTCTGACGGCCGCGCGCGTCGCTTGTCGATCGATGCGCATGCGGCGCGCACCTCTTGGCTGAGGCCAGACATGAAAAAACCGCCTCATGGGCGGCTTGATCAAGACCACTTGCAAATGGTCGGGGAGACAGGATTCGAACCTGCGACCTCTACGTCCCGAACGTAGCGCTCTACCAGACTGAGCTACACCCCGAAGGAGCCGCGCATTCTAGGCAAAGGCGGGCGGGTCGGCAAGAGGGGAAGTGCACCGATCTGCATCGATGGGGGTTTCGCGCGTGGCGGGCGCTGCCGCGAGCCGCGCCGGCGCATAGAATATGCGGCCCCACGTTCCGCCGGAGTCACCCGCTTGATCAAGCCGCGCACGCCGCCTGGCGTCATGGAGCTGCTGCCCCGTGACCAGATCGCCTTCCAGCGCATGCTGGACACGATCCGCCGCAACTACGAGCGCTTCGGCTTCCTGCCGGTGGAGACGCCGGTGTTCGAGCTGTCCGAGGTGCTGCTGACCAAATCCGGCGGCGAGACCGAGCGGCAGGTGTATTTCGCCCAGTCCACCGGCGCGCTGGCCCAGGCCAACGAGGGCCTGCCCGAGCTGGCGCTGCGCTTCGACCTGACGGTGCCGCTGGCGCGCTACGTGGCCGAGCACGAGCACGAGCTGGCCTTCCCGTTCCGGCGCTACCAGATGCAGCGCGTGTATCGCGGCGAGCGCGCCCAGCGCGGCCGGTTCCGCGAGTTCTACCAGTGCGACATCGACGTGATCGGCAAGGACGAGCTGAGCATCCGCTTCGATGCCGAGGTGCTGGCGGTGATCCACGCGGTCTTCTCCGAGCTGCAGATCGGCGCGTTCACCGTGCAGCTCAACAACCGCAAGCTGATGCGCGGCTTCTTCGAGAACCTGGGCGTGGCCGACGGCCAGGCGCAGATGCTGGTCCTGCGCGAGGTCGACAAGCTGGACAAGCGCGGCGCCGACTACGTGCGCGAGACGCTGACCGGCGAAGGCTTCGGCCTGTCGGGTGAGGTGGTCGAACAGATCCTGGCCTTCGTCGCCGTGCGCTCCACCGGCCACGACGATGCGCTGGCGCAGCTGGACCGCCTGGGGCAGGGCAGCGCGGTGTTCAACGAAGGCATCGCCGAGCTGCGCGAGGTGCTGACCCTGGTCAAGGCGCTGGGCGTGCCGGAAAGCGCGTACTGCCTGAACTTCTCCATCGCCCGCGGCCTGGACTACTACACCGGCACGGTCTACGAGACCCAGCTGGACGCCTATCCGCAGATCGGCTCGATCTGCTCGGGCGGACGCTACGAGAACCTGGCCAGCCACTACAGCAAGTCCAAGCTGCCGGGCGTGGGCATCTCGATCGGACTGACACGCCTGTTCTGGCAGCTGCGCGAGGCCGGGCTGATCCAGGAAGCCGACGTCAGCAGCGTGCAGGCCCTGGTGGCGCTGATGGACGAGGCGCAGCTGCCCGATTCGCTGGACATCGCCCAGCGCCTGCGCGCCGGCGGCATCAACACCGAAGTGCAGATGGAGCCGAAGAAGCTTGGCAAGCAGTTCCAGTACGCCTCGCGCGCCGGCATCCGCTTCGTCGCCCTGGCCGGCGAGGACGAACTGGCCCGCGGCGTGGTCACTGTGAAGGACCTGGTGCGCGAGCTGCAGTTCGAGGTCCCGCGCGAGGAGCTGGCCACTACGCTGCGCGTGGAACTGGCGCAGGTGAGCGCGCTGGCGGGGCGCTGATCGCGCACTGCGGTGGGCCAGGCCGGCGCTGGTTGCGGGCATCGGCTGAAGCTGGAACAAGAAAAGGGCGCCGTCGGCGCCCTTTTCCTTTAGCGAAGCGGTCGCGCTCGGTGGGACCAACGGTCTCTCAGATCAAGCCGCAGCCTCCTTGTAGAGCGGAGCTTGCTCCGCTGGGGCTTTCCTACGAACTGAACGAAACGCAGCGGAGCAAGCTCCGCTCTACAGGTAGGAGCCGCCCTTGTGGCCTTCTCGGCCAATGGCGGCGACAGGGCTCTACCGAAGAAGTGTCAGCATCAGGATGAGGCCTCGCCGGGAAAGCCTCATCGCCGCCATGGCGGCTCCCAAAGGCGCATCGGGCGCGATCAGTTCTTCGCCGCCGTCGGCGGCATCAGCCCATGGCGGCGCAGCATCTCGATCAGCGCGAGGCGTCTGTCGGGGACATTCCGGAACGCACCACTGGCTTGGTCCACGACCTTGCCGTCCCGGACGATGGCATAGGTCGGCATGCGCCAGGCGGGCAAGAGCGTCCAGTCGCTGCGCTGGGTGATGAGGTACATCGGTGTGCCGGGGAACCTCGCATTCCAGGCCTTCCAGGCGTCGAGGTCTTCCACGCCCGGCGGCTGGCCGAGCCAATGCGCATGCCTGGCGAAGACCGGGCCCAGCTCGGGATCGGCCGCGATGTCCTGCGCCGCATCCACGGAGAAGTGGCAGCCGGCGAGGACCAGGATCTGCGTCTGGGCCAGGTCGGCGGATTCGGCGTCCATGCGGGTCGCATCGGCGGACAGGCGCCACCAACGTGGGCCGGTGGGCAGGGCATCGGCGGGCGTGCCGATGGCGGGGATCGAGGCCAAGGGGATGGCGGGATGCTGCGTGGCCAGCGCGCGTGCATCGTCGAGCTTCCCTGAGGTCAGCAAGGCGCGCTGCGCATCCTGAATCAACGAACCGCGTTCCATCCCGCGCTGCTCGAGCAGGACCAGCAGCGCGAGCAGATCCTGGGTCACCGACTGATCGCTGCCGCTCCCGGCGGCGTTGGCCGCGGCGCGGGCGAGCAGCAGGAGGTCTGGATCGGTCAGCTTGTCGGCCTGCTCGACCAGCGTCTTGGGAAACAGTTGGCGATAAAGGGCGTCCATGTGCCGCGCACGCGTCAACGCATCGCCTTCCGCAACAGCGCCGGTCATCTCGATGTACTGCGTGTAGCGCCGATCGATGTCGCTCAGGGTTTTGCGATCCCCGCGCCACGCGGGCGGGACGGGATCGGTCTTGAGCGTCGTGGCGATCGGGTCGTCGCCCAGGCCGAGAAGGGTGAGCACCGCCTGGGCCTGCGCCTGATCCAGCTCCCAGGTCAGGTCCTCGAACGGCAGGGACACGACGCCGCGTTCCCCGTACCCCAGTCCCGCCAGGAAGCGTTGCCGGCCGCCGGCGCTGAACGCGTCCAGCGGGCTGGGTTTGCCTCGGTTGGCCCTGAGCCAGGCATCGAGCTTGGCGCGGCTGTCCAGAGGCGGCCGCACGTCCGCCGGTGCCTCGGGCGCAGCCGCGACGCTGGGCTCGGGCATGTGGGCGGATGCCCCGAGACTGCACAGGACGCCGGCCACCAGCGCGGCGGCAAGGGCGGCGGAGCGAAGGACGGGCATGGCGGACTCCTTGTCGCGAATCGGCCGGGTGGGCCGGGTTCCCGGACCAGATCCTAGCGCGGCCGGGGAGGGGGTTCATCGTACGGCCGGGCGGCGGGTTGTCCTGATCCGTGCGAATGTGCTAATGTGATAGCGCGTTAATACATTGAGACATCCATGAAGCGCCGCACCGAGACCGACGAGAAGACCACCAGCCTGGCCCAGCAGTCGCTGGCGCGCGCGCTGGCGGGTCTGACCAAGCCGGAGGAAGTGCGCGCGTTCCTGGTCGATCTGTGCACGCCCGCCGAGCTGGAAGCCATGGCCGATCGTTGGCGCGTGGTGCCGCTGCTGCTCAAGGGCGTGCCCTACCGCGAGATCCACGAGCTGACCGAGGTCAGCGTCACTACCATCGGGCGCGTGGCGCGCACGCTGGAAACCGGCACCGGCGGCTATGCCGCCGCCCTGCGCCGCCAGCAGTCGCGCACCACCGCCTCTCACTGAAGTTCTCTGCCATGCCTCCCATCGTTGCCAACGCGACGCGCGACCGTCTGCGCATCGCCATCCAGAAATCCGGCCGCCTGGCCGACCCGGCACGCAGCCTGCTGGCCGCCTGCGGCCTGAGCTGGCGCGAGAGCCGCGACAAGCTGTTCTGCTACGGCGAATCCCTGCCCGTGGACCTGCTGCTGGTGCGCGATGACGACATCCCCGGCCTGATCGCCGATGGGGTGTGCGACTACGGCATCGTCGGCCGCAACGAGCTGGACGAGCAGGCCAATGCGCGCCTGGAGATCGGCCTGTCGCCCGCGTATCGCGAGGTGCGTCCGCTGGGCTTCGGCGGCTGCCGGCTGATGCTGGCCATCCCGGAGAGCTGGGAATGGCAGGGCGCCCAGCAGCTGCAGGGCCTGCGCATCGCCACCAGCTATCCGGCGATCCTGCGCCAGTGGCTGTCCGCGCGCGGCGTGGAGGCCGCGGTGGTCGAGCTGTCCGGCTCGGTCGAGATCGCGCCCAAGCTCGATACCGCCGACCTGATCTGCGACCTGGTCTCCAGCGGCGCGACGCTGAAGGCCAACCAGCTCAAGCCGGTGGAGACCCTGCTGGAAAGCGAGGCCGTGCTGGCCGGGCCGGTGCGCGGCTTCAACGATGCGCGCGCCGACCTGTCGGCGATGCTGCTGCGGCGCATTGACGGCGTGCTCAAGCTCAAGGACAGCAAGCTGCTGATGTTCCGCGCCGCGCCCGACACCGTGCCCGCGCTGAGCCGCCTGCTGGCCGATGCCGAGCCGCTGGTGCAGCTGCCCGGCGAACACGCCGAGGGCATTTCGCTGCAGACCATGTGCCACACGGCCATCAGCTGGCAGCAGCTGGAGGAACTCGAACGCGCCGGCGCGCGCGGCCTGATGGTGCTGTCGGTGGAGCGCTCGCTGGCATGAACGCGAATCTCCGCCCCGAATCCCCCAACGCACAGCGCATCGTCTGGAACGCGCTGGATGCCCAGGCCCAGGCGCAGACCCTGGAGCGCCCGGCGCAGACCGTGGCCGAGCAGACCCGCCGCACCGTCGCCGCGCTGATCGACGAGGTGCGCAGCGGTGGCCTGGAAGCGCTGCGCGCGATCACCCAGCGCTTCGACGGCGCCGCGCCGGCTTCCTTCGAGGTCGGCGAGGACCAATTCGCCGCTGCCGAAGCCACCATCGACCCAACGCTGAAGCAGGCCATGGTCGAAGCCGCCGCGCGCATCACCGCCTTCCACAAGGCCGGCATGGCCCAGCCGTATGCGGTGGAGACCGCGCCGGGCGTGGTCTGCGAACGCGTGATCCGCCCGATCGGCCGGGTCGGCCTGTATGTGCCGGCCGGCAGCGCGCCGCTGCCCTCGACCGCGCTGATGCTCGGCGTGCCTGCCCAGCTTGCCGGCTGCCGCGAGGTGGTGCTGTGCACGCCGCCGCGCAAGGACGGCACCGCCGATCCGGCCGTGCTGGTCGCCGCGCGCCTGACCGGCGTAAGCCGGGTGTTCGTGCTCGGCGGCGCCCAGGCCATCGCCGCGATGGCCTATGGCGCGGGCCCGGTGCCGGCCTGCGACAAGCTGTTCGGCCCGGGCAACAGCTACGTCACCGAGGCCAAGCAGCAGGTCGCGCAGAGCGGTGCGGCCGCCATCGACATGCCGGCCGGCCCGTCGGAGGTGCTGGTGATCGCCGATGCAGGCGCCAATGCCGACTTCGTCGCCGCCGACCTGCTGTCGCAGGCCGAGCACGGCCCGGATTCGCAGGTGCTGCTGCTGTCCGACGACGCCGGTCTGCTGGATCGCGTCGAGGCCGCGCTGGCCACGCAGCTGGCCGCGCTGCCGCGGGCGGACATCGCGCGTCGCGCGCTGTCGGCCTCGCGCCTGGTCCAGGTGCGGACGTTGGAGGAGGCCTTCGCCATCAGCAACCGCTACGCGCCCGAGCACCTGATCCTGGCCCTGCGCGAACCGCGCGTGTGGCTGCCCAGGGTCGAGGCGGCCGGTTCGGTCTTCCTGGGCGACTACACGCCCGAGGCGCTGGGCGACTACTGCAGCGGCACCAACCACGTGCTGCCCACCAGCGGCGCGGCGCGCGCCTATAGCGGCGTGTCGGTCGCCAGCTTCCAGAACTTCGTCAGCGTGCAGTCGGCCAGCGCCGCGGGCATCCTGGCGATCGGGCCCTCCGCGGTGACCCTGGCCGAGGCCGAGAGCCTGGAGGCCCACGCCAACGCCGTGCGCCTGCGCCTGGCGGAGGCGGCCCGATGAGCGCGCCCGATCCGATGCCCCGCGAACCGCTCGACCTGGTCCGCCCGGACCTGCGCGGATTCGGCGGCTACAAGTCCGCCCGCACCGAAGCCCTGCGCGGCGATGTCTGGCTCAACGCCAACGAGAGCGCATGGAGCAATCCGGCCGACGCCAGCGCGACCTCGCGCCGCTATCCCGATCCGCAGCCGGCCGCGCTGAAGGCCGCGCTGTCCGGCCTGTACGGCTGTGCGCCGGAGGAACTGCTGATCGGCCGCGGCAGCGACGAGGCCATCGATCTGCTGGTGCGCACGCTGTGCGTGGCCGGGCGCGATGCGGTGGTCGTCACCCCGCCGGTGTTCGGCATGTACGCGGTCAGCGCGCGCCTGCAGGATGCGCGGCTGATCGAGGCGCCGCTGGTCGACGGGCCGGACGGCTTCGCGCCGGATTTCGACGCGATCGCGCAGGCGGTGCTGGAGCAGGGCGCCAAGCTCGTGTTCCTGTGCTCGCCGGCCAACCCGACCGGCGCGTCGATCCCGCTGGCCCAGATCGAGGCGCTGCTGCAGCGCCTGCAGGGCCGCGCGCTGGTGGTGGTCGATGAGGCTTACGGCGAGTTCTCGGAAGTGCCCTCGGCGCTGACCCTGCGCGCGCGCTATCCGGAAGTGGCCGTGCTGCGCACGCTGTCCAAGGCCCACGCCCTGGCCGCCGCGCGCGTGGGCGTGGTGATCGCCGATGCGCGCCTGGTGGCCGTGCTGCGCGCCTGCCAGGCGCCGTATCCGGTGCCCACGCCGTGCGCGGAGCTGGCCGTGGCCGGGCTGTCGCCGTCCGCCCTGGCGGCCACGCGCGCGCGCATCGCCACGGTGATCGAGGAGCGCGCGCGGCTGGCCGCGGCGCTGTCGGTCCTGCCCGGCGTGCGCCGCGTGTACGCCTCCGACGCCAACTTCCTCCTGGTGCGCTTCGACGATGCGCAAGGCGCGTTCGGCGCGCTGCTGGCCGCCGGCATCGTGGTGCGCGACCAGCGCGCCGCGCCGCAGCTGGGCGATGCGCTGCGCATCACCATCGGCGCGCCCGAGCAGAACGCCCGCGTCCTGGCCGCGCTCAATGCGCAGGCGGTGGCCACATGAGCCAGAAGATCCTCTTCGTCGACCGCGACGGCACCCTGATCGAGGAGCCGGCCGACTTCCAGATCGACGCCTACGAGAAGCTGCGCTTCGTCAAGGGCGTGATCCCGGCGCTGCTGAAGCTGCGCGATGCCGGCTTCCAGTTCGTTATCGTCACCAACCAGGACGGGCTGGGCAGCGAAGCCTATCCGCGCGAACGTTTCGACGGCCCCAACGATCTGATGCTGCAGATCTTCGAAAGCCAGGGCATCACCTTCCGCGAGGTGCTGGTGGACTGCAGCTGGCCGGCCGACAACGCGCCCACGCGCAAGCCCGGCCTGGGCCTGGTGATGCACTACCTGCGCGATCGCGGCACCGACCTGGACGGCTCGGCCATGGTCGGCGATCGCGAGACCGACATCCGCTTCGCCGAGAACCTGGGCATCCGCGGCTTCCAGCTCAAGACCGCGCAGTTCGGCGGGGAGTGGGACTGGGCCGGCATCGCCCATGCCCTGGCCGACAAGCCGCGCACGGCGCGTGTGCGGCGCAAGACCAAGGAGACCGACATCCTGGTCGAGCTCGACCTGGACAAGGTGGCCGAGCCGAAGATCCACACCGGCCTGCCGTTCTTCGACCACATGCTCGAGCAGATCGGCAAGCACGGCGGCTTCGCGCTGCAGATCCAGACCACCGGCGATCTGCACATCGACGAGCACCACACCATCGAGGACACCGCGCTGGCGCTGGGCGAGGCCCTGAAGCAGGCGCTGGGCGACAAGCGCGGCATCGGCCGCTACGGCTTCACCCTGCCGATGGACGAATGCCTGGTCAGCGCGGCGCTGGACTTCTCCGGGCGGCCGTATCTGGTCTTCGACGGTGCGTTCAAGCGCGAGCGCGTGGGCGACATGCCGACCGAGCTGGTGCCGCATTTCTTCCGCTCGCTGTGCGATGCGGCCGGGCTCAACCTCAACCTGCAGGTGCGCGGCGACAACGACCACCACCAGGTCGAGGGCTGCTTCAAGGCGTTGGCGCGCGCGCTGCGCCAGGCGATCCGGCGCGAAGGCTCCGAGCTGCCCTCGACCAAGGGGGCGCTGTGACCATGCTGGCCCTGATCGATGCCGGCGGCGCCAACATCGGCTCGGTGCGCTATGCACTGGGCCGGCTGGGCGTGGAGGCGCAGCTGACCACCGATGCGCAGGTGATCCGCAGCGCGCAGCGCGTGATCCTGCCCGGCGTCGGTGCGGCGGCGCAGGTGATGGCGCGGCTGCGCGGACTGGACCTGATCGACACCTTGCGCTCGCTGGAGGCGCCGCTGCTGGGCGTGTGCGTGGGCATGCAGGTGCTGTTCGAACATTCCGAAGAGGACGACACCCCGTGCCTGGGCCTGCTGGCCGGCCGCGTCGGCAAGCTGCCCGTGGCCGACGGCATCCGCGTGCCGCACATGGGCTGGAACACGCTCACCCCGACGCGCGCGGCCTCGCTGACCGCGGGCATCGGTGCGCAGGACCAGGCCTATTTCGTGCACAGCTACGCCGCGCCGGTCGGCGAGGACTGCCTGAGCACGACCACGCACGGCCAGGCCTTCGCGGCGGTGGTGCAGCGCGGCCGCGTGGCCGGCGCACAGTTCCATCCCGAGCGCTCGGCCGCCACCGGCGCGCGCCTGCTGCATAACTTCATCGAATACGGCCTGGCCTGATGCCTGCGCCCGCACCTTGGCTCATGACCTCCGACTCTTCCTTCAAGCTCTATCCCGCCATCGACGTGCGCGGCGGGCGCGTGGTGCGCCTGGCCCAGGGCGACTACGACCGCGAAACGACCTACGGCGACGACCCCTTGGCCGCCGCGAGAGGCTACGCCGACCAGGGCGCGCGCTGGCTGCATCTGGTCGATCTGGATGCGGCGCGCGCCGGCGGCTACACCCTGGCGCCGCTGCTGCGGGCGCTGCGCCAGACCACTGGCCTGCAGGTGCAGACCGGCGGCGGCGTGCGCGGGCGCAGCGATGTGCTCGCACTGCTGGAGGCGGGTGCGACACGCGTGGTGATTGGCTCGCTGGCGGTGCGCGCACCGCTGGAGGTGCTGAGCTGGCTGGCCGAGTTCGGCCCCGAGCGCATCACCGTGGCGCTGGACGCGCGTCAGGACGCGGCGGGCGTGTGGCAGCTGCCGATCCACGGCTGGACCGAGGGCTCGGGCGTGGCCCTGGACGAACTCGCCGTGCGCTATGCCGACGCCGGCCTGCAGCAGCTGCTGTGCACCGACATCGCCCGCGACGGCATGCTGAGCGGCCCCAACTTCGCCCTCTACCGGCACCTGGTCGCGCTGCTGCCCGGCGTGCAGGTGCAGGCCTCCGGCGGCGTGCATGCGGTCGGCGACGTGCGCGAGGCCAAGCTCGCCGGCTGCGGCGGCATCGTGCTGGGCCGCGCGCTGCTGGAAGGCCGCTTCACGCTGGAACAGGCCTTTGCGGAGGCCGCCTCATGCTGAGCCGGCGCATCGTGCCCTGCCTGGACGTGCGCGGCGGACGCGTGGTCAAGGGCGTGAAATTCCGCGACCACATCGACATGGGCGACATCGCCGAACTGGCGCTGCGCTATCGCGACGCCGGTGCCGACGAACTGGTGTTCTACGACATCGGCGCCAGCCCGGAAGGCCGCTCGGTCGATTACGGCTGGGTGGAGAAGGTCTCGCGCCTGCTCGACATTCCGTTCTGCGTGGCCGGCGGCATCCGCAGCGTGGAGACCGCGCGCGCGGTGCTGCATGCCGGCGCTGACAAGGTCTCGATCAACACCCCGGCGCTGGAGCGGCCGGCGCTGATCGGCGAGCTGGCCACGGCCTTCGGCGTGCAGTGCGTGGTGGTGGGCATCGATTCGGTGCGCGAGGCGGACGGGCAGTGGCGGGTGCGCAGCTACACGGGCGACCCGAGCAAGACGCGCGCCGAGGGCCTGCGCACGCTGGACTGGATCGTGCAGGCCCAGGAGCTGGGCGCCGGCGAGATCGTGCTCAACTGCATGGACAGCGACGGCGTGCGCCGCGGCTACGACATCGAACAGCTCAAGGCCGCCCGCGCGCTGTGCCATGTGCCGCTGGTCGCCTCGGGCGGCGCCGGCGCGCCGGAGCACTTCGTGAGCGCCTTCCAGGACGCCGATGTGGACGCGGCGCTGGCCGCCAGCGTGTTCCACAGCGGCGCCATCGCCATCCCCGACCTCAAGCGCACGCTGGCCGATGCCGGCATCGCCGTGCGCCCGGCCGCGTGAGCGGCCTTCCAATGGATTCCGAACCGATGGGTACGACCGACACACTGGACTGGGCCAAGGGCGAGGGCCTGCTGCCCGCCGTGGTGCAGGACGCCGACACGCTGCGCGTGCTGATGCTGGGCTACATGAATGCGGAAGCCCTGCGGGTCACGCGCGAGTGCGGCCACGTCACCTTCTTCAGCCGCAGCAAGCAGCGCCTGTGGACCAAGGGCGAGACCTCCGGGCACTTCCTGGACCTGGTCGACATCCAGGCCGACTGCGACAACGACACGCTGCTGGTGCTGGCGCGCCCGCACGGGCACACCTGCCACCTGCAGCGGCCCAGCTGCTTTGCCGAGGCGCCGGCCTTGGTGGGCGTGGGAGCCGCCATGGCGGCGAAAGAGCCTTTCCGGGAAAGCCCCATCGCCGCCGTTGGCCAAGAGGCCACAAGGGCGGTTCCCACCGATGGCGTCGAGTTCCTGGGGGAGCTCGATGCGCTGATCGCCCAGCGGCATGCACAGCGCCCGGCAGGCAGCTATACCACGCGCCTGTTCGAGGGCGGCACCCGCCGCATCGCGCAGAAGGTGGGCGAGGAGGGCGTGGAAACCGCGCTGGCCGGCGTCGCCCAGGGCGATGCCGAGCTGCTCGGCGAAAGCGCCGATCTGCTCTATCACCTCACCGTCCTGTTGCGGGCCCGCGGCCTGTCGCTGGCCGACGCGGTCGCGGTGTTGCGGCAGCGCCACGCCGGCTAGAAACCGGTTCCTCACGCGACGCGGCGCAGCAAGCTGCGTCTTCATCGCTGGTGCAACGCGCCGAGAAAACGTTGCCAGCACGGCGTTCGCTTGTCCGCGATCGGACAACGGCGCACGACATCGCCGCTTGTCCGCAACGGACACGGCAGGCGCCGACGCGACAACACGCGCCGATCAGCTCCGGGGCATAGCCGTCGCAATGCCTGCGAGGCGCGGAAGTCCTGCGGCGACGCGGTCGGCGTGACCGCTGTCCCGATGCGCGGCGGTAGCGGACCGATAAGTTGTTTCGACCTGGCTTCGCCCAATGCGTGCAGCGGCCAGCGCATGACGTGGCGATGCAATTCCATGGCCTGATTTCGACAAGCGAGCGTCACCCGCAGGCCAAATTTCCATCGATCAGCGCGCGCGAAGAAGCCATTGCGACCGCGGCCACAGAACCGAACATCATCCGTTGACAACGTTGTCTTCGGCAAAGCACGTTCGGTTTGCGGCACATGTCAAAAACGCCATATGCCGCAGTCGCAGCCGGCGCCTGCCGTCAGGGGGAGGCGGGCCAACAACGCCCAGGCGCGGTTTCGAGCAACCGCGCCATCCACTGGAGAGAGACATGATGTCCACCCGCAAATCGACGTTGTGGTCGTTGATCAGTGCAAGCGCCACCACCGGCATCCTCGGATCGCTGGCTTCGGCGGCCGTCGTTACCTTCGTTCCGATGCAGTCGGCGCAGGCTCAGACCGCATGCGCGGCGGCATGGAGCGCCTCGTCCGTCTATACCGGCGGCAATACCGCCAGCAAGAGCGGCATCAACTACGTGGCCAACTGGTGGACCCAAGGCGACGACCCGACCACCCATAACGGCGGCGCCGGGTCGGGCCAGCCCTGGACCTCGCAAGGCGCCTGTTCGTCCACCGGCGGTGGCGGCGGTGGTGGAAGCGGCGGCGGGGGAGGTGGTGGCGGTGGTGGCGGTGGTGGCGGTGGTGGCGGTGGTGGGGGCGGTGGCGGGACGCCGACCAACCCGACCTATCCCAGCTTCGTGTTCAGTCCCTACAAGGACGTCACGATCAACCTCAACTGGAACACCAACGTGATGCAGTCCAAGGTTACCGGCACCGCCTTGCCGGTGGCGGGCGCGGGCAGCCTGATCTCCACGCAGGTGCCGAACCTGCAGGCGGTGACGCTGGCCTTCGCGACCGGCACCTGCGGCAGCGAGACCTGGGGCGGCGTGTCGGCCGATGCCTTCAAGAACGCCAATATTCCGGTGCTCAACAATGCTGGCGTGAACTACATCGTCTCCACCGGCGGCGCCTCGGGCACCTTCACCTGCGGCAGCGCGACGGGCCTGGCCAACTTCATCGCCCGCTACTACACCCCGCACATGATCGGCGTGGACTTCGACATCGAAGGCGGCCAGACCCAGGCCCAGACCGACGCGCTGGTGGCCGCGGCCAAGGTGGTCGAGAGCCAGTATCCCGGCATCCGCTTCTCCTTCACCCTGGCCACGCTGGCCGCGTCCGACGGCAGCTACGGCGGCGTCAACGCGCTCGGCAACCAGGTGATCCAGGCGGTGCTGGCCTCCGGCCTGCAGCACTACACGATCAACCTGATGGTGATGGACTTCGGTCGCGCCCAGGCGTCCAACTGCGTGCTCAAGAGCGGCGGGCTGTGCGACATGGGGGCCTCGACCATCAAGGCCGTGGAGAACCTGCGCCACACCTACGGCATCGCGCCGCAGCACATCGAGGTGACCCCGATGCTGGGTCGCAACGATACGGCCGACGAGATCTTCACCCTGGCCGACGTCGACACCGTGGCGCTGTATGCCGCGCAGAACGGCCTGGCCGGCGTCCACCACTGGTCGCTGGATCGCGATACGCCGTGCGCGGCGCCGTCGGACTACGCCTCGCCGATCTGCAACTCCTACACCGGCCCGGGCGTGCTGGCCTACACCAAGCGCTTCCTGACCGATCTGGGGTTCTGAGTGGGGTTGGCTGCCAGGGAAGGCGGTCCTTTTGTTTTAGTCGCTCGGTGGGGTGGGAACATCTGTTTCCCCGACTCTAGCGGCTGCCCGTCTGTAGAGCGGAGCTTGTGGCAATCCCCTTTGGGGACTCCGCTGCTCTTCGTTCGGTTCGTGGGGAAGGCCCCAGCGGAGCAAGCTCCGCTCTACAGGGGGGAGCCGCCATGGCGGCGATGGGGCTTTATTGGTAGGGCCCATCGCCGCCATGGCGGCTCCCACAGGGAGCAAGTGTTGCTTCAAGCCATCAATCGACCACCAGATCGTCCAGGCGCAGCCTGGCGATCTTCTCGATCTGCGTCAGGCAGGTGGCGATCTCCGCCTCGGTCGGCTGCTCCACGCGCTCGCGCAGCGCGGCGATGATGCTGGCGCGCGTGTGGCCGCGCACGGCCAGGATGAAGGGAAAGCCGTGTCGTTCGCGATAGCGGCGGTTGAGCTCCACCAGTTCGGCGTACTCGGCGGGCGTGCACTGATCCAGGCCGGCGCCGCGCTGCTCGCTGGCCGAATGCGCGGTCAGTTCGCCGGCGATGGCGGCCTTGCCGGCCAGCTCGGGATGGGCGCGGATCAGGCCGAGCTGCGCCTCGACGCCGGCTTCGCGCACCACCTGGCACATGGCCGCGTGCAGCGCCTCGCGCGAGGGGTAGGGCCGCGTCGCCGCAGCGCCGGCCGGCACCCAGGGCGAGTGTTCGAAGATGCCCGCCAGCGCGCCGATGAAGGCATCGCGCGGCAGGGCGTTGAGTTCTGCCAGGGCGATCATGCGGCCACCACGAACGGATGCCGCTGCTGCCAGTGGCGCGCGATGTCGATGCGCCGGCACACCCACACCTTGTCGTGCCGGGCGATGTGGTCCAGGAAGCGCTGCAGCGCGATCAAGCGGCCCGGCCGCCCCAGCAGCCGGCAGTGCATGCCCACAGAGAGCATCTTCGGCGCGTCCTCGCCCTCGGCGTAGAGTACGTCGAAGCTGTCGCGCAGGTAGTCGAAGAACTGGGTGGCGGTGTTGAAGCCCTGCGGGGTGGCGAAGCGCATGTCGTTGGCGTCCAGCGTGTAGGGCACCACCAGATGCGGCTTGCGCGCGCCGTCGGCGGTCTCGACCTGGGTCCAGAACGGCAGCTCGTCGCCGTAGTAGTCCGCGTCGTAGGCGAAGCCACCGTGCTCGACCACCAGACGCCGCGTGTTGGGGCTGTCGCGCCCGGTGTACCAGCCCAGCGGCGCACTGCCGGTCAGGCGCGTGTGCAGCTCGACCGCGCGCTGCAGGTGTTCGCGCTCGGTGGCCGGGTCCATGTCCTGGTAGTGGATCCAGCGCCAGCCGTGGCTGGCCACTTCATGGCCCAGCTCGACGAAGGCCGCGGTGGCCTCGGGGTGGCGCGCCATCGCCATGGCCACGCCGAACACCGTCAGCGGCAGGCCGCGCCGTTCGAACTCGCGCAGGATCCGCCACACGCCCACACGCGAGCCGTACTCATAGATCGACTCCATGCTCATGTGCCGCGCCGGATACGAGGCCGCGCCGACGATCTCGCTGAGGAACTGCTCCGAGCCGGCGTCGCCGTGCAGGACGTTGTTCTCGCCGCCTTCCTCGTAATTGAGCACGAACTGCACCGCGATCCGCGCACCGCCCGGCCAGTCGGCATGCGGCGCATCGCGGCCGTAACCGATCAGGTCGCGGGGGTAGTCGGAGCTGGTATCGGACATCGCGGCACTCGTGGAGCGTTGGAAGCCTTGCACTTTAGGAACAAGGCCGCGATGGCACAACGCATGGGTGCCGCTACGGCTCTGGTCCTTCCAGATCACCGTGACGCAGCGCGATGCGGATGGCCTGCGCGGTGGTGCTGGCCCCCAGTCGCTTGCGGATGCGGCGCAGGTGGTGCTCGACCGTGCGCGCCGACAGGCCCAGCGTCGCGGCGATGTCGGCCTGGCGACGGCCGGCGGCGGTCCAGGACAGGATCTCGCGCTCGCGGGCGCTGAGCGAACCGGGCGCGGCGGCTTCGGGGGCTTCCAGCAAGCGACGCGCGATGCGGAACGCGGCGGTGCCGACCATCGCCAGCGACAGTCTGGCTTGCGCCGAGGCGTCGATGCGTGCGCCGCCCAGGCTAAGCGCGCCTTCCAGTCCGAGCGGCCCGAAGACCGGGATCTGCAGCCCGTGCACCCCAGGTCCGCGTGGCACGCGCACCACGCGGTAGCGCTCTCCGGTGGGCGCCTGGGTCTTGGTCCAGAAGAACGGCATGCTCGCCCGCACCACGTGCCGCGTCACCGGGCAGTGGCGCACATAGGTCTCCGCATCGACCTGCGTGCCCGTGCCGAACCAGTCGCCATGGATCCAGTAGATCCGCTCGAGCAGGTCTTCCTGCGCCATCGACGCGGCGAACACCACGACCCGGTCGTAGCCCAGCGTCGCGGCGAAGCGGCCGAATTCCTTTCGCAGCGCAGGCAGCGCGGTGCTGGCCTCCATCGCCAGCGTCGCATCGAACGCCGCCTGCGCCGCGCCCTCGCTCATCGCCGTGCCACGTCGTCCAGCAGCGTGCGCGCCGCGAGCTTGCCAAGCTCGTTGGCGGCCAGCGGGCTGTCGCCGGTCAGCACGCGCCGGTCGCGATGGACCATGCCCGACATGTCGGCGTTGACGATCTTGACGCCGGCCTGGGTCAGGCGTTCGCCCAGCAGCCAGGGCATCGGGCCAGGCAGATAGCCGATCTCGACGTTGGCGCCGGCATCCAGACTGTCCGGGAACACGCACATCTCATAGCCGCGGAACGGGAAATCGGCCGCCTCCTTGCCCAGGCCCGCGGCCAGCAGCCCGGCCGGACCGTGACACAGGCTGATGACGTAGCGCTCGTTGGCCATCGCCCACTCCAGCACCTTGCCGACCTCCTTGCTGAAGGGCAGCCCGTTGAGCGCGCCATGGCCGCCGGGGATGAACACGCCCAGATAGTGGCCGCCCTCCAGATCGTCGACCAGGTCGGAGAGCTTCTTCGGCGTCCTGAAGCGCTGCAGATACTTGGCATAGGTCGCCTTGACCGCCTCGTCCTGATGCGGGAACGCCCAGTGCTCCAGCTTCACCAGATCGCCGGAGATCGTGGCGACCTCGATTTCGAAGCCGGCCCTGTCCAGGTGCAGCATCGGCAGCAGCGTCTCGACCGGATGGTTGCCGGTGGAGAAGAACTTGCCGTTGCCCATCAGCAGATAGCGCTCCTGGGTGGCGATCATCAACACCTTCCACTTGCCGCCGGTGTAGGCGTCGGGATAGTCGGCGCCGTCGAAATCGGTCTTCGGCGAGGTGTATTGCGAGAGCGAGTAGGGCGAGGGGAAGAAGGCGTCGTGCTCGGCCGCGTCGGGCGCGGGCGCGCGGTCGTTCTGCTCGGTCATGGCGTGCTCCAGGTTCGGTCGAATCGATGGAGTGTCAGGCTAGGACCGTGACAGGGGCGCGGCAATGCGGGTTTTCCCCTAACGTCGCGTCGAGCGCACGCGCGCGTCTCAGCGATCCAGACGGCGCACGTAGAAACGCGAGTCCACCGCCATCAGCGGGAACCGCGGCGGCAGGGCCTCGCGCGCGATCGGTGCGAAGCCATGCTTCTCGTAGAAGCGGTGCGCGGCGAGGAAGCGGTCGGTGGTGCCCAGGTAGATCGCGCGCAGCCCGCGGGCCTGCGCATGCGCCAGCAGCGTGGCCAGCAGGCGCGGCGCCACGCCATGCGCGTGGCCGCGATGCGTGGCCGCCACGAACATCTTGCGTAGCGCGGCCTCGCCCTCGCCGATGTCGCGCAGGCCGATGCAGCCCACGATCCGGCCCGCGTCCTCGGCGACCCAGAAGCCGCCTTGGCACTGGCCGTAGAAGCCTTCCACATCGATCAGGTCCGGCTGCGCGGCCAGGTCGATGTCCAGGCCGAACTCGCCGCGCTGGATGCCGACGATCAGCGCGCCCACCGCATCGCGGTCGGCCGGCTGCCAGGGGCGGATCGCAGGGGTGGACATCAGGCGTGCGGCGGCTCGGGCGACAGCGGTTCGGAGGATCGCGCGCCGCCCAGGCCGTTGAACCACAGATTCAGCGCCACGCAGGCCAGCGTGGCCAGGGCGATGCCACTGTGCAGCAGCGGCGCCAGCGCCTTGGGCAACTGGTCGAACACCGCCGGCGCGGCCACCGGCGCCATCGCCAGGCCCACGCCCACCGCGACGATCAGCAGGTTGTGCCGGCGCCCCTGGAAGTCCACCAGCCCCAGCACGCGGATGCCGTTGGCGGTGACCATGCCGAACATCACCAGCCCCGCGCCGCCCAGCACGGCCGGCGGCACCGAGGCCACCAGCACCGCGAGCTTGGGCACCAGCCCCAGCACGATCAGGATCGCCCCGGCCAGCACGCACACCCAGCGGCTGCGCACGCCGGTCAGCGCCACCAGGCCGATGTTCTGCGAGTACGAGGTATCGGGGAAGGCGTTGAACACCCCGCCCAGCAGCGTGGCCAGCCCGTCCACGCGCAGCCCGCGCACCAGCGCCGGGCGATCCACCGGGCGCTGCACGATGTCGCCCAGCGCCAGGAACATGCCGGTGGACTCGACGAACACGATGAACAACACCACGCACATGGTCACGCAGGACCACAGCTCGAACTTGGGCGCGCCGAAGTGGAACGGGACCACCGGCGCCAGCCACGCCGCCTCGCGCAGGCCGCTCACATCCACGCGCCCGGCCAGGGCAGCGATGACCATGCCGCCGGCCAGCCCCAGCAGCACGCCGATATTGGCGATAAAGCCGCGCCCATGCCGCAGCAGCGCCAGCACGCCCAGCAGCACCACCGCGGCCAGGCCCAGATTGATCGGCGCGCCGTAGTCGGCCGCGCCCACGCCGCCGGCGGCCCAGTTCACCGCCACCCCGACCAGGGTCAGCCCGATCACGGTGATGACCGTGCCGGTGACCACCGGCGGGAACAGCCGCAGCAGCCGCCCGATCAGCGGCGCGGCCAGGATGCCGACCATCCCGGCGACCAGGTTGGCGCCGAACACATAGGGCAGGCCCAGCGCCGGATTGCCGCCGATGGCGATCATCGGCCCCACGCTGGCGAAGGTGGCCGCCATCACCACCGGCAGGCGGATGCCGAAGCCGCCGAGCCCCAGCGACTGCACCAGCGTCGCCAGCCCGCAGCAGAACAGGTCCGCACTCACCAGGAAGGCCGTGTCCTCGCGCGACAGATGCAGCGCCCCGGCCACGATCAGCGGCACCGCTACCGCCCCGGCATACATCACCAGCACATGCTGGATCGCCAGCAGCCACAGCGGCCCTGCCGGCGGCACGGCATCGATCGGCGAAGGCGAGGGCAGGGCGCGGGACATCGGCAGGCTCGATGGGGGCGAGCGCTGAACTTAGCCTGCAGGTGGTGCGGCGCACAATCCGCTTCCAGGCGTCAGTGGGTCCGTACTGCAGCGATGGAATTGGAAGGCAAGACGCCCAGAAGACGCGCGAAGACACGACCCGGCCGCCCCTCAGCTCCGCATCGCCAACTCGTCGTTCAGCGCGTCTTCTTCGGTGACGCGGCGGCGCTCGGCGGCATGCCCAGCCGCGCCGGCAATCCCTGCACCGCGCTCACCACGCGCGCCAGCACCAGCTGGGCGGCGCGGCTGGGCTGGCGGCGGGGGGCGGTGCAGACGGCCAGCTGCAGGGGGCGGGCCTGCCAGCCGTGCAGGGGGACGAAGGCCAGAGTGCCGCGTTCCAGGTCGGCGGCCACGTCGATCAGGCTCAGTACGCCCACGCCGCCGCCGTCGCGGATCAGCGAGCGGATCAGGCGGGTGTCGTTGCAGGTGGTGACCCGGCGCGGGTCCACGCCGTGGCGCACGTAAAGGCTGCGGGTGCGTTCCTCGATCACCAGCGGCGCGGCGGGCACCAGCAGGCGTTCGTCCAGCAGCCGGCTCATCGCCAGGCTCTTTTCATCGGCCAGGGCGTGGCCGGGCGGCAGCACGGCGCCGACGGGGATGTCGATGGCGGTGCGCACCTCTAGGTTGCCGTGTTCGACCGGGTCCAGCAGCACGCCGAAGTCCACTTCCGCCGCGGCCACCAGTTCGCTGGCCACGCGGTTGCCCATCACGCGCAGGTCGAAGGAGAAGCCGGGGTACTCGCGGGTCAGTTCGGCCAGCAGCTGGGGCACGAAGCCTTCGCTCAGCGCGTCGATCAGCGCGATGCTGACGTGGCCGCGGCGCAGGCCGCGCAGGTCGCCGACGCGCTCGAGGGTGCGGGTGTGCTCCTTGCGCCAGCGCTTGAGATCGCCCAGCAGCAGCTCGCCGGCGGCGGTGAGCTTCATGCCGGTGGGCAGGCGTTCGAACAGCTCGGTCTCCAGCTGCTGCTCGGCGCCCTGGATCTGGCGGTGGATGGCCGAAGGCGAGACGTGCAGCACCTCGGCGGCCTTGCGCAGGTTGCCCTGGGCGGCGACCTCGATGAAGTAGCTGGCGAAGCGGGAGAAGGGCAGCACCGGGCGCACCTGTTCTGTTTTTTGCAACGCATGATTGAAAAATCTTGGATGGACTGCAACACGTGCGCCGCCGCAAGGTAGGGGCGCACCCCGCAACCGCCCCCGCCAGGTCGCCCGCCTCATGTCCGCCATCGCGTCCGCCCATCCGGCCAATCCCTACAGCCCGCTGCCGCCGGGCAGCACCTTCACCGAGCACGACTGGCGGCTGCTAGCGCGCCAGTGGCACCCGGTGGCCAACAGCAGCGAGGTCACCGGCGCGCCGCTGCAGGCGGTGCTGCTGGACGAGGCGCTGGTGGTCTATCGCGTGCACGGCGAGGTGGTGGTGGCGCGCGATGTCTGCCCGCACCGCGGCGTGCCGCTGAGCATGGGCAGCAACGACGGCGAGGGCGTAGTCTGCCCCTATCACGGCTTGCGCTTCGGCGCGGGCGGGCGCTGCAACCGCATTCCCTCCAGCCCTGGCCAGGCGATCCCGGCCAAGCTGCACCTGGCGACGTATCCCACGGTCGAGCGCTACGGCCTGGTCTGGGTGTGCCTGGCGCCGGATGCGGACAACCCGGCGCCGCTGCCGGTGATGCCGCACTGGGACCAGGCGGGCTTCCAGCAGATCAACTGCCCGCCGTTCGACATCAACGGCTTCGCCGGGCGGCAGGTGGAAGGCTTTCTGGATGTGGCGCATTTCGCCTGGATCCATACCGGCACCTTCGCCGACCCGGCCAACCAGCTGGTGCCGGACTACGTGCCGGTGGAGACGCCGACCGGCTTCACCGTGGACTACGTCAGCAACGTCAGCAACTACGGCGTGGGCTTTCATCACCTGGCCCCGCCGGACTATCCCTGGCTGCGCCACTTCGAGGTGCACCTGCCGTTCTGCGCCTCGCTGACCATCCACTTCCCGGGCGATGAGCGGCTGGTGATCTTCAACTGCGCCTCTCCGGTGTCGGCGCGCAGGACGCGGCTGTTCGTGCCGATCGCGCGCAACTTCAATCTGGACCAGCCGGTGGAGGAGGTGCACGCCTTCAACCTGCGCGTGTTCGAGGAGGACCGGGCCATGGTCGAGCTGCAGAAGCCCGAGCGCCTGCCGCTGGACATGACGCTGGAGGCGCACATCCCGGCCGACCGCAGTTCCATCGCCTACCGTCGCGGCCTGAAGAAGATGGGCTTCGGCGAGTTCTTCCTCGCCTGATGGATACGATCGAAGTCGTCATCGACGCGATGAGCCGGCAGGGCGCCGGCAATCTGGCCGTCGAACTGGTGCGCGCCGATGGCCAGGCGCTGCCGGCGTTCGAGGCCGGCGCGCACGTGGACGTGCACCTGCCCGGTGGGCTGGTGCGCCAGTACTCGATCGCCAGCACGCCGGCCGACACCTCGCGCTATGTGCTGTGCGTGCGCCGCGAGGCCGCCTCGCGCGGCGGTTCGGCCAGCGTGCATGAGCGCCTGCGCGTGGGCCAGCCGCTGACCATTTCGGCGCCGCGCAATCTGTTCGCCCTGCGCGCGGGCAGTCACCACGTGCTGGTGGCCGGCGGCATCGGGATCACGCCGCTGCTGGCGATGGCGCACCAGCTGCAGGCCGGCGGCGCCTCGTTCGAGTTGCATTACTACGTGCGCAGCCGCGGCGAGATCGCCTTCCTGCGCCAGCTGCAGGGCGAGTTCGGCGCACGCGCGCATCTGCACAGCGCCGAGGAAGGCCGCGACGCGCGGCAGGTGCTGCCCGCGGCGCTGGACGGGGCGGGCGAGGATCACCAGCTCTATCTGTGCGGGCCGGGACCGTTCATGGCGCATCTGCGCGAGGCCGCGCTGGCGCGCGGCTGGGACGCGGCACGCATCCACAGCGAGGCCTTCGCGCCGGTCGCGCCGCTGGCCTCGGCCGAGGCCGGCGCGGACACGGCCTTCGAGGTGGCGCTGGCCTCGAGCGGGCAGGTGTTCACCGTCGCGCCCGAGCGCACCATCGCCGCGGTGCTGGCCGAGGCCGGCGTACCGGTCAGCCTGTCATGCGAGATGGGCCTGTGCGGCGCCTGCCTGACCGATGTGGTCGAAGGCATACCCGATCACCGCGACACCGTGCAGAGCGAGGCGGAGAAGGCCAGCAACCGGCAGATCACCCTGTGCTGCTCGCGCAGCCGCAGCCCTCGGCTTACATTGGCGCTGTGACCACGATGGACTCTTCCACGCGCCCGGGCGTGCAGCAGAACCTCGACCTGCTCGGCGGCTATGCCGCTGCGCTTGCGGATTTCCAGCCGCCATCCTCGGCGCCCGCCGAAGCGGGCGATGCGGTCAATGTGCGTGTGGCCATGCCCGAGCTGCTGCGGACGCTGCATGCGCGCAATCCGGCGCTGGTGGCCTTCACCCGCATCTTCGAGGCCGGGCTGACGGCGAACACGGACGCGAACGCGCCGCTGGCGGGCCTGCCCTTCGCGGTCAAGGATCTGTTCGACGTGCGGGGCCTGACCACCACCGCCGGTGCGGCCATGCGCCTTGCGGCGCCGCCTGTCACGCGCGATGCGCAGGTGGTGCGCCGGCTCAAGCGCGCCGGCGCGGTGCTGGTGGGCACGACCAATATGGACGAGTTCGCCTACGGCTTCGCCACGGTCAATGCGCACTTCGGCACCACGCGCAATCCGCATGATCTGGAACGCCTGGCGGGTGGTTCTTCCGGCGGCTCGGCGGCGGCGGTGGCGGCGGGGCTGGTGCCGTTCGCGCTGGGTTCGGATACCAATGGCTCGATCCGCGTGCCCGCAGCGCTGTGCGGCATCTATGGTTTGCGCAGCACGCATGGGCAGGTGCCGCTGGAGGGTGTTTTCCCGTTCGTCGAGGCGCTGGACGTGGCCGGGCCGTTCGCGCGGTCGCTGGACGTGCTGCAGGCGGTGCATGAAGTGATGGCCGATGCGACGCTGGCGCCGGTGGATGTGGATGCCTTGCGCATCGCGCGGCTGGGCGGCTGGTTCGATGCCAACCTCGATCCCGGACTGCGCGCCGGGCTCGAAGCGATCTGCGCGGCCTTGGGTGCGGGCGCGAGCGCCGAGCTGCCGCAGGCCAGGACCTCGCGCATGGCGGCCTTCGTCATGACGGCCATCGAGGGCGCTTACCTGCATCGCCAGGCACTGCAGGCGCGGCCCGATGCCTTCGATCCGGCCGTGCGCGATCGCCTGCTCGCCGGGCAGCTGCAGCCGGCGCGGGCGCTGCTGGATGTGCAGCGCTTCGCGGCGTGGTTCGCTGAGGCGATGGCGCAGCTGTGGCGCACGGTCGATGTGCTGATCGCGCCGGCCGTGCCCTGCGTGGCGCCGCGTATCGACCAGGCCACCATCGAGATCGACGGCGCGCCGGTGTCGGCGCGCGCCAACCTGGGGCTGTTCACCCAGCCGCTGGGGCTGGCCGGCTGCCCGGTGCTGGCCGCGCCGCTGCGGCGGCCGGGCCAGCTGCCGCTGGGCGTGCAGCTGATCGCCGCCCCGGGGCGCGAGGACCGGCTGTTCGCCGTGGCGCGCGCGCTGGAAGCCAGCGGGCTCACCGGCGCGCATGCGCCCAGCGGGGCGTCGAGCTGATGTTGCACACCTTGCGCGCCCGCCGCGGCCTGGCCGTGGCCCCGCATCATCTGGCCGCGCAGGCCGGTCGCGACGTGCTGCGCGATGGCGGCACCGCGGTGGAGGCCTGTGTGGCCATCGCCGCGACGCTGGCGGTGGTGTATCCGCACATGACCGGGATCGGCGGCGATGGCTTCTGGCTGATCCGCGAACCCGACGGCCGCGTGCATGCCATCGATGCCTGCGGCCGCAGCGCGCAGGCGGCGACGCTGGATTTCTACGCGGGCCTGTCGGTCATCCCGTGGCGCGGGCCGGGCGCGGCCAACACCGTGGCCGGCACCGTCTCGGGCTGGGCGCAGGCGCTGACGGGGCAGGGCAACCGCCTGCCGCTGGCGCGCCTGCTCGAAGATGCGATCCATCACGCCCGGGCCGGCGTGCCGGTCACGGCGGGCGGGGCGCAGATCGCCTTGGCTAAGGGCGCGGAGCTGCGCGTCCAGCCCGGCGCCTGGGCCGCCACGTTCGAACCCGACGGCGTGCCGCTGCGCGAAGGCGAACTGCTGCGCCAGCCCGCGCTGGCCGCGACCCTGCAGCGCCTGGCCGACGCCGGCCTGGACGACTACTACCGCGGCGAACTGGCGCGCAGCATCGCCGCGGACCTGGCCGCGCTGGGCAGCCCGCTCGCGCTGGCCGACCTGCAAACGCATCGCGCGCAGGCCAGCACGCCGCTGCACGTGCGCGTGCGCGACGCCACGCTCTACAACCATGCCCCGCCGACGCAGGGGCTGGCCTCGCTGCTGATCCTGGCGCTGTTCGACCGGCTGGAGGTCGCGCAGGGCGAGAGCTTCGCCCACGTGCACGGGCTGGTGGAAGCGACCAAGCAGGCCTTCCTGGTGCGCGATGCGCACGTCGGCGATCCGGACTGGATGACGCTGGATGCGCAGGCGCTGCTGGGCGATGCGGCCGCGCTCGACGCGATGGCCGCGCGCATCGATCCAGCCCAGGCGCTCCCCTGGCCGCAGCCCTCGCAGGCCGGGGACACGTGCTGGTTCGGCGCGCTCGATGCGCGCGGCCAGGCGGTCAGCTGCATCCAGTCGACCTATTTCGAATTCGGCTCAGGGCTGGTGCTGCCGGGCAGCGGCATCACCTGGCAGAACCGCGGCTGCAGCTTCCGCCTGGCCAGCGATGGCTGGAACGCGCTCAAGCCCGGCCGCAAGCCCTTCCACACCCTCAATCCCGCGCTGGCGGTGTTCGACGATGGCAGCGTCATGAGTTACGGGACCATGGGCGGCGAAGGCCAGCCGCAGACCCAGGCGGCGGTGTTCAGCCGCTATGCGCGCTTCGGCATGCCCCTGCAGCAGGCGGTCAGCGCGCCGCGCTGGCTGCTGGGCCGCACCTGGGGCGAGGACAGCACCTCGCTGAAGCTGGAGGACCGGTTCGACCCGGCGTTGATCGACGCGCTGCGCGCGGCCGGGCATGCGGTCGAACTGCTGCCGGCCTACACCTCGGTGATGGGCCATGCCGGCGCGCTGGTGCGCGAGGCCAACGGGACCTTGAGTGGCGCGGTCGATCCGCGCAGCGACGGGGTGGTGGCCGGATGGTGAGTGCCCTGCTGCGCGCGCGCTGCGCCCTCGCCATGCTCGCCTGCCTGATGGTGCCGGCCGCGCAGGCGGCCACGCCGCATGCGCAGGAAGCGCCGATCCCGGTGATCGTGGACAACGACTTCGGCACCGATATCGACGACGGCTTCGCCCTGTCGCTGGTGCTGGCCTCGCCGCGCCTGCGGCCGCTGCTGGTGACCACGACCTATGGCGACACCCGGTTGCGCGCACAGCTGGTGGCGCAGCTGCTGCAGGACACCGGCCATAGCCGGGTGCCGGTTGCCGCCGGCCCCGCGGTCGGCACGCGCGAGGGCGAGATCGGGCAGGCCGGCTGGCTGCGCGATGCCGATCGGCCGGTCCGCGCCGATGGCGTCGAGGCGATGCTGCGCGTGCTGCGCCAGCGGCCGGCCGGGCAGGTGACGCTGCTGGCGCTGGGGCCGCTGACCACGGTGCAGGCCGCGCTCAAGCGCGATCCGGTGGCCTTCGCCCGGCTCAGGCGTGTGGTGCTGATGGGCGGCTCGCTGCGGCGCGGCTACGGGCCGGTGGCCGGCACCAACAGCGACACGCCCAGCGCCGAATACAACATCAAGCTGGCCCCGCAGGCGCTGCGCGACCTGCTGGCCAGCGGCTTGCCGGTGGAGGTGCAGCCGCTGGATTCGACCGAGATCGCGCTGCCGGCCGACCTGCAGGCGCGCATCTTCGCCGCGCCCACGCCCTACGCCGGTCCGCTGTCCAAACTCTATGCGCTGTGGGCCGCGCGCAGCCCCTGGGGCACGACGCCGACGCTGTTCGACGTGGTCCCCGTGTCGCGCTTGCTGGACCCGGCGGTGTGTACGCCGGTGCCGCTGCACGTCACGGTGGACGACGACGGCATGACCCGCGAAGGGCAGGGCGCGCCCAATGCCAGCGCTTGCCTGGACGTGGACAAGGCGCGCGTGCTGGCGCTGGTGGCCGCGGCGTTGGCGCCGGCGGCCAAGGCCGCGCAGGTGCAGCCGTGAACGCCCCGGCGCTGCATGGTGCCGCCGGCGAGCGCGCCATCGCCCGCTGCGATGCGCTGGGCGTGGCGCCGTACAGCGACGCGGACAGCGGCCTGTATCGCGCCTGGCTCACGCCGGCGCATCGCCAAGCGCAGGGCGTGGTGGCCGAGTGGATGGGCCAGGCCGGCATGGCCACGCGTCTGGACGCGGCCAGCAACCTGATCGGTCGCTACGAAGGCGAGCACCGCGATGCGCCGGCGCTGCTGATCGGCAGCCACCTGGACAGCGTGCGCGATGCCGGCCGCTACGACGGGCCGCTGGGCATCATGCTCGGCATCGAATGCGTGGCCGCGCTGCACGCGCGCGGCGAGCGCATGCCGTTCGCCATCGAGGTGATCGCCTTCGGCGACGAGGAAGGCTCGCGTTTCCCGGCTTCGATGTTCACCAGTCGCGCGGTGGCCGGCACCTTGGCGCCCGGTGCCCTCGATGGCGTGGTCGATGCGGCCGGCGTGTCGGTGGCGCAGGCACTGGATGGCTGGGGCCTGGCGGCGGCGCAGTTCCATCAGGCCGCGCGTCGCCCCGACGAAGTCATCGGCTACCTCGAAACGCATATCGAACAAGGCCCGGTGCTGGAGGCCGAGGGCCTGGCGCTGGGCGTGGTCACCGGCATCGCCGCGCAGCTGCGCTACGAGGTCAGCGTGCGCGGGCGTGCCGGCCACGCGGGCACCAGCCCGATGCCGCTGCGCGCCGATGCGCTCACCGCCGCCGCTGACTGCGTGCTGGCGGTCGAGGCCGTCGCCCGAGAGGCGGCGAGCGACCTGGTCGCCACCGTGGGCCGCATGCAGGTGCTGCCCGGCGCGACCAATGTGATTCCCGGCCGGGTGAGCTTCTCGCTGGATGTGCGCGCCGGCGACAACGCGCGGCGCGATGCCGGTGCGGCGCAGATCCTGCGCCGCTTCGAGGCCATCGCCGCCGCGCGCGGCGTGCAGGTCGAGGCCGTGCAGGTGCAGGACCTGGCCGCCAGCCCGTGCGATACGCACCTGGTCGAACTGCTGGCCCAGGCCGTGGAGACGCAGGACATCGCGCCGCGCCGGCTGGTCTCCGGTGCCGGCCACGATGCGATGGTGATGCGCGCGCTGTGCCCGACGGCGATGCTGTTCGTGCGCTGCGACGGCGGCATCTCGCACAACCCGGCCGAGCGCGCCAGCGCGGCCGACGCCGGCCTGGCCGTGGCGGCCATGCTGGATTTCATCGAACGTTTGGGAGCGATACGTGGCAATTGAAGTCTTTGGCGAGATCGATCCGCCGCAGCGCCTGCTGATGGGCCCGGGCCCGGTCAATGCGCATCCGCGCGTGTTGCGCGCTATGTCGGCCGACCTGCTGGGGCAGTTCGACCCGGAAATGACCGCCTACATGAACGAGGTCATGGCGCTGTACCGCCCGATCTTCGGCACCGATAACCGGTGGACCTTCCTGGTCGACGGCACCGCGCGCGCCGGCATCGAGGCCGCGCTGGTGTCGCTGGTGGCGCCGGGCGAGACGGTGCTGGTGGTCAACTTCGGCCGCTTCGGCCTGCTGCTGACCGAGATCCTCGGCCGCATCGGCGCCAGGATCGAAACCGTCGAGGCCCCGTGGGGCCAGGTGGTGCCGCTGGACGCCATCGAGGACGCGCTCAAGCGCGTGCGCCCGACGCTGGTGGCGACCATCCACGGCGACACCTCCACCACCATGGCGCAGCCGCTGGAAGGCTTCGGCGCGCTGTGCCGGCGCTACGGCGCGCTGTCGTACGTGGATGCCACGGCCACCATCGGCGGCATGGAACTGGCCGCCGACCGCTGGCAGGTGGACATCGTCACCGGCGGGCTGCAGAAGTGCCTGGGCGGGCCGTCGGGTTCGGCGCCGATCACCGTCTCCGAGGCGGCGGCCGAGCGCATCTTCGCCCGCCGCCATGTCGAGCGCGGCATCGCGCGCGAGGACATCGACGATGGCGATGGCCCACGCATCGGCTCCAACTACTTCGACCTGGCCATGGTCATGGACTACTGGTCGGACAAGCGCCTGAACCACCACACCGAAGCCACCACCATGCTCTACGGCGCCCGCGAATGCGCGCGCATCGCGCTGCAGGAAGGCCTGGCGCGGCGCTACGCCCGCCATCGCGCCGCCGGCCGCGCCGTGACCGCCGGCGCGCGCGCGCTGGGGCTGGGGGTGTTCGGCGACGACGCGCACCGCATGAGCAACGTCACCGGCCTGGTGATCCCCGCGGGTGTCGATGGCGAGGCGGTGCGCCGCGCCATGCGCGAAGACTTCGAGATCGAGATCGGCACCGCCTTCGGCCCGCTGCAGGGCAAGGTCTGGCGCATCGGCGCGATGGGCTACAACGCGGCCAAGCACAAGGTGCTGATCACGCTGGGCGCGCTGGAGACCGTGCTGCGCCTGCAGGGCTTCGCCTGCACGCCCGGCGCCGCCATCGACGCCGCGCTGGCGGCGTGGAATGCGGATGTGGCCGCATGAGCGCAGGCGGCGAGCCGACGCTCAACGATCCGGCCGTGGTGGCCGAGGTGCGCGCGGCCTTCGAGGCCTACGAACGGGCGCTGATGGCCGACGACATCGCCACGCTCGATCGCCTGTTCCATGCCGCGCCCAGCACCGTGCGCTACGGCGTGGGCGAGGTGCTGTACGGCATCGAGGAGATCCGGGAGTTCCGCATCGGCCGCGGCGGCTCGCCGCAGCGCCGGCTGGGGCGGGTGGAGATCGCGACCTTCGGCGCTGATTTCGCCACGGCCAATGCCGAGTTCTTCCGCGAAGGCGCCGCCCGGCGCGGCCGCCAGAGCCAGAGCTGGGTGCGCTTCGCCGACGGCTGGAAGGTCGTCGCGGCGCATGTCTCGCTGGAGGGCACGCACGCGTGAGCCTGGCCGATCTGGAAACCCGCGTGGCCCACGACCTGGCCTGCCTGGACCACGGCAAGCCGGACTGGACGCGGCCGCGCACGCACGACCAGGGCCATGTATTCGATGTGGTGATCGTCGGCGGCGGGCAGAGCGGACTGGGCGCGGCCTTCGCGCTGCTGCGCGAGCGGGTCTCCAACCTGCTGGTGATCGACGAATGTCCGGAAGGGCGCGAAGGGCCGTGGCTCAGCTATGCGCGCATGGTCACGCTGCGCACGCCCAAGCAGATCACCTCGATCGACTTGGGGCTCCCCTCGCTGACCTTCCACGCCTGGTGGGAGGCCCAGCACGGCGCGGCCGGCTGGGAGGCGCTGGACAAGATTCCGCGCGAGGACTGGATGGCTTACCTGCGCTGGTACCGCGGCGTGCTGCGCCTGCCGGTGCGCAACGACACGCGGCTGGTCCAACTCGAACCTCTGCCGGAGCAGGGCCTGCATCGCCTGCACCTGCACGATGGCGGCACGCTGCTGGCGCGCAAGGTGATCCTGGCCACCGGCATCCAGGGCGGCGGCCAGTGGGTGGTGCCCAAGTTCGTCTCCGACCACCTGCCGCCCACGCGCTATGCGCACACCTCCGGGCCGCTGGACTACGCCGCGCTGGCCGGCAAGCGCATCGCCATCCTCGGCGGCGGCGCGTCGGCGTTCGACAACGCGCAGTACGCGCTGCAGCGCGGGGTGCGCGAGGCGCATGTGTTCGTGCGTCGCGCGCAGCTGCCGCGGGTCAATCCGATCCGGCACATGGAGCAGGCCGGCATCATCGCGCGCTTCCCGGCGCTGCCCGATGCCGACAAGTACGCGCTGATGGCCAGCTTCTTCGCCCGCAACCAGCCGCCGACCAACGATACCTTCGCCCGCGCGGTGGCCATGCCGGGCTTCCACCTGCATCTGGGCGCACCGTGGCTGTCGGTGGCCGAGCGCGATGGCCAGGCGGTGGTGACCACGCCGCAGGGCGCGCAGGCCTTCGATTTCCTCGCCATCGCCACCGGCCTGGTGACCGATCCGGACCTGCGCCCCGAGCTGGCCGCGCTGGCGCCGGCCATCGCGCGCTGGCGCGACCGCTACGTGCCGCCGGCCGGTGCCGCCAATGCGCTGCTCGACGCGCATCCCTACCTGGGCCCGGGCTTCGAACTGCAGCCGCGCACGGCCGAGGATGCGGCCAGGCTGCACGGCCTGTTCGCGTTCAACTACTCGGCGCTGATCAACCTGGGGCTGTCGGCCGCCGCACTGTCGGGCCTGAAGTACGCACTGCCGCGCCTGGCGCAGGCGGTGGCCAATCAGCTCTTCGTCGATGATCGCGCCGCGGTGGTGCGCGACTTCCTGGCCTTCGACGAGGAGGAATTCACCGGCCAGTGGCCGCTGCCGCAGGAGTCCGCCGCATGACCACGCTCTCCACCCACGTGCTGGACACCAGCCGCGGCGGTCCGGCCACGGGCGTGGCGGTGCAGCTGTTCGACGCCGACGGCGCGCTGCGCTGGCAGGGCGTCACCGATGCCGACGGGCGCTGCCCGACGCTGCGCGAACAGGGGCTGGAAGCCGGGCGCTATCGGCTGGTGTTCGCGGTCGCGGCGTACTTCCGCGCGGCCGGCGTGGCGCTGCCGGAGCCGCCGTTCCTGGACGTGATCCCGCTGGATTTCGGCGTCGCGGGGCAGGGGCATTACCACGTGCCGCTGCTGGTCTCGCCGTTCGGCTATTCGACCTATCGCGGCAGCTGAGCGGCGCGACGCGGCTACACTGACTGCCCGCGTCCGGCGTTGCGCACGGCGCTTTGCCCGTTCGCTTCCGGTCTACGCATGCCCAGCCTGCACGAGGTCTCCCCGCTGATCGCCTGGATGGTCTCGGCCATGGGGCTGCTGGCCGCGGCGCTGCTGGTCTGGTTCGCGCTGCGCTGGCGGCGCGGTCGCCACACCTGGGGCCTGCCGCTGATCGCCGTGCTGCTGGTGCTGGCCGCATCGCTTGCCCTGAAGCTGGCCTCGCGCGCCGCGCAGGACAAGGCCGAGCGGGCGCAGGCCATGGCCCGCCCGCTGTCGCCGCAGGAGCAGGCGGTGTGGAGCATCGTGCAGACCCGCTGCCAGGCCTGCCATTCCGACCACGCCACGGTCATGCCCTGGGCCGCCTACGGCCTGAGCCTGGACGACATGGGCGATGTCGAGCGCAACGCCGCCGCCATCCAGCTTCAGGTGGTCCAACTGCAGGCCATGCCGATGCGCAACACCACGCAGATGACGCCGCAGGAACGCGAGGTCATCGCGCGCTGGTACGCCGAGCGCGCGACGTCAGCGCACGGCACCAAGAAAGGCGACTAAGACCCGAACACGTCAGTCCCGCGAACGCGGGAACCCAGTGATGCTCGCCCAAAGCGCCAGAGGCGCTGGATTCCCGCGTTCGCGGGAACGACGTTAGGAGGATTGCCGCGGTCTCCAACGACCAAGAATCCCGCATCCAATCCGCGCGGCAGAGCAAACCGCTCCAATCCCGAATCCCGAATCCCAAAAACACCAAACGCCCCAAACGGGGCGTCCTGAAACGGTCGGCTGGCTGGCGAAAGCGGGCGGGCGGTGACCGGTGCACGTCGTCGCTGGCGGGAGCGGGCTGACGGCGCGGACGGAAGTCTAGCCAGCGCGCGAAAGTGATGGCGAAATGCGAATCGTTCTTGAAAAGCGAGGGGTCCGCTCAGGCCGCCGGCTCGATCTGGGCGAACGAGGTCACCCGCGCATGCCCGTTGCAGGCGGCCGCATCGCGCGGGGTCGGATAGTCCTCCAAGCGGTCCAGCAGCACGGTCTGCAGGCCGGCCTCGCGCGCGGCGTCCAGCTCGGCCACCACGTCGGACAGGAACAGCACCTCGCGCGGCGCCACGCCGATGCGCTCGACGATGCGCGCATAGCTGTCGCGCTCGCGCTTGCCGCCGATCTCGGTATCGAACCAGCCCGACACCAGCGGCGTCAGGTCGCCAGCATCGCTATGGCCGAAGAACAGCTTCTGCGCCGGCACCGAGCCGGACGAATAGACGTACAGCGCCAGGCCCTCGCCATACCAGTCCTGCAGCGCCTGGGCCGCGTCCGGATACATGTGCGCGGTGAAGTCCGCATCGCGGTAGCCGGCCTCCCAGACCATGCCCTGCAGCGCCTTGAGCGCGGTGTGCTTGCGGTCGGCGTCGATCCAGTCCTGCAGCACCGCCACGCGCGCGGCATCCTCCTGCGCCTGCGGCGCATCCGCGCTGACCGCATCCAGCCAGCGGCGCACGTCCGGGTCGTCGCCGTGGGCGGCGACGAAGCCCGGCAGCGCACGCCGCGCATACGGAAACAGCACGTCCTTGACGAAGGAAATGCTGCTGGTCGTGCCCTCGATATCGGTGAGCACCGCCTGCACAACGCCCATCAGGAAGCCCGCTCCGGGGTGTAGCGCGGGAAGCTGGCGGCGATGGTCTCGCCGGTGAAGTGGCCGACCCAGCCGTCCGGCTCGGTGAAGAAGCGGATCGCCACGAAGCTGGGCGACTCGCCCATGTCGAACCAGTGCTTGGTCCCGTCCGGCACGGCGATCAGGTCGTCCTTGACACACTCGATCTCGTAGACCTTGTCGTCCACATGCAGGGTGAACAATCCCGAGCCGGCGACGAAGAAGCGCACCTCGTCCTCCTTGTGGAAGTGCTCGTCCAGGAACTTGGTGCGCATCTCGGCGCGCGCCGGGTGATCGGGCGCGATGCTGACCACGTCCACCGACTTGAAGCCGCGCTCGGCGACCAGGCGGTCGATGTCGGCGCGATAGGCGTCCATCACCGCCTCGGGCGAGGCGCCGGGCTCGATCGGCTTGGAGGCCTGCCAGCGCTCGAACAGCACCCCGATCTTCTCGAGCTCGGTGGCGATGAAATCCGGGTCGTAGCTGGCGAACAGCGGCGTGGACGGATCGGCGTGGTCGAAGATGCGAAGACGGCTCATGGCGGGCTCCTGGCAGGGGGCGAAGGCCGGGCGGAAAAGGGTAGCAGCGGCGGCGCGGGGCAGCGTCGCCGCCATGCAACGCAGCAGTGCGATTCAGCCGCGCGCGCCGAGCTTGCGCAGCTCCAGCTCGCAGTGGAACAGGAACTCGAACGCCTCCAGGTGGCGGCGCGCCTCGGCCATGGTGCGGCCCCAGGCGTACAGGCCGTGGCCGTCGATCAGATAGCCCCACAGCGGGCCCTGGTCCAGCAGCGCATCCACCTGCGCGGCCAGCACGGTCATGTCCTGGGTGTTGGGCAGCACCGGCACGTCGATGGCCATCTCGTGGGTGCTGTTGCCGTGGAAGGCCTTAAGCAGCTCGTAGCCTTCCAGGCGGATATGGCCGGCGCCGGCGTACAGGCGCGAGGCGATGGTCTGCACCAGCGAGTGGGTGTGCAGCACGCAGCCCACCTCCGGGAAGCGCCGGTAGAGCTGGGTGTGCAGCAGGGTCTCGGCCGAGGGACGCTTGTCGGTGGCCACCGGCCGGCCGTCGAGGTCCACGACCATGATGTGCTCGCGGCCCATGCGGCCCTTGTCCGCGCCGGAGACGGTGATCGCGGCATGGCGATCGTCCAGGCGCTCGGAGAAGTTGCTGCTGGTGGCCGGGGTCCAGCCCAGGCGCGCCAGCTCGGCCACGTTGTGGGTGATGTCGTCGGCCAGCACGGCCAGGCGCGCGGCATCGAAGGGGAGGCTGTTCATGCCGCCATTTTACCGCGCCGGCTTGACCGATCGACGTCAGCCCTGGCCGCGCAGCCGGCTGTGGCGGTAACCGTAGGCGGCGTAGATGACGAAGCCGATCACCGTCCAGATCACCATCAGCATCCAGTTGTGCGCGGTCATGGTCGACAGCAGCAGCAGGCAGCTGCCGATGCCGGCTAGGCAGATCGCCCAGGCGAAGGGGATGCGGAAGGGGCGCGGCAGCTGGGGCTGGGTGCGGCGCAGGATCAGCACGCCGGCGCAGACCGAGGCGAAGGCGATCAGCGTGCCCATCGAGGTCAGCTCGCCGAGCACGTCCAGCGGGAACACCGCCGCCAGCACCGCGATGCCGATGCCGGTGATCACCGTGTTGATGTGCGGGGTGCGGTACTTGGGATGGATGCGGGTGAACACCGTCGGCAGCAGGCCGTCGCGGGCCATGATCATGAAGATGCGCGGCTGGCCGATGATCATCACCAGCACCACCGAGGACAGGCCGATCAGCGCGCCGATCTCCACCACCAGGCGCAGCCAGCCCAGCTCGGGATGCGCGGCCACGGCGGTGACCACCGGCTCGTCGGTGCCGAGCATGGAATAGGGCACCAGGCCGGTCATGACCGCGGCCATGGCGATGTAGAGCACGGTGCAGATCACCAGCGAGGCGAGCATGCCCACCGGCAGGTCGCGCTGCGGCTTGGTCGATTCCTGCGCGGCCACCGACACCGCCTCGAAACCGATATAGGCGAAGAACACGATCGCCGCCCCGCGCACCACGCCGTCCCAGCCAAACTTGCCCGGGCCCTGCGCCTCGGGGATGAAGGGATGCCAGTTGGCCGGGTCCACGTACTTCCAGCCGGCGAAGATGACCAGCAGGATCAGACAGGTCTTCAGCACCACCATGGCCATGTTCATGGCCGAGGACTTGCGGATGCCGACATAACACAGCCAGGTCAGCAGCAGCACGATGGCCGCGGCCGGCAGGTTGGCGATGGCGCCGGTGGGCTGCAGCTTGCCGTCCAGCGGCGCGCTGACCAGCGCCGCCGGCAGGTGGATGCCGAACTGGTCGAGCAGGCTGAGGAAATAGCCGGTCCAGCTCACCGCCACGGCCGAAGCCGACACGCCGTACTCGAGCACCAGCATCCAGCCGATGAACCAGGCCGCCGCCTCGCCCAGCGTGGCGTAGGTGTAGGTATAGGCCGAGCCGGATACCGGCACCATCGCGGCGAACTCGGCATAGGCCAGCGCGCAGAAGGTGCAGCACAGCGCGGCCAGCACGAAGGACAGCATGATCGCCGGCCCCGCATGCTGCGCGGCGGCCTGGCCGGTGATGACGAAGATGCCGCCGCCGATGACCGCGCCGATGCCCAGCGCGGTCAGGCCCCACGGTCCCAGCGTGCGATGCAGCTGCAGGTCCTGCGCATCCTGGGTGAGCTGGCCGGGATGTTTGATGCGGAGCAGCTGCTTCATGGAGGGATCCGGTGCGGGGAGTGGAAGAAACAACGGCCGTCTAGCGGCCGTTGTCGGGGTGCGTCGTACGAAGCGGCGCGATCTGCTTAGTGCTGCTCGTTGCCAGGCGCCAGATGGCTGCGCTTGCGGCTGTAGAGCGTGTAGATGATCAGGCCCAGCACCGCCCAGCCGGCGAACACGCCCTTGGCGACCATGCTCAGGTTGACGAACAGCAGCAGACAGCCGGCCACCGCCAGCGGGCACACGACCCAGGCGAACGGCGTGCGGAACGGGCGCGGACGGTCGGGCTGCTGCTTGCGCAGCACCAGCACGCCGATGGACACCATGGCGAAGGCCAGCAGGGTGCCGGAGTTGGAGGTGTCGGCCAGCTTGCCCACCGGGAACAGCGCGCCGCAGAAGGCCACCACCAGGCCGGTGGCCAGGGTGATCACGTGCGGGGTGTGGAAGCGCGGATGCACGCGCGAGAGACGCTCGGGCAGCAGGCCATCGCGCGACATGGTGAAGAAGATGCGGGTCTGGCCGAACATCATCATCAGGATCACCGACGGCAGCGCCAGGATGGCGGCCACGCCGATCCAGTTGCCCAGGTTCGGCCAGCCGATCAGGCGCAGCACGTGGGCCAGCGGCTCATGGCTGCAGACCAGCGCCTCGGAGCCCTTGCAGGCCGCGGCGAAGGCCTGGCTGCCCGGCTCCAGCGGCACGCCGTCGGCGCCCATGATCGGCTGCGCGCCGACCGCGCCGACCGCGGCATAGCCCACCAGCAGATAGAAGATGGTGCACACCGCCAGCGAGGCGATCAGGCCGATGGGGATGTTGCGGTTGGGGTTCTTGGTTTCCTCGGCCGCGGTGGAGATCGCATCGAAGCCCACGTAGGCGAAGAAGATCGACGCGGCCGCGCCGAGCACACCGATGCCGCCCAGCGGGCTGCCCCAGCCACCGGGCAGGAACGGGGTGAAGTTGGCCGTGTGCGAGGTCGCCACCGGCAGCGCCATGACGATGAACAGGGTTAGCGCGATGATCTTGATCGCCACCAGCACCGAGTTGACCTTGGCGCTCTTGGAGGTGCCGATCACCAGCAGCCAGGTCACCAGCAGCGCGATGCCGAAGGCCAGGATGTTGAAGCTGCCGCCGGCGAACAGGCCGGTCTGCAGCGCGGGCGGCAGCGCCAGCGCGCCGGGCTGTACCAGGCCGAACAGGGTCGTGTTGGCGAGCAGGCCGTTCATGTAGCCCGACCAGCCCACGGTCACCACCGCCGCGCCGATGCCGTATTCCAGGCCCAGCGCCCAGCCCACGATCCAGGCGATCAGCTCGCCGAGCACGCCGTAGGTGTAGGTGTAGGCCGAGCCGGAGACCGGCACCATCGAGGCCAGTTCGGAATAGGCCAGCGCGGCCAGGCCGCAGACCACCGCGGCGATCACGAAGGCGATCATCATGCCCGGGCCGGCCTTCTGGCCCGCTTCGGCGGTCAGCACGAAGATGCCGGTACCGATCACCGCGCCGATGCCCAGCATGGTCAGCTGGAAGGCACCGAGCTGGCGCGTCAGCGCTTTCTTCTCGGCGGTTTCAAGAATCTTGTCGAGCGGCTTGACGCGCCAGAACAGCATCGCGGAATTCCCCAGGGTCGGTAAAGGCGAAAGGGATCCGCTGCCCCCTTGGCGCGCGGATGGGATCGCCGAACCTTACCCGTCATACTGTCCGTTGCACAAGTTACCTTGTGCCCTTGCCGCGGCCCGACGGGCCGCCGGCCCGGGCATGGGGCGAGGTCCTATGTCCGACGATTCCCGCGCCGCGCTGACGGCGCAACTTCAGGCCTACCAGGCGCGCTGGCCGGCTGAACACGAGGCGGTCGCCAACTTCCTGGCGCTGCTCTCGCACCCGGACGCGTTCGTGCGGGCGCGGCTGGGGTCCCATTTCACGGCCTCGGCCTGGCTGGTCAGCGCCGACGGCACGCGCGCGGCGCTGATGCACCACGCCAAGCTGCGGCGCTGGCTGCAGCCCGGCGGCCACGCCGACGGCGACGAGGCGCTGCCGACGGTCGCGCTGAAGGAGGCGCAGGAGGAGACCGGCCTGACCGACCTGGTCGTGGACGCGGCGGCGATCTTCGATCTGGATCGTCACTGGATCCCCGAGCGTGGCGAGGTGCAGGGGCACTGGCACTTCGACGTGCGCTACGTGGTGCGCGCCCTGGGCAGCGAGGCCTTCGTCGGCAACGAGGAATCCCTGGCCCTGGCCTGGCGGCCAATCGCCGAGGTCGCCGCCGATCCGGACCCTTCGCTCAGCCGCATGGCGCGCAAGTGGCTGGCCTCAGCCGCCACCTGACCGCGCCTTGATTTTTGTGGGAGCCACTGTCTCCCGGATCAGGCCGCGGTCTCCTTGTAGAGCGGAGCTTGTGGCAATCCCCTTTTGGGGACTCCGCTGGGGCCTTCCCCCACGAACCGAACGAAGAGCAGCGGAGCAAGCTCCGCTCTACAGGTGGAAGCCGCCCTTGTGGCCTTTTTGACCAATGGCGGCTCCCACACATCAGGTTTCGTCGAGGATCAGTACAGCACCCGCACCCGCAGCGTGCCCTCGATCGCGGCCATCGCGTCCTTCAGCACCGCCGCCTGTTCCTCCGAGGCAGTGACATCGATCACCACATAGCCGACCTGCGGGTCGGTGCGCAGGAACTGGCCGTCGATGTTGACGCCCTGGTTGCGGAACACGTCGTTGATCTGCGACAGCACGCCCGGCACGTTGCGGTGGATGTGCAGGATGCGGCGGCTGCCTTCGTGGCCGGGCAGGGTAACCTCGGGGAAGTTCACCGCCGACAGGGTGCTGCCGTTGTCGCTGTAGCGCACCAGCTTGGCGGCCACCTCGACGCCGATGTTGTCCTGCGCCTCCAGCGTGCTGCCACCCACGTGCGGGGTCAGGATCACCTGGTCCAGGCCGGCCAGCGGCGAGACGAAGGCATCGCCATTGCCCTTGGGCTCGACCGGGAACACGTCCACCGCCGCGCCGCCGACCTGGCCGGCGCGCAGCGCCTCGGCCAGCGCGTCGATGTCCACCACCGTGCCGCGCGAGGCGTTGATCAGGTGCGCGCCGCGCTTCATGCCGGCGATCTGCGCCGGGCCGAACATGTCCTTGGTGGCCGGCGTTTCAGGCACGTGCAGGGTCACCACGTCGGCGCGCTCCAGCAGGTCCTCCAGGCTCAGCGCCGGGGCGGCGTTGCCCAGCGAGAGCTTGGTCTCGATGTCGTGGAAGATGACCTTCATGCCCATCGCCTCGGCCAGCACGCCGACCTGGGTGCCGATATGGCCGTAGCCGACGATGCCCAGGGTCTTGCCGCGCACCTCGTGGCTGCCCGCGGCCGACTTGGACCAGCCGCCGCGATGGCATTCGGCCGACTTCTGCGGGATGCCGCGCATCAGCATGATCGCCTGGGCGATCACCAGCTCGGCCACGCTGCGGGTGTTGGAGTAGGGCGCGTTGAACACCGGGATGCCGGCCAGCTCGGCCGCCTCCACGTCGACCTGATTGGTGCCGATGCAGAAGCAGCCCACCGCGATCAGTCGCCGCGCGTGGCCGAGCACCTCGGCGGTCAGCTGCGTGCGCGAGCGGATGCCGATGATGTGGGCCTCGGCGATGCGGGCCTTCAGCTCGTCCTCGGGCAGCGACTTGGAATGGAGCTCGATCTGGCTGTAGCCGGCCGCCTTGAAGGTCTCCACCGCGGTCTGGCTGACGCCCTCCAGCAGCAATACGCGGATGTCTTCCTTCGGGAACGAGGTCTTCTTCGACATGGGGGGAGCGGGTGGGGAGCGAAGCGGGGCGCCACTATGCCAGATTGCGCCCGGGCCACGCCGTCGCGCCATCTGGACGTGGCGTTGCAGGGCTGGCACGCTGGCGCACCCTTGAAAACAAGCCGTTTCGCGCGCAACCGTCATGACCGATTCCCTGCTTGATTCGCTGCGCGTGGCGGTGCCCGACCTGCGCCTGAAGACCGACGCCGGCGACCTGGAACACTACGGCCGCGACTGGACCCGGCGCTGGACGCCCAATCCCCTGGCCATCGCCCTGCCGGGCAGCGTCGAGGAAGTGCAGGCGGTGATGCGCTGGGCCGCGCAGCGCCAGGTCAAGGTGGTGCCCTCGGGCGGCCGCACCGGCCTGTCCGGCGGCGCGGTGGCGGCCGATGGCGAGCTGGTCCTGAGCCTTGAGCGCATGAACAAGGCGCTGGCCTTCGATCGCGTCGACCGCACCCTGACCGTGCAGGCCGGCATGCCGCTGGAAGCCGTGCACAACGCCGCGCGCGAGCATGGGCTGGAATATCCGGTGGACTTCGCCGCGCGCGGTTCGTGCTCGATCGGCGGCAACATCGCCACCAACGCCGGCGGCATCCGCGTGATCCGCTACGGCAACACGCGCGAATGGATCGCCGGGCTGAAGGTGGTCACCGCGCAGGGCGAGCTGCTCGATCTCAACCGCGCGCTGGTCAAGAACTCCTCCGGCTACGACCTGCGCCAGCTGATGATCGGCTCGGAAGGCACGCTGGGCATCGTGGTCGAGGCGACGCTGCGCCTGACCGATCCGCCGCCGCCGACCAATGTGATGCTGCTGGCGCTGACCAGCTTCGAGGGGCTGATGGAGGTGTTCGCCGCGTTCCGCGAGCGGCTGCGGCTGGAGGCCTTCGAGTTCTTCACCGACATCGCGCTCAGGCACGTGCTGGCGCATGGCGCGGTCAAGCCCTTCGACGAGGTCTATCCGTATTACGTGGTGACCGAGTTCGCCGTGGGCGACGAGGACAGCGAGGCGGCGGCGATGGCGGCCTTCGAGGCCTGCATGGAGGCCGGCTGGGTCGCCGATGGCGTCATCAGCCAGTCCGACGCGCAGGCCCAGCAGCTGTGGCGCCTGCGCGAGGGGATCACCGAGTCGCTGGCGCCCTATGTGCCGTACAAGAACGATGTGTCGGTGCGGATCTCGCAGATGCCGGCCTTCCTGGAGCAGACCCAGGCGCTGCTGGGCCAGGCCTATCCGCATTTCGAGGTGGTGTGGTTCGGCCATATCGGCGACGGCAATCTGCACATCAACGTGCTCAAGCCTGAGCAGATGGCGCAGGCGGACTTCGTGCGCGACTGCGAGCAGGTGACCAAACTGCTGGCGCAGGCGCTGAAGGCCCATGGCGGCAGCATCTCGGCCGAGCACGGCATCGGCCTGGTCAAGAAGCCCTATCTGGACAGCACGCGCGGGCCGGCCGAGATCGCGCTGATGCGCGGCATCCGCAAGGCGCTCGACCCGCAGGGCCTGCTGAACCCGGGCAAGCTGTTCGATCCCTAAGCGCCTGCGGAGCGGTGGTGCGCCCGGCCGCGGCTGCGGTAGCCTTGCGCGTCGCGGGCGCCATCGGCGCCCCGTTCAATGCGTGGAGTGGATCGATGCGTCAGTGGATCGTAGTGGGCCTGCTGCTGGGAATGGCCGCGCCGGCCTGGGCGATGAGTTCGGCGGCCGGTGCCGCCGGCGGCACCTCGAGCGCGGGCAGCGCCGGGTCTTCGGCGTCCTCGGACAGCTCTTCGGACAACGACAAGCTGGTACTCGATGCGCGGGTGGACGCGGCCAGCTTCGTGGCCAGCGACGGCGCGATCCGCGGCGCTCGCCTGGAGGCGGCCCTGCGCAGCCTGCGCGAACGCGACGCGGACGCGCGCCAGCGTTCCGACCTGCAGCTCGCGCAGGCGATCCTGGCCCTGTGAACCCGCCTGACCGGCCGCCGCGTTCGCGGTGGCTGGGCGCTCGGCTGCTGGCGATCTGCCTGTTCGGATGCGGCCTGCCGCAGATCGCGCAGGCGGCGTTGCATCTGCAGCTGGATACTGCCGCGCTGGATGCCGACGAGCGGGCGGCATCGCAGGCCTTGTTCGATGACGTGCAGGCGCGGCTGCCGGACGCGTGGCGCCAGGCGCTGGAGACCGTGCCGGTGCAGTGGCGCGACGATCTGCCCGCGGCCGTGCATGGCCGCGCGACCGGTGCCGGAAAGGTGCTGCTTCCGCGCAGCCTGCTGCGCGACTGGATGCGGGCCAGCGACGAGGCCGCGCGTACGCCGGCGCGCGCCGCCCTGGTCCACGAACTGGCGCACCTGCTGGATCGCAGCGCGGCCGGCGGCTTCTCGCGCGATCCGCGTCTGCTCGATCTGGCCGGCTGGCAGATCGGCAGCTGGCCGCGCCTGAAGCTGCGCCTGCGCCACAACGCGTTCACCGACCGCACGCCCGATGCGTACGAGCTGTTCTCGCCGCAGGAATACGTGGCGGTCAATCTGGAGCATCGGATCCTCGATGCCGACTATGCCTGCCGTCGCCCGCTGCTGGACGCGTATTTCGCCCAGCGGCTGGGCTCGATGCCGCAGGCCGGCCGGGACTGCGCGCCGGGCGTCGCGTTCTTCGAGGACCGGCCGGCAGCGCCGCTGCTGGCGCTGGACCCCGAACGCGTCTACGCCGTCGACTATCTGCTGGCCGACGGCAACGACGCGCCGATGAGCCGCTGGGGCCACAGCATGCTGCGCCTGGTGATCTGCGCGCCGGGCCGCCCGCGCGGGCCGGACTGCCGGCTGGACCTGCAGTACCAGCGCGTGCTCTCGTTCCGCGCCTTCATCGACGATGTGCAGATCTCGAGCTGGGGCGGCCTGACCGGGCGCTATCCCTCGCGCCTGTACCTGCTGCCCATGCTGCAGGTGATCGACGACTACACCCAGGGCCAGCTGCGCGGCCTGCGCTCGGTGCCGCTGACGCTGTCGCGCGCGCAGATCGCCGCGCTGCTGCAGCGCGCCGCGCAGGTGCACTGGAGCTACGACGGCGGCTACCGCTTCGCCTCCAACAACTGCGCGTTCGAGACCTACAAGCTGCTGCGCGACGGGGTGCCCACGCTGGATGCGGGCGGGCAGCTGTCGGGCATCACGCCCAACGGCCTGCTGCGCCGCCTTGAACAAGCGCGCATCGCCGATGGCCAGCCGCTGGCTGACCTGGAGCAGGCCGGCCGCGCCGGCTATTACTTCGCACCGGCCAGCGCGCAATACCAGGCGATGCTGGACATCGCCCGCGCGCGCCTGGGGCTGCCCGCGCAGTCGGTCGAGGACTGGCTGTCGCAGCCGCCGCAGCGGCGCGCGCCATGGATCGAACGCGCCGATCTGCGCGCCAGCGCCGCACTGCTGGTGCTGGAACAGGCCGCGCGCCGTCGCCAGGACCTGCTGGCGCGCGATGCGCTCAAGCGTCGCTTCCTGCACGGGGGAGGCGATGCCGACCTGGATGCCGGCCGCACCCGCCTGCGCGACCTCCTGGAGCACGAGGGGCTGTTCGCCCAGCCCGCGCTGCTGCTGCAGGGCCAGCCCGGCTACGGCCTGCCGCAACAGGCCGAGCGCGACTTCCTGCAGGCGAAGGGCAGTGCGTTGCTCGGCCGGCAGCACGCCGCGCGCGATACGCTGGAACACGACGCGCGCCTGCTGTTGCCGCAGGAGCTGCGCGATCAGATCGACGGCACCGACGCCAACCTGGCCGCGCTGGGGCAGCGTCTGCGCACGCTTGAGCGCGACACTGGCGTGCCCAGCCTGCGCGGGCTCGCGCCCTGAGGCGTCGCGCCGGCACGCTCGCGGGCGCCGGCGCGGCGAGGATCAGTCCGCCCGACCGCCGAACTCGCCGGTGGTGGTGTTGATCAGGATGCGCTCGCCGGTGGTGATGTACTCGGGCACCATGATCTCGATGCCGGTGGACAGCTTGGCCGGCTTGGGACGCTTGGTCGCGGTGCCGCCCTTGAGCTCGGGCGGGGTCTCGATGACTTCCAGCGTGACGTGCTGCGGCAGCTGCAGCGCCACCGGCTGCTCGTCGATCACCTGCACATAGCAGCCGGTCAGGCCGTCGGTGATGTAGCCGGCGTCGTCGCCCAGCACGTCCGCGTCCAGGGTGTAGGGGGTGTAGTCCTCGTCGTCGAGGAACACGAAGGCCTCGCCGTCCTTGTAGGAGAAGGTGGCCTGGCGGCGCAGCAGTTCGACCTCGCTCAGGTTGTCGTCGGCATCGAAGCTGGCGTCGAGCTTGTTGCCGCCCGGCACGCTGTACATGATGAAACGGAAGCGCACGTTGCCGCCGCGGCCCTGCGGCGAGGAGCGCTCGATGTCGCGGATCTGGTAGACGCCGTTGTTGTATTCGACGACGTTGCCCTTCTTGATGTCACCAGCTTTCATGGATCGAAGACCTGATTGAAGAAATGAGTGTGGGAGGAGGGGGAGCGTTGAGCGGCGAGGGGTGAGCGAAGGCGGGCGCGTTGCAGAGGCTTTCCGCGCGCGCCTGGCTCACGCCCGCCTTACTTGGGGGCCAGGCGCGTGGCGCCATCCAGCCGGATGGTCTCGCCGTTGAGGTAGCGCGCCTGCAGGATGTAGGCGACGGTGTCGGCGTATTCGGCCGGCTGGCCCAGGCGCGAAGGGAAGGGGATCGACGCGGCCAGCGACTGCTGCACCGCCTCAGGCATGCCGTCGACCATCGGCGTCCAGAACACGCCCGGCGCGATGGTCACCACGCGCACGCCGAAACGCGCCAGTTCGCGCGCCATCGGCAGGGTCATGCCGACCACGCCGGCCTTGGACGCGGCGTAGGCCGCCTGGCCGATCTGGCCTTCGTAGGCGGCCACGCTGGCGGTGTTGACGATCACCCCGCGCTCGCCGTCCTCGCCGGGCGCGTTGTCCTGCATCGCCTCGGCGGCGGCCTTGGCCACGTTGAAACTGCCCACCAGGTTGACCAGCACCGTGTTGCGGAAGGTGGACAGCGCCATCGGCCCGTCCTTGCCCAGCACGCGGCCGGCGCCGAGGATGCCGGCGCAGTTGACCGCCACGTTCAGCCCGCCCAGGAAGGCGCGCGCCTCGGCGATGCTGGCCGACACCACGCCCTCGTCGGTGACGTCGGTGCGTAGATAGCGCGCGTTGGCGCGGCCCAGCGCCTGCACGGCCGCCTCGCCCTTCTCGTCGTTGACGTCCAGCAGGACCACCTTGCCGCCGGCGGCGACCAGGCGCTGGGCGGTGGCCAGGCCAAGGCCGGACACGCCGCCGGTGATCACGGCGCGGGATTCGTACAGCTGCATGCAAGGCTCCTGCGGAACGCGTAAAGGCGACAAGTCTAATGGCATGCGCCGGCGCGCCCTTGCGCGCCGCGGCAGCGCCGCTCAGAGCGCGAGCGCGTACCAGCGGTCGCAGCCGCCGTGGCCGGTGGCGCCCAGCGGGGCGGGCAGCGGCGTGAAACCGCTCTTCTCATACAGGCGCATGGCCGCCTCCATGCTGCGCAGGGTCTCGATGTAGCACTGGCTGAAGCCGAAGCCACGCGCGGCCTCCAGGCATTGGCGCATCATCGCCGCGCCGGCGCCCAGCCCGCGCGCCTGGGGCAGGAAGTACATCTTGCGCAGCTCGCAGGTCCCGGCCGGGCCGCCCTCCAGCGGCGCCACGCCGCCGCCGCCCAGCACCTGGCCGGCCACCTCGACCACGAAGTAGGCGCTGCGCGGCTGCGCATAGGCGCGGCTGAGCCAGTCCACCTCCGGATCGTTGATCGCAAAGCCCGGCCCGCAGGCCCCGAAGTCCGGCATGACGGCGCGGATGATCGCCGCCATCGCGGCGTCATCGGTGGGCTGGATGGGCCGGATCAGGAACGGTGCGGACATCGGCGGTGAACGCGCGGGATGAGGGGTGCGCATCGTACGCCGGGCTGGCCCGCAGCGTCCTGTCCGGTGACCCGGCAGACAGCCTCACGTCTTGATCACGGTGGTACTATTGAGAACTGTTTTCATTTGAGCCCGCTCGCGTGATGTTGTCCGATCTGCCCCAGCGCACCCAGGCCATCGTCGATTCGGTGGAAGACCGCGGCCCCAACGACACCATCGCCCGGCGTCTGCGCGAGCTGGGCTTCGTCGCCGGCGAGCAGGTGGAGATCGTGGCGCAGGGGCCGATCGGCGCCGATCCGCTGCTGGTGCAGGTGGGCTTCACCCGCTTCGCGCTGCGCCGGACCGAGGCCGCGCGCGTGCGTCTGCGCGTCGAGCGCGGAGCAGGGGCATGAACACGGCCGCCGCGCCGCAGCGCTTGGCGCTGATCGGCAACCCCAACTGCGGCAAGACCGCGCTGTTCAACCTGCTGACGGGCAGCCGGCAGAAGGTGGCCAACTACGCCGGCGTGACCGTCGAGCGCAAGGAAGGCCGCTTCACCGGCGTCAACGGCCAGACCTATGCGCTGCTGGACCTGCCCGGCGCCTACAGCCTCAACGCCGCCAGCCTGGACGAGGCGATCACCCGCGACCTGTGCCGCGGCTTCCTGCCCGGCGAGCCGCGTCCGGACGCACTGGTGTGCGTGGTCGATGCGACCAATCTGCGCCTCAACCTGCGCTTCGTGCTGGAGGTGCTGCGCCTGGGCCTGCCGGTGATCCTGGCGATCAACATGGCCGACGCCGCGCGCCGGCGCGGCATCCAGATCGACCTGGACGTGCTGCAGCGCGAGCTGGGCATCCCGGTGGTGGAGACCGTGGCGGTCAAGTCCAACGGCGCGCGGGCGCTGCTGGAGCAGATCGACCGGATGGCCGCCCAGCCGCAGCTGCCCAGCCACGTGCTGCCCGAGGACGCCGACCTGCATGCCGAGACGCGCCGCCTGCTGTCGCTGGCGGTGAGCATGCCCACCCGCACCGCGCGCGTGGACGACACGCTGGACCGCTGGCTGCTGCATCCGGTGTTCGGGCTGCTGGCGCTGGCGGTGGTGATGTTCCTGATCTTCCAGGCGGTCTATGCCTGGGCCGCGCCGCTGATGGACGCCATCGATGCCGGCACCGCCTGGCTGGGCGGGTGGGTCGGCGGCGCGCTGCCGGAAGGCCCGCTCAACAGCCTGCTCACCGACGGCATCATCGCCGGCCTGGGCGGGGTGATCGTGTTCCTGCCGCAGATCCTGATCCTGTTCGCCTTCATCCTGGCGCTGGAGGAATCCGGCTACCTGCCGCGCGCGGCCTTCCTGCTGGACCGGCTGATGTCCAAGGCCGGCCTGTCCGGGCGCTCGTTCATTCCCTTGCTGTCCTCCTTCGCCTGCGCCATCCCCGGGATCATGGCGACGCGCTCGATCCAGGATCCGCGTGATCGCCTGGCCACCATCCTGGTGGCGCCGCTGATGACCTGCTCGGCGCGGCTGCCGGTGTACGCGCTGCTGATCGGCGCCTTCATCCCGCAGCGGCAGGTCGGCGGCGTGTTCAACCTGCAGGGGCTGGTGCTGTTCGGCCTGTACGTGGCGGCCATCGTCAGCGCGCTGGTGGTGGCCTGGGTGATGAAGCGCTGGCGCCGCGACAAGAGCGAGCACCCGCTGCTGCTGGAGCTGCCGTCCTACCGCATTCCGCACCTGCGCGATCTGGCCCTGGGCCTGTACGAGCGCGCGATGATCTTCCTCAAGCGCGTGGGCGGCATCATCCTGGCCCTCACCGTGCTGCTGTGGTTCCTGCTGTCCTTCCCCGGCGCGCCGGCCGATGCCACGCTGCCGCCGATCGACTACAGCTTCGCCGGGCGCATCGGCCATGCGCTGAGCTATGTGTTCGCCCCATTGGGCTTCAACTGGCAGATCTGCATCGCGCTGATCCCGGGCCTGGCCGCGCGCGAGGTCGCCGTGTCCTCGCTGGCCACCGTCTATGCGCTGTCGGCCGGCGATGACGATGCCAAGGCGCAGGCGCTGGCGCCGCTGATCCACGACGGCTGGTCGCTGGCCACAGCGCTGTCGCTGCTGGTCTGGTACATCTACGCGCCGATGTGCCTGTCCACGCTGGCCACCATCAAGCGCGAGACCAATTCGTGGAAGCGCATGGCGGTGTCGGCCGGTTATCTGTTCGCGCTGGCCTACATCGCCTCGCTGCTGACCTACCAGGTCGCGGTCATGCTGGGGGCGGGCTGATGGCACCGGCGCTGGCGCTGCAGTACCTGGTGATCGCGCTGGCCGTGCTGGTCAGTGCCTGGGTCGTGGCGCACAAGCAGTTCCCCAACGCGACACGCCGCGCGCGCACCGCGCTGGCCCTGCCGCTGCTGCGGGACGGGCGCCCGCCGTGGATGCAGCGGCTGGGCAGGGCGCTGGCGCCGCCGGTCAGGGCGGTCGATGCCGCCTGCGGCGGCTGCAGCAGCTGTGGGCCGCAGAAGCCGGCCACGCGCAAGTAAGGCTTGGCCGCACGCGTCGCGCGTGCCGCCGGACGCAGGACCTTCAGGACAGGCGGCGCTTCCCGCGCGGCGCCTGGCCGCCGCTATGCGGGAACATCTCCACCGCCAGCGAGAAGGTGCGCTGTTCGCCCGGCCGCAGGGCGCCGACGCCGACCACGTGGCGGTCGATCTCCCGGCCCTGTTCGTCGCTGATCACCATCACCGCGGTGTATTCGTAGGCCGTGGCGGCGTCGGCCGGATGGTTGACCGTGCCCTGGACCATCAGCGGCACCACGCGCTGCACCTCGCGCCGGGCTACGGTGGCCGAGTCGTCGAAGCGCAGGTGATGCTTGCACGACGGGCATACGGCCGCGGTCTCCAGGATCATCGCCTTGCAATGCGGGCAGGCGCGGGTGGCGCCTGCCGTGCCGGGGCGCTGGGTGCTCACGCCGCGTCGTGCTGCTTCTCGCTGCCGTCCCAGCCGAAGTCGGCCTGGCCGCGCATGCGGGCGCCGGCGGCCACGGTCATCGTGCCGCACTTGACGTCGCCGGTCAGGGCGCCGGAGGCCAGCAGTTCGACGTGCTTGGCCGCCTCGATATTGCCTTCCAGCTCGCCGGCGATGGTGATCTTGCTGGCCTTGACGCCGCCGGACAGCTTGGCGCCGTGTTCGATGGTCAGGTCGCCCTGGACATTGACGTCGCCCTTGAAGCGACCGGCGATGCGCACGTGGCCGCTGCCCTCGATCTTGCCCTCGATGGTCAGGTCCGAGGCGATCAGCGACTCCTTGCGTTCGCGGCCGGCCGACTGGGCGGTGGGCGCCGAGGCGGGGCTCGGGGCGCTGGTCAGCGGGGTGGGCGCGATGGGCTCGGCGCTGGCCACCGGCGGCGGGGACGGCTCGATGACCGGGGCCGGCGGGGCGTCCTTCTTGCTGGACAGCGGATCTTTCCACATGGACATGTCGCAAGGTCTCCTGTCGGGGGAAACGCGACTATCGCGGCTTGCGCCGCACAGGCGCTGTGACTGGTCTCACCAAACCGCCCGTCGGACGGTCGTGCCGGAGCGTTGCATGTCCTGGCTGTCGGGGCAAATGCAAGGAGCGGCGATCTGTCTGTCAGCAACGCACAAGCGATTCGGAAACTGCGGGTGGGGCGCTTCCAGGTCGACTCGGCCCGCTGGGACGTAGCAAGAGGAAGCCGTTCTCCCGATTGGAGGATTGCGGCGGTCGAGCGTGCGGCTTCGGTTTGGGCAGCGGTCCGGCGGGCGGTGGCCGCTTCTCCCTCAATCAGGGCATCCTGCCCTGATTCGGGCGCTCGGCGTCCTGCCTCGCTAGGCGCGGCCACCGCCCGCCGGCCCGCTGCCTCGAGCGTTAAGTCACAAGGCTCCGGGTTGCGTGGTTGTTCGAGCCGCTCTTCCTGGCGCACACCGCGATCAGCTACGGGAAGTTATCGACTTGAGACCCCCTCCCTTGCGCGCAGCGCAGGGGAGGGAGGGGGAGGGGTCGGGGCTTTACCGGTAGAGCCATAAAAGCAAAAGCAGAGCACCCCACCCCGGCCCTCCCCTTCGCCTGCGGCGAAAGGGAGGGGGCAGAGCGCTGCTGGACGCCTTTCCGCCGTCGATAGCGGACTGGGCCGAGGAGCCACGCCGGCTGGGTCGAGGCTGGTGGGCGCAGCGCCGTTCACCGGCTCGGCACTTCGGCGAACAACCAAAGAAAGAGGCCCGCTCGCGCGGGCCTCTTCGGGTACTGCAGCGTGCAGAAGCGGCTTACTTCTTGGAAGCCTCGCGCGCGTCCTTGGAGACCTCGGCCGCCTTGTCGGCGGTGGCGTTGGCGCCTTCGGACACGGCGGCGGCGGCATCGGCCGCAGCGGCCTGCGTCGCGTTCTCGGCCTTCTCGGCAGCGTTGCTGGCCGCGGCCGCGGCATTGTCGGCGGCAACGGCGGCCTTGTCGGCAGCGGCGTCGGTGGCGGCGGCGGCCTTGTCGGCGGCGTTGTCGGCCGCGGCAGCAGCCTTGTCCGCGGCAGCCGAGGCATCGGCCGCGGCGCTGTCGGCGGTGGCGGCGGCGCGGTCCTGGGTCTGCTGCGAGCAGGCGCCCAGCGCCAGGACGGAAGCGATCAGCACGATGTTGAACTTGTTGGTCATGGCGTTCCCCTCAACGAAAGAAGATGGATGGTGTGGCGCGAAGTCTGCGGGTGTCACGGACACCGGCATTCACGACGCGGCGAGCCTACGAAGGCGCATGTCAACGCCATGTAGGGCCGTTCCTTACAAAAATGTTCTTTTTCTTGATCGAGGGATCCTGGCGCTCGGGGTTGCTGGGTCGGAGGGCAGCGATCAGAGTCGCGGTGTCGGCCTTCCCCTCGATCGGCGCACCCTGCAATGACTTGAAGCGCGGCGTATCGCGTCGCTCGTCGTGGTCGCCGACCGCTGTGCCGTTGCCTGGCGTGTCGAGCCGGTCGACTTGATGTCGAAAGCAGTCCTGATCGATCAGCGCAGAACCTCGACCAGGCTGGGGACAGGCCGCCGCGAAGTATGTTCACCGCTCTGTTCCGCAATTTCATCGAGCACAAAAAAAGACCGCCGGTTGCCCGGCGGTCTTCTCGAATCCGATTGCCGATGGCGAACCATCGGCGAAGCGCGGATTACTTCTTCTCGGCGTCCTGACCGGCGGACTTCGCAGCGTCAGCGGCGTCCTGCGCGGTGTCCTTGGCAGCCTCGGCGGCGTCGGCAGCAGCGTCGGCAGCCTTGTCCGTGGTCGCGGCGCCAGCGTTGGCGGCAGCGTCAGCGGCGGTGTTGGCGGCGGTCGCGGCGGTGTCGGCAGCAGCCTGGGCAGCGTCGGCGGTCGGGGTCGAAGCGGCGGTGTCGGCGGCAGCCTGGGCCTCGGTGGCAGCCTGCTGCGCGTCGGTGGCGGCGTCGGCAGCCTGTTCCGGCTTCGAGCAAGCAGCCAGGGCCAGGCCCATTGCCAGCGCGATCAGCGTCTTGTTGATGCTCATTGGTAAATCCTCGTCGATTAGTTTGGCAACGCGCAGTTGCGCGCCGGGCGACATCATGACAATCCGTTTTCCACTGTCAAGCATTCGCGGGCGTATGGCTCAGATTCGTCAACTTGGCGTTAAAACAGAAAACGTCTTCAGAGCAGTTCGACCGCGATGGCCGTGGCTTCGCCGCCGCCGATGCACAGCGTGGCAATTCCACGGCGCATACCCTGCACGCGCAGAGCGTTGAGCAGTGTGACGACCAGGCGAGCGCCCGAAGCGCCGATCGGATGGCCCAGCGCGCAGGCGCCGCCATGCACATTGACCTTGCTGTGGGGGATGCCCAGTTCCTTGATCGGCACCATCGCCACGACGGCGAAGGCTTCGTTGATCTCGAACAGATCCACGTCCTGGACCGACCAGCCCGCCTTCTCCAGCACCTTCTGGATCGCGCCGACCGGCGCGGTGGTGAACCACTCCGGCTGCTGCGAGAACGTGGCATGCGCGACGATGCGCGCCAGCGGGTGCAGGCCGCGCTGGGCGGCGTCCTCGGCGCTCAACACCACGGTGGCGGCCGCGCCGTCGGAGATGCTCGACGAACTGGCGGCGGTGACCGTGCCGTCCTTCTTGAAGGCCGGCTTGAGCGAGGGGATCTTGCCGATGTCCGACTTGCCCGGCTGCTCGTCGCTGCTCACGGTCACCTCGCCTTTGCGCGTGGCGATCTTGAACGGCACGATCTCCGCATCGAAGGCGCCGGAGGCCTGCGCGGCCTGCGCGCGCTTGACCGATTCGATCGCGAAGGCGTCCTGCTCCTCGCGGCTGAAGCCATACTTTTCCACGGTGGCCTCAGCGAATACGCCCATCGCCTGACCGTCATAGGCATTGGTCAGACCGTCCCACGCCATGTGGTCGATCGCCTTGAAATCGCCGAAGCGGTTACCGGTGCGCGAATTGGGAATCATGTGCGGGGCGTTGCTCATCGACTCCATGCCGCCGGCCACGACCACGCGCGCCGAGCCGGCCTTGACCAGATCGTGCGCCAGCATGATCGCCTTCATGCCCGAGCCGCACACCTTGTTGATGGTGGTCGCGCCGGTGGACTGCGGGATGCCGGCCGCCAGCGCCGCCTGGCGCGCCGGCGCCTGGCCCAGGTTGGCCGGCAGCACGCAGCCCATGATGACTTCGTCCACGTCCTGCGCGGGCACGCCGGCCTGCTCGAGCGCCGCGGCGATGACGCTGGCGCCCAGCTGCGGCGTGGGCGTGCCGGTGAACTGGCCGAGGAAAGAACCGATGCCGGTGCGCTTGGCGGCGGCGATGACGATGTCGCTCATGGAGAGCCTGTCCTGGGGAACCAAAGAGTTCCCCATTATCCTCCCGGGCGCTCGCGTCGGCACACCCCGACCATTGGCCGCTTGCCTCAGGCGCCGAGGTGCCGTGTGGGGTATCAAAGTGAACGTGCGTTCTGCAGACGCAAGCCCACCTGCGCCGCCGCGGTTGCGCTAGATTGCGCCGGACGGGCGCAGGGGTGCGCCATTCGGGGAGCGGGTGCGATGCGGGGACAGGGAGCGAGGTCGGGGCGGCCTGCGGGCCGGATGCTGGTGCTGAACGTGCTGGCGTGCGCGGTGATGAGCGCCTGCGGCGGCAAGGGCGGGGGCGTCAAGTCGAATCCGCCATCGACGACACCACCGCCCGCCACGACCCCCGCGCCGGTGGTGACCACGCCGGATCCGACCTATTCCAAGCATCTGAGCCTTACCCATGCCGACGCCGCGCACGCCGCAGGCTTCACCGGCACCGGTGTGGTGATCGGCATCGTCGATACCGGCGTCAACCGCAGCCATCCGGCGCTCTCGCCACGGGTCACCGCCAACCTCACTTATGTCAGCGGCTCGTCCAACGATCTGACCAAGGACGACGTGGTCGGCCACGGCACGGCCGTGGCGCAGATCGCCGCCGGCCGGGCCTTCGGCGCGTGGCCGGGCGGCATCGCACCGGGGGCGAGCATCGTCTCGGCGCGGATCATCTCGGACAAGGAGCCGACCGACGACGGCTCGGGCAACGGCAATTCGACCAGCGGCGCGCTGGGCCTGGCCCAGGTGCACCAGGACCTGATCGCGCGCGGGGTCAAGGTGATGAACAACTCCTGGGGCGGGGTGTACTGGACCGACCTGACCGCCACAGCACCGATCGCCGCCGAGTACCGGCCCTTCGTCGTGCAGAACGGCGGCATCGTGGTGTTCGCCACCGGCAACGACGGCAAGGCCCAGCCGACCGACACGGCCGCCATGCCGAGCAAGCCCGGCCCGAACAACACACTGCCGGCGGCCGATCTGGAGATCGGCTGGCTGGCGGTGGCGGCGCTGGACACCGACAACCCGACCCAGCTGGCCTCGTACTCCAACGCCTGCGGCGTGGCCATGCATTACTGTCTGGTCGCGCCGGGCAAGGTGATCACCACCGGCACCAACGATGGCCCGACCGCGCCCAGCTACTGGGAGTGGACCGGCACCTCGCTGTCCACCCCGCAGGTCTCCGGCGCGGCGGCCCTGGTGTGGCAGGCCTTTCCTTATTTCTCCAACGACCTGGTCCGGCAGACCCTGCTGGGCACGGCCACCGACCTGGGCGCGGCGGGGGTGGACCCGGTGTTCGGCTACGGCCTGTTGAATGTCGGCAAGGCGGTCAACGGGCCGGCGCGGCTGGACTGGGGCGATGTGGCGGTGTCCTTCGACGGCACCTCGACCTGGTCCAACGCGATCAGCGGCGACGGCGGCATCACCAAGTCCGGCGCCGGCACGCTCAACCTGAGCGGCCAGAACAGCTACCTGGGCCAGACCCGCGTCAGCCAGGGCGCGTTGCTGTCCAGCGGCGCGATCCCGGGCAGCGCCAGCGTGGCCGCAGGCGCGCGCCTGAACACCGGCGGCGGCGTGGGCGGCGCGCTGCGCAACGACGGCACGGTCGCCTTCACCGGCGCGGCGGGCGCGCGGCGGATCGAGGGCGACTTCACCCAGTCCTCCGGCGCCACGCTGGAGTTCCAGATCGGCACGCCGCTGCAGGTCGATGGCACCGCCAACCTGGGCGGCATGCTCAAGGTGATGGGCATGGCCAGCGGCTACGTGCGCAGCGCGCGCGAGACGGTGGTCGACGCCAGCGCCATCAACGGCACCTTCTCCGGGCTGAGCTCAGCCTCGAACGTGTTCCTGCAGGCGTCGCTGGGCTTCAGCAGCACCCAGGCGTACCTGGACATCACTCGGCTGGACATCACCGCCACCGCCAGCGCGATGGGCATGAGCGCCGCGTCGGTCGGCGCCGCCCAGCGCGTGGACGCGGCGCTGACCCAGCTCGACGCGCAGCCGCAGGCCCAGAGCGGCGCGATGGCGTCGCTGGCCGGGGATTTCCTGCGCACCTCGTCCAGCGCGGCCGCCGCGCGTTCGCTGGAGAGCCTGTCCGGCCGCGCGCATGCGGCGGCCGACGGCGTCACCCTGGATCTGCTCGATCTACGCCGGCGTGCGCTGGCCGCGCACGTGGCGCAGGACGGGGCCAGCGCGGACGGCTGGTACCAGGCGTTCGACGGGCGTCAGGCCTCGGGCCTGGGCGCGACCGCCGGGCTGGACCTGTCGGGCTGGATCGCCGGCCAGGACGTGACCCTGGCGCCGGGCTGGACCTCGGGCCTGGCCGTGGGCCAGATGGACACCAACAGCGTGCGCGACACGCTCGGCGACGCCGGCCAAGACCGCCAGACCCATGTGCAGGCCTATCTGGCCCATCGCGGGCAGGCCGGCTATGCGCTGGCGCAGTTCGGCGTGGGCCAGTTCCGCCGCGACCTGCGCCGCTCGGTCTATCTGGGCGACGCGGCCTACGGCGTCGATGCGCGCTACGACGGTGAGATGCGCTTCGCCAGCATGGAAGCCGGCGTGCCGCTGCGCACCGGCCTGGGCACGCTCACCCCGTACCTGGGGGCGGACTACGCCAGCCTGGCGCGGGATGCCTTCAGTGAGCAGGGCGCGGCCGGCTTCGGCCTGGCTGCGGCGGCCAGCCATGCCAGCCGCGCCCAGGCCATCGCCGGGCTGCGCCTGGAGCGGGCGCTGTCGCTGGCGTCGATGGACCTGTCGCTGTCGGGCCATCTGGAATGGCAGTCGGTGCTGTCGGCCAGCGGGTTCTCGCGGCAGGCGCGCTTCGTCGGCATCGACGCCTGGGGCGCGATCCCGGGCGGCGACGCGGCGGCCTCGGGCGGCTGGGCCGGCTTCTCGCTGGAGGCCGCGCTGCGCGCCAACCAGCGCCTGTCCTTCGGCCTGGACCAGCGCTTCGGCGCGCGCGGGAGCGAGTCGGTGGGATCGGTGCGGTACAGCGTGGGGTTCTGAGTCGCCGCCAGGGGCCCTGTGGTCATGACGAGCTTCCAAGTGTCACGCAAAGCAGAACGGGCGCCCGATGGCGCCCGTTCTCGTTCTCGCCCCTGGTGCGGCTCAGTGGTCGCCGCGCAGCTGGCCCATGTAGCGCGGGGCGGTGCGGCCGAGCGGCAGCTTGAGCTTGCCGATCGAGGCGATGCGCGCCTCGGCGATGCGGTCGGCGGCGTACTGCGGGGCGATCCGCTCCTTCTCGGCCAGGTCGAAGACGCGCCCGACGTTGTGATAGATGTTGCGCATCAGGCGCATGGCGCGCTCGCGGTTGTAGCCGTCGATCTCCAGCGAGACGTTCATCACCCCGCCGGCGTTGACCGCATAGTCGGGCGCGTACAGGATCCCGCGGCGCATGGCTTCCTCGCCGACCACGTGCGACATCTGGTTGTTGGCCGTGCCGCAGATGATCTTGGCGCGCAGGCGCGGCAGGGTCTCGTGGTTGATCGACCCTTCCAGCGCGCACGGCGAGAACACGTCGGCGGGAATGTCGTAGATCTCGTTGGGCGCCACCGCCTCGGCGCCGTATTCCTCGACCGCGCGCGCCACCAGCGCCGGATTGAGGTCGGTGACGAACAGCTTGGCGCCACGCTCCTTGAGCAGCTTCACGAACTCCATGCCGATGTGCCCCAGGCCCTGCACGGCATAGCTGTACTTGCCGATCTCCTCGTTGCCGAACCGGCGGTTGAGCGCGGCCATCAGCCCCTGCATCGCGCCGTAGGCGGTGAACGGCGCCGGGTCGCCCGAGCCGCGGTGCACCTGGTGCACGCCGACCACGTATTCGGTCTCGCGGTAGACATGCTCCATGTCGTTGACGTCGGTGCCCACGTCCTCGGCGGTGATGTAGCGCCCGCCCAGCGAATCGACATAGCGGCCGAACATGCGGAACAGCGCCTCGGCCTTGTCCTGACTCGGATCGCCGATGATTACCGCCTTGCCGCCACCGACATTCAGGCCGGCCAGGGCGTTCTTGTAGGTCATCGTGCGGCTCAGCCGCAGCGCGTCGGTCAGGGCCGTCTCGGTGTCGGGGTAGGGTCGCATGCGCACTCCGCCCAGCGCCGGACCCAGCACCGTGCTGTGGACGGCGATGATTGCCTTCAGCCCGATATCGGGGTTGTGGCAGAACACGACCTGTTCGTGACCGGAGGTGTCGAGGGTTTCGAAAATCATGGGGAAGGGCTCCAATCCGCGCAGGCCAAGACTTCGACCAATCCTTGCGAAACGTATCCTAGACGATTGTTTTATAAACCAAAAAAAGACGCCGCCCTGAGGCGGGCGGCGATGTTGCATTGCCACAGTTTACCCAGTCGCGTGCGGCGCGCACATGCGCCCCCTGAGCGCCGCGATGGCGCGCTGCGGCTGGATCGGACCGGCTAGCGCGGCGCGGCGGCCGGCTTGGGATCGGTGTCGGCGTGGCTGACCTGCGCCGGACGCGGCTTGGCGGTCTCGCGCACGGGGCGCGGCGCATCCGGATCCAGCGTGCGGGTGATGGTGTGTTCTTCGCCATTGCTGATGGCGCGCGAAAGCGGGATACCGATGGCGAGCAGGACGACGGCGGCGAGCAGAGCGATCACGGCTTTCATGCGGATCTCCGGAGGCGGGCGGGCGGCTGGCGAAGCAGGACCGGCGCGGTCCTGGTTCAGCCGACTATCCGCCCGCCCCGAAGACGGGTCACGACGCGACGCAGCATCGGCCGCGGCGCGTCGCGCGGGTCATCAGGCCAGATTGACCTTGGCGACCTTGTCGGCGTAGTCGCGCTTGGGGTCGCGCCCCAGCAGCAGCTTCAGCCCGGCCAGCAGGCTGGAGCCGTTCTTCCAGATCTCGGCCTGGTCCGGATCCAGGCGCAGCAGGGCCAGCTTGGGATCGTCCTTGCCGCCTTCGTACCAGGCGGCGATGAAGGGGTTCCACAGGCGATCGACGACCGCGCGGTCGGTGTCCAGCACCAGCGTGCCGCGCACGCTGGCGAACAGGTCGTGGTCCTTGGCGGCGAAGGCGGCGATGGCGCGGTGGCCCGAGCCCAGCTGCTGCACCATTGCATTGTCGACGGAGGTGAAGAACCAGACCGGGCCGCCTTCGTCGCCCTCGATCATCGCGGTCATCGGCCGGGTATGGCCGTCTTCGATGCCCTCCAGCCCCAGCATCACGGTGCGATCGGACTTGAGGGCCTTCCAGAAGGCGGCTTCGAGCTCTTGCGGCGAGGTGGACATGCGGGTCTCCAGGAGGGGTGTGTCCTCAGCCTGCCGCGCGCGATGCTCATGCTTCGTGGTGAAGCGGCGGCGCGGCGTTGACGTGCGCGCAACGTCCGGCCGCCGCCGCGTCGCGGTGCGCGCCGAGCCGGATCGCCAGCGCCAGCAACGAGGTCAGCACCGCCAGGCCCAGCACGCCCGGCCAGCCCAGGTGCTGCATCAGCACGCTGCCCAGGGCCGCACCGCTGGCCATGCCGATGAACATGCCGGTGAAGAACACCGCGTTGAGCCGGCTGCGCGCCCCAGGATCGATGCCGTAGACGATGGTCTGGTGAGAGACCAGCGTGGCCTGCACGCCCAGGTCGAAGCCGATCGTGCCCACCACCAGCAGGGCCAGCTGGCCGTGCATCGGCAGCAGTGGCCCGGCCAGCATCAGCGCGAACGCGCCCGCCGCCAGCCCGGCGCCGAGGCGGGTGACCAGCCCCGGGCCGCGCCGGTCGGCGATGCGGCCGGCAATCGGCGCCATCAGCGCGCCGGCCGCACCGGCCAGGCCGAACGCGCCGGCCACCGCGCTGCCCAGGTGGAAGGGCGCGTCCTGCAGCATCACCGCCAGCGTCGACCAGAACGCGCTGAAGCCGACCGCCAGGGTCGCCTGCGCCCAGGTGGCGCGGCGCAGCGCCGGGTGCGCGCGCCATAGCGGCACCAGGCTGGCCAGCAGCGCGCCATAGCCCACCGTGGTGGTCGGCTCGAAGCGCGGCACCCAGCGCGCCGAGGCCAGCCCGACCAGGACCATGCCCACGGCGGCGATGAGGTAGACCGCGCGCCAGCCCCAGATTCCGGCGATCAGGCCGCTGCCCACGCGCGAAAGCAGGATGCCCAGCAGCAGGCCGGTCATGACCGTGCCGACGATGCGGCCACGGTGTTCGATCCGCGCCAGCGTGGCGGCGGCGGGCACGAAGTCCTGCGCCACCGTGGCGGTCAGGCCGATCGCCAGGCTCGCGCAGAGCAGGGTGGTCATGCCCGGCGCCAGGCCGCCGACGGCCAGCGCCAGCGCCAGCAGGCCGCACTTGGCCAGGATCACCCGGCGGCGGTCGTAACGATCGCCCAGCGGCGCGCACAGCAGGATGCCCAGCGCATAGCCGAGCTGGTTGAGCGTGGGGACCAGGCCGGCGGTCTGGGCACTGGCGTGCAGGTCGCCGGCCAGCACGCCGAGCATGGGCTGGCTGTAGTAGAGCGAGGCCACGCTCATGCCGGCGCCGATCGCCAGCAGCAGCACCAGCCGGCGCGGCAGGCCGGTGTGGCCTGGGGCTTCATGCGGATATTGAATGTGAGTCATGGCGTCGAGCGGCTGCAAGGTGGGGTGCGCGCTATTTTCCGGGCCGTCCGGCGCGCGTGGTAGCCTGCGCGCCGACACAATGCCTATGCGTCGGGCGTATGCAAGAGCCGATTTCCACAGGAACCGACCGCCTCGAACTGATGCAGACCTTCGTCCGCATCGTCGAGGCCGGCAGCCTGTCGGCCGCCGCCGCGCAGCTCGGCGCCAGCCAGCCCACCGTCAGCCGACGGCTGCAGGCGCTCGAACGCCTGCTCGGGCTCAAGCTGCTGCGCCGTTCGACCCACGCCATGACGCTGACCGAAGACGGCGCGCGCTGCTACGACAAGGCCCGCGACCTGCTGCAGGACTGGCAGGCGCTGGAAGACGACCTGCGCGGAGCCGGCCAAGCCCCGCAGGGCCTGCTGCGCGTGGTGGTGCCGCACGCCTTCGGCCAGCGCCAGCTGATGGAACCGATGGCCGACTACCTGCGCCGCTATCCGCAGGTCTCGGTGGACTGGCTGCTGCACGAGCGCGAGCCGGACTTCGTCGCCGACAACATCGACTGCGCCATCCACGTCGGCACGGTGATGGATCCCTCGGTGGTGGCGGTGCAGATCGCCGAGGTGCCACGCATCGTGGTCGGCGCGCCGGAACTGTTGGAAGGGCGCGAGGCACCCGATGCGATCGAGACCCTGCGCGCGCTGCCCTGGCTGGCGATCAACCTGTTCTACCGCAACGACATCAGCCTGACCCATCGCCAGGACGGGCGGCAGTGCCATTTCCCGATCCGGCCCAGGCTGAGCACCGACAGCCTGCACGCGCTGCGCACCGCGGCGCTGGCCGGGCTGGGGGCGTGCATCGCCTCGGCCTGGCTGGTGGCCGAGGACGTCGCCGCCGGCCGGCTGCTGCACCTGGCCCCGGACTGGCGCGCCACCCCGCTGCCGGTGCACCTGGTCTATCCGCCGGCGCGGCATCAGCCGGCCAAGCTGCAGCGCTTCATCGAGCTGATGCGGCTGGCCGGGGCCAATATGACCGGAGTCGAGCCGCTGCGCGGCCGTGCGGGCTGAGTGCCGCTGGGAAGCTTCTATCGTCGTTCCCGCGAAGGCGGGAACCCAGCGACGCTCACGCGGGACGCTAAAAGGAGTAACGCGTTCCGGCGTCTGCAGCGTCAACGCCGCTCGAAACCCGATTCATCCGGTACGCGATGCCGGGCGCCGGTCGCTCACTGCGCCGGGGTCTTGGCCTTCTCGTCCAGCGAGAAACAGGCGTCCGGGCGCACTTGCGGGGCGGGGAAGTTCACCGGCACGTTGAGGGTCTGCGCCACCGGCTGGCCGCCGCGCGTGGCCGGCTTGAAGGTCCATTGCTTGACCGCAGCCACCGCCGCATCGTCCAGCGCCGCGTTGCCGCTGCCCTTGGCCACCACCACCTCGGTCGGCGTGCCGGCGGTGCCGACGGTGACCTTGAGCGTGGAGACGCCGCCGTGGCCGCTGCACGCGGCCTCCAGCGGGTATTGCGGCGGCGGGGTCTGCAGCGCGGTCAGCTCGGTGGCGGCCGGGGCGGTGGCCTCGGGCGCGGCCTGCTCGCCGCAGGCGGCGGCCAGCACGGCGAAACACGACAGCGCCAGCAGGCGCAGGGGGCGGGAAACGGTGCGGGTGTTCATGCGTCGGGTTCCAGTGCCTGCGCCTTGGCGGCGCAGATGAAGTCGTTCTCGCTCAGGCCGCCCACGTCGTGGGTGGAGAAACGCACCACCACCCGGTCGTAGTGCACGCCCAGGTCCGGATGATGGTCCTCGGCGTGGGCGATGTAGGCCAGCGCGTTGACGAAGGCCAGCGTGCGGTAATAGTCGGGAAAGCGGAAGGTGCGCACCAGCGCCTTGTCCTGTTCGGCCAGCTCCCAGCCGGGCAGCTGCGGCAGCAGCTCGGCGATGCGCGCCTGGCTGAGGCGGTGCTCGCTGCCGCTGCGGGGCAGGCAGTGCGCGGCGGCCAGGGGGACGAGGTCGGACATCGGTGGCTCCTGCAGGTGGCGCGGGGAACGTAGCATTCCCGCGCGTGACCATTCCGTTCTGACCGGTGCGCGGGCAGACCGCTAGAATACGCCGCATGATCCAGATCTCCGAGACCGCCCAGCACCATTTCCGCAAGCTGATCGAGCGCGAGGCCTCGCCCGGCCTGGGCGTGCGGCTCAGTGCGGTCGAACCGGGCACCCCGCGCGCCGACGCGCGGCTGGAGTTCGCCGAACCGCGCGAACTGGCCGGCGACGAGTGGGCCGTGGACTGCGAAGGCTTCACCCTGTACGTGGACGCGGCCAGCGTGCCGTGGCTGGACGATGCCGAGATCGACTTCGTCACCCAGGGCGCCGGCAGCCAGCTGACGATCAAGGCCCCGCACATCAAGGGCAAGGCGCCGGCAGAGGGCGCCTCGCTGGTCGAGCGCGTGCGCTGGGTGGTCGAGCACGAGGTCAACCCGCAGCTGGCCTCGCACGGCGGCCGCGTGGCGGTGGAGGAAGTGACGGGCGAGGGCGTGGTGTTCCTGCGCTTCGGCGGCGGCTGCCACGGCTGCGGCATGGCCGATGTCACCCTGAAGCAGGGCATCGAGAAGACCTTGCTGACGCGCGTGCCGGGCGTGACCGCGGTGCGTGACGCCACCGACCACGACAGCGGCCAGGCGCCGTACATGCCGCGCGACGCGGCCTGATCCGTCCGCATCCGGTGACGACTGCCACCGAGATCATCGCCGCCCTCCTGCAGCGCAGGCCGGCGCCCATTCTGGAAAAACGCACCGGCCTGCCGCACGGCTGGGGCATCTGGCTGCGCAACCGGCCGGCGCAGGCCGGTCAGCTGAGCCTGGCCCCGGTCGAGGCGCTGGTGGCCGCCGCGGCCGCGCGCCCGCGCATGGCGCCAGTGGCGCGGCCGATGAACCGCTGGCAGGCCGCGTGGTCGCTGCACTGGCAGCATGGCGAGGCGCCGCCGCGCGAGGAGCGCTGGATCCGCTGGGTCGGGCGGCTGGGGAGTCTGCTGCTGCACCTGGCGTTCCTGGCGCTGCTGATCTTCGTCAGCCTGATGGCGCTGCCGCCCACGCCGACCGAGGAAGACGGCAGCCGCGTGCAGCTGACCTTCATCGGGCGCGGCACGCCGGGCGAGGGCGGTGGCTCGGGGCCGCAACCGCCCACGCCCGGCGCGCAGCAGGCCGCCCCCGCCGCGCCGCGTGGCGCGAGCCGGCCCGCGCCTGCGGCGGCGACGCCCGAGGCCGCCGCGCCGGCCCCCGCGCAGCCCGCGCCGGCGCAGGCGGCCCCGTCCCCGCCCACGCCCACGCCGCCGCAGGTGGCCGAGCAGCCGGCCACCCCGCCGCAGCCCGAAACCCCAGCGCCGTCGACGCCGCCGGTCGAACAGCCGCTGCAGGTGACCGAGACCGCGCAGCCGACCCAGACCTTCGTCCTGCCGCCGACCACGCCGCCGCAGGTGCAGTTGCCCGCGCCCCAGGTGCAGTGGCAGCCGCCGGCCGCGCGCGTGCGCGAGGTGGAGACGTTGCAGACCCAGCAGCCGGTGGCCGTGCAACAGGTCGCCCCGCGCGCGGTCGACCTGCCGGCGCCGGCCGCGCCGCCCACGCAGGTGCGCCAGCGCGAGATCCCCAATCCCGAGCCGGTGCCCCAGGTGCAGGCGCCGGCGCTGCAGGCCCTGCGCAGCCCCGAGCCGGCGCCGGTGCAACTGCCGGCCTCGACTCCGGCCCAGGCCCGCGTGCGCGAGATCCCGATGCCGGCGGCCCCCGCACCGGCCGCGCCGGCCCAGTCCGTTGCGGAGGCCGCATCCAGCGCGGCCAACGCCGGCAGCCCGCAGGCCCAGCAGGGCCAGGCCGAGCGCGCCAGCCAAACGGCGGCCGAGACCGGCCAGCAAGCCTCCAACACGGCCACCAACAGCGGCGCGCCGCCGTCGCCGGTGCAGGGCGGCCAGACCGCCGGCAGTCAGGCCAGCAGCCCAGGCGCGGGTGCACGTGCCGCGGACGAGTGGGGCACGCCGGGCCAGACGCGCGCCGACGACTGGGGCGCCTCGCGCAACGCGCAGGCCGGCAATCAGGGCAGCGCGGGGCAGGGCCTGCAGGGGCTATTCAACGCAGACGGCAGCGTCAAGGTGCCGGATGCGTCAGGCAGCGGGCGCTCGGACCGCCCCGGCGCGCCGGGCTCGCGCCAGCAGGCCAGGATCGATGCGAACAACGCCGGCACCTGGCTGGACCGTCCGGCGTTCGGCTATGAGCCGACGATGTTCGACAAGTACTGGATGCCCGGCGGCACCCTGCTGCAGGACTGGGTCCGCGCCGGCATCCAGGACCTGGAGATCCCGATCCCCGGCACGTCCAAGCGCATCAAGTGCGTGGTGTCGATCCTGCAGGCCGGCGGCGCCTGCGGCGTCTACGACCCCAACCTCAACGACCACCCCGCCACGGCGCGGCCGCCGCCGGACATCCCGGTCAAGCGCAATCCGATTCCGGTGGGGAGTTGAGGGGCGGGGCGCCTAAAGGCGGTCGCTCTCGCGAAAGATCTCGTCGCTCGAAGCTGCTGGCTTCCTCGTTCTCGGGGGCAGAGATGGTGCCTGATGGCTGAGCGTTGATCGGGAAAGCCCCGACCCCTCCCCCTCAATCGCTAGCCGCGATTTCGAGCTCCCCTGCGCTTCGCGCAAGGGAAGGGGCACCAGGTCGCGAGCTGTCGCACGGCTTGTCACGGAGCGGAGTTCCTTAGTCAAGCGCGCATGGCGCGTGGAACCACAGCGCCAAGCGCTTCTGCCCCCTCCCTTTCGCCGAAGGCGAAGGGGAGGGCTGGGGAGGGGTGCTGTTGCTTCTCGCTTCCGATGAAGCGGCCCGGCGCAAAGCCTTTATCCCGCGAGGCGAGCCACAGGTGGTTGGCGCTTCGGCGCGAAAGCCACTGGGTTCCCGCCTTCGCGGGAACGACGGTAGAAGGGTGGTCGGCTGCGTTTAGACCAAAGGTCAGGCGATTTGAAAGCGGCTTGCGCCCGTCGTGACGCGGGCTGACGGCAATCGTTCGGTGAGAAGCGGCTTAACCGGCCGGGCTGCCGAGCTCTCAATCCAACCCGTGCAAGTCCCGCAGCTCACCCTTGCGCGAGGAGAAGTAGGCGGCCAGGTTGGCGATGTCCTGATCGCTCAGGTCCTTGGCCTGCGGCGTCATCAGCGCGTGCTGGCGGTCGCCGGCGCGGTAGGCCTGCAGGGCGTGGGCCAGGTAGTCGGCGTACTGGCCGGCCAGATGCGGGTAGGTGGCCGCGATCGGCTTGTCGCCTTCGGCGCCATGGCAGTCGATGCAGCTCTGGCCGGTGGCCTTGCCCTTTTCCTGAGACTTCTTCTCGCCGGCGGCGATGTTGCCCGGCGGCAGGCCGGCCGAGGAGGCGCTGCCGTGCTCGCCGCTGGCATGGCCAGGATCGGCCGCGGCGGTGTCGGTGGACTCGAGCTTGGTGCAGGCGCCCAGCGCCAGGGCGGCGGCCAGGGCGAAGGTCAGACGCGTAGCGAAGGCGGTGCGCATGGTCGGCTTACTTCAGGCTGGACAGGTAGGCGGCCAGGTCTGCGATGTCCTGGTCGGAGAAGCTCTGGGCCTGGGCCTGCATCGTCGGATGCTTGCGCTTGCCCGCCTTGTACTCGGTCAGGGCCTGGGCCAGGTACTCGGCCGACTGCCCGCCGATGCGCGGCACGTGGTAGTTGGGGTAGGCGTTCTTGTAGCCGATGACGCCGTGGCAGCCCTGGCAGGTATAGGACAGCTGCTTGCCGGCGGCGGCGTTGCCGCGCGGGGCGGCGACGGCGGCGGGTGCGGGAGTCGGGGCAGCGGCCGGGGCCGGGGCGTCCTGGCGGGCCTGGCCCGTGCCGGACACGCCGGCGTACAGCAGGGCAAAACAGGCGGCGAGCAACAACGATCGCGTCATGTCGTGTTCCGGGATTCGCGCGCGCCCCGTCCCATCCGCGGCGCTTGGCTTGTGGCGAGTATAGCCTGCCGTTCAGCGTCTCCGGCAAGCGCGCGACAGCGGAAAAAATGCCGCAGCGCAACAACTTACGCGCGATCCGCGCAGTGCCGTGCTGTCGGCGCGCGTGCGGTGGGATGGGCGATCAAGGACACAGGTCACCATGACCTTCGGCGCATGGCGAGTTGTTGTTTTGGTGGTGTAGTTGCCTACAACACCAACAGCGACGCATTGCCATGTCCAAGTCCGCCCATGCCCGTTCCGCCACCGTCCTGGGGGCCGCCGCCCTCGCGCTGGCGCTGATCACCGCCTTGCCCGGCTGCGGCAGCGCGCAGGGCGCCGACCCCAAGGCCGACGACGCCAAGGCCGACAAGAGCAAGGACAAGGACAAGGAAAAAGCGGCCGACGCGGTGCCGGTGGAAGCGGTCAAGGCCACCCATCGCGCCGTGGCCGCCAGCTACGCCGGCACCACCACGCTGGAGCCGCGCGCCGAGTCGCAGGTCATCGCCAAGACCTCCGGCGTGGCCCTGGCGGTGCTGGTGGAGGAGGGTCAGGAGGTCCGGGCGGGCCAGCCGCTGGTGCGTCTGGACGCCGACCGCGCGCGGCTGTCGGTGGCGCAGACCGAGGCGCAGATGCGCAAGCTGGAGAACAACTACCAGCGCGCCCTGAAGCTGGTCGACCAGCAGATGATCAGCGCCAACGACGTCGACCAGCTGCGCTACGACCTGGAGAACATGCGCGCGCAGAACCGCCTGGCGCGGCTGGAGCTGTCCTACACCACGGTGGTGGCGCCGATCTCCGGCGTGGTCGCCTCGCGCTCGATCAAGCCGGGCAACTTCGTGCAGATCAACACGCCGATCATCCGCCTGGTGGATCGCTCGCGGCTGGAGGCCACGCTCAACGTGCCCGAGCGCGAACTGGCCACACTGCGCGCCGGCCAGCCGGTGACCCTGCAGGCCGATGCGTTGCCGGGCAAGGCGTTCACCGGCAAGGTCGATCGCGTCGCGCCGGTGGTGGACGCCGGCAGCGGCACCTTCCGCGTGGTGTGCGCGTTCGAAGGCGGCACCCAGCTGCAGGCCGGCATGTTCGGCCGGCTGCGGATCGAATACGACCACCGTGCCGACGCGCTGGTGATCCCGCGCGCGGCGCTGCTGGACGATGGCGATCCGGCGGTCTATCTGGTGCGTGCCGGCAAGGCGGTGCGCACCGCGGTCGAGCCTGGCTATGTCGATGGCGCCTGGGTCGAGATCCGCAAGGGGCTCAAGGTGGGCGATGCGGTGGTGACCGCCGGCAAGGTCGCCCTGCGCGACGGCAGCGCGGTCACGGTGATCGAGGCGCCGCCGGCGCCGGCGACGCAGGTCGCGCTGGCCGGCAAGCGCTGAGGACGTCGCGATGCACACGGGGAATGGGGAGCACGCGCACGGCGAGACCGGCGCCGGTGGCGGCCTGGTCGCCCTGGCGGTGCGGCGCCGGGTGACGGTGGCGATGGTGACGGTGACGCTGCTGCTGTTCGGCTTCATCGCGCTGCGCAGCCTGAAGGTCAACCTGCTGCCGGACCTGAGCTATCCGACGCTGACCGTGCGCACCGAGTACGCCGGCGCGGCGCCGGCCGAGATCGAGACGCTGCTGTCCGAGCCGGTCGAGGAATCGGTGGGCGTGGTCAAGAACCTGCGCCGGCTGACCTCGGTCTCGCGCACCGGGCAGAGCGATGTGGTGCTGCAGTTCGCCTGGGGCACCAACATGGACCAGGCCGGGCTGGAGGTGCGCGACAAGCTGGAGGCGCTGCAGCTGCCGCTGGAGGCCAGCGCGCCGGTGCTGCTGCGTTTCGATCCGTCCACCGAGCCGATCATGCGCCTGGCGCTGTCGGCCAAAGTGCCGGCCGATGACGCGCTGGCCGCGCAGCGGCAGCTGGTGGCGCTGCGTCGCTTCGCCGACGAGGACCTGAAGAAGAAGCTGGAGCCGGTCAGCGGCGTGGCCGCGGTCAAGGTCGGCGGCGGCCTGGAGGACGAGGTGCAGGTCGACATCGACCAGCAGAAGCTCGCCCAGCTGCACATGCCGCTGTCCACCGTGATCGAGCGGCTCAAGGCCGAGAACGTCAACCTGTCCGGCGGTCGCCTGGAGCAGGGCACGCAGCGCTATCTGGTGCGCACGGTCAACCAGTTCGGCAACGTGGAGGAGATCGGCGACCTGCTGCTGACCACGCGCAGCGGCGGTGACAACGCCGCGGCCAACGCGGCCGCGCAGATGGCCGCCATCGCCGCCTCCAGCGGCTCGGCCGAAGTGCTCGCCGCCGCTGCCTCGGTGCAGAGCGCTTCCTCTTCCAGCAGCACCGCCGTCGCCGCCGGCATGCCGGTGCGGCTGCGCGATGTGGCCACGGTGCGCCAGGGCTACAAGGAACGCGAGGCGGTGATCCGCCTGGCCGGGCGCGAGGCGGTGGAGCTGGCCATCTACAAGGAGGGCGACGCCAACACCGTGGCCACCGCCAAGGCGCTGTCGCAGCGGCTGGAGCGCCTGCGTGCGCAGCTGCCGGCCGATGTCTCCCTGGACACGCTGGACGACCAGTCGCGCTTCATCGAACACGCCATCGGCGAGGTCAAGCGCGACGCGGTGATCGGCGGCCTGCTGGCGATCCTGGTGATCTTCCTGTTCCTGCGCGATGGCTGGAGCACCTTCGTGATCGGCCTGTCGCTGCCGGTATCGATCGTGGCCACGTTCTTCTTCATGGACCGGCTGGGGCTGAGCCTCAACGTGATGTCGCTGGGTGGCCTGGCGCTGGCCACCGGCCTGGTGGTGGACGACTCGATCGTGGTGCTGGAGAGCATCGCCAAGGCGCGCGAGCGGGGCTTGGGGATCGTGCAGGCGGCGATCGCCGGCACGCGCGAGGTGAGCATGGCGGTGGTCGCCTCGACGCTGACCACGATCGCGGTGTTCCTGCCGCTGGTGTTCGTCGACGGCATCGCCGGCCAGCTGTTCCGCGACCAGGCGCTGACCGTGGCGATCGCGATCGCGATCTCGCTGGTGGTGGCGATGACGCTGATCCCGATGCTGAGCTCGCTGCGCGGGCGCGCACCGCTGGGCTTCGCCACCGAGGCACCGCATCCGCGCTGGCAGCCGGAGGCGCGCTGGCAGAAGCCGTTCGCCCTGGGCGGGCGCGGCATCGGCGCGGCGGTGCGCGGCGCGGTGTTCGGGCTGGCTTGGTTGCTGGTCAGGCTGTGGCGGGGCGCGGTGTTTCTGATCGCACCGCTGATGCGCCGGCTTAGCACGGTGGCGATGAAGCCCTACGGCTGGCTGGAGCGCGGCTACCTGCGCCTGCTGCCGGCCGCGCTGGCCCGCCCGTGGCGCGTGCTGGGCCTGGCCGCGCTGGCGCTGGTCGGCACCGCGGCGCTGGTGCCGACCCTGGGCACCGACCTGATCCCGCAGCTGGCGCAAGACCGCTTCGAGATGACGGTCAAGCTGCCGCCGGGCACGCCGCTGCGCGACACCGACGCGGTGCTGCGCACGCTGCAGGAACAGCACGTCAAGGATGCCGGCGTGGCCGCCATCTTCGGCGTCAGCGGTAGCGGCACGCGGCTGGACGCCAACCCGACCGAGAGCGGCGAGAACATCGGCAAGCTGACCGTGGTCATGGCCGATGGCGGCAATCCGCAGATCGAGGCGCGCGAGACCGAGGCGCTGCGTGCGTCGATGCAGGCCTGGCCCGGCGCGCAGGTCGATTTCGCGCGGCCGGCGCTGTTCAGCCTGTCCACGCCGTTGGAAGTGGAGCTGCGCGGCCAGGATCTGGCCACGCTGAAGGTCGCCGGTCAGCGCCTGGCCCAGCTGCTGCGCGGCAATGCGCACTACACCGATGTGCGTTCGACGGTGGAGCAGGGCTTCCCCGAGATCCAGATCCGCTTCGACCAGGAGCGCGCCGGCGCACTGGGCCTGACCACGCGCCAGGTCGCCGATGCGGTGGTGCAGAAGGTGCGCGGCGAGGTGGCCACGCGCTACAGCTTCCGCGATCGCAAGATCGACGTGCTGGTACGCGCCCAGGCGTCTGACCGCGCCTCGGTCGAGGACGTGCGCCGGCTGATCGTCAATCCCTCCAGCAGCCGGCCGGTCACCCTGGACGCGGTGGCCGACGTCATCGCCACCACCGGCCCCAGCGAGATCCATCGCGCCGACCAGGGCCGCGTGGCGATCGTCTCGGCCGGCCTCAAGGACATCGACCTGGGCGGTGCGGTGCGCGAGGTGCAGGCGCTGGCCGCCGCGCATCCGCTGGGCGCCGGCGTGTCGATGCATATCGGCGGGCAGGGCGAGGAGCTGGGCGATTCGGTGCGCTCGCTGCTGTTCGCCTTCGGGCTGGCGGTGTTCCTGGTGTATCTGGTGATGGCCTCGCAGTTCGAGTCGCTGCTGCATCCCTTCGTCATCCTGTTCACCATCCCGCTGGCGCTGGTCGGCGCGGTGCTGGCGCTGAAGCTGAGCGGCTCGCCGGTGTCGGTGGTGGTGTTCATCGGCCTGATCCTGCTGGTCGGCCTGGTGACCAAGAACGCGATCATCCTGATCGACTCGGTCAACCAGCTGCGCGCGGCCGGCATGGCCAAGCGGCGGGCGCTGGTGGAAGGCGCGCGCTCGCGCCTGCGGCCGATCGTGATGACCACCCTGTGCACGCTGCTGGGCTTCCTGCCGCTGGCGCTGGCTTCCGGCGAGGGCGCCGAGGTGCGCGCGCCGATGGCCATCACCGTGATCGGCGGCCTGCTGGTGTCCACGCTGCTGACGCTGCTGGTGATCCCGGTGGTCTACGACCTGCTGGACCGGCGCGGCGCGGTGCGCACGGTGGACGAGCCGGGCGCGGAAGCGGCGGCCGTGGCGTCCTGAGCTCGTCTCGCCATCGCCGATCGCTGCCGCGCCTGATCCCCCATCCCCATCCTTGGAGTCACAGCATGTCCAGAGCTTCCCGAGCGCCGCGCCACTGGTCCCGTTTCAGCACGCTTCCGCTGTTGGCCGGGCTGATGATCCTCAGCGGTGCGGGATGGGCACAGCTGCCTGCGGGCAAGGGCGATCCCTGTCCTTCGCTGGCCTCTGCCGCCCGCAACCAGCTGCTGGTCCATGTGCCCTTCGAAACGGTGGACGGGCGCATCTATGTCCGCGCCAAGGTCAACGGCCGCTCGGGCTATCGCTTCGCCGTCGACACCGGCGCCAGCGGCCTGGCGCGGGCCGATGCGCGCCTGACGGAAAGCCTGCATCTGCTCGCCGCGGGCCAGTCCGGGAATTCGGACGGCGTGCAGACCGCGGTGGCGCAGACGGTTCGTATCGACACGCTCGAGCTGGACGGCCTGCGCCGCGAACACATCGAGGCGATCACGCGCGACTATCGCGCTAAACTAAAGGACGAAGCCGCCTTCGACGGCATCCTCGCGCGCGAGTTCTTCGCCGACGGCCTGCTGATCATCGACTACCCGGCGCGGATGCTGTCCTTCAGCCGCACCTTATCGCTGCCCGGCGATCGGGCGGACGTGCTGCCCTACACCCGGCCCTTCCGCGTCCCCGTGCGGATCGGCGAGCGCCAGCTGGAGGGCAATCTGGATACCGGCGCCAACGTGGCGCTGGTGCTGCCCAAGGCGCTCTACGATCAGATCGAGGCCGGTCCCCTGGCCGAGGCCGGTTCGGGCCAGCTGAGCCACACCGCGATCGAACTCGGCAAGGCGACCGTGCACGGGCCGGTCCAGGTCGGTGGACTGGTCCTGCGCGATCTCGACGCCCGGGTGTCCGATCGCTATCCGGAGCTGCTGGTCGGCGCACTGGCCCTGAAGGACAGCGTGCTGATGATCGACCAGCGCACGATGCGCGTGGCGGTGTGCACGCCATGATGCCGCGCGCTCGCCTGTCTCCAGGCCTGCCTGGACGCCCCGGTCCCGCGCGGGGACCCCACGCCTGTGCCCGAGGTGAAGGATGAGCATCGCTGCGCTGAGCATCCGCCGGCCTGTGACCACGGTGATGTGCTTCGTCTCGCTGCTGGTGATCGGCGCGATCGCGGCGGTGCGGCTGCCGCTGGAGGCCTTCCCGGACATCTCCGCGCCGTTCCTGTTCGTGCAGCTGCCGTATCCGGGCTCCACGCCGGAAGAGGTCGAACGCAACATCCTGCGCCCGGCCGAGGAGGCGCTGGCGATCATGCCGGGCATCAAGCGTCTGCGCGGCACCGCCACCGCCGATGCGGCCAGCATCTTCATCGAGTTCAGCGACTGGGACCGCGACATCGCCATCGCCGCCTCCGACGCGCGCGTGCGCCTGGACGCGATCCGCGGCGACCTGCCGGACGATCTGAAGCGCTATTCGGTGTTCAAGTGGTCCAGCAGCGACCAGCCGATCCTGCGCGTGCGCCTGGCCGGCGACCGCGACATGACCGCCTCGTACGACATGATCGAACGCGAGTTCAAGCGTCGGCTGGAGCGCATCCCCGGCGTGGCGCGCGTGGAGATCTCCGGCGCGGCGCCCAACGAGGTGGAGGTGGCGATCGCGCCGGACCGCCTGAGCGCGCACGGCCTCAACCTCAACGACCTGACCACGCGCCTGCAGGCGGCGAACTTCTCGATCTCCGCCGGCCAGATCGACGACCACGGCCAGCGCCTGCGCGTGCAGCCGATGGGCGAGGTCGCCGACCTGCAGCAGCTGCGCGAGCTGGTGATCGCCGACAGCGGCCTGCGCCTGGGCGACATCGCCAGCGTGCAGCTCAAGCCCTCGCGCATGGACTACGGCCGCCGCCTGGACGGCAAGCCGGCCGTGGGCATGGACATCTACAAGGAGCGCAGCGCCAACCTGGTGCAGGTCTCGCGCGACGCGCTGGCCGAGGTGGAGGCGATCCGCGCCCAGCCCGAGCTGTCCGACGTGCAGATCAAGGTGATGGAGAACCAGGGCGAGAACGTCACCTCCTCGCTGCTGGAACTGGCCGAGGCCGGCGCGATCGGCCTGCTGCTGTCCATCGCCGTGCTGTTCTTCTTCCTGCGCCACTGGCCGTCCACGCTGATGGTGACCCTGGCCATCCCGATCTGCTTCGTGATGACCCTGGGCTTCATGTACTTCGCCGGGGTCACGCTCAACATCCTGACGATGATGGGCCTGCTGCTGGCGGTCGGCATGCTGGTCGACAACGCCGTGGTGGTGGTGGAGAGCATCTTCCAGGAGCGCGAGAAGATGCCGGGCGAACCGGTCAAGGCCGCCTTGCTCGGGACCAGGCATGTGGCCATCGCGCTGTCGGCCGGCACGCTGTGCCACTGCATCGTGTTCGTGCCCAACCTGTTCGGTGAGACCAACCAGATCAGCATCTTCATGGCGCAGATCGCGGTGACCATCTCGGTCTCGCTGCTGGCTTCCTGGCTGGTGGCGATCAGTCTGATCCCCATGCTGTCGGCGCGGATGAAGACTCCGCCGCTGCTGCGCTCCGAGCGCGGCCTGATCCCGTGGCTGCAGCGCCGCTATGCGCGCCTGCTGCGCTGGACGCTGGAGCACCGCGGCTGGAGCGTGCTGGGCATCGTGCTGATCGTGGCCGCCAGCCTGGTGCCGATGAAGCTGACCGAGATGGACATGTTCGGCGGCGGGCAGGCCGGCGAGACCTCGGTGCTGTACCAGTTCCGCGGCTCCTACACGCGCGATCAGATGTCGGCCGAAGTCGCGCGCGCCGAGCAGTACCTGGAAAGTCAGCGCAAGGCCTTGGGCATTACCCAGATCTATTCGTGGTTCAGCGAGAGCGAAGGCGCCTCGAGCTCGGTCAAGTTCGACACTACCGATCCGGACGAGACCAAGCGCCGCGTCGAGCTGCTGCGCAAGGGCATGCCCAAGTCGGCGCGCGCCGAGATCGTAATGGGCAGCGGCAATGGCAACGGCGGGAGCAACAAGAACGGCGTGCAGGTGCAGCTGACCGGCGACTCGACCGCCGTGCTGCAGGAGATCGCCCGCGATGTGCTGCCGGCGCTGGCCAGCCGCCCCGAGCTGCGCGATGTGCGCATCGACGCGGGCGACCAGAGCAGCGAGCTGAAGGTGCACGTGGATCGCGAACGCGCCGCCGCATTCGGCTTCTCGGCCCAGGACGTGGCGAGCTTCGTCAACATCGCCCTGCGCGGCGGCAAGCTGCGCGAGCTGCGCCGCGGCGACACCGAGGTGCCGGTGACCCTGCGCTTCGCCGGCGCCGAGCAGTCGACCATCGCCGACCTGGAGGGCTTCATGGTGCGCGCCAAGGACGGGCGCAGCGTACCGCTGATGTCGATGGTCAGCATCGACATGGCGCCGTCGGCCTCGCAGATCTCGCGCAGCAACCGCCAGACCACGCTGGCCATCACCGCCAACCTGGCCGAGCAGGTCACCGCGCCCAAAGGCCGCGAGGCGATGGAGGCGGTGCTCAAGTCGATGGCCTTCCCGGCCGGCTACCACTACACCTTCGACGGCGGCGATTACCAGGACGACGGCGAGGCCATGCAGCAGATGCTGTTCAACATGGTCATCGCGCTGCTGATGATCTACCTGGTGATGGCCGCGGTGTTCGAGTCGCTGCTGTTCCCGGCGGCGATCATGTCCGGCGTGGTGTTCTCGATCTTCGGCGTGTTCTGGCTGTTCTGGCTCACCGGCACCGCCTTCGGCGTGATGTCCTTCATCGGCATCCTGGTGCTGATGGGCGTGGTGGTGAACAACGGCATCGTGATGATCGAGCACATCAACACGCTGCGCCGCGGCGGCCTGAGCCGCACCGACGCGCTGGTGGAAGGCAGCCGCGAGCGCCTGCGCCCGATCATGATGACCATGGGCACGGCGATCCTGGCGATGGTGCCCATCGCCATGGGCGGCACGCAGATGGGCGGCGACGGACCGCCGTATTTCCCGATGGCCCGCGCCATCGCCGGCGGCCTGGCGTTCTCGACCGTGGTCAGCCTGCTGTTCCTGCCCACGATCTACGCGATCCTGGACGACCTGCGCGCCGGCATGGGCCGGCTGGTGCGCCGCGCCCGCGGCGTGCCGCAGGCGGCGGCGGTCGGCACGGCCTGAGCGCCGTGCCGGTCGGCGTCCGTCGCCGGGCCGCGCCTCAGCCCAGCAGCTTGCGCGCCACCAGCACGCCGGTGATCCAGAAGCCGGCCATGCTGCCCAGGTTGGTCAGCATGAAGGTCAGCACCACGCGGCAGACGCGGTTGCGGTACCAGCCCTTGAGCGTCTGCGCATCGTCGCGCAGCGCCAGGAAGTCGCCGTAGGCCGGCTTGCGCAGGTGCACCTCGACCAGTGCGCTGAAGGCGCCGGCCGGCAGGCCGGGGCGGAACGGCTTGAGCGGCGCGGCGACGATCGCCGCCAGGATGCTCAGCGGATGGCCGGCCGCGGCCAGGCAGCCCAGCCCGGCCAGGCCGCCGGTCAGCAGCAGCCACTGCACCAGCAGCGTGCTGCCGACCTTCAGCCCGCCGCTGTAGAAGCCCCAGACGATGCCGCCCAGCACCAGCACGCTCAGCAGCATCATGATCCAGGGCAGCTTGCGCTTGGGCTGGACGAATTCCAGTTCGCTGCGCACCACGACCGGGTCGGCCTGGTCCTCGGCCAGATGCCTGGCCAGGCCCTGCAGATGGCCGGCGCCGACCACGGCCAGCACTTCGCGCGCGCCGCCGGCCTGCTCGCGCAGGCTGGCGGCCATGTAGCGGTCGCGCTCGGCGATCACCGCCTCGTACAGGGCCGGACTCTCCTTGGCGAACTCGCCGAAGCTGGCCTCGAGCATGTCGCCCTGCTTGAGCTGTTCGATCTCCGCTTCGCCCACCTCGTCGGAGGCGAACAGGCCGCCGAGCAGGCCGGCGCCCAGCTTGAGCTTGCCGAACAGGCCCAGCTTGGCCGAGGCGCGCTTGAAGGTCAGGCCGACCTCGCGATCGATCAGGTGCACGGCCAGCCCGCGCGCGCGCGCCACGTCCACCGCGCGCTTGAGCTCGGCGCCGGGCTCGATGCCCAACTGCTCGGCCAGGCGCCGCTGATAGGCGGCCAGCGCCAGGTTGGCGGCGAACAGCGCCACGCGGCCCTTGCGGATCACCTGCACCAGGTCCAGCTTGGCCAGCGCGTCCGGATCGCTCAAGGCCTGCAGGCGCTGGGCGTCCAGTTCGACCGCCACCGCGTCGTAGGCGCCGCTGTCGATGGCCTGCTGCACGGCCTCCACGCTGGCCTTGGACACGTGCGCGGTGCCCAGCAGCGTGTAGCGCACGCCATCGCGTTGCACCACGCGCTGCGGCTGTTCGGCCGTCTCCTCGTGCGCGGGCGTGGCGGGCAGGGCGGTGGAATCGGAATCGGTCATGGATTACTCGTCGAAAGGAGCGCCAGCAGCGCCTTCACCCAGCGCGCGCTGCATCTGAAGCAGGTCGAGCCAGCGGCCGTGCTTGCGGCCGATGCCCTGGAAGACGCCCACGGTGCGGAAGCCGGCGCGCTCGTGCAAGCGCACCGAGGCGGCGTTGGCCGAGTCGCCGATCACCGCGATCATCTGGCGGAAGCCGCGCGCGGTGCAGTCCTCGATCAGCGCCTGCAGCAACGCGCTGCCGATGCGCCGGCCGTGCAAGGCCGCATCCACGTAGACCGTGTTCTCCACGGTGAAGCGGTAGGCACTGCGGGCGCGGTAGCTGCCGGCGTAGGCGTAGCCGGCGACGCGACCGTCGCACTCGGCCACCAGATACGGATAGCCCTGATCCAGCAGCGCCTGCATGCGGCGCCGCATCTCGTCGACGTCCGGCGGGTCGTATTCGTAGGTGGCCACGCCGCCGTCGACCTGCGCGGCGTAGATCGCCGTGATCGCCGGCATGTCCTCGACGCGCACGGGTCGGATGCGCGGCAGCGCGGCGTTCATGCGGACGGCGCGCGCTGGGCCATCAATCGATGTAACGGCGGGTTAGATCGCCGTAGGCGTCGATGCGGCGATCGCGCAGGAACGGCCAGATGCGGCGCACGTGCTCGCTGCGCTGCAGGTCGACCTCGACGCTGAGGATCTCCGCCTCGCCGCCGGCTTCGGCCAGGAACTCGCCCTGCGGCCCCAGCACATGGCTGTTGCCCCAGAAGTCGATCCCCGAGGCGCCCAGCGGCGAGGCCTCGTGGCCGACGCGGTTGCAGCTGAGCACCGGCAGGCCGTTGGCCACGGCGTGGCCGCGGTGGCTCAGCACCCAGGCATCGCGCTGGCGGGTCTTCTCGTCCTGCGCATCGTCCGGATCCCAGCCGATGGCGGTGGGGTAGAGCAGCAGGTCGGCGCCGGCCAGCGCCATCAGCCGCGCGCCTTCCGGATACCACTGGTCCCAGCACACCAGCACGCCGAGGCGGCCGACCGAGGTGTCGATCGGCTTGAAACCCAGATCGCCCGGGGTGAAGTAGAACTTTTCGTAGAAGCCCGGGTCGTCCGGGATATGCATCTTGCGGTACTTGCCCGCCGTGCTGCCGTCGGCGTCGAACACCACCGCGGTGTTGTGGTACAGCCCGGCGGCGCGCCGTTCGAACAGCGAGCTCACCAGCACCACCTTGTGCTGTTTGGCCAGCTCGGCCAAGCGCGCGGTGCTCGGGCCCGGGATCGGCTCGGCCAGGTCGAACTCGTGCACCGACTCGTGCTGGCAGAAATAGGCGCCGTTATGCAGCTCCTGCAGCAGCACCAGTTTGGCGCCGCGCTTGGCGGCCTCGGCCACGCGCTGCTCGATCACCGTCAGATTGGCATCGGCGTCGCCGTGGTTCTTTTCCTGGATCAGGGCAACGGGCAGGGTGCGACGGGTCATGGCAGCAGTGCGACAGCAGGGGAGAAGGAATGGTAACGCGGATGTGTGGGACGCCCTGCGTCCGCGCAAGGCCGCTCACGCTGCCGGGCGCGATGCCGCACGGCGCAGATTCACGCGGCCAGCAGGCCTTCGGGCAGCTGCATGGTCACGCAGTGCAGGCTGCCGTTCTGCCAGATCAGCGGACGGCAGGGGATCTGCACGATCTCCCGGCCGGGATAGGCCTTGGCCAGCACCTCGGCGGCCGGGCCATCGGCCGGATCGCCGTAGGCAGGCATCAGCACCGCGCCGTTGAGGATCAGGTAATTGGCGTAGCTGGCGGCCAGGCGACGGCCCTCGTCCAGGATCGGCTGCGCCCACGGCAGCGGATACAGCGTGTACGGCGCGCCATCGGGCGTGCGCAGCGCGGCCAGTTCTTCGCCCATGGCGGTCAGCTCGGCGTGGTGCGCGTCGCCGGCGTCGTCGCAGGCCTGGTAGACGATGGCATCGCCCGGTGCGAAGCGGGCCAGGGTATCGATGTGGGCGTCGGTGTCGTCGCCTTCCAGATAGCCATGGTCCAGCCACAGCACGCGCTCTTGCTGCAGCGAGGTCTTCAGCGTGTCGGTGATCTGCCCGCGCGTGGCATCGGGATGGCGCTCGTGCAGGCAGCGCCAGGTGGTCAGCAGGGTGCCGGCGCCATCGGTCTCGATGCCGCCGCCCTCCAGCGCGAAGTCCACGCGCTGCACGTAGGCATCGCGGAACACGCCGGCCCCGGCCAGCGTGCCGACCAGCAGGTCGTCCAGCGAGGCCTCGTACTTGCCGCCCCAGCCGGTGAAGCGGAAGTCCATCAGCTTGAAGCCCTCGCTGCTGCGCAGGCTGATCGGGCCGGAATCCCGCAGCCAGGTGTCGTCGTATGGCGCCTCGACGAAGCGCACGCGGTCCATGTCCACACGCGCCGAGCGCAGGCGCGCCTCGGCGTAGACCTGCAGGTCCGCGTCGGCCACGCAGATCACCACCGGCTCGAAGCGGGTGATGCCCGCCACCAGGGCGATATAGGTCTCCTCGACCGATTCCAGGCGCGCGGCCCAGTCGGTGCCGGCATGCGGCCACGCGATGAGGATCGCGGATTGGGGTTCCCACTCCGCGGGGAAACGGACATTGGTCATCGGGTTTTCCATCAGCTGCGCCGGGATCGCACACCGGCAGGTCTTGCTTGATTATGCGGTGCTCGCGTCGGTGCGATGACCGCGAGCCGGCCTGCGCATCGCAGGCCGCGCGTGAACCGGCTTCAGCGGATCGGCGGCTTGGGGCCGATCTCGCTGGGGCTGGCCTTGTTGGTCACCACGTCGATCACCTTGTTCTTCTCGAAGTACACGGTGAAGTTGGGGTAGACCCAGCGGTTGATCGTCGGCCACTGGCGCTTCTGCCCGCCGCGCGGGTCCAGGCGCTGCTGCGGCGCGCCGAACCTGGCTTCCACCTGGCCGGTGGTCAGCCCGCGCACGGGCAGGTTGGAGGCCGGATCGCGCGCCCGGTCGACCAGCAGGGTCTCCGCGCCGGACGGGCCGGCCAGCGCAGCCAGGGCAATCAGGGACAGCAGGCGCATGCGAGGCTTCATCACGAGGTTCCCCTAGGTAAGGTCGTCTTTATAGCAGAGCGACCGCAACAAAAAACCGCCCGGCGAAGGGCGGTTTCCGGTGCACCGTACAGCGCTGGAACTCAGCGCTGGCGGGCCTTGAAGCGCGGGTTGGACTTGCAGATCACGAAGACCTTGCCACGACGGCGGACCACCTTGCAGTCGCGGTGACGGGCCTTCGCCGACTTCAGGGAGGACAGGACCTTCATGACGTAAAACCTCGGCGTGGAATGGGATGGAACCTACTAAGCCCGCCATTCTAGCCTGGCTTTCCGAGTCGATTCAAGCAGTTGGCCGGAAATTTCTTCGCATCCGGTCCGGAGGGTGCCGGCGAGGGCGCGCGCGTCGGCGATAATGCGGCGTTTCCCCTGCCGAGCCGCCCCATGATGACAGCCTCCGTTCCCGTTCTCACCATCGATGGTCCGTCCGGGGCGGGCAAGGGCACCGTCAGCCGCCTGGCCGCGACCCGGCTGGGCTGGCACTACCTGGATTCGGGCGCGCTGTACCGGGCGGTCGGCGTGGCGGCCAGCTGGGCCGACCTGGACCTGTCCGACGCCGCCGCGCTGGTGCGCTGCACCTTCGACACTCACGTCAGCTTCCGCGACCAGGACGGCGCAGAGATGCGGGTGCTGGTCAACGGCGTGGACGCCACCGACGAGCTGCGCCTGGAGACCACCGGCACGGTGGCCTCGGCGATCGCCGCGATCCCCGAGGTGCGCTCGGCGCTGAAGGAGCGCCAGCGGGCGTTCCGCACCGCGCCCGGCCTGGTCGCCGACGGCCGCGACATGGGCACGGTCATCTTCCCGGACGCCCCCTACAAGGTGTTCCTGACCGCCAGCGCCGAGGAGCGGGCCGAGCGTCGCTATAAGCAGTTGAAAGACAAGGGGGTTTCAGTCACAATCGACGGTCTGCTGCGCGAGATCCTCGCGCGCGACGCCCGCGATGCCCAGCGCACGGTGGCGCCGCTGCGGCCGGCGCAAGACGCCGTCCTCATCGACACCACCGGCCTGGACATCGAGACCGTCGTGACGCGGGTGCTGGCCCTGTTGCCATCGCCCGCCGCCTGAGTCGATCGCGGCAGACATCAACCCCACCTCGTCCATGTCGGCCGGGGTGGTCATCCAACCAACCAACACACGGCAGCCGACCTTGGTGCCGCAACGGGTGGACAGGGGCGAGGCCGCGCAGGCGGTGAGCACCTGTCCGTGTGTCCAACTGAGTAATCAACAATGACCGAATCATTTGCAGAACTGTTCGAGCAGAGCCAGACCCATCTGGCCAAGCTGAAGCCGGGCGCCATCGTCGTCGGCACCGTGGTCGAGGTGCGCAACGACGTGGTGGTGATCAACGCCGGCCTGAAGTCCGAAGGCATCGTGCCGATCGAACAGTTCCGTAACGACGCCGGCGAGATCGACGTGGGTGTGGGCGACCAGGTGAAGGTCGCGCTCGACTCGCTCGAGAACGGCTTTGGCGAAACCGTCCTGTCGCGCGAGAAGGCCAAGCGCGCCATGGTGTGGGACGAGCTGGAAGAAGCCCTGGAGAAGAACGAGACCATCACCGGCCGCATCAGCGGCAAGGTCAAGGGCGGCTTCACCGTCGACATCAAGGACGTGCGCGCGTTCCTGCCCGGTTCGCTGGTCGATGTGCGCCCCGTGCGCGATCCCGGCTACCTGGAAGGCAAGGAGCTGGAGTTCAAGCTCATCAAGCTGGACCGCAAGCGCAATAACGTGGTCGTTTCCCGCCGCGCCGTCGTCGAGTCCGAGCACTCCGAGGAGCGCGAGGCCCTGATGGACAAGCTGCAGGAAGGCGTGGTGCTGAAGGGTGTGGTCAAGAACCTCACCGACTACGGCGCGTTCGTCGACCTGGGCGGCATCGATGGCCTGCTGCACATCACCGACATGGCCTGGAAGCGCGTGCGCCATCCGTCCGAGGTGGTGGAAGTCGGCCAGGAGCTGGAAGTGCGCGTGCTCAAGTACGACCGCGAGCGCAACCGCGTCAGCCTGGGCCTGAAGCAGCTGGGCGAGGATCCGTGGGACAACATCGCCCGCCGCTATCCGTCCAACAGCCGCGTGTTCGGCAAGGTCTCCAACGTCACCGATTACGGCGCGTTCGTCGAGATCGAGCCGGGCGTGGAAGGCCTGGTGCACGTGTCCGAGATGGACTGGACCAACAAGAACGTCAACCCGTCCAAGGTCGTGCAGGTCGGTGACGAGGTGGAAGTCATGGTCCTGGACGTGGACGAGGAGCGCCGCCGCATCTCGCTGGGCATGAAGCAGGTCGCCGCCAATCCGTGGGAGACCTTCGCGGCCATCCACAAGAAGGGCGACAAGGTGTCCGGTCAGATCAAGTCGATCACCGACTTTGGCATCTTCATCGGCCTGGACGGCGGCATCGACGGCCTGATCCACCTGTCGGACATCAGCTGGAACTCGACCGGCGAGGACATCGCCCGCAACTTCAAGAAGGGCGACACGCTGGACGCCGTGGTGCTGGCCGTCGATCCGGAGCGCGAGCGCATCAGCCTGGGCGTCAAGCAGCTGGAGCAGGATCCGTTTGGTCAGTACATGGCCTCGCATCCGAAGGGCTCCAAGGTCGAAGGCACCGTCAAGGAAGTCGATTCCAAGGGCGCCACGATCGAGCTGGCCGACGGGATCGAGGGCTATGTCTCGGCCCGCGACATCAGCTACGAGCGCGTGGACGATGCCAGCCAGCACCTGAAGGTCGGCGACAAGGTCGAGGCCAAGTTCATCGGTATGGACCGCAAGGGCCGCACGATGCAGCTGTCGATCAAGGCCAAGGACGAGGCGGAAACCGCCGAGGCGCTGGCCGAGTACAACAAGACCGCCGCCGAGGCCGCCACCGGTACCACCAGCCTGGGTGCGCTGCTGCGCGCGCAGCTGGACGGCGGCAAGTCCGAGTAATCCCGCAACACGCTTGAAAACCATGCCGGCCCGGTTCGTCCGGGCCGGCCATGGTCATGCCCAACGCGCACCCCGCAGCCGATGACGAAATCCGAACTGATCGAGATTCTGACCCGCCGACAGCCGCACCTGAAGCCGGACGACGTCGACCTGGCGGTCAAGTCGCTGCTGGAGATGATGGGAAGCGCGCTGACCCGCGGCGAGCGTATCGAGATCCGTGGCTTCGGCAGTTTTTCCCTGCATTACCGTCCGCCGCGCATGGGGCGCAACCCCAAGACCGGCGACGCCGTGGCCCTGCCGGCCAAGCATGTCCCGCATTTCAAGCCGGGCAAGGAGCTGCGCGAACGCGTCAGCACCGTGGCCCCGATCGAAGAAATCGGCAGCGACTAGCGCGCCACTCGCGCCGTAGCGTCGCTTCCGCAACAAGGGCTTACGCCCAGCCTTCCCCAGCTGGCTGCCTCGGCTAAGCTAGGCGCCATTCGCCTCCCGGAGGGATCCCATGAATATCGTTCGCCTGATCATTGCCCTGGTCTGTCTGGCCATCGGGCTCATCATCGGCATCCTCAATACCCAGCCCATCACGCTCAACCTGCTGGTCACGCAGATCTCCACCGGCTCGGGCGCGGCCATCATCGTCTCGCTGCTGGCCGGCGTGTGCATCGGCGCGCTGATCGTGCTGGCCACCGTGGCCTGGCCGCTGTACGCACGCCTGCGCAAGGCCGGTCGCGTCAGCGCCCCTGCCGCGCGTAACGACGCGGTGCCGCCGGGTCCGGGAGTCTGACGCCCGATGGAATTTCTCGACCAGTGGTTCTGGTTCATCCTGTTCGTGCCGCTGGCGGCACTGGTGGGCTGGGTGATCGGCCGTCGTGGCGGCCAGCGCCACAACGTCACCCAGGTCAGCCACCTGTCCAGCACCTACTTCCGCGGCCTGAACTATCTGCTCAACGAGCAAAACGACAAGGCCATCGAGCTGTTCCTGCATGTTGCCGAGCTGGACAAGGAGACCTTCGAGACGCAGGTCGCCCTGGGCCATCTGTTCCGCCGCCGCGGTGAGGTCGATCGCGCCATCCGCCTGCACCAGGGGCTGGTCCAGCGCAACGACCTGACCGACGCCCAGCGCGTGCAGGCCCTGCTGGCGCTGGGCGAGGACTACATGCGCTCGGGCCTGCTCGACCGCGCCGAGACGGTATTCACCGACCTGGCGCGCATCGACCAGCGCGCCCCGCAGGCGCTGCGTCACCTGATCAGCATCTACCAGGCCGAACGCGACTGGGAGAAGGCGATCGACAATGCCACGCGCTATGAGGAAGTCACCGGCGAGCCGATGGGCAAGCTGGTGGCGATGTTCCAGTGCGAGCTGGCCGAGCGCTATCGCACGGCCAACGATGTCGAGGCCGCGCGCGCCGCCGTCGCGCGCGCCTATCAGGCCGACGCCAAGAGCGTGCGCGCCGGTATCCTGGAAGGGCGCCTGGAGGTCGAGGCCGGCCACCCGGAGGCCGCGATCCGCGCCTTCGAGCGCGCCGCGCGTCACGACCCGGACTACCTGCCCGAAATCCTGCCCGGGCTGCTGGCCAGCTACGAGCAGGTGGGCGACGTGCCGGGCGCGCGCGCCTTCCTGTCGGAGATGTGCGAGCACTATCGCGGCATCGCGCCGGTGCTGGCGCTGACCCGGCTGGTCGAGCGCCACGATGGCCTGCACCAGGCGCGCGTCTACCTGGCGCGCCAGCTGAAGGACCGGCCTTCGGTGCGCGGCGAGGCGGCGCTGATCGACCTGACCCTGTCCGAGGGCACCGATGCGGACGCCACCCTGCACGACCTCAAGCACATCACCGACCAGCTGCTGGTGCGCAATCCCAGCTATCGCTGCACGCGCTGCGGCTTCGGCGCGCGTACCCACCACTGGCAATGCCCGAGCTGCAAGGAGTGGGGCACGGTCAAGCCGCTGCTGAACTACGCCGTCGTCTGATGCCGGTCCTGGTCTATGGCGTGGGTCTGACCGCGCTTGCCGCGCTACTGACCTGGTTGACGCGCCTCTACGCGCTGCGGCGTGGGCTGATGGATGCGCCGGGCGAGCGGCGCAGTCATCAGATCGCCACCCCACGCGGCGGCGGGATCGCCATCGTGGCGGTCGTGCTGCTGGGCTGCGTCTGGCAGGCCTGGAACGCGGACGCAGGGCAGGGCACACCCATCGTCTTGTTCGCGGTGGGCTTCGCCCTGGTCGCCGGCATCGGCTGGCTGGACGACCATCGCCCGCTTTCGGCGCGGCTGCGCTTCTCCATCCACCTGATCGCGGCCGCGCTGCTGGCGATCGCGCTGTGGCGGCTGGGGTATGCAATTTGGCTGGTCGTGGCCGGCTTCGTCCTGGCCGCCAGCCTGATCAACATCTGGAATTTCATGGACGGCATCAACGGGCTGGCGGCGAGCCAGGCCGCGATCGCCGCGGCCGGGTTCGCGCTGGTGCTGCCTTCGGGCTGGTCCCTGCTGGCGCTGACGCTGTGCGCAGGCTGTCTAGGTTTTCTCCCGTTCAACTTTCCGCGGGCCCGCATTTTCCTGGGAGATGTCGGCAGCGGCGCCTTGGGATACGCCTTGGCAGCGCTTACAGCGGTGGCAGCCGCGCAGGCTGCATCGCCGATCCTGGTGCTGCTGCCGCTGACCATGTTCAGCGTTGACGCGGGTTTCACCCTTTCACGTCGTGTACTGTCTCGCGAGCCGTGGTGGCAGCCGCATACCACGCACGCCTACCAGCGCACCGCCCGTCGTCTGGGGCATACCAGGGTGACAGCCGCTTGTGCCATCTTCACGCTGACCGCTACGATCATGATGGTGATGTCATGGCACTGGGACGGATGGTCCGCCCTGGTGATCGCAGCAACTTGCTTTGCCTTCGCCTCATGGACTTGGGTGCGGCTGCAGGCCAGGACCGAATTCCAGGGATGAGGACTGCATGAAGAATTGGCGCTCGCGCCTCTCGGTCGCCGTGCCGCGCGTGGCGATCGTGTGCCACGACCTGCTGATGGTGTGGCTGTGCTGGCACGGACTGCATTGGCTGCGCTACGCCATGGTGCCGGGCGCGCCGCCGCTGCCGTGGTGGTCCACCGAAAGCGCCATCGTCCTGATCGCGCAGGGCATCGTGTTCTGGCGCGTCGGCCTGTATCGCGGCCTGTGGCGCTTCGCCAGCGTCCCTGACCTGGCCAACATCTTCAAGGCGGGCCTGATCGGCCTGCTCGCCATAGCCATCTGCCTGGTGATCTACAACCGCATCGACGCGGTCTCGCGCGCGGCGCTGCTGCTGTACCCGTTCGGACTTGTCGGCCTGCTCGGCCTGCCGCGGCTGCTCTATCGGGCCTGGAAGGACCATCAGGTCGCCGACGCGGTCGATGTGCGCGCCAAGCGCGTGCTGATCCTGGGCGCGGGCCGCGCCGCCGAGGCGCTGCTGCGCGACCTGCGCCGTAGTGGCGCCTGGGAGCCGGTCGGCCTGCTGGACGACGACGAGAAGCTGCAGGGCACCAAGCTGCGTGGCGTGCCGGTGCTGGGCAAGTTGGACGATGCCGCCAACATCGCGCGCGAAACCGCCGCGCGCCTGGTGGTGATCGCCATGCCCTCGCTGGACGCCTCGCAGATGCAGCGTGTGGTCGGCATCTGCGAGAACGCCGGGCTGCCGTTCCGCACAGTGCCGCGTCTGGTCGACATCCTGGAAGGCCGCTCGATGCCGGGCGAGCTGAAGGAGGTCGCGATCGACGACCTGCTCGGCCGCAAGCCGGTGACCCCGGACTGGAAGCTGATCCGCGGCTGGCTGGGTGGCCGCACGGTGCTGGTGACCGGCGCCGGTGGTTCGATCGGCTCGGAGCTGTGCCGGCAGTGCGCGCGCCACGGGGCCGCCCGCATCGCGCTGATGGAAATCAGCGAATGGGCGCTGATCCGCTCGCACCAGGCGCTGACCAAGGCCTTCCCCGATCTGGAAGTGATCCCGTTCCTGGGCAACTGCGGCGATCCGGCGGCCATCCGCCGCGCGCTGGCCATCGTCCAGCCCGACGCGGTCTTCCACGCGGCCGCCTACAAGCATGTGCCGCTGCTCGAAGGCCAGCTGCGCGAGGCGATCCGCAACAACGTGCTGGTGACCGAGACCATGGCGCGGGCCTGCCGCGAGGCCAAGGTCGGCACCTTCGTCTTCATTTCCACCGACAAGGCGGTAGACCCGGCCAACGTGCTGGGCGCCAGCAAGCGCCTGGCGGAGATGACCTGCCAGAGCCTGGACGAACGGGGTGGCGGCACGCGTTTCACCACGGTGCGCTTCGGCAACGTGCTGGACTCGGCCGGTTCGGTGGTGCCGCTGTTCCGCGAGCAGATCCGCACCGGCGGCCCGGTCACGGTGACCCACCCGGACGTCACCCGTTACTTCATGACCATCCCCGAGGCCTGCCAGCTGATCGTGCAGGCAGCCGCCAGCGCCGCGCACGCCTCGATCTACACACTGGACATGGGCGAGCCGATCCCGATCCGCATCCTGGCCGAGCAGATGATCCGCCTGGCGGGCAAGCAGCCAGGGCGCGATATCGCCATCACCTATACCGGCCTGCGTCCCGGCGAGAAGCTGCACGAGACGCTGTTCCATGCCGAGGAGCTGTACCGGCCGACCGCGCATTCGAAGATCCTCGAGGCCCGCGCCCGCGACGTCTCGCTCGAGGCTGTCACGCGGGCATTGCAACAGCTGCGTCAAGCTGTCGCCGATTACGATGATGAAACCATGCGCCGCGTGCTGCATGCGGCGATTCCGGAGTTCATCCCGGCGCCGGAGCACGAGGCCATGAACACCGTCGTCCAATTCCCCACTCGAGAGGCCAGGAACCACCGATGACCCAACGTATTCGCAAGGCAGTCTTCCCCGTCGCCGGACTTGGCACGCGCTTTCTGCCGGCCACCAAGACCGTGCCGAAGGAGATGCTGCCGATCATCGACCGGCCGTTGATCCAGTACGCCGTCGATGAGGCGGTCGAGGCCGGTTGCGATACGTTGATCTTCGTCACCAACCGCTACAAGCACGCCATCGGCGATTACTTCGACAAGGCCTACGAGCTCGAGCACCGCCTGGAGCAGTCCGGCAAGCACGAGCTGCTGGAGAAAGTGCGCAAGCCGCTACCCGATGGCGTGCGCGCGATCTTCGTCACCCAGCCCGAGGCGCTGGGCCTGGGCCATGCGGTGCTGTGCGCCAAGCCGATCGTGGGCGAGGAGCCGTTCGCGGTGATGCTGCCGGACGATCTCATCGTCAACCGCAGCGGCGCCGGCGCGCTCAAGCAGATGGCCGATGCCCATGAGGCCACCGGCGCCAGCCAGATCGCGGTGCAGGACGTCGCCCCGGACAAGACCGACAGCTACGGCATCGTCGCCACCGAGGCGTTCAACGACCGCAGCGGCAAGATCACCGCCATGGTGGAGAAGCCCAAGCCGGCCGATGCGCCGAGCAACCTGGGCGTGGTCGGCCGTTACGTGCTCGACGGCAGCATCTTCAAGCTGCTGGAAGCCACCAAGCCGGGCGCCGGCGGCGAGATCCAGCTGACCGATGCGATCGCCACGCTGCTCCAGCAGAAGCCGGTGCATGCGTATCGCTTCAAGGGCACGCGCTTCGACTGCGGCGCGCACATCGGCCTGGTCGAGGCGACCATCAGCTACGCCCTGCACAGCGAGAAGATCGGCGAAGCGGCGGCCAAGGCGATGCGCGAAGCGCTCAAGGAACTGGGTGTGCGCGAGGACTGAGTCCGTTCGCGCGCGGGCTAGCTCCGACCACGAAAAAGGCGGCCATGGGCCGCCTTCTTCGTTTCCAGGCCCGGACGCCTCAGGCGAGGCTCGGGCCGACGATCTCACCGGCGCAACGTTCGCTGCGAACTGATGCCGTGGGAGCCGCCATGGCGGCTCCCACAACAACACCGAACTCCATCACCGCCGCTGATCACTATTGCTGATCTTCCACGCACGGCTGCCACTAGCGCCTACGGCGGTGTGGTCGGACGGGGTGTACCCCAACGCCCAGTCTCAAAGCGCTTCGAAGATGCCCGCCGCGCCCATGCCGGTACCGATGCACATGGTCACCATGCCGTACTTCTGCTGGCGGCGGCGCAGGCCGTGGACGATGGTCGCGGTGCGGATCGCGCCGGTCGCGCCCAGCGGGTGGCCCAGGGCGATGGCGCCGCCCAGCGGATTGACCTTGGACGGGTCGAGCTCGCTGTCGCGGATCACCGCCAGCGACTGCGCGGCGAAAGCCTCGTTGAGCTCGATCCAGTCCAGCTGGTCCTTGGTCAGGCCGGCCTGCTTGAGCGCCTTGGGGATCGCCGCGATCGGGCCGATGCCCATCACTTCCGGGCGTACGCCGGCCACGGAGAAGCTGACGAAGCGCGCCAGCGGGGTCAGCCCGTAGTCCTTGATCGCCTGCTCGGAGGCCAGCAGCACCGCACCGGCGCCGTCGCTCATCTGCGAGGAGTTGCCGGCCGTGACGCTGCCGCCGAACTGGCCGTTGCGGAACACCGGGCGCAGCTTGGCCAGGCCTTCCAGCGAACTGTCCGGGCGCGGACCTTCGTCGTGTTCCACCCGCAGCTTGCGCAGGGCGATGGTGTTGCCGTCGGCGAGATTGGGCTGGTAGGAGTGGATCTCGTACGGGGTGATCTCCGCGGCGAACTCGCCGGCCTGGATCGCGGCGATGGCCTTCTGGTGCGAGGCCAGGGCGAAGGCGTCCTGCTCCTCGCGCGAGACCTTCCATTCCTCGGCCACCTTCTCGGCGGTGATGCCCATGCCGTAGGCGATGGCGACGTGGTCGTCCTTGAACACGGACGGCGACAGGGCGATCTTGTTGCCCATCATCGGCACCATCGACATCGATTCGGTGCCGCCGGCCAGCATCAGGTCGGCATTGCCCAGGCGGATCTGGTCGGCCGCCAGCGCCACGGCCTGCAGGCCGGAGGAGCAGAAGCGGTTGATGGTCTGGCCGGCCACGGTGTTGGGCAGGCCGGCCAGCAGCACGCCGATGCGCGCCACGTTCATGCCTTGCTCGCCCTCGGGCATGGCGCAGCCTATGATGGCGTCGTCGATGCGGCCCAGGTCGATGCCCGGAGCCTGTGCGACCACGGCCTTGAGCACGTGGGCGAGCATGTCGTCGGGACGGGTGTTGCGGAACATGCCCTTGGGCGCCTTGCCGACCGGCGTGCGGGTGGCGGCGACGATGTAGGCGTCCTGGATCTGCTTGGTCATTTGGCTTTCTCCGAGAGCCGGGATTGGGGATTCGGGAGTGGGGATTCGTTGGAGCGGATCCTGGTGTCCGAATGCATCTGCCCGGCGGATGAATTTGTTGGAGGCGAGAGTGGTAGTGGGAAGGAGATCCGCTTTTACGAATCCCCAATCCCAAATCCCCAATCTCAGTTCCTAAGCGGCTTACCCGTCTTGAGCATGTGCCCAATCCGCGCCTGGGTCTTTTCCTGTTGGGCCAGTTCGACGAAGTGGCGACGCTCCAGCCTGAGCAGCCAGTCCTCGTCCACCACCGCGCCACGATCCACTTCGCCGCCGCACAGCACGGTGGCGATGCGGGTGGCGATCTCGTAGTCGTACTCGCTGATGAAGCGGCCTTCCAGCATGTTGACCAGCATCATCTTGAAGGTGGCGATGCCGACGTCGCCGGCGACCTGGATGCGGCGCGCGGGCAGGGGCGGGCGATAGCCGGACTCGGCCAGCGCCGCCGCCTCCTGCTTGGCGATGTACAGCGACTCGTAGGCGTTGAACACGATCTTGTCGGTCGGACGCAGCAGGCCCAGCTCCTGGGCATTGACGGCCGAATTGGAGACCTTGGCCATGGCGATGGTCTCGAAGGTCTTCTTCAGCTCGGCGAACACATCGCCGCCAGGCCCCGCGGCCGCCGAGGCGCGCGCGGCCAGTTCCTTCAGGCCGCCGCCGGCGGGCAGCAGGCCCACGCCGGCCTCGACCAGGCCGATATAGCTCTCCAGACCGGCCACGGTCTTGGCGCTGTGCATCTGGAACTCGCAGCCACCGCCCAGGGCCAGGCCGCGCACGGCGGCCACGACCGGCACCAGCGAATACTTGATGCGCTGACTGGTGGCCTGGAAGTTGGCGACCATCGCCTCGAACTCGGCGATCTTGCCCGCCTGCAGCGCGCCCAGGGCACCGGCCAGATCGGCGCCGGCGGAGAAGGGCTCCTTGGGCTGCCAGATCACCAGGCTCTTGAAGTCGCGCTCGGCGCGGCCGACGGCTTCCTGCAGCCCGTCCAGCACCTGGTCCGAGACGGTGTGCATCTTGGTCTTGAAGCTGACCACGGCCACCTCGTCGCCGTCGTGCCACAGGCGTACGCCGTCGTTCTCGTAGACCGTCTCGCCCTGCGGGTACTGCTCGCCCAGTACCGGATCGGGGAAGCGCTGGCGCTTGTAGACCGGCAGCGCCGAGCGCGGCAGCTTGGCGTCCTTGGCCGGGCTGTAGGAGCCTTCCGCGCCGTGCACGCCGTCGCGGCCGTCGAACACCCAGTTCGGCAGCGGCGCGCTGCTCATGCTCTTGCCGGCGGCGATGTCGTCGGCGATCCACTGCGCCACCTGCTTCCAGCCGGCGGCCTGCCAGGTCTCGAACGGGCCCAGCGACCAGCCGTAGCCCCAGCGGATGGCCAGGTCCACATCGCGCGCAGTCTCGGCGATATCGGCCAGGTGGTAGGCGCTGTAGTGGAACAGGTCGCGGAAGGTCGCCCACAGGAACTGGGCCTGCGGGTGCTGGCTCTCGCGCAGCTTGGCGAACTTCTCGGCCGGGTTCTTGATCTTCAGGATCTCGACCACTTCCGGCGCGGCGCCACGGTCGGCCGTGCGGTAGGCACCTGCGGATCCCTCCGCAGAAGCCTGGCCATCCTTGGCCAGACTCTTCAATTGCTCCAGGTCCAGCACCACGATGTCCTTGCCGACCTTGCGGAAGATGCCCGCGCCGGTCTTCTGGCCCAGCGCGCCCTTGGCGATCAGGGCCTCCAGCCACTTGGGCGACTTGAAGAACGCATGCCACGGGTCGTCGGGCAGGGTGTCGGCCATGGTCTTGATGACATGGGCCATGGTGTCCAGGCCGACCACGTCGGAGGTGCGGTAGGTGGCCGACTTCGGCCGGCCGACCAGCGGACCGGTCAGGCCGTCGACCTCGTCGAAGCCCAGGCCGAATTCCTGGGTGTGGTGGATGGTGGACAGGATCGAGAACACGCCGATGCGGTTGCCGATGAAGTTCGGCGTGTCCTTGGCATAGACCACGCCCTTGCCCAGCGTGGTGACCAGGAAGCTCTCCAGGCCCTCGAGCACCGCCTTGTCGGTGCCCTTGGCCGGGATCAGCTCGGCCAGATGCATGTAGCGCGGCGGGTTGAAGAAGTGCACGCCACAGAAGCGGTGGCGCAGCTGCTCGGGCAGCACCTCGGCCAGCTTGTTGATGCCCAGGCCCGAGGTGTTGGAGGCCAGCACGGCGTGATCGGCCACGTACGGGGCGATCTTGGCGTAGAGGTCCTGCTTCCAGTCCATGCGCTCGGCGATGGCCTCGATGATCAGGTCGCAGCCGCGCAGCAGGCCCAGGTCGCTGCCGTAGTTGGCCGGGGTGATGGCCTCGGCCAGGCCCTTGGCCGCCAGCGGGGCGGGGGAGAGCTTGCCCAGGTTGGCGATGGCCTTGAGCACGATGCCGCTGGCCGGCCCCTCTTTGGCGGGCAGGTCGAACAGGATCGTGTCCACGCCCGCATTGGTCAGGTGGGCCGCGATCTGCGCGCCCATCACGCCGGCGCCGAGCACGGCGGCGCGGCGTACAAGCAGTTTCTCAGACATATTCAACAAACCTTTGTTTTGATTGAAATTACGCTTGGACGCTGCCGGCGCGGAAGCCGGCCTCGGCGAAGCGGATGAGTTCACGGGCGGCCAGTTCACGATGCGCCGCTTCGGTGACGCCGGCGGGACGCTTGATCAGGCCGAAGTCGGCCATGGCATAGGTCAGGGCGCCGGCCAGGAAGTCCAGGCGCCAGTACAGCTCCTGCTTGCTCAGGCCCGGCAGGCAGGCGGCGATGGCCTTGGCGAATTCGCGCAGGACATGGCCGTAGTGGTCGGAGAGGAACTTGCGCAGGTTGTCGTTCTTCTCGGCGTAGGCGCGGGCGATCACGCGCACGAAGGCGCCGCCGCCCTGGCCGTCCTGGGCCATGGCCAGGGCCGGTTCGACGAAGGCGGCCAGGATGGGCTCCAGCTCGCCGGGCCGCTTGAGGGCCTGTTCCAGCTGGCCCAGGCGTGCGGCGGTCATCACGTCCATGCGCCGGCGGAAGACCTCGTTGACCAGGTTCTCCTTGGAGCCGAAGTGATAGTTGACCGCGGCGATGTTGACGTCGGCCCGGGTGGTGACCTGGCGCAGGGAGGTGCCGGCGAAGCCATGCAGGGCGAACAGCTCCTCGGCGGCGCCGAGAATGCGGTCCTTGGTCGAGAACTGGGTGCCGGTGACCATGCGAACGGGGGCTCTGAATCAAACGCTTGTTTGAGTTTGCGCCGAGCCCGATCCCGATGTCATGTTGCACTGCGTCAAAGCTGCCCGCTGACAGATGCAAGTGGCATTGCAATCCGTTAGAATTGCCGCAGAAATCAAATTCAAGCCCGCGTTTCCACGCGGGTTTTTTCTTAAGCCAACTTGGGTCGACCCTGGCCCCGAACTTCGGAGAACTCTCATGGCGCTGGAGCGCACCCTGTCCATCATCAAGCCCGACGCCGTCGCCAAGAACGTCATCGGCGAGATCTACGCCCGTTTCGAGAAGGCCGGCCTGAAGATCGTGGCCGCCAAGTACAAGCAGCTGTCGCGCCGCGAGGCCGAGGGCTTCTACGCCGTGCACAAGGACCGCCCGTTCTTCAACGCGCTGGTCGAGTTCATGATCTCCGGCCCGGTGATGATCCAGGCGCTGGAAGGCGAGAACGCCGTGGCCGCGCACCGCGAGCTGCTGGGCGCCACCAATCCGAAGGACGCCGCGCCGGGCACCATCCGCGCCGACTTCGCCGACTCGATCGACGCCAACGCCGCCCACGGTTCGGACTCGCTGGAGAACGCGGCGATCGAAGTGGCGTACTGGTTCGCCGCCACCGAAGTGGTCTCGCGCTGAGCCTTCGATGAGCCAGATCGCGCCGATTCCCAGCGTGACCACCACCGGCGAGCCGCTCGCCGGTGCGCCGGCGCGCAAGCAGAATCTGCTCGACCTGGACCGGGCCGGCCTGGAGCGCTTCTTCGAGGAGACCCTCGGCGAGAAGCGCTACCGCGCCCACCAGGTGATGAAGTGGATCCATCACCGCTACGTCACCGACTTCGACGGCATGACCGACCTGGGCAAGCCGCTGCGCGCCAAGCTGCAGCAGCACGCCGAGGTGGTGGTGCCGAACGTGGTGTTCGACAAGCCCTCCGCCGACGGCACGCACAAGTGGCTGCTGTCGATGGGCGCCGATGGCAAGAACGCCATCGAGACGGTCTACATCCCGGACAAGACCCGCGGCACGCTGTGCGTGTCCTCGCAGGTCGGTTGCGCGCTGAACTGCCAGTTCTGCTCGACCGCCACGCAGGGCTTCAACCGCAACCTGTCCACGGCCGAGATCATCGGCCAGGTCTGGGTGGCCGCGCGCCACCTGGGCAACGTGCCGGCGCAGATCCGCCGCCTCACCAACGTGGTGATGATGGGCATGGGCGAGCCGCTGGCCAATTTCGACAACGTCGTGCGTGCCATGAGCATCATGCGCGACGACCTGGGCTACGGCCTGGCCAGCAAGCGCGTGACGCTGTCCACCGCCGGCATGGTGCCGATGATCGACCGCCTCTCCACCGAGAGCGACGTGTCGCTGGCGGTCTCCCTGCATGCGGCGCAGGACGAGCTGCGCAGCCAGCTGGTGCCGCTCAACAAGAAGTACCCGGTCGAGCAGCTGATGGCCGCCTGTGCCCGCTATCTCAAGGCCAGCCCCAAGCGCGACTCGATCACCTTCGAGTACACCCTGATGAAGGGCGTCAATGACCAGCCCGAGCACGCCCGTTCGCTGGCGCGGCTGATGCGCCAGTTCGGCAACCAGATGCAGTCGCGTGAAGCGGGCAAGGTCAATCTGATCCCGTTCAATCCCTTCCCGGGCACGCGCTACGAGCGCTCGGACGAGGCGCAGATCCGCGCGTTCCAGAAGATCCTGCTCGATGCGCAGGTGCTGACGATGGTGCGCCGCACCCGCGGCGACGACATCGATGCGGCCTGCGGCCAGCTCAAGGGGCAGGTCATGGACCGCACCCGGCGCCAGGCCGAGTTCAACCGCCAGCTGCGCGAGCAGGGCCTGGGCGATGCGGCCGCATAACCTCCTGCTCGCCGGGCTGCTCGTGGCCGTGGCCGCGACCGGCTGCTCGCGGCTGACCTTCGTGCGGCCCAAGGGCGGGGTCAAGCCGGTGCAGACGCCGGCCAGCGACTACCACGTTAGCGACGACAAGGCCACGCGCAAGCGGATCGAGGAGAGCGAATCGCTGGGCATGGCCGAGCAGCGCCTGCGCGTGGGCGACCTGGACACCGCCGAGCGCGAGTCGAACAAGGTGCTGCGCGCCAACCCGAAGTCCGCCGCGGCCCATACCATCCTGGCCATCGTCGACGGCGCGCGCGGCGACACCAAGGGCGCCGGCGAGCACTACCGTCAGGCGGCCGAACTGGCGCCGCAGGACGGCGGCATGATGAACAACTACGGCGCCTGGCTGTGCGCCAACGGCTATCCGGCCGAGGCGCTGGTCTGGTTCGACCGCGCCATCGCCGCGCCGGGCTATCCGACCCCGGCCGCGGCCCTGGCCAACGCCGGCGGCTGTGCCCTGCAGACCGGCCAGTACGAGCGGGTCGAGCGCGACCTGCGCAAGGCGCTGGCGCTGGACCCGAACAATGCCTATGCGCTGCTGTCGATGGCGCGCAACGAACACCGTATCGGCCACGACATGGACGCGCGCGCCTTCATCGAGCGGCGCATCGCGGCTGCACCCGTTGACGCAAGCGTGTTACAACTTGCGGCTGACATTGAGAACAGGCTTGGCGACAAGGCTGCCGCCGAGAGATATCGACAGCGTCTGCGGGCGGAGTTCCCACAAGCCGCTGCGGCAAGTCCCGGGGATAGTGCAAGACCATGATGGATCGCAACACGACCCAACCCGCATCCGGCGAAGCGCAGCAGGCGCAGATCGCCTCGCTGCTGCGCCAGGCGCGCGAGCAGCAGGGCATGACCGTCGCCCAGGCGGGCACCAGGCTCAAGGTGCCGGCCAGGGTGGTCGAGATTCTCGAATCCGGCCAGTGGGAGGCGCTGGGCGCCCCGGTCTTCGTCCGCGGCCACGTGCGCAGCTACGCCCGCGCCCTGGGCGTGGACATCGGCGCCTACCTGGACCAGTCGCTGCTGCAGGCCGTGCGCCCGGTGGAGCTGGTCAGCCGCACCCACACCCCGCGCTATCAGCGCGTGCTGGAGTCCACCGCGCGCCGCGCGGTGTATGTGGTGATCACGGTGTGCTTCTTCGCCGTGCCGTTCTGGCTGGTGGTCTCCAACAATTCTGGCAAGCCGGCACTGAAGACCGCCTCGCTGGACGAAGTGCCCAAGGCGATGGCGCCGCTGGCGCCCTCCAACGTCACCGCCGCCGCGCCCGTGGCCGCCCCGGCGCCCGCGCCGCAGGTCGAGCCGGACAACGCCCCGATCACCGCCTCGATGGCACCGCGCCTGACCCGTGAGACCCCGCCGGCCGCCGCCGCGCTGACGCTCACCTTCAGCGGCGACAGCTGGGTCGACGTGCAGGGCCCCGATGGCCAGAGTCTGGAGCGCGGCCTGCTCAAGGCCGGCCAGACGCGCAGCTTCCAGGCCGGGCAGGTGGCCCGGGTCAAACTGGGCAATGCGAACGCGGTTCAGGTTCAGCGAGCCGGGAGTACGGTGGACCTGACGCCGTATCAGCGGGCCAACGTGGCACGCTTTGCGGTATCCTCCGACGGATCACTCGCGCCGGTTCAGGACTGACCCGCGAGGGTCCACCTGTCGCAATTAGATGACCCCGCGCAATGGCGGGGCGAGAGTACGCATGGCAATCGATGACCTGCTGGACGAGCACGAGCAGAGTGAGCGCGTCCGCAATTGGCTCAAGAACAACGGCGCCGGGATTATCGGCGGTATCGCGCTGGGGCTGGCGCTGATCTTCGGATGGAAGTGGTACGGCCAGCACCGCGAGCAGCAGTCGCAGGCCGGCTATGCCAGCTACGCCGAGGCGGTCAAGGCCATCGGCGGCGCCGATCTGAAGGCCGCGCAGGACAAGGTCGCCGCGCTGCAGAAGCACGACGCCGATTCGATCTACACCGAGCTGGCGCTGCTGCAGCTGGCCCAGGCGCAGGTCAAGGCCAAGCAGAACGACGCCGCGCTGGCGACGCTCAAGGCGGTCAAGGCCGATTCGCCGGTCAAGCCGTACGCCGACCTGCACGCCGCGCGCCTGCTCAATGCCGCGGGCAAGCAGGACGAGGCGATCAAGCTGCTGGCCTCCTACGACAGCGCCTCGGCGCTGGAAGTGCGCGGCGATGCGCTGTTCCTGGCGGGCAAGCGCGACCAGGCCCGCGAGACCTATCTGAAAGCCTTGACCAGCCTGGACGTGGCCTCGCCGCAGCGCCAGATGGTCGAAATCAAGCTCACCAACGCCGGCGGCACGCCGCCCGGGTCCGCGGAGTCGATCTGATGAAAGTGGTTGTGAACATGAAGCGTGCGGCCGCCGTGGTCGCGCTGGTGGCGGTCCTGTCCGGTTGCAGCACGGTCAAGGGCTGGTTCACCGACGACAAGAAGGCCGCCGAGAAGGCCGCCACCGAGCCGGTCAAGCTGGAGAAGTTCGAGCCCAGCATCCAGATCGACAAGCTCTGGTCCACCAGCGTGGGCAAGGGCGAGAAGCTGCTCGGCGTGCGCGAGGGCCCGGCCGTGGCCGACGGCCACGTCTACGCCGCGGCGATCGAGGGCGGGGTCAAGGCGCTGGATCTGCAGACCGGCAAGGAGCTGTGGCACCACAAGATGAAGGACGAGCGCGTCTCGGCCGTCGGCGCCGGCGACGGGCTGGTGGTGGTCGGCACGCTGTCGGGCAAGCTCTTCGCGCTGGACCCGGCCACGGGCGAGGAGAAGTGGACCGCCAAAGCCAGCAACGAGATCATCGCCCCGCCGACCATCGGCCAGGGCAACGTGCTGGTGCACGCCAACGACGGCCAGGTGCTGTGCTTCCAGGTGACCGACGGCGTGCGCCGCTGGTTCTGGAACCGCGAGCAGCCGGCGCTGACCGTGCGCGGCAACGGCCCGGTCACGCTGGGCCCGGGCCTGGTGTTCGTGGGCAACGACGACGGCACCATGACCGCGCTGGCGCTCAACGACGGCCATGCGCTGTGGGACCAGACCGTGGGCCAGCCCGAGGGCCGCACCGAGCTGGACCGCATGGCCGACGTGGACGGGCCGCCGGTGATCGACGGCACCACGCTCTACGCCTCCAGCTACAAGAACGCGACCCTGGCCATCGACGGTCCCAGCGGCCGCCCGATGTGGAGCCGCGACAAGGGCGGCGTCGCCGGCCTCGGCCTGGCCCCGTCCAGCGTCGTGCTGTCGGACAAGGGCGGCGTGGTGTGGGCCCTGGACAAGACCAGCGGCGGTTCGCTGTGGTCCAACCAGAAGCTGCTGCGCCGCGCGCTGACCGCGCCGGCGGTGCAGGGCGACTACGCGGTGGTCGGCGATTACGACGGCTACGTGCACTGGCTGCGCCTGGACAACGGCGAGCTGGCCGCGCGCGAACGCGCGGGCGGCGACCCGATCCGCGCCACCCCGGTGGTCGCCGATGGCGTGCTGCTGGTCCAGAACATCGACGGCAAGCTGACCGCGTTCCGCATCAAGTAAGCCTTCCACGCAAGACCCACGGGGAGCCGGAACATGCGTCCGGCTCCCCGTTTTCGTATCCTGTGCCGCCTTCGCCGCGTGCCCATGGCCGCGCCGCCGGGTCCGCGCGGCGGGCCGCCGGCACCGGCCCCGCTCGTTTTTCGCCTTCCAGGTCTGGTTTCCAATGCTGCCTCTCGTCGCCCTGGTGGGCCGCCCCAACGTGGGCAAGTCCACGCTGTTCAATGCGCTCACGCGCACCCGCGACGCGCTGGTGCACGACCAGCCCGGCGTGACCCGCGACCGCAACTACGGCGTGTGCCGGCTGCAGCCCGAGACCCCGTTCGTGCTGGTCGACACCGGCGGCATCGCCGGCGACGAGGAGGGCCTGGCCGGCGCCACCGCGCGCCAGTCGCGCGCCGCCGCGGCCGAGGCCGACCTGGTGCTGTTTATCGTCGATGCGCGCGAAGGCGCCTCGGCGCTGGATGACGAGATCCTGGCCTGGCTGCGCAAGACCGCGCGGCCGACCCTGCTGGTGCTCAACAAGATCGACGGTGTGGACGAGGAGGCCGCCCGCGCCGACTTCGCCCGCTACGGCTTCGCCGATGTGCTGACCCTGTCGGCCGCGCATCGCCAGGGCGTGGACGAACTGGTCGAGGAAGTGCTCGAACGCGTCCCGGCCGAGGGCGCCGGCGAACTGCTGGACGAAGACCCCCAGCGCATGCGCATCGCCTTCGTCGGCCGGCCCAACGTGGGCAAGTCCACGCTGGTCAACCGCCTGCTGGGCGAGGAGCGCATGATCGCCTCGGAGGTGCCGGGCACCACGCGCGACTCCATCGCGGTGGACCTGGAGCGCGAGGGCCGCCTGTACCGGCTGGTCGACACCGCCGGCCTGCGCCGCAAGGGCCGCGTGGACGAGGTGGTGGAGAAGTTCTCCATCGTCAAGACGCTGCAGGCCATCGAACAATGCCAGGTCGCGGTGCTGCTGCTGGACGCCAGCGAAGGCGTGACCGACCAGGACGCCAGCGTGCTGGGCGCGATCCTCGACGCCGGCCGCGCCCTGGTGGTGGCGGTCAACAAGTGGGACGGGCTGACCGACTACCAGCGCCAGCAGGCCGAACAGCTGCTCTCGCGCAAGCTGGGCTTCGTCGAATGGGCCGAGGCCGTGCGCATCTCGGCCAAGCACGGCTCGGGCCTGCGCGAGCTGTTCCGCGCCATCCACCGCGCGCATGCCTCGGCCACCAAGACCTTCAGCACCAGCGAGGTCAACACCGCGCTGGAGATCGCCTACGAATCCAACCCGCCGCCGAGCATCCGCGGCCATGTCTCCAAGCTGCGCTACGTGCATCCGGGCGGCGAGAACCCGCCGACGTTCATCGTCCACGGCACGCGCCTGAAGGTGCTGCCCGAATCCTACAAGCGCTACCTGGAGAATTTCTTCCGCAAGCGCTTCAAGCTGGTGGGGACGCCGGTGCGCTTCCTGTTCCGCGAGGGCGCCAACCCTTACGAGGGCAAGAAGAACGTGCTGACCGAGCGCCAGATCGCCAAGAAGAAGCGCCTGATCCGCCACGTCAAGCGCGGCAAGTAAGCCCATGACGTTCCCCACGCGCATCGACTACACGCAGGCGCTGGAGATCGTGGCGCGGATCGGTGCGCAGCATCGCGCGCCGCCGCAGCGGCTGGCGATCCAACGTGTCGATGGCCGTGTGCTGGCGCAGGCGATCGGCGCGGAGTTCCCGCTGCCGCCGTTCGACAACAGCCGCATGGACGGCTTCGCGGTGCGCAGCGCCGACCTCTCGCCTGAGTCGCCGACCACACTGACGCTGGCCGGCGAGCAGTTCGCGGGTCCCGAGGCCGGCCTGGTGCTGCAGCCCGGCCAGTGCGCGCGCATCACCACCGGCGCGCCGCTGCCGGGCGGCGCCGATGCGGTGGTCATGAAGGAGCGGGTCCAGGTCGATGGCGCGCGCGTCACGGTGCCGGCGGGCATCCAGGCGGGCCACGACATCCGCCGCGCCGGCGAGGACGTGCAGGCCGGCACGCAGGTGCTGGAGGCCGGCCAGGTGCTGACCCCGGCGCGCGTGTCGCTGGCCGCCGCGCTCGGCCATGCCGACCTGGCGGTCTTTCCGAAGCCGACCGTGGCCGTGTTCTCCACCGGCGACGAGCTGGTCGAGCCGGGCATGCCGCTGGCGCCGGGGCAGATCTACGACAGCAACCGCGACCTGCTCATGGGCCTGCTGCGCCAGCTCGGCCTGGAGCCGGTCGCCTGGCCGCGCCTGCCCGACGATCCGCAGCGGGTGGAGACCGCGCTGCGCGATGCGGCCAGCGCGTTCGACCTGGTGATCACCGCCGGCGGGGTCTCGGCCGGCGAGCGCGATCTGCTGCCCGGGTTGCTGCAGGCGCAGGGCCAGGTGCATTTCTGGAAGGTGCGGATCAAGCCCGGCATGCCGGTGCTGTTCGGCGCGCTGGAGCGGGCCTTGATGCTCGGTCTGCCGGGCAATCCGGTCTCGGTGCTGGCGACCTTCCTGGCGCTGGGGCGGCCGCTGATCGATGCGCTGCAGGGCAGGGCGGAGCCGCGCCCGCGGTTCACCGCCTGCCTGGCCAGCGGCTGGCGCAAGACGCACGATCGGCTGGAGTTCCTGCGCGGGCGGCTGCGCAGCGGCGAGACGGGCATGCTGCTGGTCGAACCCAATCCGGCCGAGGCCTCGCACCAGCTGCGCGGGGCGGCCGACAGCGATGCGCTGATCGTGCTGGAGGCCGGCGAGCGAGATTACGCGGCGGGGACGCCGGTGACGGTGCTGCCCTACTGACCGCTGGGGCGGCCCTATCTGTAGAGCGGAGCTTGCTCCGCTGGGGCTTTCCCATGAACCGGACGAAGAGCAGCGGAGCAAGCTCCGCTCTACAGGGAGGGCGCGATGTGATCGGAGGAGACGGCAGCGCCCACCGAGCATCGAGCAGACGTGCGATCTACGCGCTCGGGGCGCCGATGCCGGCATGACACGGCGTGGACGATAATCCTGGGGATGAAGATCGAACTGCTCACGCCTGCGCAGGCGCGCGCGCGCCAGGCCACCGGCGCGGTGCTGGTCGATGTGCGCGAGGTGCACGAACGCGCGCAGGGCCAGGCCGAAGGCGCGCTGGGCATCGAACGCGCCGTCCTGGAGGCTGCGCCGCAGACGCACCTGCCCGATCTGTCGCGCGAGGTCCTGCTGATCTGCCAGAGCGGGGCGCGCTCGCTCGCCGCCGCGCAGGCGTTGCTGGAGCGCGGCTATCTGCGCGTGGCCTCGGTCGAGGGCGGCACCACGCGCTGGATCGCCGACGGTCTGCCCCTGGTCATGCCGCTCGTTGACGCCGAGCAGGCGCGCTTCGCAGAGCGTTACTCGCGCCATCTGCTGTTGCCGGAAGTCGGCCCGGCCGGCCAGCAGCGTCTGCGCGATGCGCGCGTGCTGATCGTCGGCGCCGGCGGGCTGGGATCGCCGGCCGCCTACTATCTGGCGGCGGCCGGGGTGGGCCGGCTGCGCATCGCCGACGACGATGTGGTCGAGCGCAGCAACCTGCAGCGCCAGATCCTGCACGGCGAGGACCGCATCGGCCAGCCCAAGGTGAGCTCGGCGGCGCAGACGCTGCAGGCGCTCAATCCGGACATCGCCATCGACGCGGTGGCCGCACGCGTCACGGCCGACAACGTCGAGGCGCTGCTCGACGGCGTGGACGTGGTGATCGACGGCGCCGACAACTTCGCCACGCGCTATCTGCTCAACGACGCCTGCGTGCGCCAGGCCAGGCCGCTGGTGTACGGGGCGGTGCAGCGCTTCGAAGGGCAGGTGAGCGTGTTCGACGCCGGACGCCGGCGGGGCCAGGTGCCGTGCTACCGCTGCCTGTTCCCCGCGCCGCCGCCGCCCGCGCTGGCGCCCAACTGCGCGCAGGCCGGCGTGCTCGGCGTGCTGCCCGGCGTGATCGGCCTGCTGCAGGCGACCGAGGCGATCAAGCTGGTGCTGGGCCTGGGCGAATCGCTGGCCGGTCGGCTGCTGGGCTTCGACGCGCTGGGCATGCGTTTCCACGAGCTGGCCTTGCCGCCGGACCCCGACTGTCCGGTGTGCGGCGTCGCGGCATCCTGAGGCGGCCGGCGAAGAGGTGCGGCGTGCGCCCGCCTTGCGCTAACGTGCCAGCCATCCTCCTGCCTGAGACGCGCCGCACCCCATGCGTACCCTGATCCTGATCGTGGCCGGGCTGCTGATCGCGCTCGGCATCGTGCTGCGCATGCCGGCGCGCCTGCGCCGCCAGGGCGCGATCGGCTTCACCGTGCTGTGGCTGCTGGCGGTGCTGTGGAATCTGCGCACCGGCCTGGCGCACGGCTACACGCTGGAAGAAGAGGCGCCGATCCAGGCGCTGATCTTCCTCGTGCCGGTCGCGCTGGCCTGGGTGCTGGCGCTCAAGCTGCCGCGTCGCGGCGTCTCGCCATGAGCCACGGGCACGCGCCCGTGCGCGACGTCCCGGCCGCGACCACGCCGCATCCGCTGCTGCGCGTGCGCGATGGCAGCGAGGCCAAGGTCAGCTACGCCGAACTGTTCTTCGACCTGGTCTACGTGTTCGCCGTCACCCAGGTCTCGCACTTCCTGCTCGGGCATCTGACCGTGCTGGGGGCGGCCCAGGCGCTGCTGCTATGGTTCGCGGTCTGGCTGGGCTGGCAGTACACCTGCTGGATGACCAACTGGTTCGACCCGGAGACCCGGCCGATCCGGGTGATGCTGTTCGCGCTGATGGGCGTGGGGCTGCTGTTCGCCGCCGCGCTGCCGGAGGCCTTCGGCGAGCGCGCTCTGCTGTTCGCCGGCTGCTATGCGGTCATGCAGGTGGGGCGCGCGCTGTTCCTGCGCCTGCAGCTGGGCGACCATCCCCTGGGGCCGAACTTCAGCCGCATCCTGGCCTGGGCCGTCCTGTGCGCGGCGCTGTGGATCGGCGGCGGCCTGGCCGAGCCGGGCTGGAGGCTGCTGCTGTGGGGCCTGGCGGTGGCGTGCGAGTACATCTCGCCGATGTTCGGCTTCCCCGTGCCCGGCCTGGGCCGGTCGGACAGCGCGCGCGAGTGGACCATCGAGGGAGGCCACCTGGTCGAGCGCTGCGCGCTGTTCGTGATCGTGGCCCTGGGCGAATCGATCCTGATCACCGGCGCCACGCTGGCCCATGCGCCGGCCTGGGACGCGGCGGAGATGATCGCCTTCGCCACGGCCTTCGTCGGCAGCCTGGCCATGTGGTGGCTGTACTTCAACATCGCCGTGCGCGATGCGACCGAGGTCATCGTCCAGGCCGACGATCCGGGCCGCTACGGCGCTCTGTTCCACTACCTGCACGTGGCCATCGTCGGCAGCGTCATCGTCACCGCGGTCGGCAACGATCTGATGATCGCCCACCCGCATGGCCACATGACGCTGGCCTTCGTGCTGGTGATGCTGGCCGGGCCCGGACTGTTCCTGGCGGGCAACGGGCTGTACAAGCGCGCGGTCTATGGGCGCTTTCCGCTCTCGCATCTGATCGGGCTTGCGTTGCTGCTGCCGCTGGCGTGCCTGGCGCAGTCGCTGGGGCTGCTGTGGTTGAACGCGCTGACCACGGTGGTGCTGATCGTCACGGCGTCGCTGGAAACCGCCGCGCGTGGCGGCCCGCCTGACAAGCAGGTCAGCACACACTGATCCGCGACGGCGCACATTGCAGCGCTGACATGCGCCGTTAGACTCGGTGCATGAGCGTCGAATCCGAATCCAGCCAACTGGTCAACGTGGTCGCCCTGCTGGGCGCGGCGGTGGTCGCTGTCCCGCTGTTCCGCCGTCTGGGCCTGGGCTCGGTGCTGGGCTATCTGGCCGCCGGCCTGGTCATCGGCCCGTTCGGGCTGGGCTGGTTCAACGATCCGCAGTCCATCCTGCACGTGGCCGAGCTGGGCGTGGTGCTGTTCCTGTTCGTGATCGGGCTGGAGATGCGGCCCTCGCATCTGTGGGGCTTGCGCAGACAGATCTTCGGTCTCGGGTCGCTGCAGATCGCGCTGTGCACCGCGGCGCTGACCGGTGTGGGTGTGCTGTTCGGCCTGCATGGGGCGGTGGCCTTCGTCGGCGCGGCCGGCTTCGTGCTCACTTCCACCGCGATCGTCATGCAGCTGCTCGGCGAGCGCGGCGATATCGCGCTGCCGCATGGGCAGAAGATCGTCGCGGTGCTGCTGTTCGAGGATCTGCTGATCGTGCCGCTGCTGGCGCTGGTGGCATTCCTCTCGCCGTTGCCGGCCGAGAGCGGGGGGCATTCGCGCGGGATGTCCATCGGCATCAGCGTGGCCTGCCTGGCCGGGCTGATCGCCGCCGGGCTGTGGCTGCTCAATCCGCTGTTCCGGCTGCTGGCGCGGGCCAAGGCGCGCGAGGTGATGACCGCCGCCGCCCTGCTGGTGGTGCTGGGCGCGGCGCTGCTGATGCAGCTGGGCGGCCTGTCGATGGCGATGGGCGCGTTCCTGGCCGGCGTGCTGCTGTCCGAGTCCACGTTCCGCCATCAGATCGAGGCGGACATCGAGCCGTTCCGCGGCCTGCTGCTGGGCCTGTTCTTCCTCTCGGTCGGCATGTCGCTGGACCTGTCGGTGGTGGCCAACAATGCGCTGGTCGTCGCCGGGCTGGTGGTGGCGATGATGGTGACCAAGGCGCTGTGCATCTATGTGGTCGCGCGCCTGACCCACAGCAGCCATGGCGAGGCGCTCGACCGCGCGGTGCTGATGGCGCAGGGCGGCGAGTTCGCCTTCGTCCTCTATGCCGCCGCGCTGGCCGCCGGCCTGATCGACCCCACCATCAGCGCGACGATGACCGCGGTGGTGGTGCTGTCGATGGTGCTCACCCCGCTGGTGGTGCTCGTCGCGCGCCGCTTCATGCCGCAGGCGACCGCCTCGATGGAGGGCATCGAGGCGGTGCACGACCAGAGCGGCAGCGTGCTGATCATCGGCTTCGGCCGCTTCGGCCAGGTTATGAGCCAGTCGCTGCTGGCGCGCGACATCGATGTGACCATCATCGACAGCGACATCGACATGATCCGCAGCGCCGAGGAGTTCGGCTTCAAGGTGTTCTTCGGCGACGGCACGCGCCTGGACGTGCTGCGTGCCTCCGGTGCGTCCACCGCGCGCCTGATCGCCATCTGCACCGACAGGCCGGAGACCACCAGCCTGATCGTCGAACTGGCCCAGCAGGAATTCACCCAGGCCAGAGTGCTGGCGCGCTCCTTCGACCGCGAGCATTCGCTCAAGCTGGTCGCGGCCGGAGTGGATTTCCAGATCCGCGAAACCTTCGAATCGGCGGTGCGCTTCGGCCAGGCCGCGCTGGAGGCCATGGGCGTGGACGAGGACGTGGCGGCGCGCACGGCCAGCGAAGTGCGCCGGCTGGACGCCGAGCGCTTCGACCTGGAGGTCGCCGCCGGCGATGTCCGTGCCGGCATTCCGCTGCTGATCGGCAACACCGCGCCGGCCACGCCGACCCCGTTCACCGCGCCGCGCCGCGAGAGCCGGCGTCTGGATGCCGGCGGCGAAGCCGAAGACTCCAGCGCGTGATAACGACGCGGCATGTGCTCATGCCGAGTCGGCAGAAAGCGTTTCCACGCTTCTAACCCCTCCTTTACACCGGGCGCATCGGGCTGCGGTCAGATGGGCGTTCCGCTAGGAGACAGGAAGGATCGCCATGCACATCACCCTGATCGGGGCAGGCTTCTGTGGAAGCGCACTCGCGGCGGAGCTGCTGCGCCAGGGCGGGCCCCAGGCCCGCGTCACGCTGGTCGGTCAGCCGGAGACCTTCGGCCGCGGCGTGGCCTATGGTGCCGCGCGGCCCGAGCACCTGCTCAATGCGCGCGCTAAGGACCTGGGCCTGGTCGCCGACGCGCCGACCGGGTTCGCCGACGCACTGGCGCTGGGCGAGGGCGGGCGGCTGGGGTTCCTGCCTAGGCTGGCGTACGGCGACTATCTGCAGGACCAGCTGCACCAGGCCACGGCGCAGGCCCGGAACTTCGCCCGCATCGAGGAAGAAGTCATTGCGGTGGACCGCGTGCCCGGCGGCTTCCGCGTGCTGCTGGGCAATGGTGAGGACTTCCTCAGCGACCGCGTGGTGCTGTGCGTGGGCGCGCTTCCGCCGCAGCGCCTGGCCGGCGTCGGTCCGCGCCTGGCGGTGGACCGGCGCTACATCGGCTGGCCGTGGCAGGACGGGGCGATCGACGCCATCGCGCCGAACGCGCGACTGCTGATCGTCGGCACCGGACTGACCATGGCCGATGTGGTGGTGACGCTGCGCCAGCGCGACCATCGCGGGCCGATCACGGTGCTCTCGCGCCACGGCCTGATGCCGCTGCCCCATCTGGAGGCGCCCGGGGCGCCGCTCGAGCTGCCGCCGAGCGTGCAGCAGAGCCTGCGCGACCACGATCTGCGCGGGCTGGTGCGCACGCTGCGCCAGCTCTCCGCGGTGGTGGACGACTGGCGGCGCCTGATCGATGCGCTGCGCCCGCACCTGCAGCCGTTCTGGCGTGGACTGGAACAGGCCGATCGCGCCCGGTTTCTGCGCCACCTGCGCTCGCACTGGGAGGCGCTGCGCCATCGGGTGGCGCCCAAGGTCGCCGAGCAGCTGCAGGCCCTGCAGGATCGCGGCCAGCTGCGGGTGCTGGCCGGGCGTCTGCTGCGCGCGCGGCTGGGCGCGCACGAGGTCGAGGTGCTGGTCCGGCCGCGTGGCGCGACCAGCGCCTGGGTGGGTCACTTCGACGTACTGATCCGGGCGACGGGACTGGATACCGACATCGAGCGCACCAGCCATCCGCTGGTGGCCACCCTGCGCGACGCAGGCCTGCTGGGTGCGGACCCGCTTGGCCTGGGCGTGGACGTGGACGAGCGTCTGCAGGTGCGCGATCGTTCCGGCAGTGCGGTGCCGGGCCTGTACTGCCTGGGCCCGCTGCTGCGGGGCCAGCTGTGGGAGATCACCGCCGTGCCCGAACTGCGCGCCGCCGCCCGCACCCTGGCCACGCGGCTACTGGCGCAGCCGGTCGACTCGGACGCAGGACAGCCGGCGCTGCGCGCGGCGGTCTGAGCGAGGGCCAGCAAAGCTGCGCCAGTGCAAGCCGCGACGAAATATGCGTGTGACCGTCCAGGCGACGCCTTCGGGTTGCTGATGAGGGGGCTTCTCTCCTGATCAGATGCCGCCACGGGTGAGTGTCTCGACTTCGGAAAGGCAGCGGTCCGGCGGGCGGCGTCCGCTTTTCCCTCAATCAGGGCATCCTGCCCTGATTCGGGCGCTCGGCTCCTGCCTCGCTCGTCGCGGCCACCGCCCGCCGGACCGCTGCCTCGCGCGTCATGCTCTAACGCTTCGGGTCGAAAGAAGTTCTGCGCTATCCGTCGCAGGGCCTCGACCCGGCCGGGCGCGCGGAGAGCGGGCCAGGGATGGCCCGCGGCGGCGAGTCCGCCATGGATGGCGGACCGAGCCGAGGAGCCGCGCCCGGCCGGGTCGAGGCTGGGCACCGAAGTCTGTTCACTGGGCCCCGAACTGCTGCGAAGACCCGAAAAAAGGGGCCTCTCGGGCAGTCTTGCTAGAATGGCGGGCTATCCATTGCCACGCATCGCATCGCTCCCATGATCGAACTCAATCCCGTCCGCCAGCGCATCGCCGACCTGACCGAGCGGCTGGGCTCGCTCAGGGGGTATCTTTGACTACGACGCCAAGCGCGAGCGTCTGGAAGAAGTCGAGCGCGAGCTCGAAAACCCCGATATCTGGAACGACCCCGAGCGCGCCCAGAACCTGGGCCGCGAGCGTGCCCAGCTGGACCGCACGGTCAACGGCATCCGCGACCTGACCGAAGGCCTCAACGGCGCCAGCGAGCTGCTGGAACTGGCCGAGATGGAATCCGACGAGGACACCGCCAACGCCGTGGTCGCCGACGTCGAACGCTTCGCCCGCGACGTGGACAAGCTGGAATTCCAGCGCATGTTCTCCGGCGAGATGGACGCCACCAACGCCTTCGTCGACATCCAGGCCGGTGCCGGCGGCACCGAGGCCCAGGACTGGGCCGAGATCCTGCTGCGCATGTACCTGCGCTGGGCCGAGGGCCGCGGCTGGAAGGTCGAGCTGATGGAGGCATCGGCCGGCGAAGTGGCCGGCATCAAGTCGGCGACCTTCCGCGTGGAGGGCGACTATGCCTACGGCTGGCTCAAGACCGAGATCGGCGTGCACCGGCTGGTGCGCAAGTCGCCGTTCGACTCGGACAACCGGCGCCACACCAGCTTCACCAGCGTGTTCGTCTCGCCCGAGGTCGACGACAACATCGACATCGAGATCAACCCGGCCGATCTGAAGACCGACGTCTACCGCTCCTCCGGCGCCGGCGGCCAGCACGTCAACAAGACCGAGTCGGCCGTGCGCATCACCCACGTGCCGTCCGGCGTGGTGGTGGCCTGCCAGACCGAGCGCAGCCAGCACGCCAACCGCGACCGCGCCATGAAGATGCTCAAGGCCAAGCTCTACGAGATCGAGATCCAGAAGCGCAACGCCGAGAAGAACGCGCTGGAAGCCACCAAGTCCGACATCGGCTGGGGCAGCCAGATCCGCAACTACGTGCTCGACCAGAGCCGCATCAAGGACCTGCGCACCGGCGTGGAGCGCTCGGACACGCAGAAGGTGCTCGACGGCGACCTGGACGAATTCCTCGAGGCCAGCCTCAAGTCCGGCCTGGATGCGGGCGCCAAGCGCGTCGACGCCTGAAGGCAGGAGCGCCTGGAGGGGCGTGAGACGTGAGTCGAGGCGGGCCGTGCCTGCCGCCGCACTCGCCGTCTCCTTCTCTCGCTCGCTTCTTACTTCTCACTTCTCCCAACCTTAGTCCCCACCCCATGACCGACCAGCCCACCACCACGCCCCCCGACGAGAACAGCCTCATCGCCGAGCGCCGCGGCAAGCTCACCGCGCTGCGCGGGCAGGGCATCGCCTATCCCAACGACTTCAAGCGCGAGGTCTATGCCGGCGATCTGCAGGCCGAGTTCGCCGACGCGGAGACCTTCACCGCCGAGGTGCTCGAAGGCCTGGATCGCCAGGTCAAGCTGGCCGGCCGGCTGATGGCCAAGCGGGTGATGGGCAAGGCCAGCTTCGCCCAGGTGCAGGACGAGTCCGGGCGCATCCAGCTATTCCTGCAGGGCAATACGCTGGGCGAGGCCTACACCGCGTTCAAGGGCTGGGACGTGGGCGACATCATCGCCGTGGAAGGCACGCTGACCCGCACCAAGACCGGCGAGCTGTCGATCAAGGCCACCACGATCCGCCTGCTGACCAAGTCGCTGCGTCCGCTGCCGGACAAGTGGCACGGCCTGAGCGATGTCGAGCAGCGCTATCGCCAGCGCTATGTCGACCTGATCGTGACGCCCGAGTCGCGCGAGGTGTTCATCAAGCGCAGCAAGATCATCCGCGCCATCCGCGCCTGGCTCGACGCGCGCCGCTTCCTGGAAGTGGAAACGCCGATGATGCATTACATCCCCGGCGGCGCCACGGCCAAGCCGTTCACTACGCATCACAACGCGCTGGACCTGCAGCTGTACCTGCGCGTGGCGCCGGAGCTCTATCTCAAGCGTCTGGTCGTCGGCGGCCTGGAGCGCGTGTACGAGATCAACCGCAACTTCCGCAACGAAGGCGTCTCCACGCGCCACAACCCCGAATTCACCATGCTCGAGCTGTATGAGGCCTACGCCACGTACCACGAGGTGATGGACCTGACCGAAGGCGTGATCCGCGACACCGCCCAGACCGTGCTCGGCACCACGCAGGTGGAATGGGACGGCGCACAGATCGACCTGGGCCCGGCGTTCCGCCGCTGGCGCATGGACGAGGCCGTGCGCCACCACAACCCGGAGATCACCGCCGCCGACTGCACCGACCGCGACGCCCTGCGGCGCCACTGCGAGCGGCTCGGGATCAAGGTCAAGCCGTCCTGGGGCTGGGGCAAGCTGCTGCTGGAAATCTTCGAGGCCACCGTCGAGCACACCCTGGTGCAGCCGACCTTCATCACCGACCACCCGGTCGAGGTCTCACCGCTGGCTCGCGCCAGCGATACCGAGGCCGGCTACACCGATCGCTTCGAGCTGTTCATCAACGGCAAGGAGATCGCCAACGGCTTCTCCGAGCTCAACGATCCGGAAGACCAGGCCGCGCGCTTCCGCGCCCAGGTCGAGGCCAAGGACAGCGGCGACGACGAGGCCATGCACTTCGATGCCGACTACATCCGCGCCCTGGAGTACGGCATGGCGCCGACCGGCGGCCTGGGCATCGGCATCGACCGTCTGGTGATGCTGCTGACCGGCACCTCCTCGATCCGCGACGTGCTGCTGTTCCCCTACATGCGGCCCGAGACCCAGGGTTGAAAAGTGACGCAGCCGGGCAGGCCAACCTGCTCGGCTCTCAATTGGTTGCATAGGAAACTTTTTGCGCGCGGACCAAACGCCTCGAAACGGCTGCATTTGGCCCCTTTCCACCGGGTTGGACGTCTTTCCATCAGGGATTGACGGTTTTTTGCCGAAAGATCCGACTCGGGTTCGGTGGCATGCTTCATGCTTGACAGTAGGTCTCGATCCGTGGCGTGCGCCGCGATTCGAGGCGGGAATCCCGATGCGGCGGGGTTCCTTCACATTCTGGCAGCCTCGTAATCCCCCGAGAGGTGGTGTTTCATGCTTACCCCGAGCCGCGTGTTCACTGCGGTGTCCTCCCCGACGGACCAGCAACGCTGGCCCAATGGCGCAGGTAGCGAATTGAACATCGTCATCATCGACGACCAGGCGTCCGCGCGGACCATGCTGCGCCACGTGATCGAGGACATCGCCACCGAGCTGGCGGTGCACGACTTCGGCGACCCGCAGGTGGCGCTGGAGTGGTGCAGCCAGCACCGCACCGACCTGCTGCTGCTGGACTACCGCATGCCGGGCATGGACGGGCTGGAGTTCGCCCGCCGCTTCCGCCGCCTGCCCATGCACCGCGACATCCCGGTGATCCTGATCACTGTGGTCGGCGACGAGCCGATCCGCCAGGCCGCGCTGGAGGCCGGCGTCATCGATTTCCTGGTCAAGCCGGTGCGCCCGCGCGAGCTGCGCGCCCGCTGTCGCAACCTGCTGCAGCTGCGCCAGCAGTCGGAGAACGTCAAGCAGCGCGCGCTGTCGCTGGAGCAGCGCCTGCTGTCGAGCATGCACGAGGTCGAGGAGCGCGAGCGCGAGACGCTCTCGCGCCTGGCCCGCGCCATCGAGTACCGCGACAGCGGCACCAGCGCCTTCCTGGAACGCATGGCGCGCATCGCCGCGCTGGTGGCCGAGCAGCTAGGCATGGGCGAGGAGGACGTGCGCGCCATCGAGCTGGCCGCGCCCCTGCACGACATGGGCAAGATCGCCATCCCCGACGCGGTGCTGATGAAGCCCGGCCCGCTGGACGCCGAGGAGCTGGCGGTCATGCGCCGGCATCCGAAGATCGGCCATGAGCTGCTCAGCGGCAGCCAGAACCGGCTGATCCAGACCGGCGCGATCATCGCCCTGCGCCATCACGAGCGCTTCGACGGCAGCGGCTATCCCGACGGCCTGCGCGGTGAGCAGATCCCGATCGAGGCGCGCATCGTGGCGGTGGCCGACGTGTTCGACGCGCTGATCTCCGCACGCCCCTACAAGCCGGCATGGACGCGCGATGCGGCGCTGGCCTATCTCTACGCGCAGCGCGGGCGGTTGTTCGACCCGGCCTGCGTGGACGCGCTGTTCCGCGGCCGCGAGCGGCTGGACCAGATCTGCGACCGTTATTCGACGCTGCAAGCACGCCCCGGATTGGAGTAGTCCCATGGCCGCCCTGCTGCAACAGTTCAAAGAGCGCCTGCCGGCGCGTCGCGACAACGAACACGGCCAGGCCCTGGTCCGGATTGCGCTGATCAGCCTGATCCTGATGTACGTGCTGCTGCCGCCGGTGCGCGCGCAGCTGCCGGCCGCACAGTACGAAGGCGTGCTGGCCATCGTGCTCAGCGGCCTGACCCTGGGCTGCATCCTGCTGGGCTGGATGTGGCTGCGTCCGGAGCGCTCGGACACGCGCCGGATCATCGGCATGCTCGCCGACTACGGCCTGATGGCCGCCGGCATGATCCAGATGGGCGAGCCGCTGGGCTGGGTATATGTGGTGGTGATGTGGGTCACCGTCGGCAACGGCATGCGCTACGGCAACAACTATCTGTACCTGGCCGTGGCCATGGCGATGGTCAGCTTCACCACCACGGTCCTGATGACCGACTACTGGTTGTCCAATCTGAAGCTGGGCATCGGGCTGATCGGCGGCCTGGCCGCGGTGCCGCTGTACTTCTCCAACCTGCTGCGCAAGCTGACCCGTGCCAGCGCCGACGCGCGCCGCGCCAGCGAGGCCAAGAGCCGCTTCCTGGCCAATATGAGCCATGAGTTCCGCACGCCGCTCAACGGCCTGTCGGGCATGACCGAGGTGCTGGCCACCACGCGCCTGGACGCCGAGCAGCGCGAATGCCTGAACACCATCCAGGCCTCGGCCCGCAGCCTGCTGGCGCTGGTGGAAGAAGTGCTGGACATCTCGGCGATCGAGGCCGGCAAGCTGCGCCTGGACATCAGCGAGTTCGCCCCGCGCGAGCTGGTCAAGCATGTGGGCTTCATCATGCTGCCGCAGGCCAAGGCCAAGAAGCTGGACTACACCGTCCACTTCGCCGACGACGTGCCGGCCACGCTGATGGGCGATGCGCGCCACCTGCGTCAGGTGCTGATCAATCTGGTCGGCAACGCGGTCAAGTTCACCGACCGCGGCGGCGTGCGCATCCAGGTCGTCACCGTGCCCTCGATCGATGCGCGCGTGCGCCTGCGCTTCACGGTGATCGACACCGGCGTGGGCATCCCGCCGCGGCTGCAGGACCGGCTGTTCGAGGCCTTCGAGCAGGCCGATGTCAGCCTGAGCCGTCGCTACGGAGGCACCGGCCTGGGCGCGGCCATCGCCAAGGGCCTGACCGAGGCCATGGGCGGGGCCATCGGCTTCGAGAGTGAAGTCGGTCTGGGCAGCACCTTCTGGGTCGAAGTGCCGTTCGACGGCGTGGTGCCCAGCGAGACGCCGATGGTGCCGGCGCTGGCCGAGGACATCGACGAGGTCGAGGACTGGGCCGAGGCAGGCGCCGCGCAGGAGGTCCGCGCGGAGAATGTCATCGCCTTCTCCGACCCCTTCCTGCGTCATCGTGCGCGCGTGCGCAGCATGCAGATCCTGGTGGCCGACGACCACGAGGCCAACCGCATGGTGCTGCAGCGCCTGCTGCAGAAGGCCGGCCACCGCGTGGTCTGCGTCAACGGCGGCGAGGAGGTGCTCGATGCCCTGGCGGTGACCGACTACGACGCGGCCATCATCGATCTGCACATGCCCGGCATGAGCGGGCTGGACCTGCTCAAGGAACTGCGCGTGATGCAGGCCGGCGGCGGGCCGCGCACGCCGGTGCTGGTGCTCAGTGCCGATGTCACCCCGCAATCGATCAGCAGCTGCGAGCAGGCCGGCGCCTACGCCTTCCTGGCCAAGCCGGTGGTGGCAAGCAAGCTGCTGGATGCGCTCAACGACATCGCCAGCAACAGTGGCCTGCGGCAGACGGCTGCCAAGCCTGGCGTGGCGCGGGGCAATGAGGCGTCCGGCGCGAGCCAGGCCGAGGTGTTCGATCCGCACGTGCTGGACGAACTGCTGCAGCTGGGCATGGGCGAGGCCTTCGAACAGGAATTCGTCCAGCAATGCCTCAACGACGCCGAGGCCTGTTTCCACGGCATGCTGCGCGCCGGCGAGCAGCCGGACTGGGAACGCATGCGCGAATACGCACATGCGCTGAAAGGTGTCGCCGGCAACCTGGGCATGTCGCGTCTGGCCGAGGAGAGCGGTCAGTTCATGCGCATGGCCGACTGGCAGATGCTGGCCGAATGGCGCCAGCGCATGCATCAGCTCGATGGCCACTTCCGCATGGGGCGTGAGGCGCTGGCGGCGCGTGCACAGCAGCGCCGCAAGGCGCGCGATGGCGGCGAGCGTTGATCATCCCGCGCCCGAAACAACGGGCGCGCAGTGTCTTTCAGGTTTGATGGAATGACCAACCCGGCCGGCGGCCGGGTTGGAATCCATTCCCGCTGATCAGGCCACCACGTCCAGGCTGGCGCGGCGGGTCTGTGCCTTGACCAGGCGGTCCATGGTGCGCAGCGACTTGTCGCCCAGGGCCAGCGCGGTCTCGACCCACACCTTGGTGATCTCCAGCAGTTCGTCGTAGCTGACGGCCTGGGCCAGGTTGCGGGCCGAGTTCATCGCAAGATAGGAATGCGGAATGCGGCGCTGGGTGCGGATCAGATCCTCGGCGGCCGCCACGCCCTGGCCCTTGGGCACCAGAATGTCGACCACGCCCAGCTTGTACATCTCCTCGCTGCTGTAGACGCGGCCTTCCAGGATGATCTTCTCGGCCACCTGCGGCGCCACGCGACGGCATAGGAACGAGTAGGCGCCCATGCCCGGGAACAGGCCGAACAGCACTTCCGGCAGGCCCATGCCGCAGCCTTCCTCGGCCACGATGGTGTGGCAGGCCAGCGCCATCTCCAGGCCGCCGCCCAGCGCGTCGCCCTGGATCAGCGCGATGCTGCGCACGTCGCCGCCGAAGCCCACGTGCAGGTGGTGCACACCTTCCACGCAGCGCTGGGCATAGGCCAGCAGTTGGTCGCGGTTGCCTTCGCGGATCAGCTGGGTGAACAGGTTCAGATCGCCGCCCAGGTTGTAGGCGGCCGCGTCCGAGGCCAGCACGAAGTGGCGCAGCGCGCCGCTGGCGCGTTGCGAGGGGGGCAGGGTGATCTGGTTGATCACCGCCCACATCTCGTCGAGCATGTCCTTGCGGCAGCAGGGGCGCACGCCGGTGGCGGCGTCGGCATGCATGTACAGCCAGTGCGCGTTGCCCTCGTGGGTCGTTTCGGTGCGGATGGTGGAGTAGGTGCGCTGACGCGGCTGGAGCTTTTCGATCAGGTTCATGGCGGCGATCTCTTGAAGGGCGTGAGAGAGAAGGGGGTCGTCGCCGCGTCGGGGGCCGCGGCGACGCCGATCCTACACCTGAACCAAGTGTTAAATGCGTCAAAAAAAGCCTGTGACTCAATGACTTAGAGTAACCCGGGCGAAAGTCCGTTTTTAGTGTGATAGACATCACCAAAGCGCGCAGAGGCCCTCGCCGACGGCCTGCGGCGGGCGCACACTTCCCGAAATGTGTGGGGCGCCGACGCGAGGTCGGCGACCGCCTGCCGCCGCATTCAGCGCGCGGCTTTCTCCTGCTGGCGCAGTTCCTTGCGCAGGATCTTGCCCACGTTGCTCTTGGGCAGTTCGTCCCTGAATTCGATCCGGCGCGGCTGTTTGTAGCCGGTGAGGTTCTCGCGGCAGAACGCCTTGACGTCGGCCTCGCTCAGGGCCGGGTCCTTGCGCACGATGAAGACCTTGACCACCTCGCCGGAGTGCTCGTCCGGCACGCCGACCGCGGCCACTTCCAGCACCCCGGGCATGCCGGCGATTACGTCCTCGATCTCGTTGGGATACACGTTGAAGCCGGACACCAGGATCATGTCCTTCTTGCGGTCGACGATGTAGAAGAAGCCGCGCGCGTCCATCCGCGCCATGTCGCCGGTGTGCAGCCAGCCCTCCTCATCGATGACCTTGGCGGTCTCGTCGGGACGGTTCCAGTAGCCCTTCATGACCTGCGGGCCCTTGATGCACAGCTCGCCGACCGTGTCGTCGCCGCCGGGCAGGGTCTTGCCGTCGTCGTCCTTGAGGCAGCAGTCGGTCGAGGGCACCGGCAGGCCGATGGCGCCGTTGTAGTCGGCCAGGTCCATCGGGTTGATGCACGCCGCCGGCGAGGTCTCGGTCAGGCCGTAGGCCTCGATCAGGGTCACGCCGGTGACCTGTTTCCAGCGCTCGGCCACGCTGCGCTGCACCGCCATGCCGCCGCCCAGGGTCAGGCGCAGATGGCTGAAGTCGATCTGGTCGAAGCCCGGCGTGTTCAGCAGGCCGTTGAACAAGGTGTTGACGCCGGTCATCGCGGTGAACGGCGCCTTGGAGAGCTCCTTGACGAAGCCCTTCATGTCGCGCGGGTTGGTGATCAGGTGGTTGAGGCCGCCGCACTTCATGAAGACCAGGCAGTTCGCCGTCAGGGCGAAGATGTGGTACAGCGGCAGCGCGGTGATGATGTACTCCTCGCCCGGTCGCGTCTTGATGCCGACCCAGGTCGAGGCCTGCTGCATGTTGGCCACCAGGTTACGGTGGGTCAGCATCGCGCCCTTGGCCACGCCGGTGGTGCCGCCGGTGTACTGCAGGAAGGCGATGTCGTCGGGCTGGATGTCCAGCTGGGGCAGCGGCTTGCTGCCCTGGCGCAGCACGTCCTTGAAGCGCACGGCGCCGGCGATCTCGTAATCGGGCACCATCTTCTTGAGGTACTTCAGGACGAAGTTGACCAGCGGGCCCTTGGGGAAGCCCAGCATGTCGCCCAGTGCGGTGGTGATGACGTGGCGCACGCCGCTGCCTTCCAGCGCCTTCTGCGCGGTGACGCCGAAGTTGTCGACCACGATCAGGGTCGACACGCCGGCGTCGTGCAGCTGGTGGTGCAGCTCGCGGTCGGTATAGAGCGGGTTGACGTTCACCACCGTCAGCCCGGCGCGCAGGATGCCGAAGATCGAGATCGGGTACTGCAGGCAGTTGGGCATCATCACCGCGACGCGGTCGCCGCGCTTGAGCTTGAGCTCATGCAGCAGGTAGCTGGCCATCTGCTGGCTGAGGCGGTCGATGTCGGCGTAGGTCAGCACCTTGCCGAAGTTGGAGAACGCCGGCTTGTCGCGGTAGGTGGCGATGGCCGTGTCCAGCACATCGACGATCGAGCGGTACTCATCGACGTCGATCTCGTGCGGAACTCCTGCGGGATAGCTGGCAAACCAGGGCCGTTCCTGCGTCATCGTGTCAAGCCCCTCCCAGGGTGCTAGGGTCGAGGCGCGGCCGGCCGATCCGGCGTTTCCCCCGAAAAATCGCGATGAGCATACCGGCAGTCGCCGCAAACCGGAATCTTTCCATACCTTTCCGAATGGTCAGGGCGGAGGGATCAGGCGCGGAGGGCTGAAGGGACCCTCGATGGCGCGCGGTTTCGACCGGTCTTGCGCAGAAGAAGGTCCAGGGCTTGCGCAGCATTGGCGCGCCGGCCGCGGTCGTTTCAAGGGCGACCGGCCACATCCGGATTCCCGCGCACGCGCAAATCCGGTGCCGTTGACTGTCTGTGCGGAAGTCCATGGCTTCCCGCGTTCGCGGGAACGACGATGGAGTGCTTGCCGATGTCTGATGGGCCACCGGCGCCATGCATGTCATGAACGGGCGGCCGCGGCGCAGAGGGTTGCGCGGATTCGAACGCTCCCGCGCGGCTGCGCGGGAGCGGGTGCATCGATGCCGAGGTCAGGCCGCCTGCTTGGCGGCGAGCTGGCGCAGGACGTAGTGCAGCAGGCCGCCGTGACGGAAGTACTCGACTTCCTTCGGCGTCAGCAGCAGCACGCGCACCTCGAACTTGACCTCGCTGCCGTCGGCCTTCTTCGCCACGACCTGCGCGGTCTTGGACGTGCCGTCGTCCAGGCCAGTGATGTCGATCACCTCCGAGCCGTCCAGTCCCAGGGTCTGCGCGTTCTCGCCGTTCTTGAACTGCAGCGGCAGCACGCCCATGCCGACCAGATTGGAGCGGTGGATGCGCTCGAAGCTCTCGGCGATCACGGCCTTGATGCCGAGCAGGTTGGTGCCCTTGGCCGCCCAGTCGCGCGAGGAACCGGTGCCGTATTCCTTGCCGGCCAGGACCACCAGCGGTACGCCATCGGCCTTGTACTTCATCGCCGCGTCATAGATCGCCAGCTTTTCCGGCGTGCCGCCGGCCTTGGGGTAGTACAGCGCGTTGCCGCCTTCCTCGCCGCCGAACACCAGGTTCTTGATGCGGATATTGGCGAAGGTGCCGCGCACCATCACATCGTCGTTGCCGCGGCGGCTGCCGTAGCTGTTGAAGTCGGCCGGCTGCACGCCGCGCTCCTGCAGGAAGCGGCCCGCCGGCGAGTCCTTCTTGATGTTGCCGGCCGGCGAGATGTGGTCGGTGGTGATCGAGTCGCCGAAGATGCCCATCACGCGGGCGCCGTGCACATCGTCGATGGTGCCCGACTGCGCCGACATGCCGTCGAAGTAGGGCGGGTTCTTGATGTAGGTCGACTTGGCGTCCCACTGGTACAGGCCGCCGTCGGGCGAGGCGATGTTGTTCCAGCGGCTGTCGCCCTTGAATACGTCGGCGTAGTTCTTCTTGAACATCTCCGGACCGATGGTCTTGGCGATGAAGTCGCCGATCTCCTTGTTGGTCGGCCAGATGTCCTTGAGGTACACGTCCTGGCCGTCGCTGCCCTTGCCCAGCGGCTGGGTGGTCAGGTCGATGTCGGTCGTGCCGGCGATCGCGTAGGCCACCACCAGCGGCGGGGAGGCCAGGTAGTTCATCTTCACTTCCGGATGCACGCGGCCTTCGAAGTTGCGGTTGCCCGACAGCACCGAGGTCACCACCAGGTCGCCCTTGGCGATGGCGGCCGAGACGTCTTCGGGCAGCGGGCCGGAGTTGCCGATGCAGGTGGTGCAGCCGTAGCCGACCAGGTAGAAGCCGAGCTTCTCCAGGTCGTCCATGACGCCGGCCTTCTTCAGGTAGTCGGTGACCACCAGCGAGCCCGGGCCCAGCGAGGTCTTGACCCACGGCGCGGACTTGAGGCCCTTGGCCACCGCGTTGCGGGCGAGCAGGCCGGCGCCGAGCATCACCGCCGGATTGGAGGTGTTGGTGCAGGAGGTGATCGCGGCGATCACCACCGCGCCGTCCTTCAGCTCCCAGCCCGCGCCGCTGCTGGCGGTCGGTTCGCTGACCGACTCGTGCGCGCCGACGGCGGTGCCGCCGCCGCCCTCGTTGGCCAGCCGATCGACTTGGCGCGCGTCGCTGGCGCGCTTCTTCTCGCGCGCCTCGGCGAACGGCGCCAGGCTGTCGCGGTAGTTCTTCTGCATGTCGCTGAGCAGGACGCGGTCCTGCGGGCGCTTGGGGCCGGCCAGCGAGGGCTTCACCTCGCCCATGTCCAGGTGCAGGGTGGCGCTGTACTGGGCATGCGGGCTGCTGGCGTCGTGCCACAGGCCCTGGGCCTTGGCGTAGGCCTCGACCAGGGCGATATGGTCCTCGCTGCGGCCGGACAGGCGCAGGTAGTTCAGCGATTCGGCATCGACCGGGAAGATGCCGCAGGTCGCGCCGTACTCGGGCGCCATGTTGCCGATGGTGGCGCGGTCGGCCAGCGGCAGGTGCTGCAGGCCTTCGCCGTAGAACTCGACGAACTTGCCCACCACGCCCAGCTTGCGCAGCATCTGGGTGACGGTCAGCACCAGGTCGGTCGCGGTGGCGCCCTCGGGCAGCTTGCCGGTCAGCTCGAAGCCCACTACCTGCGGGATCAGCATCGAGGACGGCTGGCCCAGCATCGCGGCCTCGGCCTCGATGCCACCCACGCCCCAGCCCAGCACGCCGATACCGTTGATCATCGTGGTGTGCGAGTCGGTGCCGAACACCGTATCCGGATAGGCGTAGCTGACCCCGTCCTTGTCGGCGGTCATGACCACGCGCGCCAGGTGCTCCAGGTTGACCTGGTGGACGATGCCGGTATTGGGCGGCACCACCTTGAAGTCGTTGAAGGCTTTCTGGCCCCAGCGCAGGAAGCTGTAGCGCTCGGCATTGCGCTGGAATTCGATCTTGCCGTTGAGGTCCAGCGCATCGGGCTTGCCGAACACGTCCACCTGCACCGAATGGTCGATCACCAGTTCGGAAGGGATCTGTGGGTTGATCTGCTCGGCCTTGCCGCCCAGCTTGACCACCGCATCGCGCATGGCGGCCAGGTCGACCACGCAGGGCACGCCGGTGAAGTCCTGCAGCACCACGCGCGCGGGCATGAAGGCGATCTCGGTGTCCGGCTCGGCCTTGGCGTCCCACTTGGCCACCGCCTCGATGTGCTCGGGCGTGACGCTGACCCCGTCCTCGCCGCGCAGCAGGTTCTCCAGCAGGATCTTCATGGAGTAGGGCAGGCGGGCGATGTCGAAGCGCTCGCCGAGCTTGGGAAGGCTGAAGTAGGTATAGGAGGTTCCCGCCACGTCCAGCGTGCTGCGGGTCTTGAAGGTATCGCTCATGCTCGGGCTCCTGTTCGAGGTGACTTGCGCCATGACCTGGTGGCCCGGCGCTGGCTGTTCGATGACGGCCTCGCTGTTCAGTATCGGCCTTCCGGCGTGACTGGGGAGTGTCCGGATGGCCTGCTATGTGCCTGCCGGCGCACGATTCCGCTATCGGTATGGAGATCCAAGTATGTATAATCCGTGCATACTTCAAGAGGTGCACTCATGGAAGCCACCGTTGCCGAACGCGGCCAGATCACCCTGCCCAAGGCGGTGCGCGATGCCCTGGGGCTGACCAAGGGCACGCTGCTGAAGGTGGAGCTGGACGGCAGCCGCATCGTGCTGCGCAAGAGCGTGGACGATGCGATCTCCAAGGCCCGCGGGCGCTTCGCGCTGGATGGCTTCGACTCGCCCGAGGCCGCCGTGCGCGCCGCCCGCGAGCCGGCCAAGCGCTGATCCTGCGCCTGTGATCGCCATCGATTCGCCCGTCCTGGTGGACCTGCTGACCGACGGCCCGCAGGCCGATGCGGCCGAGGCCTGCCTGCGCCAGTGCCTGGCCAGTGGCCGGGTCGTGGTCTGCGACATCGCCCTGGCCGAGGTCTGCAGCGCCCTGCGCAACGGCGCCGAGGCGCTGACGGTGCTGGAGGAGATGGGCATCCATTTCAGCGCGCTGGAATCCAAGTCGGCCCTGCGCGCCGGCGAGATGCAGCGCCGCTACCGCCAGCGCGGCGGCGGGCCGCATGCGCTGCCCGATTTCCTCATCGGGGCCCACGCGCTGCTGCAGTGCGATGCGCTGATCACCCACAACCACGCCTTTTACCGCGACTACTTCAAGGGATTGAAGCTGATCGCGCCGCGGGTCTGACCGCTCCCTCTTCACACACGTTACGTACCGGAGTCGCACATGTTGGAAGCCTATCGCCACCACGTTGCCGAGCGCGCCGCGCTGGGCATCCCGCCGCTGCCGCTGACTGCCCAGCAGACCGCGCAGGTCATCGAACTGCTGAAGAACCCGCCGGCGGGCGAGGCCGACTTCCTGGTCGACCTGATCACCCACCGCGTGCCGGCCGGCGTGGACGATGCCGCCAAGGTCAAGGCCAGCTATCTGGCCGCGCTGGCCTTCGGCAGCGAGCAGAACCCGCTGATCAGCCGCGAGCGCGCCACCGAACTGCTGGGCACCATGCTCGGCGGCTACAACGTGCACCCGCTGATCGAGCTGCTGGACGATGCCACCGTCGGCGCCATCGCCGCCGACGGCCTGAAGCAGACCCTGCTGGTGTTCGACGCCTTCCACGACGTCAAGGAAAAGGCCGACGCCGGCAACGCCAATGCCGTGGCCGTGCTGCGCAGCTGGGCCGAGGCCGAGTGGTTCACCAGCAAGCCGGAAGTGCCGGCGTCCATGACCCTGACCGTGTTCAAGGTGCCGGGCGAGACCAATACCGACGACCTCTCGCCGGCCCCGGACGCCACCACGCGCCCGGACATCCCGATGCACGCGCTGGCGATGCTGAAGAACAAGCGCGAGGGCGCGCCGTTCGTGCCGGAGGAGGACGGCAAGCGCGGCCCGATCCAGGCCATCCTGGATCTCAAGGACAAGGGCCATCTGGTCGCCTACGTCGGCGACGTGGTCGGCACCGGCTCCTCGCGCAAGTCCGCGACCAACAGCGTGCTGTGGTGGACCGGGCAGGACATTCCCTACATCCCCAACAAGCGCTTCGGCGGTGTGTGCCTGGGCTCCAAGATCGCCCCGATCTTCTACAACACCATGGAAGACGCAGGCGCGTTGCCGATCGAGCTGGACGTGTCGCAGATGGAGCAGGGCGATGTGATCGAGCTGCGCCCGTACGAGGGCAAGGCGCTGAAGAACGGCCAGGTCATCGCCGAGTTCAAGGTGAAGTCCGAGGTGCTGTTCGACGAGGTGCGCGCCGGTGGCCGCATCCCGCTGATCGTCGGCCGCGGCCTGACCGCCAAGGCGCGTGAGGCGCTGGGCCTGCCGGCCACCGACCTGTTCCGCCTGCCGCAGCAGCCGGCCGATACCGGCAAGGGCTTCTCGCTGGCGCAGAAGATGGTCGGCCGCGCGATCGGCCTGCCGGAAGGCCAGGGCGTGCGCCCGGGCACCTACTGCGAGCCCAAGATGACCTCGGTCGGCTCGCAGGACACCACCGGCCCGATGACCCGCGACGAGCTCAAGGACCTGGCCTGCCTGGGCTTCTCGGCCGATCTGGTCATGCAGTCGTTCTGCCACACCGCCGCGTACCCGAAGCCGGTGGACGTCAAGACCCACCACACCCTGCCGGAGTTCATCTCCACCCGTGGCGGCATCTCGCTGCGCCCGGGCGACGGCGTGATCCACAGCTGGCTCAACCGCATGCTGCTGCCCGACACCGTGGGCACCGGCGGCGACTCGCACACGCGCTTCCCGGTGGGCATCTCGTTTCCGGCCGGCTCGGGCCTGGTCGCCTTCGCCGCGGCCACCGGCGTGATGCCGCTGGACATGCCCGAGTCGGTGCTGGTGCGCTTCAAGGGCAAGCTGCAGCCGGGCGTGACCCTGCGCGACCTGGTCAACGCCATCCCGCTGTATGCGATCAAGCAGGGCCTGCTGACCGTGGCCAAGCAGGGCAAGAAGAACATCTTCTCCGGCCGCATCTTGGAGATCGAGGGCTTGCCGGACCTGAAGGTCGAACAGGCCTTCGAGCTGTCCGATGCCTCGGCCGAGCGCTCGGCCGCCGGCTGCACCGTGCACCTCAACAAGGAGCCGATCATCGAGTACATCAACAGCAACATCACCTTGCTGGGCTGGATGATCGAACAGGGCTACAAGGATCCGCGCAGCCTGCAGCGCCGCATCGACAAGATGAAGGCCTGGCTGGCCGATCCGCAGCTGCTCAAGGCCGACGCCGACGCCGAGTACGCCGCGGTGATCGAGATCGACCTGGCCGACGTGCACGAGCCGATCCTGGCCTGCCCGAACGATCCGGACGACGTGAAGACCCTGTCCGAAGTGGCCGGCGCCAAGATCGATGAAGTGTTCATCGGCTCGTGCATGACCAACATCGGCCACTTCCGCGCGGCCTCCAAGCTGCTGGAAGGCAAGCGCGACATCCCGACCAAGCTGTGGGTCGCCCCGCCGACCAAGATGGATGCCGCCGAGCTGACCAAGGAAGGCCATTACGGCACCTTCGGCACCGCCGGTGCGCGCATGGAGATGCCGGGCTGCTCGCTGTGCATGGGCAACCAGGCGCAGGTGAAGGAGGGCGCGACGGTGTTCTCCACCTCCACCCGCAACTTCCCAAACCGCCTGGGGCGCAACTCCAACGTGTATCTGGGTTCGGCGGAACTGGCCGCCATCTGCTCGCGCCTGGGCCGCATCCCGACCAAGGCCGAGTACATGGCCGACATCGGCGTGCTCGACGCCAATGCCGCGGACATCTACCGCTACATGAACTTCGACCAGATCGAGGATTACCAGGTCGGCGAGAAGACCGCCGCCTGATCCGCTGCGAAGTGCGACATCAGAAAGCCCGGCATCCGCCGGGCTTTCTGTTTTCAGGGAGCATCCGCGCGATAGCCCACCGTGGGCAGGAAGTCGTGGACCTGCTGGAACCAGGCGTCGGGCTGCTCCAGCCAGGCGAAGTGTCCGGCATTGGGAATCAGGATCAGCTTGGAATGGGCCAGGCCACGGTGCAGGCTCAGCGTCTGCTGCCAGGGCACTTCGACATCGTCCGCGCCGGCGACCACCAGGGCCGGCACCTGGATGCGCGGCAGCGCCGGCGCCAGGTCGGTGCGCACGCCGGCGACGAAGCGTTGGAAGGCCACCAGGGAGAAGCGCACCTGTTCGAAGGCGTCCTTGCCGTTGACCGCCTTGGACATGTCGTACATCTCGATCGGCACCGTCGCCAGGATCTGCGCCTTGAACTCGGCATCCGTGGTGGGCGACGGATCGCCCTTGAACGCCTTCAGCGCGGTCTCGAAACCGGGGCGGCCGCGGCGCGACTCGACCTGCTGCATGACCTGACGTTCCACCTCAGCCTGGCGCGCCGCGTCCGGCGCGTTGTTGGTGATCGCCGCCGCCAGCAGCAGCAAGCCGCGCACGTGCTGCGGATGGCGCAGGCTGTACTCGAGGATCTGCGTGCCGCCCATGGAGTGGCCGATGAACCAGGGCTGGTCCAGCTTCAGATGGCGGCGCAGATTGTCCAGGTCGCCTACGAAGTCCTCCATCGTGACGGCCTCGGCCGCCGGGACCTGCGAGCGGCCGGTGGCGCGGGTGTCCAGATAGACGATGGTGAAGTCGCGTTCCAGCGGCTGCAGCGAGAGGAACAGATACTCCGCGCTGGGCCCCCAGCCGGGCGTGGGCAGCAGCGCCACCGGTCCGTGGCCGGACACCTTGTACCAGAGGCGCACGCCGTTGGAGACGAAGTTGTGGTCGCCAGGGGCGAGCGGGCCGGGCACGGCGGCCGCGGCGGGAAGGGCGCTCGACACCAGGAGGAAACCTAGGCTCAGCAACATCAGCAGGCGTTTCATCGGCGCGCTCTCGGTCAAGGGCAGGGCTGTGTGCGGTCGGTTCGCGGTCGCCCAGGAGACTAGCGTGTCGCCGGCTTCGCCAGCTTCGAAATCTTGCTAAGTTGGGCGCGCTCCCGCCGGCTAGGAAGCGTCCCATGCATGCCGCCAACCCCGAACTGCGCAAGGTGCCACCCTGGCTGAGCCACACGGTGTCGGCGCGGGCGTCGTGGTCGTGGTGCGCGATGGAACAGTCCTGCTTCGGCCCTGTGCAGCTGGATGCGCCGGCGCTGCCGTTCCACCATCTCACGCTCCCCCTGGACCGTGGCGCGCTGCGCATGGGCATGTGCGTGGACGGCCACCGCCACATCGCGCGCATGGGGCAGGACGAGATCGGGATCATCGCTGCCGGCGACGGTGGACGCTTCTGGTGGGACCGACCCGTGGACTCGGCCTGCCTGTACTTCACCGACGCCGCGCTGGGCGAGATCGTGGGGCATGAGGTCACCGACCGATCGCATGGCCTGCGCTCCACCTTGCAGCTGCGTGCACCGGCCATCGCCGGGCTGCTGCGCGTGCTGCGCACCGATGCCGCCACCGGCCAGCCGCATGGCGCGCTGGTCGGCGATGCGGTGTTCATGGCGCTGATCCCGCAGCTGATGCCCATGGCGCGCGTGCCGCCCGGGCCTCGTGCAGCGGACTGGCGGGTAGGGCGCGCGTTGGCCTACATCCATGCGCATCTGAGCGAGCCGCTGGATCTGGCATCGATCGCGCGCGCGGCGGCCAGCAGCCCATTCCACCTGGCGCGCGCGTTCCGGGCGCGCATGGGCTGCACGCTCTGGCGGTACGTGCTGCGCGAACGCGCGCGCAGTGCATGCTGGCGTCTGCGCGACGAGCGTCTGAGTCTGGCCGCGGTGGCGCAGGCGGCTGGCTTTGTCAGCTATGCGGGTTTCATTGCGGCCATGCGGCATGAGTTCGGCCAGTCACCCCAGCAGCTGCGCCAAGCCCTGTCGGCGGGCAAGCATCCGACGAAGAACGCGCCTGATTAGCCTTGAGCTTGTGCAGCGTCGCCAACACCTGTTGTGCGGGCTTGTCGCTGTTTCCGACAGTGCTGCGTTCTGCGCTTGCGCCATTGATCCAACAACCAGGGCGAAGCACCGATCAAACGCAGTGAAGACCAGCGTGACCTGGGTCCCAGGACATCACCGCGAATCATTGCAGGTGGGTCAGGCCCTGACTTTCTACACGCCAACAACACGGCCAGCGTGCCTAAGGTTGTGGACGAGGTGTGAAGGCGCAGACCGTGCGGACGCTAGACCGGGCGGCGCGGGAACCAAAGCATCCAAGCGTTTGCAGGTCAGTAGAGCGGCACGTGGTGAGCGCGCGTGGCAACACGCGCCAAGACGAATGCATAGTGGGACATCGCGCTTGCTTGGCTTGCATAGAATGCGCGCGGCCTCGGGATGTTTCGAGGGCCGGTTCAAAGGGGGGACAGGGATGGACGAAGCGCGACCGAAACGGCATTCCAAGCCGGATCAGGCGGGAGGACCGCCGTTGGATCTGGCCGCGTTGGCCGGCCTGCTCAAGGTCTGCGATCTGGACGTGGTGCTGCTGGACCGGCAAGGCGCGTGCCCGGGCGTGGCGACCTCCGTCGATGAGGACGCGCTGATCTATTCGATCACGAACGCATTCACTTTCAGGGGGCGCTTCACGCTGCCGCCGGACTGGTGCCTGTTCGGCTATGTCCACCACACCGATCCGAGCGCCAGTTGGTGTCATGGGGTCAGCATGGACACCGGGATGGTCGTCACCGTGCTGCCAGGGGCGAGCAGCGAGTTCGTCCTCAGCGCCGGCTCCAGGCTGACGCTGGTCCTGATCCCGCTAAGCGCCTTGAAACAGCGCCTCTCCGAACTCGGGCTGGGGGCCTCGTTGCCGACGATCGGACAGTACGTGCGGCTGTTCCGGCCATCGGGCGACGCGACCGCGCGCAGGCTGGAGCAGCTCGCCACACGGCTGGCCCAATGGTCGCGCGAATCGGGTCCGCAGGAGACCAGCGATCGCCTGGAAGGCGCCAGCGCCTACGTGCGCGCCCACTTGATGGCCAAGTTCTCCGCGACGCCGGACGACCGCCCGCGGTGCTCGCGCGGCCGGCTCATGCATTATCGGATCCTGCGCCGTGCGGAGGATTTCATGCGCCTGCACATGCACAGAAATGTTTATATGCAAGAAATATGTAACACAGTTGGCGTCAGCGAGAGAACGCTGCGCTATGCCTTCGATGAGCTGCTGGGAATATCCCCAAACCGTTATCTGTCCATGCTGCGGCTGTGCACCGCAAATCGCAGCCTGTCGGCCAGCGACGCCAGCCGCAACTCGGTCAAGTCGATCGCCTTGAACTGCGGTCTCTGGGACCTTTCCAAATTCGCCGGGAAATATCGGCGAATCTTCGGCGAGTTGCCCAGCGATACGCTGCTGCGTAGTCCTCCGGTCGGGATCTGGCGCATGTGAGGAAAGGGGTGTCTAGTCATTTTCCCCCTTTTTCCACTGGAAAAATCGTCAAATCGAGAGTCTTCGCGACCGGTTTTGGTCGCGAGGCTTGACGCGATCGGGTTTCGTCCAACGGACGTGTGGGTGAGTTGACGCCCTTTAGGAAGGGTGAGCGCGCGGCTGAGTATTGCATTGCGTCACGTAGCGCTGCGATGAATCTCGGCCGGGAGTTGAGCGGCACGTATTCAGTCGCGTAGATCTCCTGTTAATCGTCTGGTTTTTGCCGAAATCGAATATTCGATGCCCGGTATTTCCCATAGTCGTTCCGGAATGGCGCACCGGCCTGCGGCTGGCTCGGTCTCTAATCCCCGCAACCGCGCTGTAACAAAAAAGTTACAGCGGACCGACAGGACAGGGGGTGGCGAATGAATCGCGTCTATCGTTTGGTATGGAATTCCGCGCTCGGCGCACCGGTGGTGGTCTCGGAACTGGCTCGGTCGAGACGAAGCACGTCTCGGAGCGTCAACACGCGCGGTGGCGTCGCGACAAGCCGCCTGGCCGGCGCCTGCGTGGCGGCGCTGCTGCTCTTGCCCTGTGCCGGTGTCCAGGCCCAGCAGGTCGATCCCAGACTGGACGAGCTGCGCGCCCTGGCGGACAAGTACACCCTGGTCGAAGACGCCGAGACGTCGGAACCCGCGTCCACTCCGCCCGCGAGCCCGTCGACCGTGTCCTCCGTTCCGATGACGGCGCCGGATGACCCACGCCAACGCCCCGGCTCGATCGCAGGCAAGCGCCGCATCGTGGTCGAACGCGCACCCAAGCCGGACGCGGCGTCCCCGTCCGATTCGACCACCGCCGGCGCCAAGGTCGCTGCGTCCGATGAGTCCATCAAGCCGACCGGCAGCGCGCGCCTGCAGGCATCCCCCTCGGCGCTGGTGTCGACCCAGGCCGCCGGCGCATCCAATCTGGTCGGGACATCGAGCGTCGCTGCGCGCGGTTCGGCCGCGACCACGCTGACGGCCGCATCGCCTGCATCGTCCGCTTCGCCGACCAGCAGCGCGAGCCTGCGCGCGTCCACCTCGGCGCTCGTTTCCGCCCAGGCCACCAGCGCGCCCAACCTGACCGGCGCGCCGACCGGCACCGTAGTAGGCAATGGCGGTCTGGTGGGCGGGGTCGTGCAACTGCTCGATCCGACCCTGTCCAGCGCGCTCGGCGGCGATGGCTGGGTCATCAACGGCAGCACGGCGCTCAACGCCGACAACGTCCAGAAGGCCTATACCAGCGTCAACGTCCTGGGTCTGCCTGTTGTCTCGCTCAGTCCCGTGGGCGCGCTGCTGGGCTCCTTGGGCGGTGCGACGACGGGCGGCAACTCGCACCTGACCCTGATCGGCGGTGTGGTCTCCAACAGCTATCTGACCAACGTCAACAGCGGCAATCCAGGCGGCCTGTTGGGCCTGTTGCTGCCTGACGGCTCGCCGGCCTACGCTACCAATTGCGTCAACGTGCTCGGCGTGATCACCGCCGAATGCTGGGCGGTCAACGCCGCCCAGGACTACCAGACCCTGGTCGGCCAGGGCGCGACCGCGAACGGGTCCAAGGAAGTGGTGATCGGCTCCAACGCCAGCCACACGCTGCCGAGCGTGGATGCGAGGACGCTGTACGCCGAGGGCTTCGTCGACGCCAACTACGACGCCAGACTCGGCCACTCGGTGGTGGTCGGCGACAGCGCCTCGGGTTCGGCCAACGGGCAGACCATCCTGGGTGCCAATGCCACCTCCGATCAGGCCAACAGCGTGGCCCTGGGCTACCGCTCCAATGCCAGCCGTGGCGCGGCCAGCGGCTACACCGCTTACGGGATGACGACGGCGCAGACCTCGGCCGGCGAAGTGGCGATCGGCGCCGCCGGCAGCGAACGGCAGCTCACCCACGTCGCGGCCGGCAATGAGGACACCGACGCGGTCAACGTCGCGCAGCTGCGCGGTGCGGTGTCCCAGATCCAGGCGGTCGGCGATACCGCGGTGATGTACGACGTGGATGCCGGCGGCGTCGTGCTCGACCACGTCACGCTGGGCGCGACCGGTTCGGGCGCGGCGGTCGGCATCTCCAACGTGGCCGCCGGCGTGGCGCAGAACGATGCGGTGAACGTCGGCCAGCTGGCGCCGGCCGTGGCCGCGCTGGGCGGCGGTGCGGCGATCGATTCGACCACCGGTGCGGTCACCGGACCGGTGTATTCGCTGGACGATGGCACCGGGACCGGGACGCGCGCCAACTACACCGATGTCGGCACCGCGTTGGAGAACCTGGACGGCCGCACGACGAGCAACACCACCAACATCACCAACCTGCTCGAAGGCACGGCCGGCCTGGTGCGTCAGGACCCGACCTCGCTCACGGTGACCGTGGCCGGGCAGACCGGCGGCACGGGCGTGAACTTCCGCAACGCCTCCGGCCAGGCGCGCACGCTCGGCGGTGTCGCGGCGGCCCAGCAGGACGATGAGGCGGTCAACCTGGCCCAGCTGCGCTCGGTGAGCGGAGACGTGGACAACCTCGGCGCACGGATGGTGCAGTACGACGTGGATGCCGGCGGCGCGGTGCTGAACCACGTCACGCTTGGGGCGGTGGGCTCCAGCGCGCCGGCCGGTATCTCCAACCTGGCCGCCGGCGTGGCGCAGAACGATGCGGTGAACGTGGGCCAGCTGGCGCCGGCAGTCGCCGCGCTGGGCGGCGGGGCAGGGATCGATGCAACCACCGGCGCGGTCTCAGGGCCGGTGTACTCGCTGGACGACGGCACCAATTCCGGCACGCGGGCCAGCTACACCAATGTCGGCACCGCGCTGGAGAACCTGGACGGCCGCACGACGAGCAACACCACCAACATCAACAATCTGCTCGAAGGCGCCGCCGGCCTGGTGCGGCAGGATCCGAACTCGCTGACGGTGACCGTGGCCGGGCAGACCGGCGGCACGGGCGTGAGCTTCCGCAATGCCTCCGGCCAGGCGCGCACGCTCAGCGGCGTGGCGGCGGGCCAGCAGGACGAGGATGCGGTCAACATGGCCCAGCTGCGCTCGGTGAGCGGGGAGATGGACAACCTCAACGCGCGGGCGGTGCAGTACGACGTGGATGCCAACGGCGCGGTGCAGGATCACGTCACCCTGGGCGCGAGCGGATCGGGCGCCCCGGTCGGCCTCTCCAACCTGGCCGCAGGCGCGGTGAACGCGACCAGCAGCGATGCGGTCAACGGCGCCCAGCTGTTCGCCACGCATGGCGCCATCGCGCAGTTCTTCGGCGGCAGCACCCAGTACGACAGCAGCACCGGCACCTGGACTGGGCCGACTTTCAACATCACTCAGATCGACGGGAAGGGCGGCACGGCCGGCAGCAGTTTCACCAACGTCACCGATGCCTTTGGGGCGGTCAGCAACTCGCTGGTCAACCTCAACAACCGGATCGGCCAGCTGCAGTCGGCCACCTACAGCTCGAAGTACCTGGCCGTGCAGTCCACCCGCGCCGCCGCTACGGCCACCGGTACCGATGGCGTCGCGGTCGGCCCGGAGGCCGCGGCCTCTGGCACCGGCAGCGTGGCGGTCGGCGCCGGGGCCAGTGCCAACCAGGACAACAGCGTGGCGCTGGGCGCCGGTTCGACCACCTCGGTCGGCGCGCAAAGCGGCTACGACGGCGCCTATGTCCAGGCCGGCAGCAGCAGCTCGGCCGGCGAGGTGTCGGTGGGCAGCACCGGTGGCGAGCGCAAGGTCACCCATGTGGCCGACGGTTCGGACCGCTACGACGCGGTCAACGTCGGCCAGCTGCAGGGCGGGGTGAACTACGCCATCGACCGGGCCAACGCCTATACCGATCAGCAGCTGCAGAACATCCAGGTGGAGTCGGGCGGCATGTTCCGCGCCAACGATACCGCCGGGCTGGGCCAGCCCTCCGCCAGCGGCGACAACGCCACTGCCGGCGGCGCCGGTGCGGTGGCCTCGGGCAGCGGCAGCACCGCGATCGGCAGCGGCGCGCAGGCCACCGCCGACCGGTCGGTGGCCCTGGGCGCGGGCTCGGTCGCCGACCGCGTCGGCACGGTCTCGGTCGGCAGCAGCGGTGCGCAGCGGCAGATCACCAACGTGGCCGCCGGCACCGCCGACGGCGATGCGGTCAACATGGCGCAGTTCAACCGCGGCCTGACCGGGGTGCAGGACTGGTCGCGCAACTATGTCGACCAGCGCTACCAGGAGACCCGGCGCGATCTGCAACGCGTGGACAACCGCGCCATGGCCGGCGTGGCCTCGGCGATGGCGGTCGCCGGCCTGCCGCAGCCCTACGAGGCGGGCCGCAGCATGGCCTCGATGGCGGTCAGCGGTTACGACGGCGAGGCCGGCGTCGCCCTGGGCGTCTCGGCGATCTCCGAGGGCGGGCGCTGGATCTATCGACTCAGCGGGACGACCAACACGCGCGGCGATGCGGGCGTGACGGTCGGCGCGGGCATCCAGTGGTGAGCGGCGTGGACCGGTCGCGGGGGCAGGGGACCATGGACAGGACAGCGGGCCGCGTCGGGCCCTGGGTCGGGTGGTTGGCGTTCCTCGCGCTGGCGCTTGCAGGCTGCGCCGGCACTTCGCCGCCCCGCGACGCGGGGCCGGCGAGCGCCGAGGAATCCGCGTTCCCCGATCCCGCTCGCGCCCGCCCGCGCGGCGGCACCTTCGTGAACGTCGACAACCTGCGCCACTACGCGCCGGGCCTGAGCAAGGAGCAGCTCTACGCGCTGCTCGGTCCGCCGCACTTCAGCGAGGGCATGTGGGGCGTGCGCGAGTGGAACTACCTGTTCAACTTCCGCTCGGCCCGCGGCCAGGAACCGTTCCAGTGCCAGTTCATGGTGATCTTCGACCGCGAAGGCATCGCGCAGCAGGCGCACTGGAAGCCGCAGAGCTGCAGCGCCGTGCTCGATCCGCCCGCCGCCAGGCCCAGGCCGGAAGCGGCGGCTGCCCTGCCGGCGCAGCCGCTGCGGCTGTCCGCCGACGCGCTATTCGGCTTCGACAGCGCCACGGTCACGGCCGGGGGGAGAGCGCGGATCGAGCGCCTGCTGCAGCAGGTGCGCGAGGCCAGCCAGGTGCAGGACATCCTGGTGGTCGGCTATGCCGATCGTCTCGGCGATGCCGCCCACAACCTGAAGCTCTCCCAGCGCAGGGCCGAGGCGGTGCGGCAGGTGCTGATCGAAGGCGGCGTGGCGCCCGCGGCCATCCGCGCCGAAGGACGCGGCAGCACGCAGCCGCTCGCCGACTGCGCCAAGGTCAAGGCGCGCGCCGCGCTGATCGCCTGCCTGGCGCCGGACCGGCGCGTGGAAATCAGCGCCAGCGCGGACAGGCGCGGCTAGTCCGCGCGCCTGCCGCCCTGGCTGAAGCGCCGCTTCAGGCCTTGAGCCAGTCCCGCGCGGCGCTGACCATCGCCTTGCGGGCGAACACGAAGTCCCACAGGCTGCCGCCGAGCTGCCGCCACAGCACGGCCGCACGGACGGCGGCCAGCAGGATGGCGCGGATCTCGGATACCACGCCCGGCTGGGCCAGGTAATGCGGATTGCCCTGGACCATGACCCGCGGGCGCAGGTGGCTGATGGTGTCGGCGTAGAGCGTGCCCAGCGCCATCAGCACGTCTGGATGGGTGCTGCCGCGCTCGCCGGCCTGCGGGGCGATCTCCTCGAGGCCGCCGCTGACCGCGGCCACGGTCTCGGATTCGCGCACGAAGCGGCGCTCGACCTGCATCACCGCCAGCGCCAGGCGCGGCAGCGACTCGTCCTTGTTCTCGCCGCTGAAGTAGTCGCGCACCAGGCGCAGGCCGGGTCCGAGATTGGCGGCGCGCTCGTAGACCGCCTCGGTCGACGCGGCGTCCATGCGGAACACGCTGTCCAGCACCACGCCGGTCGCGCCGTTGTCCGAATGACCGGTCTCGGCGATGCGGCGCACCTGGGCCAGCGACTGGGCCAGCGCGGCCAGGGCCAGCACGCGTTCGGGCAGGGGCGCACTCATGCGGCGCGCTCCCGCAGACGCAGTTCCAGCGGCGCGTCGGTGCGGTCGATCACCGCGCCGCCCAGGCAATTGTCGCCGTCGTAAAGCACCACCGACTGGCCGGGCGTCACGGCCCGCTGCGGGTGGGCGAATTGGATATCCAGCGTTCCATCCTCCAATACATGGACCGTGCAGGCCTGCGCGGCCTGACGGTAACGGGTCTGTGCGAGGCAGTCGAAGCGCGCGGCGGGCGGACTTCCCGCCACCCAGTGCATCGCCTCGCTGCGCAGCCGCGTGGACTGCAGATACGGGCTGGCGCTGTCCTGGTCGACATACAGCACGTTGCTGGCCACATCCTTGCCGACGACATACCAGGGTGCCGCCGCGCGGCCGCGAACGCCGCCGATGTTCAGGCCTTCGCGCTGGCCAAGGGTAAAGAAGAACACGCCCGGATGCTGACCGATGACGACACCGTCAGGGTCGCGCATCTCGCCGGTCCTGGCCGGCAGGTACTGGCCCAGGAACTGGCGGAAATCGCGCTCGCCGATGAAGCAGATGCCGGTGGAGTCCTTCTTGTCGTGCACCGGCAGGCCGGCCAGGCGCGCCAGGCCGCGCAGGTCCGGCTTTTGCAGATGGCCCACCGGGAAGAGGGTGGCCGAGAGCTGCTCCTGCCCAAGCTGGTGCAGGAAGTAGCTCTGGTCCTTGGCCGTGTCCACGCCGCGCAGCAGGTGCCAGCGGCGGTCGCGCTGCTCGACGCGCGCGTAGTGGCCGGTGGCGATCTTCTCCGCGCCCAGCGCGCGCGCCGCGTCGATGAAATGCTTGAACTTGACCTCGCGGTTGCACAGCACGTCCGGGTTGGGCGTGCGCCCGGCGGCGTACTCGGCCAGGAAGTGTGCGAACACGCCGTCCCAGTATTCCCTGGAGAAATCGCGGAAATGGAAGGGGATGCCCAGCCGCCCGCACACCGCCACCGCGTCGCGGCGATCCTCCTCGGCCCGGCAGCCACCCGCGCTGTCCTGCGCCTGGCCCGCGTCGTCGTCGGCCCAGTTCTGCATGAACAAGCCGGCCACCGGCTCGCCGGCCTGGACCAGCTGCAGCGCGGCCACCGACGAATCCACGCCGCCGGACACGCCCACCACCACGCGCGGGGTCGCGCTCACGCCAGCCGGCTCACGGCCGACAGCGGGAAGCGGCGACCGGCCAGGTAGTCGGCGGCCACCTTCCACACCAGCGGGCTGCGGTGGCGCGGGGCGGCCTGGCGCAGTTCGTCGGGGGTCATCCACAGCGCGCGCACGATGCCCTCGTCCAGGGCGCGCTCGGCGTGGTGGGTCAGCGCCTCGCCGGCGAAGGCCAGGCGCAGGTACTGGCGGCCGGTCTCGGCCTTCCACTGGTAGGCGCCGACGAAGTGGGTCAGGCGCACGGTCCAGGCGCTTTCCTCCAGGGTCTCGCGCACGGCGGCGTCGAACAGGTGCTCGTCCGGCTCCAGGTGGCCGGCGGGCTGGTTGAGCACCAGCCGCCCCTCGGCGTACTCCTCGACCATCAGCAGGCGGCCCTCGCGCACCACCACGGTGGCCACGGTGGTGTCCGGCTGCCAGATACGGTCTTCGGCGACGCTCACGGGGGAGAGATTCCTTGCAGGGAGGATTGGCCCGATATCGGGACAGTTGCGAACAAATCCAGGCCGGTGCCGGGCTTGAAACGCGCGCGGGGTGCGCAAATTGTGCGTGCGCAGACGCACCTCGTCCAATCCGTATAATTGCCCCATGCCCCGTTCCCCCCAACACGAGCATGATCACGGCGTCCTGGTCGAGACCGGCAAGCCCGAGGTCGCGCCGCCGCCGCTGTACCAGGTCCTGCTGCTCAACGACGACTACACGCCGATGGATTTCGTCATCTCGGTGTTGCAGCAGTTCTTCAACATGGACCTGGAAAAGGCCACCCAGGTGATGCTGCACGTCCACACCCGCGGGCGTGGCGTGTGTGGCGTCTACACGCGCGAGGTGGCAGAGTCCAAGGTGGCCCAGGTCAACGAGTATTCCCGGATGAGCCAGCACCCTTTGCTGTGCACCATGGAACAGTCCTGATCCGGCGCGGATCGGTTCCCATCGCCGGCTGAACACCCAGTTCCAAAGGGGCTGTGGAAATCCCCACGACAGGCCGCATATTGTTGGCAACAGCAGTTGGGAGCCATCCATGTTCAGCAAAGACCTCGAGCAGACCATCGGCCAGTGCTACAAGCGCGCCCGCGAGGCACGCCATGAGTTCATGACCGTGGAGCACCTGCTGCTCGCCCTTCTCGATAACCCCTCCGCGCAGGCCGTCCTCAAGGCGACCGGGGCGGACACCGTGCGTCTGCGCACCGACCTGGACCAGGCGGTCGAGGCCTCGGTCTCGCGCCTGGCCGAGGACGACGGTCGCGACACCCAGCCCACGCTGGGGTTCCAGCGTGTCCTGCAGCGCGCGGTCTACCACGTGCAGTCCTCGGGCAAGAAGGAGGTCACCGGCGCCAACGTGCTGGTGGCGATCTTCGGCGAGAAGGACTCCCATGCCGTCTACTTCCTTAACCAGCAGGACGTGACCCGGCTGGACGTCGTCAACTACCTCTCCCACGGCATCGCCAAGCAGGGCGATGGCGAGGCCGCGCCGTCCGGCGAGCCGGGCGAGGGCGGCAAGGCCGAGGCGGGCGAGGGCGAGGCCAAGGGCGACGCCCTGGCCGAGTACGCCAGCAACCTCAACGAGGCCGCGCGCAACGGCAAGATCGACCCGCTGGTCGGCCGCGCCGAGGAGATCGAGCGCACCATCCAGGTCCTGTGCCGCCGCCGCAAGAACAACCCGCTGTACGTGGGCGAGGCCGGCGTGGGCAAGACCGCCCTGGCCGAGGGGCTGGCCAAGCGCATCGTCGATGGCGATGTGCCCGAGGTGCTGGAGGACGCGGTCATCTATTCGCTGGACCTCGGCGCCCTGGTGGCCGGCACCAAGTACCGCGGCGACTTCGAGAAGCGCCTCAAGGCGGTGCTGAGCGCGCTGAAGAAGGTGCCCAACGCGGTGCTGTTCATCGACGAGATCCACACCATCATCGGTGCCGGCTCGGCCTCGGGCGGCACCATGGACGCCTCCAACCTGATCAAGCCGGCCCTGGCCTCCGGCGAGCTGCGCTGCATCGGCTCGACGACCTTCCAGGAATACCGCGGCATCTTCGAGAAGGACCGCGCGCTGGCGCGGCGCTTCCAGAAGATCGACGTGGTCGAGCCGACCATTGCCGAGTCCTACGAGATCCTGCAGGGCCTCAAGCCCAAGTACGAGGCCCACCACAACGTCAGCTACGCCGACGAGGCGCTGCAGGCGGCGGTGGACCTGTCGGTCAAGCACATCGGCGACCGCCTGCTGCCGGACAAGGCCATCGACGTCATCGACGAGGCCGGCGCCCGCCAGCGCCTGCTGCCCGAGGACCAGCGCAAGCAGCTGATCGACATCGAGGAGATCGAGACGATCGTGGCCAAGATGGCGCGCATCCCGGCCAAGCAGGTCAGCGCGACCGACAAGGACGTGCTGCAGCACCTGGAGCGCAACCTGAAGATGGTCATCTTCGGCCAGGATCCGGCGATCGAGTCGCTGGCCTCGGCCATCAAGCTGGCGCGCTCGGGTCTGGGCAATCCGGAGAAGCCGATCGGCAACTTCCTGTTCGCCGGCCCGACCGGCGTGGGCAAGACCGAGGTCACCCGGCAGCTGGCCATGCAGCTGGGCATCGAGCTGGTGCGCTTCGACATGTCCGAGTACATGGAGCCGCACTCGATCAGCCGCCTGATCGGCGCGCCTCCGGGCTATGTCGGCTTCGACCAGGGCGGCCTGCTGACCGAGAAGATCGTCAAGACGCCGCACTGCGTGCTGCTGCTGGACGAGGTGGAGAAGGCGCATCCGGACATCTTCAACATCCTGCTGCAGGTCATGGACCGCGGCGTGCTGACCGATACCAACGGGCGCGAGGCGAACTTCAAGAACGTGATCCTGGTGATGACCACCAACGCCGGCGCGGCCCAGGCCTCGCGTCGTTCGATCGGCTTCACCAAGCAGGACCACTCCACCGATGCGATGGAGGTGATCCGGCGCGGGTTCACGCCCGAGTTCCGCAACCGCCTCGATGCGATCGTGCAGTTCCAGGCGCTGGGCTTCGACCACATCCTGCGCGTGGTCGACAAGTTCCTGATCGAGCTGGAGCTGCTGCTGCACGAAAAGCACGTGACGCTCTCGGCCACCCCGGCCGCGCGCGACTGGCTGGCCCAGCATGGCTTCGACCCGCAGATGGGCGCCCGCCCGATGGCGCGCGTGATCCAGGACAAGATCAAGCGTCCGCTGGCCGACGAACTGCTGTTCGGCAAGCTCATCGACGGCGGCAAGGTCAGCATCGACGTGGTCGAGGACGAACTGGTCGTCACCAGCCAGTCCGAGCCCGAGCGCCTGCTGCCGGCGACGGTCGAGTAAGCGCCCTCCGGCGTGCCAGAACGAGAGAGCGGCCTTCGGGCCGCTTTCTTTTTGGTCTCCTGGCGGTCAATGGATCTTCTTGGCGCGTGCGTGTTTCGGCTTCGGGAGGCAGCGGTCCAGCGGGTGTTTCCGGCTTTTCTCTGATTCGGGCGCTCGGCATCCTGCCTCGCGCGTCGAGGCCACGGGCTTCGAGTCGAAGACGTCGTGGCCTTTTCACTCACCAGGCCTCGAGTCGGCCGGGCATGGGGCAGATCAGCCGGGATGGCCGGCGACTGCGCGCGGCGACGTGCGGCCCTCGCGGAGGGCCGACGCAATTCCCGTGGGAGCAACTGTCTCCTCAAATCCCGCAACGTCCCCTGTAGAGCGGAGCTTGCTCCGCTGCTCTTCGTTCGGATCTTGGGAGAAGGCCCCGGCGGAGCGAGCTCCGCTCTACAGGTGGGAGCCGCGAGCTTGGGTCAATTCAAGCGTTTGGCCATGGAGGCTGGCTGAGCTGGCTGTAAATCAGCGCTCAGCCGGTTCCAGGCTGGTTGGCGAAGTGGCGCACCCAGCCTCGCACGTCTGTCATCGACGGATTGACGCCACCGCACGCCGGCGGAGCGCTTTTCGACCCGAGCTGGGCGCATCCCCGAATCGCGCCCAAACGAAAAGGCAGCCTGCGGGAGGCTGCCTTTGGCGCAAACCGCCGGGGCGGTTTACTTCATGCGGTAGGTGATGCGGCCCTTGGTCAGGTCGTAGGGCGTCATTTCGACCTTGACCTTGTCGCCGGTCAGGATGCGGATGTAGTTCTTGCGCATGCGGCCGGAGATGTGGGCGATGATCTCGTGGCCGTTTTCCAGGCGCACGCGGAACATGGTGTTGGGCAGCGTCTCGGTGACGGCGCCTTCGAATTCGATTGAATCGTCTTTCGACATGGAAGCCTGCTGAGAGTGCGGGAGCGGACATGCTGGCCCGCGAAGCCGCGTATTGTACCCCGCGCGGCCGCCTGTCGCAAAATTCCCGTTAAATGCCTGCCAGATCAGCGACCTGCAGCGCGCCGACGCGATCGGTCCACGGGCCTGGCGCCTCGGGCAGGGCGACCTGGTGCGCGGCTTCGGCCAGGAAGGCGGCGCGCGGCATGCTGGTGGCGCCCATGCGCAGCAGGTGGTCGTTCTCGACCTGGGCATCGATCAGCGGCCAGCCCCAGCCGCGCAGCACGTGCGCCAGCCCGGCGAGCGCGGCCTTGGAGCCGCCGGAGACCGCGCTGAACATGCTCTCGCCGAAGAACATCCGCCCGATCGCCACGCCATAAATGCCGCCGGCGAGCCGCGGACCGTCCCAGACCTCCAGGCTGTGCGCATGGCCGAGCCGGTGCAGGGCCAGATAGGCCGCCTGCATCTGCGCCGTGATCCAGGTGCCGTCCTGGCCCGGGCGCGGGGCCTGCGCGCAGGCCGCGATGACCTCGGCGAAGGTGGTGTCGGCGCGCAGCACCCAGCCACTGCCGCGCAGCTGCCGGCGCAGGCGCTTGGACAGGTGCACGCCGTCGGTGCGGAACACGGTGCGCGGATCGGGCGACCACCACAGCAGCGGCTGGCCTTCCGAATACCAGGGGAAGACCCCGGCGCGATAGGCGCTGAGCAGGCGCGCCGGGTGCAGGTCGCCGCCGACGGCCAGCAGCCCGTCCGGCTCGCGCAGGGCCAGGGCCGGGTCGGGGAAGGGCGCGCCCGGATCGGCGTCGAGCAGGAACGGCAGGCGGCGGGTCACCGGCTCAGTCCGCGTCCGGGGCGCGGAACGGCGAGCGTGCGGCCAGGACGCGGGCGTGCTCGTGCACCGCGGCGTCTTCCTCGCGGCACCAGCGCGCCAGCGCCTCGCGGAAGTCGGGATCGGCGATCCAGTGCCGGCTGCGCACGAAGCTGGGCAGAAAGCCGCGCGCGATCTTGTGCACACCCTGCGCGCCGGGCTCGAACCGGGTCAGCCCCTCGCGCAGGCAGTAGTCGATGCCCTGGTAGTAGCAGGTTTCGAAATGCAGCCCGGCCAGGGTCGCATCGGCGCCCCAGTAGCGGCCATACAGCGTGTCGCCGCCGCGCAGGCACAGCGCGCCGGCGACCGGGCGGTCCTCGTGCTGGGCCAGGAAGATCACCAGCGCGCGCGGCATCGTCGCCGCCAGGTGCCGCAGGAATTCCAGGGTCAGCGCCGGCGAGTTGCCGTATTCGTGGAAGGTCTGCAGGTAGAAGCCATACATCGCCTCCAGGTCGTCCTCGCTGGCCTCGTCGCCATGGACCACACGGAAGCGCACGCCGGCGCGCGCGACCTTGGCGCGCTCCTGGCGGATGTTCTTGCGGTGCTTGTGGTCCATCGCGCCCAGGAAGGCGTCGAAATCGCGCCAGCCGGCCGTGTTGTGCCACTGGTACTGGACGTCGGTCCGCCCCAGCCAGGTCTCGTCGAAGGCCGCGTCCTCGGCCTCGGTGTGGAAGTTCACATGCGCCGAGGACAGCGCGTTGCGGGCGACATAGCCGCAGATGGCGGTCAGCAGCGCCTGGCGCGCCGCGCCATCGCGGGCGAGCAGGCGCGGGCCGGTCACCGGCGAGTAGGGCGCCGCGCACAGCCACTTGGGGTAGTACTCCTGGCCGTAGCGCGCGTAGGCGTTGGCCCAGGCATGATCGAACACGAACTCGCCGTGCGAATTGGTCTTCAGATAGCCCGGCGCGGCGGCGACCAGGGCGTCGCCGTCCCACAGCGTGAGGTGGTGCGGGGTCCAGCCCCAGTCGCTGCGCAGGCAGCCGGTCTGCTCCAGTCCGGACAGGAAGGCGTGGCGCACGAAGGGGTTGCGGCCGTCGTACAGCGCGTCCCAGGTGGCGGGCGGAATCGACGACAGCGAAGGCAGCGCACGAAGCTTGAGCATGAAGCGCTGATGCTACGGGCTCAGCTCCAGCAGGTCGATGGTGGGCGGGTTGAACAGCCGCAGCGGCAGCCCGCTCTCACCGACGCCGCCGGTGGTGTAGACGCGGATGCGACCCTGTGGGCCGGCGTAGGTCTGTTCGCCCTGGTCGAAGCCGTGCTCGACCGGCAGCACGCGCCGGTACAGCCACGGGATCCGCACCTGCCCGCCGTGCGTATGCCCGGCCAGCACCAGCAGATGCGGGCGGCTGCGCAGCCGGTCGGCGCTGTCGGGATTGTGGGCAAGGACCAGCAGCGGCCGGTCGGCGGGCAGGGCATCGAGAAAGCGCGCATCGTCCTTGCCCGCCCAGCGATCGCCCAGGCCGGCCAGGGTGAAGCCCTTGAACGGCAACGCGCGGCCTTCGATCACCTGCACGCCATGGCGCGCCAGCGCCTGGCGTAGCGCGCGGTCGATGTCCGGGCCGGGCTTGCCTTGGTCGTGGTTGCCCAGCACGGCGTAGGTCTGGGCCTCGAGGCGGGCCAACGGCGCCAGCAGCGCGTCGAGCGACTGGCCCTGCGGCTGGTAGGTGAGGTCGCCGGCGATCAGGACCGCGTCGGGATGTTCGGCGTTGGTGCGCTCGACCACGCGCTGGAGGAAGTCGGCGCCCTTGAACAGGCCGACATGCGGGTCGCCGATCAGCGCGATGCGGGCGCTGGCGCCGGTCCCCGATAGCGCGGTGTGGCGCACCCGCAGCAGATTCGGCTCGGCGAAGCGCGCCCAGGCGAACAGCAGATCGCCGGCGAGCAGCACGGCCAACCCCAGGCGCACGCCAAGGCGGCGCGCTCGCCACAGGCCCCACAGCACGACGGCGGCGACCGGCAGGGCCAGCCAACCGCCGTCGAGCACCCAGGCCCTCAGCAGGCCGTGGGCGTCCATTCCCAGCGAGACCGCCGCCTGGGCAGGGATCAGGCGCCCTTGTCCAGGTAGCGCTCCGCATCCAGGGCGGCCATGCAGCCGAAGCCGGCCGAGGTGATCGCCTGGCGGTAGTGCTGGTCGGCCACGTCGCCGGCGGCGAACACGCCCGGCACCGTGGTCTGGGTCGCGTTGCCGTCCAGGCCGGACTGGATGGTCAGGTAGCCGTTGTTCATGCCCAGCTGGCCCTCGAACAGGCTGGTGTTGGGCGTGTGGCCGATGGCCACGAAGAAGCCGTGCACCTTCAGGTCCTGCGTGCTGCCGTCCAGCACCGACTTGACCCGCAGGCCGGTGACGCCGGCCTCGTCGCCCAGCACCTCGTCCACCACGTGGTGCCAGACCGGCACGATCTTGCCGGCATCGATCTTGGCCTGCAGCTTGTCCTGCATGATCTTCTCCGCGCGCAAGGTGTCGCGGCGGTGGACCAGGTAGACCTTGTTGGCGATGTTGGACAGGTACAGCGCCTCTTCCACGGCGGTGTTGCCGCCGCCGACCACGGCCACGTCCTGCTCGCGGTAGAAGAACCCGTCGCAGGTCGCACAGGCCGACACGCCCCGGCCCTTGAAGGCCTCCTCCGATTCCAGCCCCAGGTACTTGGCCGTGGCGCCGGTGGCGATGATCAGCGCGTCGCAGGTGTATTCGTGGCTGTCGCCGGACAGCTTGAACGGGCGCTGGGACAGGTCGGCGGTGTGGATGTGGTCGAAGATGACCTCGGTCTCGAAGCGCTCGGCATGGGCCTGCATGCGCGCCATCAGGTCCGGGCCCATCAGCCCATGGGCGTCGCCCGGCCAGTTGTCCACTTCGGTGGTGGTCATCAGCTGGCCGCCCTGCTGCAGGCCGGTCACGACCACGGGCTTGAGATTGGCGCGCGCGGCGTAGACCGCGGCCGTCCAGCCTGCCGGGCCGGAGCCCAGGATCAGCAGGCGGCTGTGCTTGGAAGTGCTCATGTATACTCGAAAAAGTGGGCTGAAAAGCGCGCAAGCCGGTGTCATCGGGCGTGCTGCGGACCACGCATAGGGTGACGGCGGGGCGGGGGCGAATCAAGGCGCGCCGGTGGAATGCACCAGGGCCGCGGCCCCTTCGGATGCCTGCGGGCGCCGATCCGGGCGCCAGGGCTGCCGCGCTCAGAGGCGGCGCTGAATTCCGGATTCGATTCGTTTAGTATCAAGCACTAACACGATATTTCTGAGGTCGGATCCCAAGGTGGCAAAAGCGCTCCCGGAACGCGGCAAATCCAAAGGCGCACCCGCGGCGCGTCGCACCAAGCCGTCCACGCCGCCCAATCCCCGTCGTCAGCGCCTGTGGCGCGACCTGGCGCTGATCGTGATCGCGCCGGTGCTGCTGTACCTGCTGGCCTGCCTGTTCACCTATTCGCCCAGCGACCCCAGCTGGACCCAGTCGGTCAGCGTGACCGGGCAGGTCCACAACGTCGGCGGCCGGGTCGGCGCGACCGTGGCCGACCTGCTGCTGGGCTTCTTCGGCTATGTGGCTTTCCTGCTGCCGATCATCCTGGGCGCGATCGCCTGGATCGCGCTGTTCGGCATGGACAAGGACGGCGACGGCGAGTCTGACCTGGGCCCGGCGCTGCGCCTGGTGGGCATGGTCGGGTTCCTGATCTCGGCCTCGGGCCTGCTGTACGTGCGCCACATCTCGGCGGTGGACATCGCCAACGGGCCCGGCGGCATCCTCGGGCGCCTGGTCGGGCGCTCGCTGGAGATGCTGTTCGGCGCGCTGGGCGGCAACCTGTTCCTGCTGGTGCTGTTCCTGGTCTCGGTGACCCTGGCGACCGGGCTGTCGTGGTTCGCGGTGATGGAGCGGATCGGGCAGGGCGTCTCGGCGCTGCCGGACCTGCTGCGCCGGGGCAGCAAGCAGGCCGAGGACTGGCAGCAGACCCGCACCCTGCGCGAGCAGCGCCAGGAAGTGCGCAAGGCCGACGCCGAGGTGCGCGCCAAGCGCGAGCCGGTCAAGATCGAGCCGCCGGCCGCGCCGGTGGTGGAGAAGAGCGAACGCGCCAAGCGCGAGACCCAGATCCCGCTGTTCCACGGCACCGGTGGCACGGCCGACGGCCTGCCGCCGCTGGCCCTGCTGGACGATCCCAAGCCGCAGGCCAAGGGCTATTCGGAAGAGACGCTGGAAGTGCTCTCGCGGCAGATCGAGTTCAAGCTCAAGGACTTCCGCATCGACGTGCAGGTGGTCGGCGCCTATCCGGGCCCGGTGATCACCCGCTTCGAGCTGGAGCCGGCGCCGGGGGTGAAGGTCAGCCAGATCTCCTCGCTGGACAAGGACATCGCCCGCGGCCTCTCGGTCAAGGCGGTGCGCGTGGTCGACGTGATCCCGGGCAAGTCGGTGATCGGCCTGGAGATCCCCAACACCAGCCGCGAGATGATCTATCTCTCCGAGCTGCTGCGCTCCAAGGAATACGACAAGTCGGCCAGCCCGCTGACCCTGGCCCTGGGCAAGGGCATCGCCGGCCAGCCGACCGTGGCCGACCTGGCGCGCATGCCGCACCTGCTGGTGGCCGGCACCACCGGCTCGGGCAAGTCGGTGGCGGTCAACGCCATGGTGCTGAGCCTGCTCTACAAGGCCAGCCCGAAAGAGCTGCGCATGCTGATGATCGACCCGAAGATGCTGGAACTGAGCGTCTACGAGGGCATCCCGCACCTGCTGGCGCCGGTGGTCACCGACATGAAGGAGGCCGCCAACGGCCTGCGCTGGTGCGTGGCCGAGATGGAGCGCCGCTACAAGCTGATGAGCGCAGTGGGCGTGCGCAACCTGGCCGGCTTCAACAAGAAGGTCAAGGACGCCCAGGACGCCGGCCAGCCGCTGATGGATCCGCTGTTCAAGCCCAATCCGGACCTGGACGAGATGCCGCGGCAGCTGGACACGCTGCCGTTCATCGTGATCTTCATCGACGAATTCGCCGACATGATGATGATCGTCGGCAAGAAGGTCGAGGAACTCATCGCCCGCCTGGCGCAGAAGGCGCGCGCGGCCGGCATCCACCTGATCCTGGCCACCCAGCGCCCCTCGGTGGACGTGATCACCGGCCTGATCAAGGCCAACATCCCGACCCGCATCGCCTTCCAGGTCAGCTCCAAGATCGACTCGCGCACCATCCTGGACCAGTCCGGCGCCGAGACCCTGCTGGGCCATGGCGACATGCTCTACCTGCCGCCGGGCACGGCCATGCCGGACCGCGTGCACGGCGCCTTCGTCTCCGACGAGGAGGTGCACCGCGTGGTCGAGCACCTCAAGGCCAGCGGCCCGGTGGACTACATCGAAGGCGTGCTGGAAGAGGTGCAGACCATGGGCGATGGCGTGGTGGTCGGCGCGACCGGCCTGCCCGAATCGGCCGGCAGCGACGATCCGGAGGCCGATCCGCTCTACGACCAGGCCGTGCAGATCGTCACCGAGACGCGCCGCGCCTCCATCTCCGGCGTGCAGCGTCGCCTGAAGATCGGCTACAACCGCGCCGCCCGCCTGGTCGAGGCGATGGAAGCAGCGGGCGTGGTCAGCGCGCCCGAGCACAACGGCGACCGCAGCGTCCTGGCGCCGCCGCCGCGCTGAAGCGGCGGGGAACCTCGCTGAGCGGCGTAACGCCGCACGGCCATCCTTCGGTGGATCGTCGAGGCTGCCTCGCCTGCCGCGCGCGGGCCTGCAGCCGGATCCCGCCTGTTCGCCGCAGCCGCCATGGCCCGCCGATTCAGATTGGACGCGTCACACTTGCCGCATCACGACATCAGGGGTGTTTGCATGATCCGCATGCTGAAAATGGCCGTGCTGGGCACGGCGCTGCTGGCCGGCACCGCGCTGGCCGACGCGCGCGCCGAGCTGGTCGCCTTCACCAACGGCCTCAAGGGCCTGGACGGGCAGTTCAGCCAGACCGTCTACAACGCCAACGGCGCGGTGAAGGAGCGCTCCAGCGGCCGCGTGGCGCTGTCCACGCCGGACCTGTTCCGCTGGGAGTACGCCAAGCCTTACGAGCAGCTGATCGTGGCCGACGGCAGGAAGGTCTGGATCTACGAACCGGACCTGCAGCAGGCCACGGTGCGCGACCAGGGCAGCGAGGCGCAGAGCAGCCCGCTGGCCGCGCTGCTCAAGCCCAAGGAGCTGGACGCCAAGTTCGACGTCTCCCAGGCCCCGGCCGCGCAAGGCCTGGAATGGATGACGCTGACGCCCAAGCGGGATGACGCGACCAGCGGCTTCGAAGTGGCCGAACTGGGCTTCGCCAACGGCCAGCTCAAGCGCATGAAGGTGACCGACGCGGTAGGCCAGCGCACCGAGGTGGAGTTCAGCGGCTGGAAGCGCAACCCGGCCTTCGCCGCGGGCACCTTCAGCTACAAGCCGGCCGCCGGCGTGGACGTGGTCGGCGCGGCGCAGTAAGCCCGCCGCGACGACGCCTGGGCGCGCACCGCCTACAATGGCGGTGTGGCCCGCACCCGCACTTCCCAGCCTCCCACCGACGATCTGCTGAGCGTCGATCGCAGCGCGCTGCAGCCGCTGGCCGAGCGCATGCGCCCGCGCACGCTCGACGAGATGGTCGGCCAGCGCCGCCTGCTCGCGCCGGGCACGGCGCTGCGCCGCGCGGTCGAGTCCGGACGCGTGCATTCGATGATCCTGTGGGGGCCGCCGGGCTGCGGCAAGACCACGCTGTCGCTGCTGCTGGCGCAGTACGCCGATGCGGAGTTCAAGGCGATCTCCGCGGTGCTCTCCGGACTGCCGGAGGTGCGCCAGGTGCTGGCCGAGGCCGCGCACCGCTTCGCCCAGGGGCGGCGCACGGTGCTGTTCGTCGACGAGGTGCACCGCTTCAACAAGGGCCAGCAGGATGCGTTCCTGCCGCATATCGAGCGCGGCACGATCCTGTTCGTCGGGGCGACCACCGAGAACCCGTCCTTCGAGCTGAACTCGGCGCTGCTCTCGCGCTGCCGCGTGCACGTGATGGAGGCGGTCTCGCCAGCCGACATCGCCCAGGCGCTGCGCCATGCGCTCCAGGACAGCGAGCGCGGGCTGGGCGGGCAGGGACTGGAGGTCTCCGATGAGGCGCTGATGCAGATCGCCGGGGCGGCCGATGGCGACGTGCGCCGCGCGCTGACCCTGCTGGAGATCGCCGCCGAGCTGGCGGTGGACGAGGGCGGCCAGGTCACCGAGGCCACCCTGGTGCAGGTGCTGGCCGACCGCACGCGGCGTTTCGACAAGGGCGGCGAGCAGTTCTACGACCAGATCTCGGCGCTGCACAAGTCGGTGCGCAGCTCCAATCCGGATTCGGCCCTGTACTGGCTCACGCGCATGCTCGATGGCGGCTGCGACCGGGCCTATCTGGCGCGCCGGCTCACGCGCATGGCCATCGAAGACATCGGCCTGGCCGATCCACGCGCCCAGCAGATGGCGCTGGAGGCCTGGGACATCTACGAGCGCCTGGGCAGCCCGGAAGGGGAGCTCGCCCTGGCCCAGCTGGTGCTGTATCTGGCCTCGACGGCCAAGTCCAACGCCGGCTATGCCGCCTTCAACCAGGCCAAGGCCGAGGTCCGCGAGACCGGCACCCAGGAGGTGCCCATGCACCTGCGTAACGCGCCGACCAAGCTGATGAAGGGCCTGGGCTACGGCCAGGGCTATCAGTACGACCACGACGCCGAGGGCGGCATCGCGCTGGACCAGACCGGCTTCCCCGATGCGATGGGCGAGCGCATCTACTACCAGCCGGTCGAGCGCGGACTGGAGATCAAGCTCAAGCAGAAGCTCGATGCCTTGCGCGCGGCGCGCGCCCAGGCGCGGGCTGACAAGGCGGGCTGAAGCGGCTATCGTCGCGGCCCACAGGAGATGGCATTCCTCCTCGAACCGCCGGCGGCGCCACCGTCGTGCTGATGATGCCTGCCCAACCCCACGCCGGGGTGGCAGGTGCGTGCCCCGGCATCGATCCTTCGGAGACCGTCATGCCGCAACACGCCTTACTGCCCTGTCTTGTCCTGTCGATGCGCACCTCGCGAGGTGCGGCATGAGCCCGTCCCTGTGGTGGCAGCAGCTGGCACTGGTGATGGGCGGCGGTGCGCTGGGCGCGGGACTGCGTTTCTGGATCGGCGGTCAGATGCTGCGCCAGTTCGGCAGCGGCTTTCCCTACGGCACACTAGCCGCCAACTTCATCGGCTCGCTGGTCGGCGGTTTCCTGCTGGTATGGCTGGAGAACCGCGGGCCCTCGGCGCTGTACCTGCGCGCGTTCCTGGTGGTCGGCATCCTGGGCGGGCTGACCACCTTTTCCTCGCTGATGATGGAAAGCCTGATGCTGGCGCGCGCGGGGCGCGGCATGGTGGCCTTCGCCAATCTCGGGGTCAGCCTGGCCGGTGGGCTGGTGCTGGTCGCGCTGGGCGCCTGGATCGCGCTGCAGCTGCGGCCGACGCCCTGAGCGCCGGCCCCATGCTCAAAGCTTGCGCACGCGGAAGCTGCGGCCCTTGATCTTGCCGGCCGACAGGCGCGCCACGGCCTTGTCGGCCTGACCTGCCTGCACGGCGACATAGCTGCGCACCGGGCCGATGATGATCTTGCCAATCGCGCTGCCGGGCAGGCCGGCGTCGCCGGTCAGGGCGCCGAGCAGATCGCCAGGACGCAGCTTGTCCTTCTTGCCGCCGTCCACGCGCAGGGTGGCGAACGGCGCGCGCGGCGGCTGCGCCGGGCGGCCGGTGGCCAGCGGGGTCTTCATCCATTCCAGCGGCGCGCCGGTGAGTTCCTCGAGCATCCGCGCCCGGGGCAGTTCGCGCGGGGCGACCAGGCTGAAGGCCAGGCCGCTGCGACCGGCGCGGGCGGTGCGGCCGATGCGGTGGGTGTAGGTGTCGGTGTCGGTGGGCAGTTCGTAGTTGAACACCGCGGCCACGTCTTCCACGTCCAGGCCGCGCGCGGCCACATCGCTGGCCACCAGCACGTTGCAGCTGCCGCCGGCGAAGCGCACCAGCACCTCCTCGCGATCGCGCTGCTCCAGGTCGCCGTGCAGGGCCAGCGCCGAGAAGCCGTAGCCCTGCAGCGAGTTGGCCACCTCGTCCACGTCCTTGCGCGTATTGCAGAACACCACGGCAGGCTCCACGCGCTGGGCCAGCAGCAGGCCGGCCAGGGCCTTCTGCCGCAGGGCGGGTTCGATCTCGCAGAAGCGCTGCAGGATGTCCGGCGCGGCGGCGGCGGTCTGGCCTGCGGCCACTTCGAGCGGCTCGCGCAGCATGTCCTGGGCGATGCCGCGGATCGCCTCGGGCCAGGTGGCCGAGAACAGCAGGCTCTGCCGGGTCTTGGGCGTGCGACCGACGATCTCGCGGATCTGGTCCTCGAAGCCCATGTCCAGCATGCGGTCGCCCTCGTCCAGCACCAGCACGCGCACGCCGTTCAGATGCAGGGCTTTCTTGCGCATCAGCTCCTGCACGCGGCCGGGCGTGCCGACCACCACGTGCGGGTCGTGCTCGAGCGAGGCCAGCTGCGGCTCCAGCGCCATGCCGCCGCACAGCAGCGAGACCTTCAGGTTGGGCAGGCCGACGGCCAGGCGGCGCACGGCGCGGGCGACCTGGTCGGCCAGCTCGCGCGTGGGGCACAGCACCAGCGCCTGGGTCTTGACCAGGCCGGTGTCCACCCGCGCCAGCAGCCCCAAGGCGAAGGCGGCGGTCTTGCCGCTGCCGGTCGGCGCCTGGGCGATGAGGTCGCGCCCGTCGAGAACGGCCGGCAGCGCGCGCGCCTGGATTTCGGTGGGGCGGGTGTAGCCGGCGGCGTCGAGGCCGCGCCGCAGCGCGTCGCTCAGCGGCAGTGTCGAGAAATCATCCATGCACCATGATCGCATGGCGCACCGTGCGGCTCGCGCTTCTGGCGGCGCTCCGAGGGCTTGGCCCTCCAGCGCAGCGCATCGCCCGCGCTAATCCTCGAGCGCGTCCATGTCCTTGTCGCGCAGCGCCAGGAACGCCCAGAACGGCAGGCCGCGTTCGCGCCAGGCCAGCTGCGCCTGGTCCAGCACCGAGACCAGCGTGTCGAAGTCGGCCTCGTTGCGCGCGTGCAGCTCACCGGCGCTTTCCAGCAGCAGCACGTAGCCGGCGCCGGGCAGCCAGCTCAGGTCGCGCAGGCCGTCCAGCAGGCCATCCCAGTTGCGCCCGGTGCCCAGGGGGAAGTCCAGCGCCACGGCGATGCGCAGCAGCAGGGTCTGCTTATCGCGCACGCCGAGCAGGTCGATCCGCCGCAGCACCAGGCGCGCGCTGAAGGCGTAGGCGGCCAGCACGTCCAGGTCCTGCATGCCGACGAAATACACGCCGGCGCGGCTGGCGTCCTCCAGATGCGGATCCTGATCGGCGTTCATGGACGCGGCACCTGGAACGAGCGGAAGCTCTCGTAATGGTCGGCGGTGTACCAGTACGCGCGCGGCGGTGTGCCACCGGTGATGATCCGGCGCGCGCCGCGGTTTGGCGCGCCGGGCGTGCGCACCGTGTACTCGTGGTACCAGCCGCGCGGCTGGCCGGGCAGGCGTCCTTCGTAGTTTCCGAAGACCGTGCCGTCCTGCGGATACGGGAAGGGCCCGCCGCGGGCGATCAGCGCCAGGGTGTCGCGCGCCTCGGGTGGCAGGAAGGCGGGCAGGGCATCGGCCTGCGCCGCCGCGCCGGAGGCTGTGGTGGCGACCGGCGCCGGTGTGCTTTCGGTGGCAGGCCGCGGCGCGCGCGTGGCCTGCCAGGCGACCGCGGCGATCGCCACAGCGACCAGCAGCAGCCGTCCACGTCCCTGCCAGAATCCTTGTGGGCGCGGTCCCCGACCCGACATGCCCTTCCCCATTCAGCTTGGAGCCGGCAGTTTGGTCGCAGCGCCCCGGCTTGTAAACCAAGGCGGCGTCTGGCCACGGATATTCACGTCTTCGCGGCGGCCGCCGAGCTGGCCGCGCGGCGCCCGGTCAGCGCGGCGTCTGGTCGGTGCGCAGCACCGGATACAGGCCGTAGCGCGTATCCCAGGACGGGTGCCGGCGGGCGAAGAACTCCAACCGCGCGCGCGGGCTGGCGGCGAAGGCCGCATCGTCCTTCAGCCGTTGCTCGAAGGCCGCCTTGACCTGCGGATCGCGCAGCATCTGCCGCGCCACGTCCTCGGCGACGTAGCTCTCCATGTATTCCTTGCGCTCGAACGCGGCGTTGAACAGGCCCCACTGCAGCAGCGAGTCCGGCGCGTCCGGGTCCAGCAGCGCCACCACCAGCCGCGCGCGCGGCTGGGCGATGGGCACGAACAGGCTGCCGGCCGGCAGCTGCGCGGATTCGTCGGCCCAGGCGCCGGCGAGCTTGAGGCGCTGGTGGCCTTCGGTGGAGGTCTTGTCGAAGTCGATGCGCGTGGCGCGGTAGGCCTGCGCCGGCGCATCCAGCGCTGCATCGAGGCGGCGGTACTGCAGCCCGTGCGCGCGCAGGCGCGGCTCGACCATCGGCGCCCAGGCGACCGGCACCAGGTAGCCGGCGCGCGGCGCGGTGGTGGTCACCGCCGGCTCCATGGTGTCGCGCAGCGGGATGTGCCAGACCTGCGGGGTGGCTTCGTCGTAGCGCGTCATCAGCCCGCCGGAGACCTCCGAGGGCGTGCGCGTATAGGCATAGCCGAGGAAGTCGATCATGCGCGGGGTGTCGTTGGCCTTCCAGTCCAGCACCTGCGACTGGCCGCCGAGCCGGGTGGCCGCCTCATCGGCCGCGGCCGCATCGCCGCGCCAGGCCGCGCCGTGCGCGGCGGCCTGCTGCAGCACGGCGACGATGGCGTTGCCGATGATCGCCACGCGCTGCGGATAGCGCAGCCAGGAGTGCGTCTCCACCAGCACGCCGAAGCGGTTGCGCAGTTGGAAGTAGCCGTGCGAGAAGCGCGGCGGATAGATCTCGTCGGTGAACCCGGCCGCCGGATTGTCGTTCTCGGCCAGCGAGGGATAGAACGGCAGGGCGTGCGAGCCCTGGCGGTCCAGCTGCGCGATCATCGCCGCGCGCAGTGCCTGGCCGTCGCGCTGCAGGGTGGCATCGCCCTCGTGCGAGGGCTCGACCTGCACCGAGATGTCGTGGCGGAACTTGGCCCCGTCGGTGACATGCAGGTCCATGGCGATCAGCGGGTCCCAGGCATCGACCAGGGCCAGCATCGCCTGCATCTCCGGCGCGTCGGCCTTCATGTAGTCGCGGTTGAGGTTGAGGTTCTGCGCGGTGGCGCGGAAGCCCATTTCTTCCGGGCCGCGCTGGTTGGGACGGTTCCAGGGGCCGAAGCGCTCGTGCCCGTCGGCGTTGAACACCGGTACGAACAGCCAGACCACCTTGTCCAGCGTGCCCTTGGCGCGCTTGCCCTCCAGCAGCTGGCGGGCGACAAGGAAGCCGGCGTCCTTGCCATCGATCTCGCCGGGATGGATGCCGCCCTGGATCAGCACCACCGGCAGGCCGCGGGCGCGGGCCGCGGCGGGATCGAGCGCGCCGCTGGTGGAGATGGCCATGGCGTGCAGCGGCCGGCCTTCGGGCGTGGTGCCGAAGTCGAAGCAGCGCACCGCCTGCGGCCAGCGCGCGGCGAAGGCGGCGCACAGGCGGGCGACTTCCTCGTAGCGGCCGGTCCTGGTGAAGCCCGAGGCCTCGGAAGCGCTGACCAGCGTCGCCTCGCTGGACGCGGCGGCGACCGGCGCCAGAGGACTCAACAGCAGACAGGCGAGCAGGGCGGGGCACAGGCGCATCGGGACGGGCACGGTTGGTGTAAGGGGCGGCCATCATGCCAGCGACCCCGCGCGCGCCGGCCCGCGCGTGCGGGTGGGGAAGGTCTGACAGGGTGGTCAGCCAAGCGCGCCGGGGCGCTCGCTAAGCTGGCGCACGATTTTTTGCCGTCGAGTTCCCATGCACGCCACCTCGTCCGCGGCCCGCCTGCCGCGCCAGATCCCCTTCATCATCGGCAACGAAGGCTGCGAGCGCTTCAGCTTCTACGGGATGCGCAACATCCTGACCTCGTTCCTGGTCGGCACCCTGCTGCTGCATGCGCCGGAGGCCGATCGCGCGGCGATGGCCAAGGACGTGTTCCACAGCTTCGTGATCGGGGTGTACTTCTTCCCGCTGCTGGGCGGCTGGCTGGCCGACCGCTATTTCGGCAAGTACAACACCGTGCTGTGGTTCTCGCTGATCTATTGCGCCGGCCACGCGTGCCTGGCGATCTTCGAGCACGACCGGCAGGGCTTCTATACCGGGCTGTTCCTGATCGCGCTGGGCTCGGGCGGGATCAAGCCGCTGGTGGTGTCCTTCGTCGGCGACCAGTTCGACCAGTCCAACAAGCATCTGGCGCGCAAGGTGTTCGACGCCTTCTACTGGATCATCAACTTCGGCTCGTTCTTCGCCTCGCTGCTGACGCCGATCCTGCTGCGCAGCCATGGGCCGGCGGTGGCCTTCGGCGTGCCGGGGGCGCTGATGCTGATCGCCACGCTCGTGTTCTGGCTGGGCCGGCACCGCTACGTGCACGTGCCGCCGGCGGCGTCCGACCCGCACGCCTTCCTCAAGGTGGTGCGCAGCGCGCTGTTGGCGCGCGCGCCGGGGCAGGGCCGGCCCGGGCTGGCCCTGGCGGTGCTGGGCGCGGTGCTGGCCGTGGGCGCGCTGGCGGCCACGCCGGTGCTGGGCTTCGTGGCGGCCGCGTGCCTGGCGCTGGGGCTGGTGATCGCCTTCGGCGGGGCCGGGGCCTCGCTGCAGCTGGAGCGTGCGCGGGGCATTCGCCCCGATGCGGCGGTCGACGGCGTGCGCGCGGTGCTGCGCATCCTGATCGTGTTCGCGCTGACCACGCCGTTCTTCTCGCTGTTCGACCAGAAGGCCTCGACCTGGGTGCTGCAGGGCCAGGCCATGCAGATCCCGCATCACCTGGCGTGGTGGCCGAGCTGGCTGGTCAAGGACGCCGCGCAGATGCAGGCGCTCAATCCGCTGCTGGTGATGCTGCTGATCCCGCTCAATGCGCTGGTGCTGTATCCGCTGCTGCGCCGGATCGGCATCGACCCCACGCCGCTGCGGCGCATGGGCGCGGGCATCGCCCTGGCCGGCGTGGCCTGGGTGGTGGCCGGCCTGCTGCAGCTGGCGCTGGACGGCGGCCACCCGGTGTCGCTGGCCTGGCAGACGCTGCCCTATGCGCTGCTGACCCTGGGCGAGGTGCTGGTCTCGGCCACGGCGCTGGAGTTCGCCTACAGCCAGGCGCCGGTGGCGATGAAGGGCGTGATCATGGCCTTCTGGTACCTGGCCACCACCTTCGGCAGCCTGTGGGTGCTGCTGACCAACGCCGGCGTGCGCAACGCCACGGTGACGGCGCACATCGGCGATACGGGCCTGAGCGAGGCGGCCTTCCTGATGTTCTTCTTCGCCGGCTTCGCCTTCCTGGCGGCGTTGGCCTTCGCCGGCTACGCACGGCGCTATCCGATGCAGGACAATTACCGGGCCGCCTGACCCGCGCGCGCCTTCGTCCCGCTCACAGGAACCGCATGATCACCCTGATCCTCATCGCCATCACCGTGGTCGTCTCGCTGCTGGCCTTGAACAACCGCCGCGTCGCCGACCGCCTGATCCTGTGGCCGCCGGCCATCGACAAGCTTCACCAGTACGACCGGCTGATCACGCATGGCTTCATCCATGCCGACTTCATGCACCTGTTCTTCAACATGCTCACGCTGTTCTTCTTCGGTCGGCAGATCGAGGGCTTCATGGAACAGCAGACCGGCACCTGGTGGGCGTATCCGCTGTTCTATCTGTCGGCGCTGGTGATGGCGATCCTGCCGACCTATCTGAAGCACCAGAAGGACCCCAACTACTTCAGCCTGGGCGCCTCGGGCGCGGTGTCGGCGGTGCTGTTCGCCTTCATCCTGCTGGCGCCGTGGTCGCAGATCCTGGTGTTCGTGATCCCGATGCCGGCCATCCTGTTCGCCGTGCTCTACGTGGTCTACAGCATCTGGATGGACCGCCGCGGCGGCGATCGGGTCAACCACAGTGCGCATCTGGCCGGGGCGGCCTACGGGATCATGTTCATGCTGATCATGGAGCCGCAGGTGCTGCAGCACTTCCTGGCCGAGCTGAGCCGCCCGCGCCTGTAGCCGCCCTGCGCTGGCCGTACAATCGGCGCCCCCCTGACAGCTTCGCGGAGAACGACCCAGTGAGCCGAACCCTAGTCCTGCTGCGCCACGGCCAGAGCGAGTGGAACCTGTCCAACCGGTTCACCGGCTGGGTCGACGTGGATCTGACCGAGCAGGGCCGCGCCGAGGCGGCCGCGGCCGGCAAGCTGATGAAGGACGAGGGCCTGAAGTTCGACGTGGCCTACACCTCGGTGCTCAAGCGTGCGATCCACACGCTGCAGGGCGCGCTGAAGGAGATGGATCAGGACTGGCTGCCGGTGCACAAGAGCTGGCGCCTGAACGAGCGTCACTACGGTGCGCTGCAGGGCCTGGACAAGGCCGAGACGGCGGCCAAGCACGGCGAGGAGCAGGTCAAGATCTGGCGCCGCTCCTACGACATCCCGCCGCCGCCGATGGAGGCGGCCGATCCGGGCCATCCGGCGCAGGACCGGCGTTACGCCATGCTCGACCGCAATGCGCTGCCGGCGACCGAGTCGCTGGCCACCACGCTGGAGCGGGTGCTGCCGTACTGGCACGACGCCATCGCGCCGGCGCTCAAGGACGGCAAGACGGTGCTGGTGACCGCGCACGGCAACTCGCTGCGCGCGCTGTACAAGTACCTCAACCACGTGAGCAAGGAAGAGATCCTGGAGCTCAACATCCCCACCGGCATCCCGCTGCTGTTCGAGCTGGACGACCAGCTGCAGGTCAAGTCCTTCCGCTATCTGGGCGACCCGGAGGCGGCCAAGCGTGCCGCCGAGGCGGTGGCCAATCAGGGCAAGGCCAAGTAATAGCGAGCGCGCCGCTGAGGCGGTAACCCAGGGTAAGGCCGGTAGTAGCGGTCCAGGGTGGGGCAGGTGGCAGCGGGGGCGACTTGGGTTGGCGACGCGGTCGTAAGCCAGGTTCTCCAGCAGGGTCTCTCCGCTTGATGCGGGGCGCGGCGGTTGCGCTTCGTGGCTTCGGAGGGGCAGCGGTCCGGCGGGCGGCGTCCGCTTTTCCCTCGGTCAGGGCATCCTGCCCTGACTCGGGCGCTCGGCTTCCTGCCTCGCTCGTCGCTGCCACCCCCCGCCGGCCCGCTGCCGCGCGCGTCGAGTGCAGGGGCTTCGTGTTGAAGAAGTCCTGATCTTTCGGGTCGCAGGTCTTGTTCGGCAGGGCGTCCACTTGTAGAGCGGAGCTTGCTCCGCTGCTTTTCGACCGGATCATCGGCAAGCCCCAGCGGAGCAAGCTCCGCTCTACAAGGATGCGCGGCTTGATCTGAGAGACAGTTGCTCCCACAGAAGCAGGGTTTCAGCGAAGGAGGCTCCCGCTGAGGCGCGAGCCTCGGGCCATCCCAAGAATCGGCCAGGGGGCTAGCAGAGGGTCAGCACTCAGCTGGGTCGAGGCGGTTGGGGAAGCCTGTTCAGACGCGTGCTGACCGGCCACGCGCTCTGGCGAAGCACAAAAAAAAACGGGCAACCCCCGTTGCCCGTTTCCAATGGTGAAACGCGAATCCGGTGGCGCGGCTGGTCAGGACCCTGCCAGCGCGCTCTTGCTTTGATCGAACGGAACATCGTCGCTGCCATAGGACGAGAGCAGGCGCTCGTACACGGCGTTGTTGAGCCGCTCGAACTCCCAGTCCTGGGTATTGCCATTCACGGAAAGCTGGTACAGGCCTTCGAGCAGGGTGAAATCGCTGGACGACACGCCCGCCACGCTGCCCGCCTCTTCGATCTGACTCATCGTACGTCCCCCTAGCTGATTCGTCGCTTGGTTCGTGGGGACTGCATATGCAGCTTCCGTGCCAAAATTCGACGCCGCGTGGCGGGGCGTCACGGGGCGGCATCCGCCTTCCAGGCGGCGCGAAAGTGACGCGCTGGGTCAGACCCTGCCATGCGCCGGTCTCACGCCGGGCGTGGCAGGCTGTGCATCCTCTCAGCCAAGGTCAGCGCCCCGTGCCCGACGTCCAACATGATCCCGCCGCCGGCAAGTTCTTCCTGGACAAGGACGGCCAGCAGGCCGCGTTGGAGTACCGCCGCCACGGGGCGCAGATGGTCATTACCCACACCTTCGTACCCGACGCGCTGCGCAATCGCGGCCTGGCCAGCGAGCTGGTGCGCGCGGCGCTGGACCTGGCCCGGAACGAGGGCCTGAAGGTCGTCCCGGTGTGCAGCTACAGCGCTGACTTCCTGCAGCGCCATCCCGAGTACGCCGATCTCCGGGCCTGAAGGCCCGCCCTGCAGGCCCGCGCGCCGCTACACTCCTGCCGTTTTTTGCAAGAAGGAATGACTTCCATGGGTACAGGAAAGACCATTGTCCCCGCACTGCTGGTGGCGGGCCTGCTGGCCGCATGCAGCCCGTCGTCGACACCGCCCCAGGCCAGCGCGCCGGCCAACGGCACGACACCCGCCAGCACCGCGCCTGCCGCGTCGGCACCGCCGGCCCAGGCCGCGCTGGCCGACGTAGCCGAATCCGACCCGCGCTATGTCATCGGCATCAGCTATCCGCCGCAGATCAACCAGTATCCGGGCCTGGCCAAGGCCGTCGGCGATTACGCCGGTGCCGCGCGCCAGGGGCTGATGGAGGCGGTGAAGGACCTCGGTCAGGAGAAGCCGACCGCGCCGTACGAGCTGTCGCTGGCCTTCGACATGGTCGCCAACACGCCCGAGGTGGTGGCGGTGTCTGGCAACGGCAGCCGCTACACCGGCGGGGCGCACGGCGAGCCGCTGGTGGCGCGCTTCACCTGGCTGCCGCAGCGGCAGACGCTGCTCACCACCCAGTCGCTGCTGACCCAGGGCAAGGGCCTGGAGGCGGTCAGCAGCTATGTACGCGAACAGCTGCACACCGCCGCCTCGCTGCGCAACGACGATCCCGGCATGTCGCCGGAGGACCGCGCCAGCCTGCTGCAGTCGGCCACCCAGATGATCGACGAGGGCACCGCGCCCAAGCTGGAGAACTTCAGCCTGTTCCAGCCGGTGATGAATGCGGACGGCAAGATCACCGCGCTGCGGTTCGTCTTCCCGCCGTATCAGGTCGGGCCGTACTCGGACGGCACCCAGACCGTGGACGTGCCCGGGCAGGTGCTCGCGCCCTATCTGGCGCCGGAAGACGCGGGGCTGTTCGTCAAGTAAGGGGGAGGGCGGGCGCCGCGCTGCGGATCGCCCGCGCCGTTTGGGATCAGGCGGCCGCCTTGCGCGGCTTGCCGTAGAGCGCCCGCAGTTCGTCCTTGGCGCGCTCCAGGATGTCCAGCCGCTGCCGCGGCAGGGTGCTGCCGGCGCGGTTGATGTAGAAGACCAGCATCGACATGGCCGAGCGGAAGGGCGGCGCCTTGCGCCGGGTGCTGGCCTCGGCCGCACGCTTCAGCGCGTGGGCGATGTCCTTGGGGTCGTCCTGCTCGAAGACGCCGGGCTTGAGGTCCAGCGAATGGCTGGTTTCGGTGACGTGCTGTGACCAGCGGGGGTCCTGGTGATGCTCTTCTTCCTGGGATGGGTGGGCGTGTTTCAGCGTCATCATCGTCTTGCTCCTGTTCGCGCTCAGTCGGGGGATGCCGGGGCGCCGCAAATAGGACGCTATCGATGAGGACCTAAAGAAAATGCAAACTGACTGTTGCGAAAGTCTTTGCATTGCGTGGGGTTCCGAGGCACCGGTCCCATTTCGCGTTCTGCATCGCATCACAGGCCGGCATTCCGGGCGTGTTGACCGCGGCCCCGGACATCCCCATCTTGGGTTCACTCTTCCGTGCGAACGCCATGCCCGCCTTGTCCTTCCATCCCGCCGTCCAACGCTGGTTCGCCGGGGCGTTCCCGTCGCCGACGGAAGCCCAGGTCCAGGCGTGGCCGGCGATCCAGTCCGGCCGGCACACGCTGGTGGCCGCGCCGACCGGGTCGGGCAAGACGCTGACCGCCTTCCTGGCGGCGCTGGATGCGCTGGTGCGCGAGGGCGTGGCGGCCGGCGGCGCGCTGCCGGACGAAACCCGGGTGCTGTACGTCTCGCCGCTCAAGGCGCTGTCCAACGACATCCATCTGAATCTGGAAGCGCCGCTGGCCGGCATCCGCGCCGAACTGCACGCGCTGGCGCTGCCCGACGTGGCCATCCGCACCGCCGTGCGCACCGGCGACACCCCGCAACGCGAGCGCGCCGCCGCACGCAAGCTGCCGCCGCATGTGCTGGTGACCACGCCCGAGTCGCTGTACGTGCTGCTGGGCAGCGAATCGGGCCGCGCCTCCCTGCGCCACGTGCGCACCGTCATCGTCGACGAGATCCACGCGGTTGCCGCCAGCAAGCGCGGCAGCCACCTGGCGCTGTCGCTGGAGCGCCTGGCCCACCTGTGCCAGTCCCCACCGGTGCGCGTGGGCCTGTCGGCCACGCAGAAGCCGATCGAGGAAGTCGCGCGCTTCCTGGTCGGCAGCCGCCATGTGCACGGCGACACGCCGGACTGCGCCATCGTCGATATCGGCTACACGCGCCGGCGCGATCTGGCGCTGGAGCTGCCGCCCACGCCGCTGTCGGTGGTGCTGTCCGGCGACCAGCTGCAGCAGATCCACGAGCGCATCGCCGCCCTGGTGCGGGAGCACCGCACCACGCTGGTGTTCGTCAACACCCGGCGCATGGCCGAGCGCGTGACCCGGCATCTGGGCGAGCTGCTGGGCAAGGACGCGGTGGCCGCGCACCACGGCAGCCTGGCGCGCGAGGCGCGGCTGCTGGCCGAACAGCGCCTCAAGGCCGGCCAGCTGCAGGTGCTGGTGGCCACCGCCTCGCTGGAGCTGGGTCTGGATATCGGCGATGTGGACCTGGTCTGTCAGATCGGCTCGCCGCGCTCCATCGCCACCTTCCTGCAGCGCGCCGGGCGCTCCGGCCATGCGGTCGGCGGCACGCCCAAGGCGCGGCTGTTCCCGCAGTCGCGCGATGAGCTGGTCGAATGCGCCGCGCTGCTCGATGCCGTGCGGCGCGGCGAACTGGACGCACTCCGCCTGCTCGAGGCGCCGCGCGACGTGCTGGCCCAGCAGATCGTGGCGGAGACCGCCACCCAGGACTGGGACGAGGACGCCTTGTTCGACCTGGTGCGTGGCGCCTGGCCGTATGCGCGGCTGACGCGGGAGGCCTTCGACGCGGTGGTGCGCATGCTCTCCGAGGGCTTCGCCACCCGCAACGGCCAGCGCGCCGGCTACGTGCACCGCGATGCGGTCAACGGCCGCCTGCGCCAGCGCCGCGGCGCGCGCATGACGGCCCTGACCAGCGGCGGCACCATCCCCGAGACCGGCGACTACAGCGTGCTGCTGGAACCGCAGGCGCAGACCATCGGCACGGTCAACGAGGACTTCGCGGTCGAGAGCCTGGCCGGCGACGTGTTCCAGCTGGGCAACACCAGCTATCGCATCCTGCGCGTCGAGCCGGGCCGGGTGCGGGTGGAGGATGCGCGCGGCGCCGCGCCCAACATCCCGTTCTGGCTGGGCGAGGCGCCTGGCCGCACCGACGAACTGTCGCAGGCGGTCTCGCGCCTGCGCGCGGAGGTGGGCGAAGCGGCCGAGCAGGGCGGGCGCGAGGCCGTGCTCGCGCTGCTGCGCACGCAGCTGCGGCTCGACGCCGAGGCCGCGCGGCAGATCGCCGATTACCTGGTCGCCGCGGCGACCGCGCTGGGCGCGCTGCCGACCCAGCAGCAGCTGGTGATGGAGCGCTTCTTCGACGGCAGCGGCGGCACCCAGCTGGTCATCCACAGCCCCTACGGCAGTCGGCTCAACCGCGCCTGGGGCCTGGCGCTGCGCAAGCGCTTCTGCCGCACCTTCAACTTCGAGCTGCAGGCGGCCGCGACCGAGGACGCCATCGTGCTGTCCCTGTCCACCAGCCACAGCTTCCCGCTGGAGGAGGTCTGGCACTACCTCAAGTCCGGCAGCGCGCTGGAGGTGCTGGTGCAGGCCCTGCTGGATGCGCCGCTGTTCGGCGTGCGCTGGCGCTGGAATGCGACCAACGCCCTGGCGCTGCCGCGCTTCACCGGCGGCCGCCGGACCGCGCCGCAGCTGCAGCGCATGAAGTCCGAGGATCTGCTGGCCACGGTCTTCCCCGACCAGGTCGCCTGCCTGGAGAACATCGTCGGCGAACGCGAAGTCCCCGACCATCCGCTGGTCGCGCAGACGCTGGAGGATTGCCTGCACGAGGCGATGGACGCGCAAGGCTGGCTGGCGCTGCTGCGGCGCATGGAAAGCGGCCAGGTGCGCCTGCTGGCGCGCGATCTGACCGGCCCCTCGCCGCTGGCGGCCGAGGCGCTCAACGCGCGGCCCTACGCCTTCCTGGATGACGCGCCGCTGGAGGAGCGCCGCACCCAGGCCGTGCAGTCGCGCCGCTACGGCGACCCGGAGACGGCCGACGACCTCGGCCGGCTCGATCCCGAAGCCATCGCCGCCGTGCGCGCCGAGGCCTGGCCGCAGGCGCGCGACGCCGACGAACTGCACGAGGCCTTGAGCGGCCTGGGCGTGCTGACGCCAGCGGAAATCCAGGCCAACCCCGGCTGGACCGGCTGGCTGCAGCAGCTGACGCAGGCCGGCCGCGCCGCGCTGCTGGTCGATGCGCAGGGCGCGCCGGGGCTGTGGATCGCCGCCGAGCGCCTGGCCCAGTTCGGCCCGCTCTACGCCGGCGCGGTTCCCGAGCCGGCCATCGCCGCGCCGCGCGGCTACGAAGTGGAGGACTGGCAGCCCGAGCCGGCCTTGCGCGAGCTGCTGCGCGCACGCCTGTCCGGATTCGGCCCGCTGCCGGCGGCCGTGATCGCGGCGGACCTGCAGCTGCCGCTGACCGAGGTGCAGGCCGGCCTGCTGGCCCTGCAGTCCGATGGCTTCGTCATCGCCGGTCGCTTCACGCCCGGTGCCGCGCAGGACGAGTGGTGCGAGCGCCACCTGCTGGCGCGCATCCATCGCTACACGCTGGGTCGACTGCGGCGCGAGATCGAGCCCGTCCCGGCGCGCGACTACGCGCGCTTCCTGTTCCGCTGGCAGCATCTGGATGCCGAATCGCGCGTGGCCGGCCCCGAGGCCCTGGCCGGCGTCCTGGCGCAGCTGGAAGGCTACGAGGCGCAGGCCGCGGTTTGGGAGCACGAACTGCTCACGGCGCGGGTGCGCGACTACGCGCCCTCGTGGCTGGACGAACTGTGCAGCGCCGGCCGCACCCTGTGGACGCGGCTGCGTCCGGCGCCTGGGGTGCTGTCGTCCGAGACCTCGTCCTCTGTCGGTTCGTCATCCCCGCGAAGGCGGGGATCCAGCGCCTTGCGCGCGAATGCGGGCAAGGCGCAAAGGCCGGCGACCGGCACCAGTCCGTCGCTGCGCGCCACACCCATCCTGCTGCTGCCGCGCCGCACCGCCGCCCATTGGACGCGGCTGGCGCCGCACGGCGAGGGCGAGGCCGCGCTGGGCTCGCGGGCGCAGCGGGTGGCCGACTATCTGGCGATGCACGGTGCCTCGTTCTTCGACGAGATCGCCGAGGGCACGCGGCTGCTGTCCACCGAACTGGAAGACGCACTGTCCGAACTGGTCGCCCGCGGCCGCGCGCACTGCGACAGCTTCGGCGGCCTGCGCGCCCTGCTGGTGCCGGCCTCCAAGCGCCCGTCCGCACTGTCGCGCAAGCGCCGGCGCGTGCCGCTGTTCGGCATCCAGGACGCGGGCCGCTGGGCGCTGGTGCGCAGCGCGCCGGAGGCCGAGGCCGACGATGCGCAGGCCCGCGCCCTGCAGGCCGAGGCCCGCACGTCCTCGGTCGAACACATCGCCCGCGTGCTGCTGCAGCGCTATGGCGTGGTCGCCTGGCGCCTGCTCGAACGCGAGGCCACCTGGCTGCCGCCCTGGCGCGAACTGTCCCGCGTCTACCAGCGCCTGGAAGCGCGTGGCGAGATCCGCGGCGGCCGCTTCATCGAAGGCCTGAGCGGCGAACAGTTCGCCCTGCCCGAAGCGATCGGCCTGCTGCGCGACACCCGCCGCCGCCCGCACGAGGGCAGCTTGCTGGCCCTCTCGGCCTGCGACCCCGCCAACCTGCTCGGCATCGTCCTGCCCGGCGAACGCATCCCGCGCGTGCCCGGCAACCGCGTGGTCTACCGCGACGGCGTGCCGATCGCGACCTGGGCCAGCGAGCGCTTCGAGGCGCTGGTCGAACTGGACGCCGATGCGCGCGCTGCGGCGCTGGCGCTGATGACCGGCACGGGTTCTGCGATTCAAAGCGGGAGATCTGGCGTAGCAGAAGGAGAGGTCGGATCGCTTCTCTCGATGCTCAACAAGCGAACCTGACCTCGCCTGTAGCGCCCACATCCCCGGCCTGAAACCGAGCCGCGAAGCGACGGCGGTTCGAGCGGCTATGCGGCGCTCCGGCTGGCCTCCTCCAGATGCAACAACGGGAATGGCAACCCTTGGGCATCCAAGGGGGAGCGGCCAGAGACGACAAACCCATTGGAGAGGTAAAACGCGACCGCGCGGGGATTCTGCTCGTTGACGTCTACCTTCAGGGCGCCTTTCAGTTTTCTCGCATGCTCAAGCATGACCTTTCCGCCACCCCGACGAAAGCTGGTGGGAGCAATAAACAATGCCTCCACCTTGTTATCGTCCAACCCCATGAAGCCGATCGGCGATGACGCCTCGTCGCACAGGATCCAGACTTCAAGACCCGGCAAGGCATGATCGCGCACGAGGGGAAGCAGCGATTGGATGTCTTGCTCCGACAGGAAGTCGTGCGACGCGCGCACCGATTCTTCCCAGATGCCAAGGAGCGATGGATGGTCTTCTGGCTGCGCTTTACGGATGTTCAATTTCGTAATGCCTTTTACGTACGGCAGGATCTCATCTAAAGGCTAACACTTGAGTGAGTCGTGCCGCGAAGCGGCGCCGGCTTGAATGAGTGGCGAGGCGAGTCCGGCAGTTGACCTGTGCCATATTTGCCGCTAGTTTGTGAAACTAGGTGCTCAACACACCTTATCCGCTAGCAGTGCCCGCGACTGAAACGCGGTTTTTTTGCGTCCATAGTTTCTATGGCCGAGTAGCGTCCAGTCATACAAGACCCGGCTTGCCGGGGAAAGCTGGGGGCCGTCTAGCGGCGGTGTTGAAGTACTCGGTCGCCCTCTCAACAAGGGCATTAATCAACGAACCGCTAGGAGGCCATCATGGCTGCTTTTACTCGTATCCTTCCCGCTCACCGTTTGCTGACGGTCGGTTACAGTCCCTACGCGCTCAAGCGCGATCACAGGCCGCCGCCACCCGCTGTTCCGTATCTGCGACTGCGAGGTCACTGGCTACGACAAGCGGGTTTTGCTGTGGGCCAAAAGGTGATGCTCCACATTGCTGATGGATGCATAACGATCATTCCAATCTCGTAAAAATGATCTGCAATGGCGGGTGGGCGAAGTATGCCTTGTCCATCCGCTTAGCGTGTGAGTTAAGTCGTGCCGCGAGGGGGCATCGGCTTGAGCGAATAGTCAGGCACCTCTAGCCTCTGCCGCTATAAGCGACCTAAGCTCCTCACACGCTCTCTCCAATTCGAGCTGCGCACTGGTGAATGGCGCGAGGTACACGTGCCCCGCATTTCCAGCGAGATAAGCAGCCTTATGATCGGAAATGACCATATTTACGTTCTCTCTGGCGGAAATGCAGCTTTGGTACGCGTCTCTAAGTCGGTGGCCGTAAACATTGACAATCATTTCGATGCGGCTAAAGTCCAAGCCAGATGCCTTGCCGTTTGAAATCACAGCGTCCAGGTACTGGTTGTAGTCAGTCCGTCCTTTCATGACAAGCGACAAATGAAGATTGTTGGAAAACATTGCCTGCAACCAATGACTGACAAGAATGTACAGCTCCTCTAGCCGCTCTTTAGCCTGCCTCTGTTGCTGGATCTGTCTCTCATGATCGATTTTAATCTTGAGTTGTTTGGTGTTTGAGCGGTTCGTTAGCCAAACACCAAACGTAGTGAGAAGCGAACCGAACAGAACGCCAAACAAGCCTACCCACGCTTCGGTGGGCACCTGCCTCGCCAGTTGTAGAACACTCGCCATGAGCTGCCTAACGCCCCAAATAAGCCGACTGGCGAAGCCAGTTCGGCTTGATTGAGTTCTTAGGCCAGAAGTGCCCAACGCAGGTCGCCGGCTGGGTGTGCGAGCTGATAGTTTGACTGCCTTGTGCTGAGTTCGATCCAGGGCTTGCCATTTTGTCCTTCCGTTGAGTTGACCTGCCAAGTGTCAGCTGGCGCGATGGTGGGTGCAATCGAGAGCGCCAAGCCACTTAACAAGACGCACGTCTAACACCAAAATTAAGCCGACCCGCGAAGCGGGTTTGGCTTGAATGAATTATTAGCTCTTTGCACTCAATTTGTGTCCATCAATGAGGCGTTGCAGTTGTCTCACAAATACCTGCGTGTCCAGGAAATAGTTTGGATAGGCCTTCCGGAGCGACTCAACAGGACCAGCCGAAACAAGCACAGCTTCAATCGGCTCGCCAGCCTTCGTTCTAGCTTCGATTGCTGCGTAGGCTACGTTTGCTTCCTCCAACCTCGCTACAGGAAATGGTCTGATTGTTACGGTGCGCTTGGTCGAGTCTAGCGTAATTAGATGATAGCCACCTTGACCACGCTCCGTGGTGATTCTGTCCGCCGCGATTGCGAAGCCGCTGAGCTTCTCAAGCACACGCAAGCGCTTCTCCGATTCGCGCAATCGCTGATGAATCTGGTGAGCAGAGCAGCTCTCAAAACCCGGGACTGGAGTCGTTTTCTCCAGGTCTGCCAATGCGGCGCCCGCAATGGAAAAGAACTCACGCCATTGATCTTCGCCCTGGCCAGACTTCAGTGCTTGGCCGAGAAAGGTGCCCATTGTTTCGACCGCTGTCGCCCAGGCATGTTGCATTCGAGTGCGAATCTGCAGTTCCAAGGAGAGCCCGTCGTAGTCTGGAACATTCGGGTTTGCGTACTTGTAGATCAGGTGAATGCCGCGATACCCATCGGCCTTTGGATCGGCAAGGTAATCCTTTGAGGAGACAAGCTCATGTAGAAACTTTGAATCCCTGTATGAATTTTCAAGCTTTCGTACGCGTGAGACGGACGACACAACCGCTCGAAGCCCGCCTATGTCTTGCATTCGGGCAAGCTTCATTCCCTCGAAGCGTCTAAGCTTCAAGACAATTGAAGGGGTTCGCTTAAGTCGCTGTGCCACAATGGCCTTTTCGTCAATGCCTTTCAATTTGGCTCGCAGCGTAGCTTGAAAGGTGTTGATCGGATATCCATGTGCAGCTCGGAAATTCGTAAGAGCCTCGTCGGCAAAGTGTCGTTCGCTGACAGAGGCAGAGTCCGATATCAGGATCTCTCCCGCTCTGTTGATCTGCTTCTTCGAATACTTCGGCTTTACAAACGACACGGGATTTTTCCTGATAAGCTAACGCTTGAATTAAGACGCAAAGCGAAGCGGCGCCGGCTTGAATGAATTGTTCGCCTTCTTACGCTGTGAAGTGGTCATACCAGGCTTTGACACCACTCGGAACGCTCGCAGGGTCAATCATTTGCAGAGCTTGTTTGAGCCGCTGCCGACATGAAGGAAGGTTGGCGACACGGCGGCCAAGGACCGATTGATTCGAGGATGCCAGTCTAACCATTGTAGCGACCTCCCTCGGAGAGAACGACTGGATAAGCTTTTCATAAGTTGCGGCAGCAGCCCACGAAACGCCATAGCCGTTACCAACGTAGCAGCAGGATATGGTTTGGACGAAGTGTTCCTGGACCGTCTCAGGAACCGCCCCTTGTTGAGAAATTTCGTAGAGGCGCTCTGCGAAGGGCGGCTCGTTGTAGAAATTGTTCATTCCGTTATGGGAATTCCACAGTCGCTCGGTGGCGCGAAAAAAAACAGCATGTTGCTCCGACTCGTTAAGGAGTGCGAGTAATCCGAGCTTTTCGAAGAATTGAACCGATGCAGTGTGCCGAGGCTCATCGCCCTTCGCTGCGTACTCACTATGCCTATTGACTAGATCGGAGCGTGTGGCTGCATTGAATGAGGTCTTTAGGTTCTCGCAGATGTCAAGCGAATTCAGCCTTGATGGCTCGGAAGCATTCGGGTCGCAATAAATCCCATGAACCATGCCCACAAGCAGTTGGCGTTGGGCGTCATGTGTTTCTTTGAGGCGCTGTACCCAGACTCCAAACTGGGTGGTCGTGAACCTTGCGCCTTTTATAGCCGCAATAAATGCACCGATATCTACGCCACGCGGTGAAGACGTGTCAGCAAGCGCATAACGCACACATCTATTTAAGAAGGTAACGAATTCCCTATCGTTAACCGAGCCAATCGTAGGATGAGCGGCAGAGTAGTTGTTTCTGACGTCGCGGCACTGATCGAGAAAGAAAAAGCCGTCCTCAGTAGTAAGGTTGAGCTTGAGGCAGAGATCGAGTAGTCGACTGTCCTGAAGTTCTAGCAGGTGCTTCTCTTCGAAGTCAGTTTGCAAGATCTGTGCAACTATGGGTAACCCAAAATTCTTGACCTTGTTTCTCAACTGAATTATTGCTGCATTCCAGGCATAGTTGATTGCACCGTCGAACAACCCGGTGCTGACTGCTACACACATGCGAGCAACTAGCGCATCGCGAAGCTCCGCTGGTATCTCACGAAGCTCTCGCGGTAGATCCCGCCATGCGTACGCGATCTCCTCGTCACTTGCCAGAACCGTTCTCGGGATGCCAAGCGAAGCCGTAAGTGCCGCTATTGCAGGTAGAACTGTCGCAGGCAGTGCCGGCAGTACTGGCTCATTTGGGCTTGGAATCATTGCCGACATGCATGGATCTCCAGAAGAAGGCTAACCATTTAATACGCCCCAATTCGGAGCATAAGCCGGATTCTGTGGTGGCAAGGCGCGGCTCGTCAATAATCGAATTTTCCGGCCGTCCAATCGCTTATCCGGGCGCTTCCTTTCAGGAGGAGGGGCGGGGAAGAGAAATAGGGGGCGGATAGACCCAAATCTATCTTAGAGCGGCGCGGAGAGCATGATATCCGGAAGGCATGCGATGCTTACAGGTGGCCGAGATATGCAGGGCGTTGGGCGCTTCGGCAGCGCACTGCCGGGAAAATGCGGGCCGATTCCATGGTGCGCGCGTCTGTTGGCCCGCGCATCCAGGCGCCGCCACAAATGTCTTGGCGCAGGGCAACGGGGCGGGGCGCGTTCTTATAAGCCGGCAAATACCCCACGCCCTATAGGGGCGCTAGAGTTTGGCTGGAGTTCGCATCGCTAGCTGTGGGCGGGTGTCCGCCCGGCGAGATGACACAGCCGCTGGTGCCGCGTCACCCCGCCGGCGCCAGCGCCGCCATCAGCCCCTTGGCCGCATTGAACCGGTCGGCCGGCTCGGGTAGGGGCAGCTTGATCTTCAGCTTGTCCGGGCCGTCCATGGCGTAGATGCGGGGCTGCTTCTGGATCAGCTGGATGACGGTCATCGGGTCGACCTTGGGCTTGGCCTCGAACACGATGCGCCCGCCGGCTTCGCCCAGTTCCAGCTTGCGGATGCCGAGCGCGTCGGCGCTGAGCTTGAGCTCGGCGGTGGCGAACAGATGCTTGACCGGGTCGGGCAGCAGGCCGAAGCGGTCGATCATCTCGACCTGCAGCTCGCGTAGTTCGTCCACGTCGCGGGCGCTGGAGATGCGCTTGTACAGGGTCAGGCGGGTGTGCACGTCGGGCAGGTAGTCCTCGGGGATCAGCGCCGGCACGTGCAGGCCGATCTCGGCGCCGCGGGCCTCTTCGCCCACGTCCACGTCGGGCAGGTGGCCGCGGCGGATCGAACGCACGGCGCGGTCCAGCAGCTCGGTGTACAGGCTGAAGCCGATTTCGGCCATCTGGCCGCTCTGGTCCTCGCCCAGCAGTTCGCCGGCGCCGCGGATCTCCAGGTCGTGGGTGGAGAGCATGAAGCCAGCGCCCAGTTCGTCCATCGAGGAGATCGCCTCCAACCGGCGCCGCGCGTCGTCGGTCAGCGCACGCGTTTCCGGCGCCACCAGATAGGCGTAGGAGCGGTGGTGCGAGCGGCCGACGCGGCCGCGCAGCTGGTGCAGCTGGGCCAGGCCGAAGCGGTCGGCGCGGTTGATGATGATGGTGTTGGCGTTGGGGATGTCGATGCCCGACTCGATGATGGTCGAGCACAGCAGCACGTTGAAGCGCTGCTTCTGGAAGCCCAGCATCACCTGCTCCAGCTCACGCTCGGGCATCTGGCCGTGGGCCACGCCGATGCGCGCCTCGGGCACCAGCGCCTGCAGGTCGCGCTGCATGCGGCCGATGCTCTCCACGTCGTTGTGCAGGAAGTACACCTGGCCGCCGCGGGCGAGCTCGCGCTGGAAGGCCTCGCGCAGCAGCGCCTCGTCCCAGACGGTGACGAAGGTCTGCACCGCCATGCGGTTGGCCGGCGGGGTGGCGATGATCGACAGGTCGCGCAGGCCGGCCATGGCCATGTTGAGCGTGCGCGGGATCGGCGTGGCGGTCAGGGTGAGCAGGTGCACGTTGGCGCGCATGGCCTTGAGCGCCTCCTTCTGTCGCACGCCGAAGCGCTGCTCCTCATCGACGATCACAAGCCCCAAGTCCTTGAACTTGACGTCGGCCTGCAGCAGGCGATGGGTGCCGACGATCACGTCCAGCTGGCCCTCGGCCACCTTGGCCAGTTCGGCCTTGATCTCCTTGGTCGACTTGAAGCGCGAAAGCACTTCCACGCGCAGCGGCCAGTCGGCGAAGCGGTCGCGGAAGTTGCGGTAGTGCTGCTCGGCCAGCAGCGTGGTCGGCACCAGCACGGCCACCTGCTTGCCCGCGCTGGCCGCGGCGAAGGCCGCGCGCACGGCGACCTCGGTCTTGCCGAAGCCCACATCGCCGCAGACCACCCGGTCCATCGGCTGGCTGCTGGCCAGATCGCGCAGCACGGCCTCGATGGCCGCGTGCTGGTCCGGCGTCTCCTCGAAGGGGAAGGTCGCGGCGAACGGCTCGTACATGGACCGGTCCACGTCCAGCGCCAGGCCGGCGCGGGCCTGGCGGCGGGCCTGGATCTCCAGCAATTCGGCGGCCACGTCGCGCACCTTCTCCGCGGCGCGGCGCTTGGCCTTGGTCCAGGCCTCGCCGCCGAGCGAATGCAGCGGCGCGGTCTCCACCGAGGCGCCGGAGTAGCGGCTGATCAGGTGCAGCTGGGCCACCGGCACGTACAGGCGGTCGCCCTTGGCGTATTCGATCTCGACGTATTCGGCCGGCATGCCGCCGGCCTCCAGCGTGACCAGGCCGCGGTAGCGGCCCACGCCGTGGTCCTCGTGCACGATCGGCGCGCCCTCGGACAGCTCGCCCAGGTCGCGGATGATCGCCTCGGGCTCCTTGCCGCTGCGGCGCCGGCGATGCGGCTGGTTGGCGCGCTCGGGGAATAGCTGGCGCTCGGTCAGCACCGCGATGCGCGGGGCCTCCAGGGCGAAGCCGTCTTCCAGCGGCGACACGGCGATGGCGAACTTCAGCGGCGCGGCCTCGCCGTCGCTGGCAGCGCGTCCGCCGAGGAAGGCGGTGAAGTCGGGCACCACCTGTGGCTTGAGGCCGGCCGACTGCATCACCTCCAGCAGCGCCTCGCGGCGGCCGGCCGAGTCGGCCGCCACCAGCACGCCGCCTGGGTAGCCTTCGATGAACTGGCGCAGCGCATGGCCGGCGGGCGCGTCGCGCGGGGCCAGGGGCAGCGGCGGCAGTGTGACGTCGCCCAGCGGCGCGGCGTCCTCCACGCGCGGATGGTTCGGCCCGCACAGCTCCACGCGCGGGCGCTGGTTGAGCAGTTCGCGCAGCGGGTTGGGCGCCAGGTACAGCTCCTCGGGCGGCAGCACCGGGTGCTCGACGTCGTGCCGGCGCTGCTCGTAGCGCGACTGCGCCTGCAGCCAGAACGCGTCGGCGTTGGCCAGCGCGGCATCGGCCAGCACCGGCAGCGCCTTGTCGCCCACGTAGTCGAACAGGGTGGCGGTCTGCTCGTAGAACAGCGGCAGGTAGTACTCGATGCCGGCCGGCGCCAGGCCGGACTTGAGGTCCTGGTAGAGGCTGCTGCGGCGCGTGTCCACGTCGAAGCGCTCGCGCAGGGCGTTCATCGCCTTCTCCACGCTGCGCGGGTCCAGCGGCACCTCGCGCCCGGGCAGGATGCGGATCGCCTCGGTCTTCTCCAGCGAGCGCTGGGTCTCCGGATCGAAGGCGCGGATGGTGTCGATGCTCTCGTCGAACAGCTCGATGCGCAGCGGCGCCTTGGCGCCCATCGGATAGACGTCCAGCAGGCCGCCGCGCACGGCGAAGTCGCCCGGATCCTGCACCTGCGGCACGTTGCGGTAGCTGGCCGCTTCCAGCCGGCGCTTCTCGGTGTCGAAGTCCAGCTTCTCGCCGACCCTGTAGTCGAAGCTGCTGCCGGACATGCGCGCCACCGGCGCCAGGCGCTGCATCAGGGTCTGCACCGGCACCACCACAATGCCGCGCCCTAGGGTGGGCAGGCGGTTCAGCGCGGCCAGGCGCTGGGAGACGATGTCCGGATGCGGGCTGAAACGGTCGTAGGGCAGGGTTTCCCAGTCCGGGAACGGCAGCACCGGCAGTGCGACGTCGGGGCCGAGCAGGGTGTGCAGGTCCGATTCGATCTGGTGCGCGGCGTGGTTGTCCGCGGCGATGGCCAGCAGCGGGCCCTCGTGGGCGCGCGCGGCCTGGATCAGGTACCAGGCCAGAGCGGTCGGGGAGGCGGGAGCGCGCCACCAGGCGCGCGCGTGGCCGGCGCGAGGCAGCGGCGGGGAGGGGACGGGCTTGCTCATCAGCCCACCATTTTAACGTGGCCGGCAAGCCCGGCCGCGTGAGGCGGCCGGTACGCTCGGAGCGCTCGGCGGGGCGAGGCGCTTCAGGCCGGGCTGATGGTCTCGGCGGGCAGGCGCCCGTCGGCGGTGTCCAGGTCCAGCACCACGCGCACCAGCCCCTGGGCCGGGCGCTCGGGCAGGACGCGGAAGCCGAGCGAGCGCACCAGCTGCAGCATGGGCTGGTTGTCGTGCTGCACATCGCCGAGCAGCTGCCGCAGATTGCGGCCGCGCGCCCATTTGACCAGCCTGCGCATCAGGTGACGGCCCACGCCCTGGCCGGCGATGAAGCGGCTGACCAGTACGGCGTATTCGGCCTGCTGGCCGTCGGGCAGCACCCGGGCCCTGGCCACGGCGCCCACCAGCGCCTCGCCGGGAGGCAAGGGCTCGGCCGCCACCAGGGCGAATTCGGTTCTTGGGTCCGGGCTGCACAGGCGCGCGGCCTGGTCCGCCGGAAGTTCGGCCATGGTCGTGAGAAAGCGCTGGCGGATCTCGATCGGTTCCAGCAGCTCGAATGCACCACGGATCGGCGCCGCATCCTCTTGCCGGATGGGGCGGATCAGCAGTTCCCGGCCGTCACGCAACCGGAAGTTCTCATGCCACGGCGGCAGTCGCTTTTGCCCGCTCATGGAACCGATGCTGGCACGGGCCGGGTGAAGTCCGGATTGACATGGGTGATGACAGTGCGGACAGGGTAGGGCGCATGGAAAGCGGGGGCGGTGCGTGTCGGTGACATGGCTTGGACACGGGGTGGTCGCCTGGCTGAAACCCGAGTGCCGGTCAGACTCAGGGCCTTGGGCTGTTCGCGCGAACGTCCATGGGTTCGCGCGTTCGCGGGAACGACGAGGGTGGGGTTCGAAGCTCGATGACCGGGGTGAGCTTCCGATCTTGATGGTTATGGTGAGCTTTCAGGCTTGATGGGCGTGGCCAGGCAAGCTTGATGACCGTTGCGCGACGTGACCGACGCTGACACGGCATAGACGCAGTTTCGCCGCTGCCGTCATCTGCCGCGGCCACGACAACGACGGCAGCGACAACCCCGACCGTCATTCCCGCGAACGCGGGAATCCATGGACGTTCAAGCGTCGCCTCAGCTGCGTTCGCCTATCGCCGCGCGCCGCTGAACCTGCCGCACCGACATGTCACCCACAGCGGACTGTCATCTGCCCGTCGTATTGCTGCAGCGCAGCGCCGATATGTTCGCTGGCCCCTGCATCTGCCCCATCTCCCCATGACATCACGCCTCGCGCTCGCCTCGCGGCTGCCGGTGGTCCTGACCGTGCTGGCCGCGCCGCTGCACGCCCAGACCACCGACGGCGCCGCCGCCACCGACCCTTCCAAGCCCGCCGAGCTGTCGCAGATCGTGGTGTACGGCGATGGCGCCGTGCGCGCCGAGCAGACGGTCTCGGCCCAGGCCATCGACCTGCTGGCGCCGGGCAGTTCGCCGCTGAAGGCCATCGCCCGGCTGCCGGGCGTGGCGCTGCAGTCCTCCGATCCGTTCGGCACCTACGAGCTGGGCACGCGCCTGTCGGTGCGCGGCTTCAACCAGAGCCAGATGGGCTACACCCTGGACGGCGTGCCGCTGGGCGACATGTTCTACAACACCTGGAACGGCCTGCACATCAGCCGCGCCATCGCCGCCGAGAACATCGACCGGGTGGTGTTCGCCCAGGGCGCGGGCGGGCTGGGCGTGGCCTCGACCAGCAACCTGGGCGGCAGCCTGCAGTTCTATTCGCGGCCGCTGGAGGACAAGGCCGGCGGCGAGGTGGCCGCGACCTATGGCAGCGATGCGACCACGCACGTCTTCGCCCGCGCCGAGACCGGCCAGCTGTCCACCGGCACGCGCCTGTCCATCTCCGGCGTGTACCACGACGCGGACAAGTGGAAGGGCAGCGGCACCCAGCCCGACCGCAAGCTCAACACCAAGTGGGAGCAGGAGATCGGCCGCGCCACGCTGACCACCTGGGTCAACTACTCGCTGCACCGCGAGCGCAACTACGCCGACCTCTCGCCGGCCACGCTGCGCACCATCGGCTACGACCTGGACTTCCTGGCGCCGGACTACGCCACGGCCATCCTGCTCTCGCAGGTCGATGCCAACCGCAAGGCCGCCGCCGCGCGCAAGCCGCTGCCGTTCCCGTCGGCCGGCACGCAGTTCCCGGCGCCGTACAAGACCGTCAACGACACCTATTACGACAGCGGCGGCATCCGCCGCGACTGGCTGGGCGCCAGCACGCTGGAAGTGCCGGTGGGCGACTGGCTCAACCTGAAGGGCACCTACTACCGCCACACCGACAAGGGCTCGGGCGGCATCTATACGCCGGCGGTGTTTAGCCCCGACGGCTTCCCGCTGTCGGTGCGCACCACCGAGTACGGCGTGGACCGCGATGGCGCGCTGCTGGAGGCCACCGCCACGCTGGGCGCGCACAGCCTGCAGGCGACCTACTGGTACGAGGACAACCGCGGTTCGACCGATCGCAATTACTACGCGGCCAGTCTGACTCACCGCCCGGACGTGACCGACTTCCTGTCCAATCCGTTCCGCAGCGACTTCCTCACCGACCTCACCACCATCACCAACCAGGTCTCGCTGAGCGATCGCTGGTCGGTCAACGATCGGCTGACCATCGACGCCGGCTTCAAGGGCGCCAAGGTGCGCAACGGCATCGTCACCCGGGCCGGCACGCCGTTCATCAACGGCCATATCGAGGCCAAGGACTGGTTCCAGCCGCAGGTGGGCGCGGCCTGGCGCGTGGGCGGCAGCGAGTTCTTCGCCAACTACGCCGAGAACATGCGCGCCTTCCAGAGCTCGTTCCGCGGGCCGTTCGGCACCACCCAGGCCGGGTTCGAGGCGATCCGCGGCACGCTCAAGCCGGAGACTTCGCGCACGGTGGAAGGCGGCTGGCGCTTCGATGCGGACGCGCTGCGCGGCTCGCTGACGCTGTACCACGTCAAGTTCGAGAACCGCCTGCTGGCGGCCTTCAGCTCGGCCAACATCCTGGGCAATCCCAGCGTGCTGCAGAACGTGGGCAGCGTGACCAGCCAGGGCGTGGAGGCCGGCCTGACCTGGCGCATCGACCCGGCGCTGTCGCTGATCGGCTCCTATTCCTACAACGACAGCCAGTACGACGACGACACCGTCAACGGCACCACCACGGTGCCCACGCACGGCGTGCGGCCGGTCGATACGCCGGAGCAGCTGGCCAAGCTGGAGCTCAACTACGACGACGGCACGCTGTTCGGCAACCTGTCCGGCGCCTACACCTCCAAGCGCAACGTGACCTATACCGGCGATGTCACCACGCCGGGCTACACCCTGGTCGATGCGACGCTGGGCTACCGCCTCGCAGGCGGGATCTGGGACAACAGCGAGATCCAGCTCAACGCCACCAACCTGCTGGACAAGCGCTACATCGCCGCGCTGGGCTCGGGGCAGTTCTTCAACACCGCCGCCTCGCTCAACAACACCATGCAGGCCGGCGCGCCGCGGCAGGTGTTCGTGACCCTGCGCAAGAAGTTCTAGGCTTCAGTCCGGCTGCCGCAGCCATTCCAGCCGGGTGGTCGCGCCGGCCTCGCCCAGGGCCTGCTGCAGCTGCGGCAGGGCCGGGGCGATGGCCTGCTCGAACTGCCACGGGGCGTTGATCATCAGCATGCCGCTGCCGGCCAGGCGCAGCGGCGAATCATCGGCGCGCACCTGCAGCTCGGCCAGCCAGACCGAGCGCGCCGGCAGCGCCGCGGCCTTGCGCAGGAAGGGCTGCAGCGTGCGCCGCTGCTTGATCGGGTACCAGACCGCGAAGCTGGCGCCGGGCCAGCGGGTCAGGCCCTCGCGCACGGCGGCGATGATCTGCGGGTACTCGGCGTCCTGCGCCTCGTAGGGCGGGTCGATCAGCACCAGGCCGCGGCCGTACTTGACCTGGCCGATGCGCGGCGGCAGCAGGGCCTTGATCGCGCCGTAGCCGTCGCGCGCATGCACCGCCACGCGCGCGTCGCGGTGGAACAGCTCGCGCAGGGCCTGGGCCTCCTCGGGCTGCAGTTCGCAGGCGGCGAGGCGGTCGCCCTCGCGCAGGTGCTGGGCCACCAGCAGCGGCGAGCCGGGGTAGGCCACCAGCGCGCCGACCGGGTTGTGCGCCTGGACCGCGCGCAGATAGGCCTCGATGCTGGGGTGCAGCTGCGGCTGGCCGAACAGCTTGAACACCCCGTGCTCGGCCTCGGAGGTCTTGCGCGCCTCCGGCGAGGCCAACAGGTAGTGGCCGCGTCCGGCGTGGGTGTCGAGCACGAAGTAGGGGCTGTCCTTGCGGTTCAGCGCCTCCAGCAGGTTGACCAGCACCATGTGCTTGAGCACGTCGGCATGGTTGCCGGCGTGGAAGGCGTGTCGATAGTTCATGCGCGCAAGGATAGAGCGCGCGGCAGGGCGCGGCTATGCTGCGCGGCATGCCCAAGGTCCTGGTCGTGGAAGACGAGCCCGCCATCGCCGACGCGGTGCTCTATGCGCTGCGCAGCGAAGGCCTGCAGGCCGAGCACGTGGCGCTGGCGCGCGAGGTGGTGCCGCGCGTGCGCGGCGGCGGCATCGACGTGCTGGTGCTGGACGTGGGCCTGCCCGACGGCAGCGGCTTCGAGGTGTGCCGGCAGCTGCGCGCCTTCAGCCAGGTGCCGGTGCTGTTCCTGACCGCGCGCAACGACGAGATCGACCGCGTGTTGGGTCTGGAGCTGGGCGCGGACGACTACGTGGCCAAGCCGTTCTCCCCGCGCGAGCTGGTCGCGCGCGTACGCGCCCGCCTGCGCCGGCCGGCCAGCGCGGCGCCGGCCGAGCGCGCGCAAGGGGCGTTCAGCATCGACGACGAAGGCCATCGCATCCGCTTCCGCGACCAGCCGCTGGACCTGACCCGCTACGAATACGCGCTGCTGGCCGCGCTGCTGCAGCGTCCCGGCGCGATCCTCAGCCGCGCCCAGCTGATGGACCGCGGCTGGGACCGCGATGCCGACAGCCCCGACCGCACCGTGGACACGCATATCAAGACCCTGCGCGCCAAGCTGCGCGCGGCCGGCGCGCAGCCCGATCCGGTGCGCACGCATCGCGGGCTGGGCTATTCGCTGGAGCTGTAGCCGATGAAGCTGGGCCTGCGGCTGTTCCTCGGCTTCTTCCTGATCACCGGCCTGGCGGCGTTCTTCGTCATGCGCGTGTTCGTGGCCGAGGTCAAGCCGGGCGTGCGCCAGGCGATGGAGTCCACGCTGGTGGACACGGCCAACGTGCTGGCGGTGATGGCCGCCGACGACCTGGCCGCCGGGCGCATCGGCACGGGGCGGTTCGCGCGTGAGATGGACACCGCCTTCCAGCGCGAGGTCGATGCGCACATCTGGCAGATCCCGAAGAAGCGCATCGACTACCGGGTCAGCATCACTGACGCGCGCGGGGTGGTGGTGTTCGACTCGCGTGGACAGGACCTGGGCCGCGACAACTCGCGCTGGAACGATGTCTACCGCACGCTGCGCGGCCAGTACGGCGCGCGCTCCAGCCCCGAGACGCCGGGCGATCAGGTGAATACGGTGATGCACGTGGCCGCGCCGATCTATGCGCCGGGCGATGCGTCGCGGCGGCTGATCGGCGTGCTCACGCTGTCCCAGCCCAACCGCACCTTCGAGCCGTTCATCGCCGCCAGCCAGCGCAGCATCCTGCGCCGCGGCGGCTGGCTGGTGGGCCTGTCGGTGCTGATCGGCGTGCTGATGACCTGGTGGCTGGCGCGCGGCATCGGCCGGCTCAACCACTATGCGCAGGCAGTCAGCGCCGGCCTGCCGGTGCCCCCGCCCAAGCCGCGGCGCGATGAGATCGGCGACCTGGGCCAGGCGCTGGAAACCATGCGCCGCAAGCTGGAGGGCAAGGACTACGTCGAGCAGTACGTGCAGTCGCTGACCCACGAGATGAAGAGCCCGCTGGCCGGCATCCGCGGTGCGGCCGAGCTGCTGCAGGAGCCGCTGCCGGAGGCCGAGCGCCAGCGCTTCGCGCGCAACATCCTGGACCAGCAGCAGCGCCTGACCGAGACCATCGACAAGCTGCTGGCACTGGCCGAGGTCGAACAGCATGGCTGGCTGCAGACCCGGGCGCCGGTGGCGGTGGCCGAGCTGTTGGCGCAGGTGGCCGCGGCCATGGCGCCGCGCCTGCAGGCCGCGGAGGTGGCGCTGGAGGTGCAGGCCGAGGCGGGGCTGGTGGTGCAGGGCGATGCCTTCCTGCTGCGCCAGGCGCTGGCCAATCTGCTGGACAACGCGCTGGCGTTCTCGCCGCGTGGCGCGCGCATCGTGCTGTCGGCGCGTTCTGGCGAGGGCCTGGTGGTGCTGCGCGTGCGCGATGCCGGGCCGGGCGTGCCGGACTATGCGCTGGCGCGGGTGTTCGAGCGGTTCTATTCGCTGCCCGCGCCGGCCAGCGGGCGCCGTGGCACCGGGCTGGGGCTGCCGTTCGTGCGCGAGGTGGTGCGGCTGCACGGGGGGCGGGTGGCGCTGTGCAACGGTGAAGAGGGTGGGGCGGTGGCGACGGTGGAGTTGCCTGTCGCTTGAGAGAACGTTGAGCGGCGGCTGAGGGGGCTTCGCGAAGAGCACCCCCTCCCGGCCTCCCCCTTGCGCTTCGCGCAAAGGGGAGGGGCAGGTCGCTTGCGCTGGTCGCGCGAAGGGGAGGGGCGAGGCGATCGCGTCAGGCGGGCTTGCGGAAGCGATAGTGGCCGACCATCCACTCGCTGCCGCCGGCGTAGCCGAACAGCTCGGCGCAGGCCATCCAGAACATGCGCCAGCGCTGGTACCAGCGCGCCGCCTCTGCCACGCCGTAGGTCTGGCGCATCAGGCCCATGATCTGGTCGCGGTGCGCGTCCTGGTTGGCCAGCCAGGCGTTGGCGGTCTTCTCGTAATGGGTGCCGGGCAGCAGCCAGCGCTCTTCCAGGGTCAGCGCCTCCTGGAACTGCAGCAGCGTGTCGGCCGCCGGCATCAGCCCGCCGGTGAAGAAGTGCCGGCCCATCCAGTTGTCCTCGCCCTCGGTCTGGAACAGGTAGGCCAGCTCGCGATGGCAGAAGATGTGCACGAACAGCTTGCCGCCTGGCTTGAGCCAGCCGGCCACGCGCCCCATCAGCGTCTGGTAGTTGCGCATGTGCTCGAACATCTCGATCGACACCACGCGGTCGAACATGCCCTGCGGCAGCTGTAGCGTGTTGACGTCGCAGGTGATGACCTCGACGTTGAAGATCGCCCGCTCACGGCAGCGCGCCTCGATGAACTCCTTCTGCGGGCGCGAGTTGGACACCGCGGTGATCATGGTCTTCGGATAGCGCTCGGCCATCCACAGTGTCAGCGACCCCCAGCCGCAGCCGAGCTCCAGGATGCGGCTGGCGTTGGCCAGGTCGGCACGCTCGCCGTACAGGCGCAGCATCTTCTCCTCGGCCTGGGTCAGCTCGGTGGTGTGCTCGTCCCACAGACAGCTGCTGTACTTCAGGTGCTTGCCCAGGCACAGGCGGAAGAACTCCGGCGGGAGCTCGTAGTGCTGACGGTTGGCGGCCTGGGTCTCCACCGCGATGGCGTCCAGGCGCAGCGCGTCGAGCAGCGCCTGTTGGCGCTGGCGCACGGCCTCGGGGCCGCCGCGGCGTTCTTCCTTCAGGCGCTGCGCGCACTGGCGGCGGATGCCCAGGCGCAGCAGCGGATCGGGCAGGCGGCCGGATTCGGCCAGGCGCGTGGCGAGGCTTTCGCGCGAGGCATCGTGTTCGGGCAGGGGGCGGGCGGCGGACATCGGCAACTCCAGGGGGATTCAATGCGTGTGATGGGATCTGTAGCGAATGCGGGGCGCTAGGAAGCGCTGGTCTGCGTTGGTCGCCTTCTCCAAGCGGAGTGACCTTTCCAGCCGCGAACAAACCCAGCTACCGTCATTCCCGCGCACGCGGGAATCCAGGGACTTTCTGGCGAGCAAGCAAGGTCCATGGGTTCCCGCTGTCGCGGGAACGACGAGGTGTGGTTGGCAGCACTCATCCCGAAGTCCATGACGCCTAAGCCTTCGGCGGACGCGGGAAAAAAGCGCTGACCCGGCGCTGATAGCGCGCATAGTCCTCGCCGCGACTGCGCAGCGACTGGGCCTCGGTGAAGGGAATGCCGGTGAGCCGATAGAGAAAGGCCAGCATCAGCACCGGGCCGCTGAAGGCGGTCAGCACCCAGCCCCACGGCAGACCGATGGCCAGCAGTACGTAGGCGAACCAGTGCACCCATTCGAAGAAGTAGTTGGGATGGCGCGACCAGGCCCACAGGCCGGCGTCGCAGGTGCGGCCCTTGTGCGCGGGATCGCGCTTCCACGCGGCCAGCTGGCGATCGGCCAGGCTTTCGCCGGCCAACGCCACCAGCCACACCGCGATCCCGGCCGCGGTCCAGGCCGAGAACGCGGCGCTGGGGTTGTGCGCCACGATCCAGAACGGCAGCGACAGCAGCACGATCATCAGCGCCTGGGCCAGGAAGAACAGCAGGAACTTGCCCTGATGGTCGTGCCAGTGCTCGCGCAGGTACGCATAGCGGCCGTCCTCATGCGCATCGCCGAACACGCGCCGACCCAGATGCCAGGCCAGGCGCAGTCCCCAGGCCCCGCCCAGCAGCGCGACCAGCGTGCGCGGCAAGGCCGCACCGTTCGCCGCAAGGGCGTAGTACACCGCGCTGCCCGCCATGCCCGCGGACCAGACCACGTCGACCACTCCGGCGTTGCGCGTGCGGCGCTGCCACAGCCAGGCCAGCAGCATCACCGCCGCCGCCACCAGCAGCACATGCAGGATCAGCCAGCCGTTCATGCGCCTGCCAACGCATAGGGGTACTGCACGGCGCGCGCGCCGGGCCGCGTCAGCCACAGCTGTACATCGCCGATGGAGCGCTCCAGGAAGCCGGCCTCGCAATAGGCCAGGTAGAACACCCACATGCGGATGAAGCGCGCGTCGTAGCCCAGGGCGCGGACCTCGTCGAGCCGGCTGGTGAAGCGCGCACGCCAGGCGCGCAGGGTCAGCGCGTAGCTGGGGCCGATGTCTTCCAGGTTGAACAGGCGCAGGTCGCTGGCTTTGGCCATCGCCCCGGTCATCGCCGCGACCGAAGGGATGAAGCTGCCCGGGAAGATATGCCGCTTAATGAAGTCCACCGAATCGCGCGCCTGCGCATAGCGATGGTCCTCGATGGTGATGGCCTGGATCAGCGCCTGGCCATCGTGGGCCAGCAGGTCGCCGACCTTGGCGAAGTAGGTCTCCAGGTACTGATGGCCGATCGCCTCGATCATCTCGATCGAGACCAGCCGGTCGAAGCGGCCCTCCAGGTCGCGGTAGTCGCGCATCAGCAGGGTGATGCGGTCCTGCAGCCCGGCCTGCGCGATGCGCTGCGCGGACAGGTCGTGCTGCTCGCGCGAGATCGTGGTGGTGGTGACATGGCAGCCGTAGCGCCCGGCCGCATGCAGGGCAAAGCCGCCCCAGCCGGTGCCGATCTCCACCACCCGGTGCTGCGGCCCCAGCTGCAGCTTCTGGCAGATGCGGTCGAGCTTGCGGGTGGCGGCGACCTCCAGCGACTCGTCCTGATCCTCGTAGATGGCCGAGGAGTACATCAGGTTCTCGTCCAGGAACAGCGCGAACAGCGCATTGCCCAGGTCGTAGTGCGCAGCGATGTTGCGCCGGCTGCCGCGGCGAGTGTTGCGCGTGCAGGCATGCAGCAGCTTCATCGCCGCACCGCCCAGGCGCGCGGTGCCGCTGTCCATGGCGTCGAGCAGGTCGCGGTTGCGCACCAGCAGGCGCATCAGCGCGACCAGGTCGTCGCAGTCCCACAGCCCTTCCATCCAGGCTTCGCCCGCGCCGACGCTGCCGTTCAACGCGGCCATGCGCCAGAACGCCGGGTCGTGGACGCGCAGGTGCGCGCTCAGCGGCGCGGGCTCGTCGACCTCGCAGTGGCCGAGCACGTGCATCTGGCCGGCCTCCTCGAGCACCAGCCGACCGCCGCGCAGCTGGCCCAGGGTGTCGAGCAGGCGGCGGCGCAGCAGGCGTTCGACGAAGGAGCCGGAATCGGCCGGCGCGTTGGCGGCGGGCGTGGTGGACGCGTCGAGGCGGGTCATGGGGCGGCCCTCTTGTCGGGATGGTCGTGGACGGGATTGCCGCGCAGCCACAGGCGCAGCGCATGCCAATGGATGCCGACGATCACCTGCAGGGTCATCAGCGGATAGCGCAGCAGCGCCGCGGCCATGTGCCGGCCGCTCATCGGCCGGCGCCGCAGGCTCAGGGTGGCGTCGAAGCGACGCGCGTGGCCGCCCTGCGGATCCGGCGGGCACAGCACATCCATATGCACGCGCAGCGCATGTCCGGGCACATCGAAGCGCCAGCGGTAGTCGTGTTCCATCGCCATGAAGGGCGAGACATGGAAGCGCTTGTCGAAGCGCCACTGCAGGAAGTCGCCATCGACCATGGCCTGCGCCACCGGCAGCACATAGGCATGGCGCTGCTTCCAAGGCGTATTGGTGATCTGTGCCACCAGCGTCTCCAGCGTGCGGCCGTCGGCGGCGAAGCAGTAATAAAACGTCACCGGATTGAAGCTGTAGCCGAAGGTGCGCAGGTGGGTGAGCATGCGGATCGGGCCGCGCGGCCGCTGGCCGGTGCGCGCCTTCACCAGGTCGCGCACCGCCTCATCCAGCGGCACGGCGGCATCGCCGAGGAAGTCCGCGCGCCGGAACTCGACCACGTTGCGGCGCTCGCGCGACCACAGCCAGCGCCCGGCGAACACGCGGTCCAGTTCGTCCAGATCCAGATAGGCCATGAACAGCGGCCAGGTGAAGGCATGCGGCTTGGGTGCGTGGCGGCGATGGCGCACGCGGCCCACGTACAGCGCGCTGGCCAGCGCGGTCGAGGCGGTATCGCGCACAAAACCATCAGCACACGTCCTTGCGTCGTGCACTTGGCCAGGGGCCGAAACGTTCTCGCGGGCGTGGCTCACGGCCATGGCGATCCCAATGCGCGGGCCACGTCCAGTCCGCTGCGCAGCCCGTCCTCATGGAAGCCGAAGCCCCAGCCGGCGCCTGCGTGCCACACTTGGCCGCGCCCCTGGATGCGCGGAAGCGCGGCCTGCGCGGAGACCGAGGCGGCGGTCTGGTGCGGATGGCGGTAGCGCATCCGGCGCAGCACGCGCGCCGGGTCGATGTGTGCGTCCTGGTTGAGGCTGACGATGAAGGGCACCGGCGCGTCCAGCGACTGCAGGGCGTTCATCCAGTAGCTCACCGTGCAGGTGTCGCCGTCCTGCTCGGGCAGGCGCGCATTCCACGCGGCCCAGGCGCGCCGATCGCGCGGCAGCACGCGCGCGTCGGTATGCAGCACGGTGTCGTTGTCTTGATAGGTGACCGCGCCGAGCACCGCGCGCTCCTCCTGATCGGCGTCCTCCAGCAGCGCCAGCGCATCGTCGGCGTGGCAGGCCAGCACCACCGCATCGAAGTCCTGCTCGCCCGCGGCGGTCCACAGCCGCACCCCCTGCGCCTGGCGCTTGACGCCGTGCACGGGCGTGGCCAGCTGCACTTCCACACGCCAGGTTTTCTGCAGCGCCTGCACGTAGCGGTTGGAGCCGCCGCTGACCACGCGCCAGGGCGGGCGCCCGGTCAGCTGCAGCATGTGGTGGTTGTGCATGAAGCGCACCAGATGCCGCATCGGGAAGTCGAGGATCGTCCTGGCCGGCGAGGACCACAGCGCCGAGGCCATCGGCACGATGTGCGCGTCGCGGAAGGTGGCCGAGTAGCCGTTCGCGGACAGGTATTCGCCCAGCGTCGGTCCCGGCGCGGGCTCGGCCAGCACCTGCGGCGCCTGTCGGTAGAAGCGGCGCAGGTCGCCCAGCATCCGCCAGAACGTCGGGCTGACCAGGTTGCGTTTCTGGCAGAACAGGCCGGCCAGCGTGCCGGCGTTGTATTCCAGCCCGCTGCGCGCATCGCTGACCGAGAAGCTCATCGTGGTCGGCTGCGAGGCCACGCCCAGCGTGTCGAACAGGCGCGTCAGCAACGGGTAGTGGAGCGGGTTGAACACGATGAAGCCGGTATCGACCGCGTAGTGCTGCCCGTCGATCTCGATGTCGTGGGTGTGCGTATGCCCGCCCAGATAGTCGCCGGCCTCGAACAGCGTCACCTGATGACGCTGCGACAGTCCCCAGGCCGCGCCCATGCCGGCGATGCCGCCGCCGACCACCGCGATGCGGCTCATCGCGCGCCCCGCGTGCGGCGCAGCAGCCCCGGCGGCACCGGCTTGAGGTCGCGCACCAGGCCCATCCACGACATCAGCTTCAGCCCGTACCAGGTCAGGTCCACCTCCCACCACACGAAGCCTTGCCGCGCCGAGCCGGGGAAGTGGTGATGGTTGTTGTGCCAGCCTTCGCCGAAGGTCAGCAGCGCCAGCAGCGCGTTGTTGCGGCTGTCATCGCGCGTGTCGAAGCGGCGCGAGCCGAAGCGGTGCGCCAGCGAGTTGATCGTGACCGTGGCATGGAACAGCAAGACCGTGGAGACGAAGAACCCCCACACCAGCAGCTGCGGCCCGTCGGTGTGCAGCGACGGCGCCCAGCGCTCCAGCGCCATGCCCAGCGCGAACAGCCCGGCGGCCAGCAGCACCGGCAGCAGCAGGTCGAAGCGATCGATGAAGCGCAGCTCGGGGAAACGGCGCAGATCCGGGATCGCGGTCCAGTCGGTGCGGAAACCGCGCGGGGTCAGGAACCAGCCCATGTGGCTCCACCAGAAGCCATGCTGGCGCGGCGAATGCGGATCGTCCGGCGTATCGGTCACCCGATGGTGGTGGCGATGGTGCGCGGCCCACCACAGCGGGCCACGCTGCACGCTCATCGCGCCCAGCGCGGCGAACGCCGCCTGCACCGGGCGCGAGGTCTTGAACGCCTTGTGCGCGAAGTAGCGATGGTAGAAGGCGGTGATCGCGAACATGCGCGCCGCGTACAGCGCCACCGCGGTGGCGACGGCGAACCACGACCAGCCCACCCAGAACACGCCCAGACACATCAGGTGCAGCGCGATGAAGGGCACCGCGCGCAGCCAGTCGATGCGGTCGGCGCGGGCCGCATCGAGCGGTGCGTCTTCGGCGGTGTCGAACCAGCGCCGCAGCGCCTGCCACCAGCGCGCGCGGGCCGCGGGCGGGGCAGGGGAGACGGGCGCATCGGCGAGGGCCGGGTCTGACACGAAGACTCCTTCAGGCATTGCGTGAGGAGATGTACGTCGCACGCACCCTCCCGGATGCAGGGGTCAGCTGCCCAGCGTCAGCGCGGTGATGGCGCCCTTGGCCACGACCGGCCCGGTCGCCACGCCGCCCGGCGCGCCGCCAGGCGGTTCCATCGTCACCGCCAGCAGGGCGTCGGCACGCAGCAGCTTGCGCATCGGCTCGGGCAGGACATGCTCGACCGGATGCTCGGGATCCATCACGCCCATCGAGATCGGCTTGCCGCCCTTGGGGATGATCCACAGCTCGGGCACGCGCCCGTCCTGGTGCATCGGCTGCATCGGCATGATGGTCATGCGGCCGTTGCGCGCGTCCATGGTCGCCACGTAGCCGGTACTGCCGTCGTCCTGGGCCAGGGTGGAGACCATCTGCGGCATGCCGCTGGACGCGGCTGGCTGCTGCGCCACCGAGGGCGGCTGCGGGGCCGGCGGCACGCTGCGCAGGGTGGACACCAGCGCCAGCACCGCCACCACGGCGGTGGCCAGGCTGCCGATGCCGACGCTGCGCCACAGGCCCAGGTTGTTCCAGAAGCCGCTCGGCGCTGTCTTCGGCGCAGACGTCGCCGGCACGGGCTTGGCTTCCGGCAGCGCGAGGGCCGCGCGCAGGCGTGCCCAGACATAATCCGGGACCGCAACCGGCTCCAGCTGTTCGAGCAGCGGCGCCAGATGCGCTTCCCACTGCGCCACCTCGGCGGCGAAGGCCGGATCGTGGGCGATGCGTGCCTGCACCTGGGCCCGCTGCGCCTGGTCGAGCACGCCCAGCACATACTCGCCGGCCAGCGGCCCGTGGCCGGGCGGATCCTGTTCGAAGGGTTCGGCGTGGGTGTTCATCGTTCCAGGCACGCCTTGAGCTTGGCCAGACTGCGGCGGATCCAGCTCTTCACCGTGCCCAGCGGGGTCTGGCTGCGCGTGGCCAGCTCCTCGTAGGTACAGCCCTCGAAGAAGGCGGTGCGGATCAGGGTGCGCCGCTGCGGTTCCAGTTCCTCCAGGCAGACGTCCAGGCCGTGGGCCTGCAGGGCGGCGTCGGCAAGCTGTTCGGCGCCGGGCGTGTCGTCGATCAGCTCAGGCCCCAGGTCGATGGGCACCGACTGACGCTCGTTGCGCCCGGCGCGCAGGCGGTCGATCGCGCGGTTGCGCGCCAGCATCGACAGCCAGGTCAGCGCGCCGGCCTTGCCCGGATCGAACTGCACCGCCTTTCTCCAGACATTGGTATAGACCTCCTGCAGCACGTCCTCGGCCTCGCTGCGCTGGGTCAGCACGCGCAGGCACACAGCGTACAGGCGCGGCGAGGTCGCCTTGTACAGGCGCTCGAACGCAAGATGGTCGCCGCGGGCCGTGGCCAGCAGCAGCTGGTCGGCGTCGTCGGCCAGGATGTCGCGTTCGGGGAAATCCGCCATGCGGCGCGCGTCTTCTGAAGAGAGGGCGGAAGGTGCGGCAGATCCTACGGGGCGCCCCGTCAATGCGGTCTCGACACGTTCACCCGGCCCTGCTGCGCTGCCACAGGAACAGCCCCGCCGCGGCGAGCAGGAGCAGCCATTCGCCCGCCACCAGCCCCAGGGTCGTGCCGCCCGGCAGCCCGTAGCGGGCGATGGCATAGGCACGCCAGGCCACGATGGGCGCATAGAACAGCAGGGCCAGGACCAGGCCGTTGCGCGGCTGCCGGCTGCGCGCGAAGTAGGCGAACAGCAGCCCGATCCCGAACTCCATGCCGCCATAGACCGCCAGGAACTCGGTCTGCCCGGCCGGGGTGAGCGCGGTGAATCCCACCGCCTGCGCGGTGCTGTCGGGCGCCAGCGTGCACCACAGCGCCAAGGCGATATAGAGCAGCGCGTTGAGCCACAGGTAGGCGTTGACCATGCCGCGTTTCCTCCGCAATTCAGATGGGCGTGCCGTCGCCCCGGCAGGGCAGGCGCGCTGACCATGACAGGCTCACTGCGCATGGCGCGTCAGCAGCATGGGGGCGCATGCCGAAGCCGGGATCGTGCATGCGTCCAACGAGGGCTTCAAGACGGGGAACATCGGCATCGGCTCCGGGGGCGACACCGGGGATTACGTCGGCGACGCCGGCGCGGATGCAGGGCGGCATCGTCCGACGCCGCCCTGCGGCGTTGTCCGATGGGCTGGGGCATTGCGACGCGCGAGCCTGAGGCCCTGCGGACACCGAGGGACGAGACGATGCGACACGGATGCGCACTGTTGTTGTTGCTGATGGGCCTGGCCGCCGGCGATGCCGGGGCACAGGCGATCTATCGCTGCGCCGCCGCGCAGGGCGCGGCCTACCAGGAGGCGCCCTGTGCCGGCCTTCCGCTGCAGACCTGGGCGCGGGCCGAGCTGGTCGCCGTGCCGGGCCCGCGCCTGGAGCGGGACGAGGCGCAGCGCAGGATCGAGACGACGCGCGAGGCCTGGCAGGCCTCGCTGACCCAGGCGGAATCTCGCGCCGCATCGCGCGTGCGTTTCTCGCGCGGCGCCAGGTCGAGGCCGGCGACGATGCGCATCCCGCGGGCCGATGCCTGCGCGCGTGCCCGCGCGGCGCGGGCGGCGGCCCATGCCCGCCGCGGCCTGCACTGGTCCTTCGACGACGCCTCGCGCTGGGACGCGGCGGTGTTCAAGGTCTGCCGCTGGGGCTGACGCAAAACGGCCCGCCGCGCGGCCCTTGGGGGGCACACGCGGCGGGCCGCAGCGTTCACGCCTTCGGGCTTCAGTGCAGGCCCGGCACCTCGTTGGGGCGCAGGTCGAACACCAGGACCTCGGCGCCGCGACCATTGGCCAGGGTCAGCGTGCCGGCATCGCGCACGCGCACGCCGTCACCTTCGTTCAAGGCCTGGCCGTCCAGCTCGATCGAGCCGCGGGCCACATGCACATAGGCGTGGCGGTCATCGCCCAGCGTCAGCGAGGCGCGTTCCTCGCCGTCGAACAGGCCGGCGTAGACGCGCGCATCCTGGCGGATCTCCAGCGAACCCTGCGCGCCATCGGGCGAGATGATCAGCCGCAGCTGGCCGCGCTTCTCGGCTTCCGGGAAGGACTTCTCCTGGTAGCGCGGCGGCGCGCCGGTCACGTTGGGCACGATCCAGATCTGCAGGAAGTGCACCTTCTCCCGGTCCGAGCCGTTGAACTCGCTGTGCGTCACGCCGGAGCCGGCGCTCATCAGCTGCACGTCGCCCGGGCGAATCACCGAGCCGCTGCCCATCGAGTCCTTGTGCGCCAGCGCGCCTTCCAGCACGTAGGAGAAGATCTCCATGTCGCGGTGCGGATGGGTGCCGAAGCCCTGGCCCGGGGCGACGCGATCGTCGTTGATCACGCGCAGGTCCGAGAAGCCGATGAACTGCGGGTTGTAGTAGTGGCCGAAGGAGAAGGTATGACGCGAGTTGAGCCAACCGTGGTTGGCGACGCCGCGCTTGTCGGCCCGGATGATGTCGTGCATGGGGTACTCCTGGCTGGGTGTTCGGGATGGGGCGGTGGGGCCCGGCCTCACCGTGCGAGCATCCTACTGTCGCCTGGTGGTGCTATAAATCCGTCTTGGATGGAAATACTGTCAACCAAGAAATGACAATCAACGCCCTCGAAGACATGCGCGTATTCCAGGAGGTGGTGGACGCCGGCAGCCTCACTGCCGCGGCCGAGCGCGTGGGCACCTCCAAGCAGCTGGTCAGCCGGCGCATCGCTGCGCTGGAGGCCCGGCTGGGCGTGCGCCTGCTCAACCGCACCACGCGCCAGCTGAGCCCCACGCCACTGGGCCTGGCCTATCTGGAGCATGCGCGCGAGATCGTCGCCGCCGTCGACCAGGCCGAGATGGCCATCTGCCAGCAGGGCGGGGCGCGTCCGCGCGGCACCCTGCGCGTCAGCGCGCCGATGTCCTTCGGCACCCTGCATCTGGGGCCGGTGCTGCCGACCTTCCTCGCCGACTATCCCGAGGTCAGCGTGGAGCTGGACCTGAGCGATCGCGCGGTCGACCTGGTGGGCGAGGGCTTCGACGTGGCGCTGCGCATCGGTGCGGTGGCCGAGTCCACGCTGGTGGCCCGGCGCCTGGGCGCGCTGCGCATGGTCACCTGCGCCAGTCCCGACTACCTGCAGCGCGCCGGCACGCCGCACCAGCCCACCCAATTGCGCGAGCACGCCTGCCTGCTCTACGGCCACGGCCGCACCAGCCAATGGCATTACCTGCGCGAAGGCCGCGCCCTGGCGGTGGAGGTCTCCGGCCGCCTGCACGCCAACAACGGCGAAGTACTGGTGCAGGCCGCGCTCGCCGGCCACGGCCTGGTCCATCTGCCGGCCTTCCTGCTCGACGATTGTCTGGCCGATGGCCGCCTGGTCCCGGTGCTGGAGGCGTTCGAGCCGGCCCCCATCGCGATGAACGCCCTCTACCCCCAGCACCGCCAGGCCTCGCTGCTGGTGCGCGCCTTCGTTGACTTCCTCGTCGAACGCTTCGCTCCGGCTCACGCCCCCGCGCCATAAGCCGCATCCCGCTTCAATCGGCACGAGCCGGTTCAACCGACACAAGGAATCAACGCGCGTGAGCCGCTCTTCTCCCTCCTTTTCGCCGAAGGCGAAGGGGAGGGCCGGGGAGGGGTCGCTCTTCGCGAGGAGCCTCAACCCCCTCCCAACCTCCCCCTTGCGCGTTCGCGCAAAAGGGAGGGGCAGATCCGGAAGCAGCTGGACACACGTGCGGCAAATGGGTGGGCGGCAGAGGCTTCTGCCCCCTCCCTTTCGCCGCAGGCGAAGGGGAGGGCTGGGGAGGGGGGCTCTTCGCGGGGAGCCTGACGCCTCCAGCTCCGGCGCTTTGCCGTGGCTCCGGATATCCGCGTCCAAGCCAGGCCATGCCGTGACCTGAGCCAACCCCCTCCCGGCCTCCCCCTGCTGCGCAAGGGGAGGGGCAGACCCTGAGACCTCGATGCCAGTCCCGCGGGATCAGCCCTGAGCCTGCGCCTCTCCCACCTTCGGCTCGCGCCGCAGTCCGTGCACCAGCACGAAGAACAGCGGCACCAGCAGCACCGCCAGGACGGTGCCGGAGAGCATGCCGCCGATCACGCTGATGCCGATCTCGCGTCGGCTGGCGGCGCCGGCGCCGGTGGCGACGGCCAGCGGGATCACGCCGGCGACGAAGGCCAGCGAGGTCATCACGATCGGACGCAGGCGCAGGCGCGCGCCTTCCAGCGCGGCGGCCATCGGCGTGCGGCCGGCCTTCTGCTCGGCCTCGGCGAACTCCACGATCAGGATCGCGTTCTTGGCCGACAGGCCGATCGTGGTCAGCAGGCCCACCTGGAAATAGATGTCGTTGGTGAACCCGGCCAGCGTGGTCGCCACCACCGTGCCCAGCACGCCCAGCGGGATCACCATCAGCACCGCCGCCGGGATCGACCAGCTCTCGTAGAGCGCGGCCAGGCACAGGAAGATGAAGGCGATCGAGGCCGCGTACAGCCACAGCGTCTGGTTGCTCGACAGCCGCTCCTGGTAGGACAGGCCGCTCCACTGCAGGTCGAAGCCCGGCTGCTGGTCCACCAGCGCCTGCATCCGGTCCATCGCCTCGCCCGAGCTGCGGCCCTCGGCCGCGCTGCCCTGCAGCTGCAGCGCCGAGAGCCCATTGAAGCGCTGCAGCAGCTGCGGGCCGCGCGTCCAGTGGCTGCTGGCGAAGCTGGAGAACGGCGCCATCTGGCCGTTGTCGCCGCGCACATACCACTGGCCCAGGTCCTCCGGCACGGCGCGATAGGGCGCATCGCCCTGGATATAGACGCGCTTGACCCGGCCGCGGTCGATGAAGTCGTTGACGTAGGTCCCGCCCCAGGCCGCCGACAGGGTGGCGTTGATGTCCGACTGCGACAGGCCCAGCGCGCCAGCCTGCGCGTGGTCGATGTCCAACTGCAGCTGGGCCTTGTCGCCCAGGCCGTTCAGGCGCACCGAGGTCAGCGCCGGATCGTCGCCGGCCTGTTCCAGCACCGTGCGCTGCGCCTGGTCGAGGGCATCGCGCCCCTTCCCCTGCGCATCGCGCATCCACAGCTCGAAGCCGCTGGACTGGCCCAGGCCGCGCACGGCCGGCGGCGCGAGCACGTTGATCCGTGCGTCCTCATGAGCGCGGAAATACTTGTTGGCCCGTTCGATGATCGCCGCGGCGGTGTTGTGGCGGTCGCGCTCGCCCCAGGGCGTCAGCGACAAAAAGCCCTGGCCCGCGTTCTGGCCGATGCCGGCGTTGTTGCGGCCCACCACCAGAAACACCGCCTCGACGTTGGCCTTTTCCTTGTCCAGGAAGTACTCGCTGATGCGATGGGCCAGCGCCTCGGTGGTGGCCATGGGCGTGCCTTCGGGCGTGGTGAACTGCACCGACAGCTGGCCCTGGTCCTCCACCGGCAGGAAGCTGGTCGGCATGCGCAGATAGAGCACGGCCATGACCACCACCACCACCGCGTACAGCGCCATCCAGCGCTTCGGACGGGTCAGCAGCACCCCCAGCCGGCGCTGGTAAGCGTGCTGGCTGCGCTCGACGCTGCGGTTGAACCACTGGAAGAACCGCCCCGGCCTGCGCTCTTTCTCCACCGGCTTGAGCAAGGTGGCGCACAGGGCCGGCGTCAGGGTCAGCGCGACCAGCGCCGACAGCGCCATGGCCGAGGCGATGGTGATCGAGAACTGCCGATAGATGATGCCGGTGGAGCCGCCGAACAGCGCCATCGGCAGGAACACCGCGCCCAGCACCACGGTGATGCCGACCAGCGCGCCGGTGATCTCGCCCATCGACTTCTCGGTGGCCTCCAGCGGTGGCAGATGTTCCTCGTGCATGATCCGCTCGACGTTCTCCACCACCACGATGGCATCGTCCACCAGCAGGCCGATGGCCAGCACCATGGCGAACAGCGTCAGCGTGTTGATGGTGAAGCCGGTCAGCGCCAGCACGCCGAAGGTGCCCAGCAGCACCACCGGCACGGTGATCGCCGGGATCAGGGTGGCGCGCGCGTTCTGCAGGAACAGGTACATCACCACGACCACCAGCACGATGGCCTCGATCAGCGTGTGCACCACGCCTTCCACCGACACGCGCACGAACGGCGTGTTGTCGCGCGGGTAGGCCACCTCCACGCCGGGCGGGAAGGTGGGCTTGAGCCGCTCGATCTCCGCGCGCACCGCATCGGCGGTCTCCAGCGCGTTGGCGCCGGAGGCCAGCGACACCGAGAAGCCCGAGCCGGGATAGCCGTTGAGAAAGCTGCTGTTCTGGTAGTTCTCCGCGCCGATCTCCACCCGCGCCACATCGCCCAGGCGCACGCTGGCGCCGCTGGGCAGGGTGGTCAGGATGATCTGGCGGAACTGCTCGGGCGTCTGCAGGCGCGACTGCGCGGTGACCGTGGCGTTGAGCGACTGCCCGTCGATGGCGGGCAGGGCGCCCAGCTCGCCGGCGGTGACCTGGGTGTTCTGCGCCTGGATCGCGGCGCGCACGTCGCTGGGCATCAGCCGGTAGGCGTTGAGCCGGTGCGGGTCCAGCCAGACGCGCATGGCGTACTGCGCGCCGAAGACGTTGATCTCGCCCACGCCGTTGATGCGGCTGATCGGATCCTGCAGCGTGTTGACCAAAAAGTCGGCTACGTCCACGCGCGTCATCTTGCGCGTGGTGTCGTACAGGGCGACCACCATCAGGCTGTCGCCTTGCGACTTGGACACCGTGATGCCCTGCTGCTGCACTTCCTGCGGCAGGCGGTTGATGGCCTGGTTGACCGCGTTCTGCACCTGGACCTGGGCGATGTCCGGATCGGCGCGCTGGTCGAAGGTCACGCTGATGCGCGACTGGCCCGAGGACGAGCTGGACGAGGAGAAGTACAGCAGATGATCGATGCCCTTGAGCTGCTGCTCGATCACCTGGGTGACGCTGTCCTCCACCGTCTTGGCCGAGGCGCCGGTGTAGTTGGCCGCGATGTTGACCTGCGGCGGGGCGATGTCCGGATACTGCTCGACCGGCAGGATAGCGATGGCGATCGCACCCATCGCCATGATGCAGATGGCCAGCACCCACGCGAAGATGGGCCGGTGGATGAAGAAGCGCGGCAGCATCGGGCGCTCAGCCCTGTCCGGCGCTGGCGGCGGCCTGCTTGATGCTCACCTTGAGGCCATCGCGCAGATTCTGGCGGCCGCCGGTGACGATGCGCTCCCCGGGCTTGAGGCCATCGGCCACCAGCCAGCGGTTGCCGACCGCGCGCACGGTGGTGAACTGGCGCTGGTGCACCACGCCGTCCGCGCCGACCACCCAGGCCTGGGCCTCGCCGCGCGGGGTGCGATCCACCGCGGCCTGCGGCACCAGCAGCGCCTGCTGGCGCACGCCCTGGCCGACCAGCGCGCGCACATACATGCCCGGCAGCAGCGTGCCGTCCGGGTTGGGGAAGCGCGCGCGCAAAGTGATGCTGCCGGTGGCCTGGTCCACGTCGATGTCGGCGAACTCCAGCGTGCCCGGCACGGCGTAGTCGCTGCCGTCGGCCAGCTTCAGCCGCACCGGCGTGGCCGCCGGCTGCACGCCGCCGGCGGCGACCGCGCGGCGCAGCGCCAGGTAGTCGGTGCCGGACTGGTTGATGTCCACGTTCATCGGGTCCAGCTTCTGGATGCGCGCCAGCGGATCGGCCTGGCCGGAGGTCACCAGCGCGCCGGGCGTGAACAAGGCGCGGCCCACGCGCCCGGTGATCGGCGCGGTGACCGTGGCGAAGCGCAGCCGGGTGCGCGCGGTGTCCAGCGCCGCGCGGCTGGCTTCGGCGTTGGCCGCGGCCTGCTTGTAGGCGGCGTCAGCATCGTCCACCTCCTGCTGGGCGATCAGCTGGCTCTTGCCCAGCACCTGGTAGCGCTGGGCCTGCAGCCTGGCGCTGGCCAGCGCCGCCTCGGCCGTGGCCAGGTTGGCGCGCGCCTCGTTGCTGGCGGCCTGGTAGAGCGTGGGCTCGATCTGGAACAGCGGCTGTCCGGCCTTGACCGTCTCGCCTTCGGTGAACAGCCGCTTGAGCAGCACGCCTTCCACCTGCGGGCGCACCTCGGATTCTTCCGAGGCTACCGTGCGGCCGGCCAGTTCGGTCTCCAGCGCCAGCGTCTCGGGCTGCAGCGTCAGCACCGAGACCACGGGGGCGGACTTCGACGCGGGCGTCGGTGGGGCGCTGCAGGCGGACAGGGCCAGCACGATGGCGAACAGCGGTGCGGCCCAATCGAACGGACGAGGGGACGGAACGGTCACAAGGATCGGGGAGGTCATGCGCGGCAGGGCGAGGTGGGAGAGGCGCGCGGGCTCCCTGCCCGATGCGCTTGGGCCATCCTACTAGAAGGCCCGGCCTTCGCCATGACCTGCCGGCAAGGCGATGTGCATTTCGATCCGTCCTGGTCTCGAGTCGTTGCCTGGCGGACGCACGCTTCGGCGGCAAGGCGCGGCGCGCTATGGAACGCCGCACGGGTGCAGGAAGCCCCCCGAAGTCGCGCGCCGGAATGCACGGGCTGATCCGGGTGTCGGAATGACGATTACGTCAGCGCGGGCCTGCAGTCGGATGCACAGCGCACCTGCACTTGCGAAACGGAGTCCTCCCACGCGACCGCTTGCAGCGACTTGCTGCCGCTGCGGGCTGCAAGGCCCAGCACCATCGCCGGCAGCCGGTGTCCTGACTCAGCCGGTCGCGGACAGCCGGTGTCGGACTCAGTACACGTCGCGACGATAGCGGCCGGCGGCCAGCAGCCGGTCCAGGCCGTCCTCGCCCAGGATGCCGCGCAGGGCCTCGTCCACGCCGGCGGCCATGCCGTGCAGCGCGCCGCACACATACAGCGTGGCCCCGCGCGCGACCCAGGCCCGCACTTCCTCGGCCTGCGCGGCCAGCAGGTGCTGCACGTAGCGGCGTTCGGCCTGATCGCGCGAGAACGCCAGGTCCACGCGCGCCAGATGGCCGCCGCGCTGCCAGGCGTCCAACGCCTGTTCGAAGACATGATCGTGGGCGCGGGTGCGTTCGCCGAACACCAGCCAGTGGTCGTGCGTGCCTGCTGTCGCGGCCTCGTGCAGCAGGCTGCGCAGGCCGGCGATGCCGGTGCCGTTGCCGATCAGCAGCATAGGTCCGTCGACGCGGTGGAAGCCGGGGTTGCGGCGCACGCGCGCCTGCACTGCGGCGCCTTCCGGCGCGTGCACGCACAGCCAGCCCGAGCCCGACCCGTGGCGGCCATCGGGCCGCGTGGCCAGGCGCACGACCAGCTCGGCGGCGCCGTCGGAAGGGATCGACGCCAGCGAGTACTCGCGATGCGGCAGCGGCGGCAGGCCGTCGATCCACGCCTGCGCGTCGTGCACCGGGGCCATCTGCAGGTCCAGCTGCGGCAGGTCGCGCGTGGCGGCGGCGCTCGCCAGCGCCTGCGTCCGGCCATCGACCGTCACCGGCGTGGCGGCGTCCAGGCCGACATGCGCCAGCACGGCCGCGACGTGGTCGGTGCCGTGCCGCGGCGCGATCTCCAGGATGTCGCCGGCCTGCCAGGACGCGTCGGCCGGGGGCTGCAGGCGCACATGCCACATCGCCGCCGCGGCGCTGCCGGGATTGAGCCGCGTGCGGTCCAGCAGGCGCCAGGCCTGGAGCGGCACGTCTTCCACCAGGGGCGCATCGGCGGCCACGCCGGTGAGCTCGGCCAGCTGTCGCTGCCAGTGTTCCAGCGCCTGGCTGTCGTTGCGGTCCACCTCCACGCTGGGGAACAGCGCCCGCGCGCCCTGCGCATGCAGCCAGTGTTCGACCCGGCGCGAGAAGCCGCAGAAGCGCGCGTACTGGCGATCGCCCAACGCCAGCACGGCATAGCCCAGCTCGGGCAGGGCGTGGACCCGGTCGAGCATGCGCCGCTCGAACGGGCGTGCGGTGTCCGGCGCTTCGCCGTCGCCGAAGGTGCTGATCACGAACAGCGCCCGTCGGGTCCGGGTCAGGCGCGCGGCATCCAGACGCGCGATCGGTTCGACCTGCACCGGCAGGCCGGCCGCCTGCAGCTGGCCGGCGGCGCGCCAGGCGAGTTGTTCGGCGAAGCCACTCTGACTGGCGAAGGACACCAGCCACGGCTCGCCATCGGCCTGCAGCAAGGGCAGGCGCGATGCGCGCGCGGCGCGCTTCCGGCGGCGCCGATCCAGATACAGCATCCAGCCGGTGACGAAGAACAGGCTCATGCACAGGGCCGCGAGCATCACGATGATCCGCCCCGGCAAGCCGAAGAAGCTGCCCGAATGCAGCGCGAACACGCTGGTCAGCACCTTGCGGCCCGCCGGCAGCGCGGCATAGGGGCTGCGCTCCAGCACCGCGCCGGTGGCCGGGTCGAGCAGATAGGTGTCGTAGGCGCGGTCGTGCGCGGCGCCTTTCAGCCTGACCCGTGCGGTCAGCGGGCGATCGCCCTTGGGCGCGAAGCGCAGGTCGAGGTAGCCCCCCGCGCGCAGGGCGGGGACCGCCGCGTCGAGGCTGGCCTGCACCCGGGCCAGGTCGAGCCGGCCGAAGCCGGCCCCGCCGCGCGCGTCCTCGCGTTCGGCACCGCCCAGCAGCCTGCTGACCCCGTCGCGGTACCAGTCGTAGGACCACCACAGCCCGGTTAGCGCAATCACCAAGTACACCACCAACACCCAGGTGCCGATCACCGAATGCAGGCTCCACAGGAAGCTGCGGCCGCTGCGTTTCCACTCCACCGCCAGCCAGGTGCGCGGACTGCGCCACTGCCGGGGCCAGCGCAGGTACAGGCCGGACAGGCAGAAGAACACCAGCATGAGCACGCAGGCGCCGGTGATCGCCTTGCCGGTCTCGCCGGCCGCCAGCCGCCGATGCAGGTCCTCGGCGAAGTCGAAGAAGCCCGCGCCGCGCGGCGCGTCGATCACCTGCCCGGTATAGGGGTCGAAGTACAGCGACGTGCCGCCACGCCCATCGAAGCGCACCTCGGACGGATGCGTGCCGGTGGTGTCCACGCGCAGGCGCTGGACCGGCCCGTGACGGCCCTGCGACAGGCGCTCGGCCAGCGTGGTCAGGGGCAGCGCCTGTTCGCCGGCGGCATGATGGCGCGCGACCTGGGCCAGCGGCGGGTTCATGGCGCGCAGCAGCTCGTCCTGGAAGGACAGGCTGGCGCCGGTGAGCCCCATCAGGGCCAGCACCGTGCCGGCGGTGATGCCCAGGAACCAGTGGGTCTGGAACAGGAGGTTCTTGAGCACGTGGGGATTCCTGCGCGCGGATCGCCGGGAAGGGAGTTAGAAGCGCAGGCCGAGATTGAACATCGCGGTGCGGTCGTCGCCCATCGCCACCGCCGCGGCCAGGCCGCCGCTGTAGTAATGGGTGTCGAAGATGTTCTTCAGGCTGAAGGCCGCGTGCCAGTGCGGCGCGTCATAGGCCACGCCCGCATCGGCGACCACATAGCCGGGTAACGTGTAGCTGTAGGCGAAGCGGTCGCTTTCCCCGCGCATGCCGCCGTTGACCGACCAGCGCGACCATGCGCCGGGCAGCTGGTAGCGCGCGAATGCCGTGGCGCTGTGACGCGGCACGTTGTTGAGGCGGTTGCCGACCGTCGACACCGCCTGGCCACCGTCGTCGGTGATCACAGCGTCGGTGTAGGCATAGCCGGCGTTGAGGCTCAGGCCATGGCCCAGATCCGCGGCGATGCCGAGTTCGGCGCCCCGCGTGCGCTGCTCGCCGATGGCGATGCTGAAACCGTCGTTGAGCGGATCGCCCTGCAGCACGTGCTGCCGACGCAGGTCGAACAGCGCCGTGGTCAGCGTCGCGCGGCCCTGCGCCAGGTCGATCTTCAGGCCCGCTTCCCATTGCCGGCCTTCCTCGGGCTCGAACCCCCGGCCGTCCACATCGGTGCCGGTGTTGGGATAGAACGAGGTGGCGTAGCTCAGGTAGGGCCGCACGGCAGGCGTGAGGTCGTACATCACCGCCAGCGCACCGGTGGTGGCGTCGGCCGGATCGCGCTCGACGCGGCCATTGGCGCGGTTGGTGGTCCGGGTGGTGGTGAAATCCCGGCGCAGGCCCGCACTGACCAGCCAGCGCTCGCCCAGGTGCAGCTGGTCGCGCGCATACAGGCCCAACATCTCGACCTGTACGCGGGTGTTGGTGCGGGGCGTGACAGGGCAGCGGAGCGGGCTGCCGTAGACCGGCGCGTACACGTTCAGCGCGGCAACGGTGCAGGTATAGGACAGCACGTCCTCGCGCGTATCCAGGTAATCCACGCCGAAGGTCAGGTCGTGGCGCAATGCGCCGGTGGTGACCTGCTTCCACGCATGCGTATCCACCGACAGGGTATGGCCATCGTAGGCCTGGTCCTGCGCGCCGCGGCGCAGGGTGCGCTGGTCGGCGTTCATCGCCGTATTGCTGACCAACTGGCCGGTGACCTCGAAGTCCTGCACACGCAGGTTCTGGTTGAGCGTCCAGCCGTTGCCGAAGCGATGGCTGAAGGCGTAGCCGATGCGCGACTGGCGTGCGCGGTAGGGATCCTGTCCCGGCTCGCCGGTGAAGGTGTCGCGCGGGATCGGCCCATTGCGGCTGGGCAGGATCGACCCCACCAGCGGCAGGCCCTGCTGGCGCAGGTATTGGCGCGTCTGGTAGCTGGCCAGCAGGGTCAGGTCGGTGTCCGGGCCCAGATCCAGCGACAGTGCCGGCGCGATGTGGCGTGCCCGGAACCAGACGTGGTCAGTAGCGTCGTCGCTGTTCATGGCCAGGCCGTTGAGGCGCAGCGCGGCCTTGCCGTCGGCCGACAGCGGCGTGTTGAGATCGAACGTGCCCTGCACCAAGCCATGGCTGCCGATCGTGGTGTCGATATGGTCGAAACGCTCGGCTTGCGGACGCTTGCTGACCATGTTCACCAGTCCGCCCGGCAGCACCAGCCCGTACATCAGCGAGGCCGGGCCCTTGAGCACCTCGACCTGTTCGTAGCCGAACAGCTGCTCGGCCACGCGACTGGACGAGGCGGTGCGCAAGCCATCGACGAACAGCGAATCGGAGGCGACCTGACCGCGGATGATCAGGTCGTCCCAGCCGCGTCGGCCGAAGGTGTTGCTGACCACGCCGGGGACGTTGTGCAAGGCGTCGGCCAGGCTCTGCGCCTGCTGCGCATCGAGCAGGTCGCGCGTGACCACGCTGACCGATTGCGGCGACGCGCCGGGCGCCAATCCGGACTTGCCGACCTGAGCAGGCCCGCGGCTACGGAAGCCGCTCGTCGCCGTGCCGGTGACGCGCACGGTATCCAGTTCCCTGGCTTGGGGCGCGGCATCGGCCGCGGTGGTCTCGTCGCCGGGCTGGGCATGCAGGGCGAACGGCGCGCAGCTCAACAGGCACGCGCACAGGGAAGCGGAGCGGGGCAGAAGCATCGAGGGGATTCTTGAGAACGCGAATTGTTCTCAACAATGATAGGCGGCCCGCGTTACTGCTGCAATGCAGCGACATCTCGTCGCGGCCCGCCTGACAGGCCACCCGTAGGTCTCCTGTAGAAAAGACGCGTTGCGCAACGCGCCGGAAGGCATCTCTCGAGGCCTCAGCGCGGGCGCAGGCAGCCGCGCGAAGTCCGCGGAACGACGATCGCTCAGGTATGCGCCGGGCGCGGCCCGTCCGCATCGTCGTCGTCGTGCTCGTCCTTCGCCGCGGGCGCGGGTTCGGGCATCGCGGCCAGCAGGCGATCGGCCAGCGCCTTGTAGACCGGCTTGCGGCACACCAGTGCCGAGGCGCCGCGGGCGAGCAGAGCGGTGGCCAGGATCGGCAGCATCATGTCGCTGTTGTCGGTCAGCTCCAGGCAGATGATCGACGAGGTCAGCGGCGCCTGGGTCACGCCGGTCAGGTAGGCGCACATGCCCAGCAGCACCATCGAGGACGGGTCCACGCCCGGCAGCAGCAGCGCCAGGTTGTGGCCAATCCCCGCGCCCACGGCCAGCGCCGGCGAGAACAGCCCGCCGGGGATGCCCGCCACGTAGGACACCAGGTTGGCGGCGAACTTCATCAGCCCGAACTCGTGCCCGACCACCGCATGGTCCTGCACCAGGCTGCGCGCCTGCTCGTAGCCGGTGCCGAACGCGCCGGCGCCGAAGACGATGCCCAGCAGCGCCAGCACCAGGCCGCAGCCGCCGGCGAACAGCACCGGATTGGCCGCGCGCATCCGGCCCAGCCAGCGCGGCCGGCCGTCCATCGCCGCCAGGATCATGCGGCTGAAGACCCCGCCCAGCAGCCCGGCGACCGCGCCGCACAGCAGCACCGCCAGCCAGCCCAGCCCCAGCGGCAGTGCGGCCTGCACCGTGCCGAAATAGGTGTAGGCGCCCAGCAGCCCCAGCGAGACCACGCCGCCGACGATCACCGCCGTCAGCAGCGTGCCGGAGAAGGTGTGCTCGAAGCGGCCCGATAGCTCCTCGATCGCGAACACCACGCCGGCCAGCGGCGTATTGAACGCCGCCGCGATGCCGGCCGCGCCGCCGGCCAGCAGGAAGTGCGTGGCATCGCGCGGATCCTTGAAGCCCAGCGCCCGCCCGATCACATACATCAGGCTGGCGCCCACGTGCACCGTCGGCCCCTCGCGGCCGACCGAGGCCCCGCCGAACAGCGCCAGCACGGTCAGCGCCAGCTTGCCGGCCGAGACCCCCAGCGACAGGTTGCGCCTGCGGAACTCGCGATCGGGCAGCTGCAGCGCGGCGATCACCTGCGGGATGCCCGAGCCGCGGGTCGGCTTGAGCGCCCCGTTGGTGAGCCAGGCCAGTGCGGCGAACACAGTCGGCGTCAGCAGCAGCGCCCACCACACCGAGTGGTGGATGACCCGCGAGAACAGCCCGAAGGCCGCATCGGCCGCCCGGGCGAAGATCAGGGCTACTACCGCCACCGCGACGGCACCGCCCCACAAGGCCACGCGCCGCATCCAGCGCTCCCGCGACCACAACGGCGCCAGCGCGCCGCCCGCTTTGAATGGCTCGAACATGTGACCCAGTGTCGCATGCGACGGCGCGACAGCCCAAGGCTTGCACGCGCGGACAGGCATAATGCGCAGCCGGCAAGCCCTGCCTTTGATCCCTTTCGACACGAACCCATGACCGAAAAGAACACGCTGAACCTGGACGCCATCGCCCAAGCCAAGGCCAAGCTGGCCGAAGAACTGCGCAAGCTCGAGGCGCAGGAAGTCGAGCTGCGCCAGCAGGAGGCCACGGACGCGTTTTCCAACGTGATCAAGCTGCTGCAGACCTACGGCAGCCATTTCAACGCCAAGCAGAAGGCCGAGATCGCCGCCCTAACCGGCGCCAGCGAGCCGCGCGCCAGGAAGTCCGCCGGCTCCAGCACCCGCGGCACCACCGTGGCGCCCAAGTACTGGCTGCCGCATACCGGCGAGACCTGGACCGGCCGCGGCCGCACGCCCAAGGCCTTCGCCGCCTGGGAAGGCACCGCCGCCTACAACGAGTGGAAGGCGCGCCACCCGAAGGACAAGTTCCCGGCCTATCCGGGCTGAACCGCCCAGGCGGACTCCGCCATCGCTGCAACCCGACGCCCGCGCCCGCCGCGGGCGTCGCGTTTTGGGCGGCGGCGAGGGCAGGGCCGGGGCAGGGCAGTGCCGAGGGCGTGCGCTACCATGCCGCGCCCTGCAATCCGACCTTGAAGACGAACGCGCCATGACCGCCACGCGCCTTGAACTGATCCGCCCCGACGACTGGCACCTGCACCTGCGCGACGGGCAGGCCCTGGCCTCGGTGGTGGGGCATACCGCGCAGCGCTTCGCGCGCGCCATCGTCATGCCCAACCTCAAGCCGCCGGTGGCCACCGTGGCCCAGGCCGAAAGCTATCGCGAGCGCATCCTGGCCTGCCTGCCGGCGGGGTCCAGCTTCCAGCCGCTGATGACCCTCTACCTGACCGAGGACACCGCACCGGAGGAGATCGCCCGGGCCAAGGCCAGTGAGCACGTGTTCGCGGTCAAGTACTACCCGGCCGGCGCGACCACCAACTCGCAGTCCGGCGTGCGCGACCTGGCGCGCGTGAACGCGGTGCTGGAGGCGATGGAGAAGCACGAGCTGCCGCTGCTGCTGCACGGCGAGGTGACCGACCCGGCCGTGGACATCTTCGACCGCGAACGCGTGTTCATCGAGCGCCACCTGTTGCCGCTGCAGGCCCGCTTCCCCGGCCTGCGCATGGTGCTCGAGCACATCACCACCAAGGATGCGGTGGACTTCGTCACCGGCGCCCCGGCCAACGTCGGCGCCACCATCACCGCCCACCACCTGCTGCTCAACCGCAACGCCCTGTTCGAAGGCGGCATCCGCCCGCACAACTACTGCGCCCCCATCCTCAAGCGCGAGACCCACCGCCAGGCCCTGCTGCAGGCCGCCACCAGCGGCAGCCCGCATTTCTTCCTGGGCACCGACAGCGCCCCGCACCCCCGCGGCGCCAAGGAAACCGCCTGCGGCTGCGCCGGTCTCTACACCGCCCACGCCGCCATCGAGCTGTACGCCGAAGCCTTCGACCAGGCCGGCAAGCTGGACCAGCTCGAAGCCTTCGCCAGCTTCCACGGCCCGGATTTCTACCGACTGCCGCGCAATCAGGAGCGGATCGTGCTGGAGCGCAAGGCCTGGACGGTGCCCGAGACCTATCCGCTGGCCGATTCGGTGATGGTGCCGATGCGGGCGGGGGAGGGGGTTGCGTGGTCACTGGCGTAGCGACGACTGGCTCGATGATTTTAGGTGGCGTTGGACGGAAGTGTTCTTCAGCGCGACGGCTAGCCCTGGCTCTCTTGAGTGCTTTGGCGATCAATCCAACGGTTAGAGATGGTTATCAAGGGCAGGAGGCACCCGCTTGTGGGACGAAAGCGGTCGCAGGGCAGACCATTAATCTATTGTTCCAATCTCTGGAAGAGCCCAGATGGAGCGAGGGATGATCGCCTTGGCGACCCCCAATTTTTGATCACGCAGGTGATTGAAAAATCTGTTCTCTAGCTTACCTTGACCGCCCTTGAGATTGGTACACAGGTACAGACTGGAATAGATTGCACGAGCCGCGATTGACCTGACTATTCCTACGTTCTTCTTGTCAACCGATGAGGCGCCGGCGTGAACGATCGACGACCTCAAGTCGTAGGCTTCCCTGATCATCTGGTAGGCGTCAAGTCGTTGCTTGGGAGGGAAGCAGAGCATCGATCCAAGCTCCGCCAGCGTTGCCTTGATCGGATTATTCTTGTCCCGAGAGAAGATCGATTCAACGGCTACGACGTAAAATAGAAAGCTAGTGACATCATCCTGAGAATTGAGTGCCATTGAGAAGAACTTGATGGCGTTTCTCAATCGCCCATGCATGCTGTCCGTGGATGATGAAATGTCAGTAAAGAATATATCGAACTCGGGTCGTTTGATTGACTTCAAAAGATCGGCACTCAATTCGAAATCAATCGACAACGGCTTGATGGATGGTAGGCGCCTGAGCTCCCCGGTGGTCTTACTGAGAAGGAAGAGGTGGTTGGCGGCACGAGAAGTCGCGAGAGGTGAGGCGATGTCTGCAAATAGGCAGGCAAAGAGCTCCACAAGTCTGGCCATGTGTCTGAATTTCAGTTCCACGCTGAAACGTAACCTTTCCTCTGTGCCATGGGCTATGAAGGAGGCAAGCATTTCATGTGAGAACGCCTTGCGTGATGTCTTTGATGCGTGTTGGAAGTCGGACTCGTCAATCTCTGGGAAGCCGTGTCGTGTAATGATCTTGTTGAGCGCTTGCTTGGAATCTGCTGCTGGCGAGAAGGTGAACTGTCCTATCTGCATGGAGCGTGCAGGCAGGCTTTTCCTTCCGAAAAATCCGAATGGGGACTTGAAGGCCATAGGAACGATCGCAAGGTAGTCTCGATGTCCCGCAGTTGCTGCTACGGCTTCTTCCAATGCTATAGCAAACTGTTCTGGCTTGAGCTGCTCGGGTCGATCAATCACTTCATATATCAGCTCAAGCACATAGAGCCAGTCGAGGCGACTATTTATGTAAGGCGATTTGAAGATCGACTTGAAAAGCTCCTCATTTTCTTCCCAGTCTCCGGGGCGCTCAGAAAAATCCTCATTCTCACCATTGTCAATGTTCGCGTAGTAGGTTTCAAGGGGCTTACGTACGGCGCGTGCTACCGCATCTTTGTCGATGATCATCTGGATCTTGCTCTTCATAAATAAATTTGCACCCATTGGTTGGTGACGCACGCTTGCTAAGTCCTAGCCTAAATTCTGGGGCGGTTAGGGATGTTTGTTGGGGGTAGCGGGACCAATATATCGAGAAGCCAATGCAATATTACCGCCAACGACATCGGCCCCAGCAGGCTATCCTTTTCTGCATCTTTCGATAGAATTTCTATCGCCTGCCATGACGAAGCCAGGTCGTAAGAACGGCTGATGATTGACAAGCCCTGCGCCCTCAACTCCAAGCACATCTAAGGAATATTTATGGCAACGGAAGGTTGGACCCATGGAAACACGATCGCCACGATCGCGCTCATTGTGTCATTCATTTTTTCCTCGGCTTCACTGATAATCAGTATTATTACGAACAATCGGGCGCGTACTGATAGGGAAAAAGCGAATGTGTTCGCAGTGGTGGTAACTAATTTCCATGTTCAGGCGGCGAGGCGAGCTGCGGATAACCTAAAGAGCACTGTTATATGCACGGCTAAAAATTCGAATCTAGTTACGGAGTCATGCTGGAAAGATATTGAGGTTCACATTGGATCTTTAAAGCTACATATCGATAAGGCGTCGACTCTATCGAGTTCACTAGAGGATCAAGAGCTATTATTGAAGATAGTTAAAGCGGGCTTGGTTGCGCATCGACACTCGTCAGAGATGCAAGATCAGGCAGCCACAATTACTGAGGATCGGTGGCTAAATAAGCAGGAGGTTCTTATCAAAGCATTGAGTACGACAATAAGAAAAGCCAATAATTTTCTAAATACATAAGTCATGGAGGCAGGAGGGAGGCGCGGCGGGCCCTCATGGCCGAGTAGACGGCGGCCAATCGAAGGCACAAGATTAGGAAGATTTATCGGGGGTAGGGCGGTCGAAATGCGCTACTACTCGAGACTGGCTTTGGGCTGACACCCGTCTTCCAAGTGCGTCGCATGCCCTGGGTCAGACAGGGCATAACCCGCCGATAACGCCCCTCTCAAACGCTTGACCCTGCTTGCCGGATCGGCATTGTTGGTCGGTAATCTGTTCAAGCGGACTGCCGCTGCGCTCTAAACTGACTCGTAAAGTGCAGAATCCAGTAGCGCCGCCCGGAGCTGCCACAGTAGCGCCTCATCCTTGTCGGCGGGCTTGTCGGACTGTTGCCATTCCGTCGCCCAGACATCGCGGAGTAACGCGATGTACTGCTTCACGGCTGTGACCTCGCGTCCGCCCAGGATTTTCGCCAGCTGTGGATTGCTGCCGTTGTTCACGGACACAAACAGATCGGGTCGCATCACGGCGAAAAAGCGCGTCGCCACGCCGATCTTGATCCCCTTGAGTTGAGTTAGTTCATTGAGCAGGATCGTCGCTTCCGCCAGGGTCACGGGCCCTTGGAGCGGAAGCCGATCCAACACCAGGCCCAGCTGCTCTGGCGTCTGGCCCACGATGCCTCGTGCATAGGCGGCAACGACAGCGGAAATCGATATTGAAGCGATCAACCTTGTGCTTCTGGAATCCTTCTCATCTTCCGCCGCGGCAGAAAGTCAACATAATATACATTGGCTTACCCGCTAACCCTTTGATGTAGATGGATTTCCGAGGAATCGGAAATTCAATGCAACACATCGGGGAACACCGTCTACGCGCTCTCGGCGGGCGCACGGCGTCAGTTGAATACGCTATCCGCGGCGCCGGCCGGCCGCACGATGCGGCTGCTTCGTGGTGGCGCTCATGACCGCGGCGCCGGCGGACCAGGTGTACTGGAAGGACTGGTGCACAGACCAGAAGCTGCGGAAGTGCTCCTGGGCAGCCCAAGGCGTGGTGCCTCACGTGATCCTGTACCTGCGCCAGTCCGACGAGTTCGGAGTGGCCCGCGAGAGCCTGGCCCAGATCGCGCATGGCAGCAAAACGCCGATCAAATATCTGCGCGAACTCGCGCAAAAAGGCGTACTTAAGGGTGGGGACGAGTGGCACGGCTCCTTCGAGTTCTCAGCCAAGCATGCAGGCAAGGTCGGCGAACCTGTCACGCTAGTCGAAGGTGATGGCGGAAGTTGTTGGTTTTACGCCAGATTGGTGAAGGACAAGCACGTCAGAGAGCAGCGCGGAAAGGCGTCGCGATTTACGTCCGAGAACCAACCCGGCCGATCACCAACCGGGCGGGTTGGTTCTCGGCAAGGTGACGGCCCTGCTTCTGCATCTGCTTCTGCATCTGCTTCTTCTGTAGATACATCTACGCACACTGACAGTTCTCTAGGGTCAGCGCCCGACTTGGCGCGTGTGTGTCGGGAGGCTGGGTACAGCGAATGCAGCGACAGCGTGCCGGACCTGGTCAGAGCCAAGGCGGCTGGGGTATCCGAAGCTGTGATGCTGGAGGCAGCGCGAGCAGGTGCTGCTCATTCGCCAACCAAGCCGATCGCCTGGGTCGCAGCCCGGGCGATCGCGAAGGCGGCCGACGCGGTTGCGGTGCCGAACATCGAGGATGCGCGGAAGCGGCGCGCGGCTGATGAGCTGGCCGAACGGGAACGGGCCGTCGAGAACAAGCGATACACGATCGCCAACGACTTCAACCACGGAATCATCGACGAGCCGACGCGCGATGAGCGGCTGGCCGCGGTTGACCGGGAACTGCGCGAGATCGCCGCAGAGAGGGCTTCTTCATGACCTCTCGCCTGCATGAATTGCACGCAAACACGGTTGTTGCCTTTTCTCGCCTTCACACGGAGGTAGGGTCCGAGGGCCTTGTGCGGCGGGGCTCAACCGCTGGCGCCTCCCGTTGGGTGAAGGCAATTGTTAAAAAAAAGGGAGCCGGCCGGAGCGCGCGTAACTCATTGATTCGTATGGGGCGGCGCGGTGCCGCCCCGGTCGGGGCGGGACGGCGGCCGGGGAGTCAGGGGTACCCCCCCTTCGAACGCCCCGGCGCGACGCGGGGGGTGCCCAACTACTGGCCCCTCGAAAAATGGGAGGAGGTTTATGGGGCTTCCGCCGGGTGCCTGGCATGACCAGCCATCAGCCCCTGCCGCAAGCCGTCCAGGACACGCTCAGCGCGCTTCCCAACGGACGTGACGTGCCGCGGCACCGAGATTTCCTCCTCGCCTCCGACAAGCGATTCAGCGCGGCCATGCGCCGGGTCGAGCGCAGGAGCCTGCCGCCGGAGGCGCTTGCCGAGTTGTGGCTCTGGCTGGTCCATCTGACGATCCAGGGCGCGTCCCGCGGCGCGACGACAGGCGCGTCCTACGGCCGCACGGTGGGTCGGTTCCTCGAATGGATCGCAGGTGAGGGAGTGGACTTTCGGGCTGCCACGGTGACCGAGTTCGACCGTTGGCAGCGCTGGTTGGCCATCGAGTGCAAGAACCAGCCGGTCTGGCGGCGGCAACAGGTCCAAGCTCTGCGGAACTTCTACGACTGGCGACGCAGCCGTGGACTGGCCGAAACCAACCTTGCCGCCGACCTGACGCCACCGCCGGCCAAGCCCAAGCCACCGAAGAAGTACACAGACGCCCAGCTGCAGGCGCTGTTCCGCGCCATCAGCGAAGCCAGGCCCCTGCGCCAAGTGCGGGATCGCTGCGCAGTGCTCCTGTTGCTGGCCACGGGCCTACGGCGCGAAGAACTTTCGGGGCTGCAACTGGCTGATTTCGAGATCGGCCGGCGCTCCGCCGTGGTGCGAGTAACCGGCAAGGGAGCCAAGGAGCGTGACGTGCCGTTCGAGGGCCCGGCCGTCGAGGCGTTGCACACATGGCTCAACGAGCGCGAGCGGTTGCCTTTCGCCGTCGACCATGAGGCGGTCTTCGTCTCGCTGCATACGAAAACCGCCGGCGAGGCGCTGTCACTACGCAGCTTCGAACACATGATCGCCTTCCACGCCCGTGCCGCGAAGCTGCGCGACTGGGGCATCCATCGGTTCCGGGTGACATTCGCCACGCAGCTGTACGACGACGGCGCGGACATCGAGTCCATCCGCGCGCTCATGGGCCATGAGTCTATCGAGACCACCCGCCGCTATCTGGCCGTGTCCGAGCGGGCCCGCCGCACGCGCTTGAGCGCCGACCGCCAGCACCGCGTGCTGGGGACCAAAAACACTGGCACGCCGCTATGGGCGCGCCTCGCCACAGGGGACTTGCGCCATGATTGACGAAATACAGTTCAGCCGCCGTGGGTCCGCGCCTACGCCATTCGAGGTGCGACTGATGCATCAGGTGCCCCACGACACCGCCTGGGGAGCGCTGGCCGTCCGCCTGATTCGCTCCCACGGCCCGGAAATGGCCGCCAGGATCATGTGTCAGGTCCTCGACGAGCTTGGGCCCGGGAAAATCAGCGTGCCGATGCGCGAGAAGTTCTTTCGCGACCTGTGGGGCTCGGAGCGCGATGCGCTGATCGTGCAACTTGCCGGCAGGCCGGATTGGCGTATTGCGGACATCGCGGCAACGATGGGGGTCTCAAGGCAGTGGGTGCGCCGCATCGTCGCGCGTACAGCAGGGGGCGACAGTTTCCGCGGGCGCGTGGTAGACACTGACCGGTGAAAAAGTCTATCCGCCCACGCCGACCGCTGACCGCTGGTGAACTGGAGCAGCGGCGGGCCGCCGCCCGCGCGCCGCGGGGCCCGCTCACCGACGCCCAACTCGCAGCCAACCGAGCTAACGCACAGAAGAGCACGGGCCCGGTCACCGCAGAAGGCAAAGCGCGCAGCAGTCGCAACGCTTGGAAGACGGGGCTGCATAGCGCGGTGCATCGCGTCCACTTCGACAACGGCATGCAGTCGCTGATTGGCGCCATGGGCAAACCATGCCTTACCACCTGTCCCAAGTACCCGTGCAGCCTGGTCGAAGACGAACTCACCAGCGCCGGCGGAAGCTGCCTCGATAAGCAAGTGTTCGTGCAGGCGTTCGGTTCGATCATCGACGCGGTCGAGAACGGCAGCATGGGGGGCATGCACGGGCTGATGGCGTCCGAGCTGGCTGCGGCGCTGCAGCAGTTGCACGACCTGCGCGCCACCATGGCCGACCAGGGGTTGGTTATCGGCATCCCGATGATCGGCGAAGATGGGGAGGTGATCACTCGCAAGGATGGCAGCGAGGTCATCGGCAAGTACGTCGCTAACCCGGGTTACCCGATGATGATCAAGACCCTGGAGGTGCTGGGCATCAGCCTGCCCGAGCTTCTCGTGACCCCACAAGCAAAAGCCCGCGCCAAAGTCGAGGAAGAAAAGGCCGACAGCATGCAGACCGTGCTGGCTGGCATTTTCCAGCGCGCTGCGGCGGCGAAGGGTGCCCCGCGTCCGGCCATCTCGCAGGACGGCGATTGATGCGCTTGCGCCCGCCCAGCGTTGGCGTGCTGCAGGCCCAGATGCTGGACCGTGGCGTATACGACGCCGATGAGTACGAGGCATGGCTCGCCGAGCGCGGTTGGTCCTGGCACCAGCTCCAGCGCGGCGATTACGGGATCAGCGTCGAAGAGTCGCTGGTGGTGTTCACCTTCGAGGACCCGCTGCGCTGGGCCGAAACGTTCCTGTTCGAGCCGGACTCAGGCGCGCCGTACCGATTCTGGGACTACCAGCGCCCCAGTGTGCGCGCATGGAATCAGGACGTGGTTCACCAGGATGGTGCCGAGTGTGGCAAGACGCGCGAGATCATCGCGCTGATCGCCTGGGCCGGTTGCACCGCCATGGGCGGGCGCGTGCCCAACCCATGGTCGCTGGTGGCTGCGCCTCAGCAGACCCACCTGGACGAGATCATCCTCGCGCTTGAGGAGCAGTTTGGTGTCTCCGACGGCGCGGGCCAGAAGACGTTGATCCAGCACTTCTGGCTGAAGCCCAAGAAGACACCACACACGATGCACCGCTTCCTGGCGCCAAACCCGCTCAACCCAGACAAGCCCAGCATTGCGCGCACCTACTATCGCCCGGGCGGCCATGATGGCGAGGCCTTCCGTGGTGTCCACGTCAACGCATTCGGCATGTTCGACGAGGCGGCCAAGGCGAAAAAGGCCGTGATCTTCAGCGAGTTCTGGCGCGCCCTGAAGCCTGGCTGCCGGAGCAGGGTGTATTCGGTCCCTGACGGGGATCGCGGGAGCGATTATTTCCGCATCACGCAGCAGGCGGTAATCGACCTGCCGGTGGGCAAGCCAGGAAACCGCCTGTTCCGTTGGCAGCAGACCATGAAGCCACCACCGTTCTGGGATGCCCAGCGCGAGGCCGACATGCTCAAGCGCTTCGGTGGTCGAAACACCCCTGGTTATCAGCGCAACGTGCTGGGCGAGCATGGCCAGGCGGAGAATCCAGTCTGGTCCTGGGGCGCGCTGCTGCCGAACGTCCTTCCGATGCCCGACTATCGATACATCCGACTGCATGCGGACAGTGAGGCCGACACGCTCAGCATCGAGGTACGCCGTGTGGAACTGTCGCACCTGGAGGGGCGAAAGGTCGGGAACTACGCGTGGCTGGAAGACACCAGCACGGCGCTTTCCCCATTGCTGCGCGGCTCGGATGCGGCACGGCAGCAGATACTGCGCGATGTGCTGCGCCAGCACATCACGGGCGCGCGTATGGGCGTGTTCTGGGCGGGGGCCGACCTAGGCGAGCGCAACGACCCCACCGAGATCATCATGAGCGAGGAAATCGGCGATGTCTGGCATGACCGCCTGCGCATCCAGTTGCGCGGTTTCCCGTATCACGTGCAGGAAGACCTGGTCTACGTGCTGGATGGACTTTTCGGACGCCTTCCGTTCTGGGGCGCCGATCTCGGCAGCGCTGGAACCGTGCTGGTCAAGGACCTCTGCAGCACCGACCGCTTCGCCGATGCCGGCTTCGAGGATCGCCTGGTCGGCTTTCATTTCCAGCAGTCGGTGGAATGCCTGGGCGAGGATGGTGAGGCGCTGCAGGAGGAAGATCCACGCACGGGGGAGCAGCGCATCCTGACCGCCCCCGCCAAGCACTGGGCGACACAGTGCATCACCGTTCGCCTCCAGGCCGGTGGCTACGCGATGCCCTACGACACCGACGCCCTCAACGATATGGCCACACAGACCGCCCGCGAGGGTGCCAAGTGGCCGATCTATTCAAAGGTTTCAGACCACTTCCCCGACGCGCGACGCCAGCAGATGCTACGCAAGCTGCGCGCCATGATCGATGACGGCGCCGGCGTCGATCTTTTCGCTTCGAGCGTAGCCGAAAGGAGGGTGGCGTGATGTCAGTGGGGCATCTTGTCGTCGGTGGTGACGCTGCACAATGTCTCCAGTCCGAATTTCGCACCGCGCGGCTCACGGCCAAGCTCTGCCTTGCGATCCTTGCAGGACACCCAGGGCTTTCCGTACAGCAGTGCATCAACTCGATCCCAGAACAGATCGTACGAAGCGCGGGCCTGGATCGGCTGGCCCGGTGTCGAGGTGGAGTCGGCTCCCCAAGTTGTGGCGCCACCGGGTCCGAAAGAAGGGCTTGCAGTGGTCGCCGTGGACTGCTGAGTAATCTGGACCATGGCCTGTGTCGTGCCACCAACATCCCTTGTTTCCACGGTCCAATAATCGGTGCCACCGACGATGGCAAGCACGGCGTACACGGTCCATTTTCGCTGCGCCACAAGCTTGTCAGGTGGATAATCAAAAGTGAAATCGTGGTCTGCCGCCGCCAGCACTTTTTCCGCGGCATCGAGGATTTCTTTTTGCGTCTTGTCGGCGTATCTGCGCGTGTGCACCAGTTCCCACTCGGCCCGATTGTTGGGCTTCGGAATGGTCGCGCAGCCGGCTGCCACCAGCGCCAGGCTGGCGGCCAGGATGAGGTTCTTCATGTGCTTCCCCTGAGTTCGTTGGGGGCGTCCATTCGCCCCGCGACAGGGTACTTGCAGCACATAACATTTGGCAGTAGGGTTGCACCCGACACGGTAAGTCCCGTGTCCAGGCGTGGAAACCTGAATCCAAAGGCGCATCAAGCGCCCCCCGTAAGCGGCGCTTTTTTCATGCCCAGCTTATGGCGGGCGTGGCGCGGACGCCGCAAGGCGTGCCTGACCTTTGGCAGGTATTTCCACCCGTGTCACGTCCGCCGCCTCTGCGTGGAAACGGGTGCGGCGGACTCCAACTTGCCAAAGGAGTCCAGCATGTCGCTTTCTGCGTCCGACGCCTCGCGTCGCCTGCGCGAAGACACGGTCATCTACCGTGCCATGAAGATCATCCACCGCCGCTGCACACAGCCGGGCGAGCAGTTCGACCCCGATGCGTCCCGTCAGTTCTTCGGCCTGCGCCTGCACGCCGAGCAGCGCGAACACTTCGAGGTGGCCTTCCTCAACGCCAAGAACCAGCTGATCTCGGTGGAGCGCATGTTCCATGGCACCGTGGACGGCTGCCATGTGGAAACTCGCGACGTGGTGCGCCACGCGCTGCTGCACAACGCCTGCGCGGTGGTGGTGGCCCACAATCACCCCAGTGGCGATCCCACGCCCTCTCATGCCGACTACGCCGTCACCCACCGCCTGGAAGACGCACTGGCGCAGTTCGACATCCGCCTACTAGAGCACATCGTGGTCGGCGGCGACCGCACCGTGGCCTTTGGACCGGTCCACGATGACAGCAACCCCCGCAACGCCGGCATCCGCGCGCGCTACCGCGACCCGGCCGCGCTCAAGCGGCTGGAGGCGGCGAGGAAGGGTGCGGAGACGCGCAAGCGCAATCGTGAGTCCGCTAATTCGACGGTGCGCGCATGAAGGGGCCTACGGGGGTTCATGACGGGACGGTCATCGATTTGTTGAAGGCCGGGAAGTACAGCGTCGACGTGGATGGGACAATCTGGAATGAGCGGCCTCGCATCAGAAGTCAGAGGCCTCGAACGCGGATCAGCGTTCGCGTTGCCACCAATGGCTATGGCCTAGTCACGCTGTTCAGTCATGGGAGCCCGGTTTGTGTAACCGCGCACCGAGTCGTGGCGCTTGCCACCCTGGGGCTTCCGCCAAGCTCGAGCCATGAGGTCAACCACAAAGATGGGGCCAAGCTCAATAATTCGCCGAGCAACCTGGAGTGGGTGAGCGGCAGCGAGAATCAGAGGCACGCTTTCGCCGCTGGTCTTTGTGAGAATCGCAAGATAGCTGGCGAACAAAATCCCTCGAACAAGCTGACGGAGCAACAGGTCCGTCAACTACATGAGCTTGCATCAGCAGGAACAACGCACCGCGTTCTCGCCGAGAGTCTGGGCATTTGCCAGAGCCACGCCTCCTCGATATTGAGGGGGCAGAGATGGCCGCACATCTACCGCGAATTCCACCCGGAGGCGCAGTCGTGACGGACACAGCGCTGTCGCCCGCCCTTTATGAGTGGGAACACACAGTCAATCAGTTGGATTTGGCACTCAAGCGCCTCGGCGAGGCAGTGGGGCCAGGAAGTGGGCCGCTGCATGACTGTGCCTGGTCCGCTGCTGACCTCTGCACCCGCCAGCTTGCCCAATTGCTGGGCGACCGCCTTGGCTGGATCGAGTGGTACCGCTACGAAAACGACATGGGCCGCTGCGCGCGCAAAGCCAAGGCGGCTACCTGGGCGCGCGAGCGCCGCATCCGCACGCTGCACGACTTGGCGCAGCTCATCGAGGCAAGCACCGTATGAAACTCAATCCATTCCGCAAGGCCCCCGACAAGAGCCGCGAGGGCGGCATCGCAGCTGCGCTTCGGGCCGGTCAGTCGCTGGGGCCATGGACCGCTGCGTTCGCAGGCTGGGAGCCGCGTGCGAACTCGCCATGGCTCTGGGAATCACTGCGCGAGGCGCTGCCGGTGCTGGATGGAGGCATCAATCGCCTTGTGACGCTGGACGGCATCCTCACTGTCGAGGGCGGTAACGATGCGCTCGTGCAGGAGATAGAGGAGTGGATGCGCAACGTGCCGGTCAACGACCTGCAGACGGGCTATCAAGCCTTCTACGCCAGTCAGGGTGACGAGCATTACGAGCAAGGCATTGGATTGGGTGAGATGGTCTACGCCGCCAATGGGCGCGACGTGGTCGGCATGCGCGTGGCCGACAGCAAGGGCATTGGGTTCGTCCGCGATGGCGGTCGACTGCGCTGCTACTATCGCGCCCCTTCGAACGAGCCTGATCGCCGGCCAGATGGGTTGGGCAGTGTCGGGCAGCTGCTGGCCGGGGAGACCCGCGCCAGGTACAGCGCGACGGGGTTGTTGGAAATGGGTTATGTCGAACTGGATCTGGCGCGCTGTGTTGTCGCGCTGCACCGTGCTGAAGCCGACAACCCCTATGGGACTTCACTGCTGCGCAGCTTGCCGTTCGTCGCGCAGATCCTGCTCAAGGTCCAGAACGCGACAGGGCGGGTCTGGGAGCGCTGGGGCGATCCGAGTTTCCACGTGCATTACGGGACCAAGAACCGCAAGGTCGATGGTGCCACCGCGCTAGAGAGGGCCCGGCAGATCGCGGCTGACCTGGCTGTCGCGATGGCGGGCAAGGCGCGCGGTAACAGCGTGGACCTGGCCACCGCGGCGGCCGTAGATGACGAAGTGAAGATTGACGTCGTGGGTGCGGCCGGCGAGCAACTGGAAATCGAGATGCCCGCGCGCCACATGCTTGAGCAGATCGTCGCCGGTTTTGGACTGCCGGGCTGGATGCTGGGCGTCACCTGGTCACAGACCTCCGGAATTGGCGAGCAGCAGTCAGTGGTGGTGCTGCAGGAGAGCCAAACCCGCTTCGAGCTGCGACGCGCTGCCCTTGAAAAGCCGATCGCCGCCATGCTGCGCGCGCGCGGCCGCACCTGGAAGGCCGGCGACTGGAAGTTGGCACAGCATCTGCCCAACCTGATGGATGAGCAGAAGCGCGCCCAGGCCGAGTTCCTGCGCGCCCAAACAGCGCTGATGCTGAGCGATAGCGGCCATGTGCAGCTCGAGACCGGGAGGGGCGTAGACAACAACCTGCGGCACTTGCGCAGTCAGCGCACAAAGTCCCGACGCAAAGCGGGCGGAGACGATGACAGCGACGGCGAAGCCTGGGCCGAGCAAGATCCGGCGCTTCCGCGCATCGAGGCCGTAACGTCGGCCGAACTCCTGGAAGCATGGGCGCAGCTGCAACGGACCACCCTGGGGCTGCTGGGCCTGTCTCGGCCCATTGGCGAGATCTTCAACTTCGGCGCCGACGCCCTGCCGACGCTTTTGGCGGAGGGTGCGCGCACAGCCCGGACCATGGCGGAGGCGCTTGGCCGGGGTCAGCGCGCCGCGTGGGAGCGCGGCGTCTCGAACGCAGGTGCCCAGGTGAACGCGAATTTCAACGACCCAATCGTGCAGCAGGCCATCGAGGCGCAGCGTCAGCGCATGCGCACTGGCTATGCTCAGCGCGGTCTTGAGTTGGTGAGGCCGGGCATTGGGCGGACGTTCCAACAGCCCATCGTGGCCTCGCTCGCGGCTGGTGAGTTCGACGGACAGAATCCGGTCAATGTGGCGTCGCAATTGCGCGCGCGCTTCGGCGGCGGTGATTACAACTGGGAGCGATTGGCTAGCAGCGAGGTCGCCATGGCGCAATCTGATGGCAAATTGCGGTTGCTGCAGCAGCAGGGCGTCACGCTGTACGACTACGAGACCGCGGGGGACAGCAAGGTGTCGCGGATCTGTCGCGACCTGGCCGAGGCTGGCCCATATCGTGTCGGCGACGCCTCAGCGCCGGTGCCGGTGCGTGATTCCCACCCCAATTGCCGCTGCACCATCGTGCCGCGCGCCTGAGCGCAACCAAAAGGGACGACAGTTTCCCGGCCACACCAAGAACATCCGCTCCTGACCCACTTCCGTGCGGAAGGCGAGGAGCGCGCATGTCCACCAAGACCACCGAAGACCTGGCCGAAATCCAGAATCTGCCGATCGCGGAGCTGGCCGAGTTCCTCGCCGAACTCGATGCCGATGACCTGAAGGCGCTGCGTGCGCTGGAGGACAAGTCGTCGACCAAGCGCAAAGGCGCGCTGGACGCCATCGCCGCGGCGCTCACCGACAAGGCCGCAGCCGACAAGGCCGGCGGCGGTGTGTCCACCGCCGCCGCGGCGCTGGACGCCGCCTGGCAGGCGCCCGACTACACCGGTCCGCTGACCATCACCCAGTCCGAGTGGCGTCATGCCAACCTCAAGCCGGTGACGGGAGTCGCGACCAAGTGAGCGGGCTGCGGCACAAGACGCTGCATCTCCAGGTGAAGTCGGCGGGCGCGCCGACCGAGGATCAGCTGTCGGCGATCCGGACGTACACGCTCGCGGACATTCCGGCCGAAAAGCTCTATGTGCGCACATTCGCCCTGGCACACAACGCAATCGACCGCGATGACGAGGCCTTCGACGATGCGCTGCTGGCCGACTTCGCCCGCACGCTGCCGAGCAAGGGGCTTTTCATCCGGCATCCGACTGGCTGGGATGGTGACAGCGGCCCCGGAAAGGGGCGTTGGTTCGCCGCCGAACTGCAACACATGACCCAGGATGCGGCGCGCACGCTGCTGCGTGCACCCGACCTGGTGTGGCCTCCGGGTATCACGACGGCCACCATCCTGATGGCGTCCGCATACCTAGTCCGCACGGCCGGCAACAGCGACCTGCTGGATGAGATCGACGCCGGCATCGTCTCCGACGTGTCGATCGGCTTCACCGCGAAGTCGGGTGGGCCGCTCATCGACGAAGAGGGCCGCGAGATGCGCGCCCGCCGCATCACCAGCCCTGGCGAAGCGCTGGAAGGCTCCCTGGTTTGGCTTGGCGCCCAGCCGGGCGCCCGGGCCATCAAGGGCGCCAAGCCCACCCCCGAGGAAAAGACCATGACCCTGGAAGAAGAACTGGCCGCCGAGAAGGCCAAGAACAAAGACCTGCAGAAGCAGCTGGACGAGAGTGCGCCGCAGAAGGTGATCGTCGGCCTGCGTACCGCCTTCGGCGACAATGCGCACCTGCTGGACAAGCCGGAGGCGCTCGCCAGCGACATCAAGGCGATCAAGGCCTACCGCGAAGACCTCATCGACACCATCGTCGCCGGTGAGCGCCACCTGGGGCTGTGTGGTGACGACGAAGAGGCGGTCAAGACGGCCAAGGCCATCTATGCCGGCGACACCACCGAGCGCCTGCAGCGGCTGGCCAAGCACTACGCCGCGCGCGTGCCGGCGGGCAGTCGCATGCCGGCATCCGACCCCAACGCGCGTCAGGAATTGCCGGCGCAGCAGGGCAAGGGCGCCTTCAGCGACAACCCCGCGCTGGGCGGCACGGCCGCCTGACCGACTGATCCCACCCCTTACGACCGGAGTCCTCCGTCATGTCCCTCAACATTGCGAGCCCCAGCGAGCAGGTCAAGTCGATCGGCTTCGCCCACACCGCCGCGACCACCGCCCGGGTGCCCGTGCTGATCAACGGCAAGCTGATGATTCCGGTCAATACGCGCGCCGCCAACGAGCACAACGCGTTCGTGTACGAGACCGAGGTCGACGGCGCGCCGGTCGAGACGGGGGCGGCCTGGTTGCCCAACGATGCCCTCTACTGGGACGCGGCCAATGCGCGCCTGACCAAGACCGCGAACGGCAACACGCTGTTCGGTCACGCACTGCAGCCGAAGGCCGCCGCCGCCGCCGTCAGCCCGCTGGTGGCCTTCACCTCCTACCCCGTCGCCTGACGGCGCCTGGCCCACCAAGGACATCACCATGACCGTTTCCAAATACGCCCGGCTGGCCAGCCTGCCGAATCGCAGCGAGCAGCAGTACAAGGCGCTCGCCATGGCCATCAATCTGGACCTGTCGCTGCCCAACCTGTACCTGGACCTGTGCAACGGCAAGGCCGCCAACGACTCGGTGGTGACCCTGCTGGGGCGCGAGCGCGGTGGTGATGTCGGCCAGGCCATCAAGGCGGCCCGCGTGCAGCACGCGCTGCACCAGAAGTACGCGGTGCCGACCGACACCCCGCAGTCGTCCGACGTGGCCCACGCCATCGTCGACTGGTACCAGACCGGCCTACAGGAACTCGACCTGGGCTGGACCAACCTGTACCGCCTGGTGGATCTGCGCAGCACCAATCAGCCGGCTTTCGACATCAACACGGGCACCTGGCCGGTCACCTTCAAGCAGCGGGCCCCCGGCGAGAAGATCGAGATCGCCCGCATCCCGGCCGAAACCAACCTGTCGGTGCCGTATGTCACTTACGGCGCGGGCGTGGGCATCCAGGACGACTGGCTGCGCTACAACAAGTGGTGGAACGTCGAGGAAGTGGTCGGCGCCCTGCGCCTGAACGCGTGGAACGACCAGGCGGCCAAGCACTACGGGCTGCTCACCGGCCTGGGCAACGGCATCAATTTCGCCCACATCGCAGGCGATGACCTGGGCACCGAGACGCTCAACGCGGCGGCGGCGGACATCTACCGCAAGCAGCTGGACAAGGGTACCGGCGTCAGCGCCAGCACGCCGCTGTGGATCGTGACCAGCCCGGAGAAGCGCGGTTACATCCTGCGCATGCTGGAAGCCACGCAGGGGAGTGTGATCATCGCCTACCAGAATGGCATCCCGCTGTCGGTGACCGTGGCCGGCGTCATCGCCACCACCTACGTCGCGGCGAACGACACCGGCTATTACCTGGTGCTGCCGCAGCGTCGGCTGGCGCGAGGCAACTGGCAGGATCTGCAGATCGAGACCCAGCGCGACATCTACAAGCGCGCACAGGACTGGGTGGGCACGCTGCAGTACAACGCCATCGTGGCCGACACCGACCAGGTGCGCCGCGTGCTCTTCGCCTGACGGGGGAGGGCGGGCGTACTGCCCGCCCGTTGCAGATGGCGGCCAAGGTCACGAAGCAGGACGTCCTCGACGCCGGTTTCCGCGGCGAGCAGTTCGGCACGCCTGACGATTGGGCGGAGGATGGCGGCTATCTGGCCCGCGTGATTGACCGCGCCTCGCTGTGGGCCAAAGGGCGCTACGGCGCCGACTATGACGCAGTGGCGCCCGAAACCGTCGTCGGCCAACACCTGCGCGATGCCGAGCTGTGCTATGTCAGCGCCAAGCTCTGGAAGGCGCGGGCCGCGTTCATCGATTCCAACGCGGCCAGCAGCCGCGACGCGCTCAACTATGGCGACCGGCGCCAGTACCTGGAATCGGCCGAAAAAGCGATGGAATGCGCGGAGGAGGCCATCGCGCTGGCAATCGGTGGTGTCAGCCCGTACCCCGGAACTGGCGTCGCGCTGGTGGGTGTGGAGACTGGGCCGTTCGCCCGCCGGCCCTGCATTGGGTGGCCGCAATGAGGCTGGGCGTGATGTTCGACGCCGCACAGGTCGAGGCGGCCATGGGCGACGCGGCGACCGCCATTCCGGTGGCGCGCCTGGCCCTGCTGCGCGGCCTGGCGATCCAAACAGTGCGCGCCGCGACCCGGCTGACGGGTGGTCCAGGGACCGCCAAGCCTGGTGCATACCCCATCCCGATCCGCACCGGCACGCTACGGCGCGGCCACAACTTCCAGGTGCAGGGCGATACCGTCGTGGTGTTCAACGATACGGTGTATGCCCGCGCCAACCATGACGGGTTCCGTCCCTACGGCAATCCGCGGGCGCACGTCATTCCCGGCCGGCCGTTCTACGACGATGCGCTGACGCAGCTTGACCTGCAGGCCGCGGCGGATGCTGCCGCCACCGCGCTGGGGGCCAAATGAACCCCGCGGCCCGCGCCGCGCTGAGGCAGTTGCTGGTCAGCGACCCGCAGTTTACCGCAGCGATGCTGGCGCTCAACTTGGGCAGCGGCAACAAGGCGGTCGTGCCCAAGGTCCTGGATGGCAACCGCCGCTATGACCAGGTGGGCAATGAGCACCTTCCGTGCTGGATCAACGATGCCGGTGACATGCAGGGAGAGGACGCAGGTTCTGCAGGCGGCATGGCGGGCGTGGTGATCGGCAGCAGCCAGCAAGATTGGGCCGGCGACATCGAACTGGTGCTGCTGTGGAACCAGCAGGATCTGGCCATCAGCGTGGACCAGACCGATCGCGTACCGGCCGCGTTGGTGCAATTGCTGCTGCGCAATCCGTCGCTGGGCGAGACCTGCACGATGGCATACGTGGCCGAGTTCCAGACCGACCGCAACCTCAGTCATCCCAAGCATGGCTTGTATGCGCGCCTGCGCATCAACACCACCATCGAGCGCGACGCCTGATGCGCGCGCCAACCCTCCATGCCAGCCATGCGGCTGACACCGCCGACCCGCCCTCCAGCGGACGGTCGCGTGGCTGGCGCCTTTCAACCCAAAGGGAGCCGTCATGACCACCACCGTCAACATCTTCGCCTGTGGCAACACGTCCAAGCAGGTTCGCGTGCGGGTCACCGGCCAGCCCGATCGCGTGCTGGCCGCCGGAGGCAGCGAAAGCGTCGTGATCTACGACGGTCTGCAGCTGTCGATCCAGGAAGAGGCCGCCGGTTCAAGCGCGCCGGTTGACGCCCCCCCACCCACCCCGCCGGCCGCCTAAGCCCATCCAATCTCCGAGGAGTTACACGCCATGCCGCAGGCCACTGGTGCACTGACCAAGATCGTGGGCTTCACCCAGCCCGGCATCCGGCAGATGGATGACCCCGTGGTCGCCGAACTGCTGTACATCCGCACGCTGGACTACAGCGCCAACCAGCCGCTGGAACAGGACCCGACCCTGGCCGGCGGCTACCGCGGCCAGCAGCGCGGCGCGCGCGGGCGCGTGGGCGGCACCGGCAGCGCGGCGGTGACCATCGGCACCAGCATCGCGTTCTGGCTCAAGCACCTGATCGGCAAGCCGACCACCACCGGCGCGGCCGGTGCGTACACGCACACCTTCCAGGTTGGCAGCGGCGCCAATGCGCTACCGGCCGCGCTTGGTATTGAGCGCGACTACAGCGCCCGCATCGCGACGCCCGGCCGCTACGTGCGCGACACGGACCTGCGCATCGCTTCCGGTGCATTCGCATTCAGCACGGCCGCGCCGACGCAGCAGGCCACGTTCAACCTGGTCGGCGCCGCGCTGCGCAACCTGCCGGCCACCCCGGTGGACGATGCGCCGGAGGACTACGGCCACGCCGCCTTCGCACTGGCGGGTCTGGCGCTGGAGCTGGATGACGGCGCAACGCAGGTGTGCATCGAGACGCTGAACCTCAACTGGGACAACGACCTCGACACCGACCTGTACTGCCTCAACGACGGCGGCCTGCGTCACGACATGCCGGAAGGTCAGGTGGCCATCACCGGCGATGGTGTCGCCCAGTTCGACACCCCCGCGCTGCTGACCAAGGCCCAGGCCGACGCCAACCTCAAGCTCAAGATCACCATGAGCCGCGGTACCGGCGCCGGCACCGCCGGCAACGAGCAGCTGGTGATCACCATCCCGCTGTCCACCATCGAGGCGACCACGCCCGGTGTCACCGGGCCGCGCGGTATCAAGCAGAACTTCAACTTCATCGCCTACCGCCCGGCCGGCGCGGAAGTGGGCGTCACGGCGGTGCTCAAGAGCGCACGCGCCACGGTCTAACCAGCAGGAGGCGGAACACGATGTTCAGGGCGGCGGATGCGGGTTTGATGTGGGTGCCGGTGACGTTGCCGGCGGCGGAGGCGGACGGAGATGATCCCGTCATCTGGTTGCGCATGCGGGTGTTCACCCGCGCGGAACTCAAGGCGCGCGAGCAGGACGCGCTTGCGCACTCGGCCGAGCCAGTGGCGGACGGCGCTCTGCAGACGGTCGCGGACGTGCGCGCCATCGTGGACGCGGCCGAGCGCATCGATGCGAAGGACCTGGCAGAACTGCAGGCGCGCGTGAGCGACTGGCGCGGTGTCGCGGGAGCGGACGACGCGCCGCTGGACTTCGATGCCGGCAGCCTGGGTGCGCTGCTAGCGCTGCCGTGGTTCTTCCGTACGGTGCGCGCGGCGCTGTTCAAGGCCAGCCGGGACGGCGTGGCAAAAAACTCCTTGCCTGGGTCCGCTGGCACGCCGGCGCGGGCCCAGGCCTGAAAGACGGCACACGTCTATGGGACTTCGAGGACTGGTACGGCGATACCTTCACCTCCGAGGCCTGCGCCTCGTGTCCTGTCGTATGCCCGGATTGTCCGCAGCCGCGGCTGCTGCCCGACGCCGTCCCCGGCGCGTTGGCTTATCTGGCGTGCCAAACCCAGTTCCAGTACGCCCCGAGCGGCTTGCCGACTGGTCTGCGTTACGCCGACTGCGTCGCGATATTGACAGCGCAGGCCGCGGATCTTGGGATCACCGATCTGCCGCAGGTGCTGGCCGATCTGCAGCACGCCGAGCGCGCGCGTGTGCGGGCCGCCCTGGAAAGGTACCAGCAGGAGCCACGCACTGATGGCTAGCCCGGCACGCTTCCAAGTGCGCTTTGAGGTTGACGGAGACGGCAACGTCAAGGCGGCTTTCGACGACATCAATCGCAAAGCCAAGGATAGCGGCAACGCAGCCGATGACGCGGCCAAGCGGTGGTACGCCTTTGGCGAGAGCATCGGCAGCGCAGTGCGGACCGGCGCGCTGGCGCTGGGCACGCTCGCGGCAACCGGCCTGGCGCTGGTCATCAAGAACAGCATCGACGCGCAGAATGAGCAGGCCCAACTCACTGCGGTACTGAAGTCCACGGGGCAGCAGGCGGCCTTCACTTCCGAGCAGATCACCGGCATGGCGAACGACATCGCCAAGGCCAGCAACTTCAGCGGCGGCGAGATCACCAACGCCGCGACCCGTCTGCTGTCCTATAGTGGCATCGTGCGCGAGAATTTCGCGCCCGCACTGCAGGTCGCTATCGACCAGGCAGCGCGCCTTGGCATCAGCGTGGAGCAGTCCGCCGAGACCGTTGGCCGTGCGCTTGAGTCACCCACGAAGGCCGCCGCGGCACTGGCGCAGCAGGGGTTCGGCGCAGCTTTCACGAAGGAAGTGCGCAACGGAATAGCGGCACTGGAGGATTCAGGAAAAGCAGCCGAGGCGCAGCGTGTCGTTATTGACATACTTAACGACAGTTATCAAGGCGCTGCGCTGGCGTCGCGTGACACTTTGGGTGGAGCGCTGATCGCGCTTAAGAAGGCGACAGCAGACTTATTGACGGGCGACGTCAACGGCGAAGGATTGAAGGGCCTCACGCAGTCCGTTGAAGATTTAGTTCAGACACTCCAGGACCCTGGAGTTCAGGCCGGCTTCCAGAACCTTGTCGAGCTGCTCCTGCAAGGCACCAGCGCCGCCGCAGGGCTAATCGGCAACCTGGGCCAGTTGATCGGCCAACAGCGCCAGGTCGCGCAGCTGAGCGATGGCAGCCTGGCACCAAAGGATGCCACCACCGGCGCCCTGCAACAGCGCCTGGCCAGCGCGCAGGACCTGCGCGCCCGCACGCAACAGCAGCGCACGACGTTCCTCGGGTTCGACATCGATAGCCTGAACAAGCAGCGCCAGCAGAGCCTGACCAACTACGACAACGAGATCGAGGCGCTGCAGGCCGAGCTGGCCAAGCGCAAGGTGCCGGTCCTGTTTAATGAGGGCAACGCAGGTGACCCACAGCCCGCCCTGCGGGCCGCGCGCACGCGCCAGGCTATCCCCAACGCCGAGGACCCGGCCGATCGCAAGAAGCGCCTGGCCGAGGAGGAGCGCGCCGCGCGCCAGTTGCAGAACGCATACGAGCGACTGCGCGACAGCTATGGCCAGCAACTGGCCGTGGGCTCGCAGGTCTCGGATCAGTCCGAGGTCGCCAAGCTGCGCTACCAGACCGAGTTGGGCGCACTAAAGGGACTGACCGAGGCCAAGAAGCAGGAATTGCTGGTCATGGCTGAGCGGCTTGACCAGATGGATCGAGAGTATGCGCTTCAGCAGCAACTCGACCGTCAGGACGCGCAGCGCAGTGCGGTGTTGGCCGACATCGCAGCGCAGCGCGCAGAACTCGGCCTGTCCAATGATGAACTGGAGGTCCGCCAGAACCTGCTGGCAGCCGGCGTCACCCGAGAGAGCCAGTGGGGTCAGTCCATTGTCACCGCGACCGAGCGGCTTCAAAAGCAGCGTGACGCGACGCGCGACGCGGTGGATGCGATGGACGCGGTGCGCGGCACTGCCAAGGACATTTTCATGTCGGCGGCCACCGATGCAGAGAACTTTGGAGACAGAGCCGTAGCGTCAGTAAAGCGCTTGGCGGCGGCCCTCCTGGAGATCCGCCTCGATCAATGGCTCAAGGAAACGATGGGCGCGACAGGAAGCACGCAGACCGGGTCGGGGGGCTGGCTTAGTTCCCTCGTTGGACTGGCGGGAAGCTTCTTTGGCGGCGGAAACGCAGCCACGCGGGCCGCTGCTGCTTCTGGCAACTACGGGGCTTTCAATCCGAACCTGACCGGATTTAGCGGGCGCGCGTCCGGGGGTAACGTTCGCGCGGGCAGCCTGCACGAGGTGGCGGAGGGTGGGGTGCCTGAACTGCTGCGATCGAATGGACGCACATGGCTGCTTTCCGGGGCGGACGGTACCGTCATTCCCGCTAGGGCCGCTGCGGCGGCACAGCCAACGGCTGGATCTGCGCCGGTGGTCAATCTGACCATCAACAAGGGCGCCAATGAGGATCGCCAAGAGGTGGCGTCGGATGGATTTGGCAACTTCGACATCAAGATCTGGTTGAAGAATGAGCTTCGCGGGGCAGTGCGCAGCGGTGCACTCGACTCCGACCTCCGCGACCGGTACAACCTCCCCATGCGCGGGGTGCGGCGTGGGTAATCCGCAGTGGCCCGCTTCGTTGCCGCCTCCGCTCGTGGAGGGTGCTGGTTTCACGCCGGGCGATAACAGCATTCGTACGTCCATGGATGCTGGGCGCGCCAAGATGCGTCGCCGATTCACGAGCACCGATAGCACCGTTGTGTACCGCGTGCTGGTCACCAAGGCGCAGCTTCAGACGCTCGAAGACTTTCACGATATTACGCTCGCATCGACGCTGCCCTTCGATTGGGAGGATTTCAGACGCCCGCCTGGTACGCCAGCGACATACCGCTTTCAAAAGGCCCCTTCCATCGAACCGCATCGCAGTGGAATCCGCTGGTATGCCACGATGTCGCTGGACCTCATTGCGACCTCGCCAGGGCACTATCTGCTCGCAAACGAAGCGGGTTCGCACCTCATCGACGGCGCGGGCGCGGGGCTGACGACCTGATGCGCCAGCTTTCACCAGCCGCAACCCGCGCTGTGCTCTCGGCTGAGACTGAGGAGGTATTTCTGGCGTGCCTGTCGATTAGCCACCCGGCGATCGACACGATCCGCATCGTCAACAACACCGAGACGGTGATGCGGCTGGCGGGCGAGTTCACGCCGTACCCGTTCCAGTCCACGCTGCCAACCGACAACGAGGACGCCCCGGGCACGGTCACCATCACGATCGACAACGTCGACCGCGAGGTGGCCCGCCTGATCCGCAACCTGGAGGGCATCCCGACAGCGGTGCTCGAGGTCGTGCTGGCGTCCTCGCCCGACGTGGTCGAGGTTGGGCCGTTCGATTTCGACATCGTCGGAGCGGACATCGACGTGATGACGGTGCAGCTGACCGCCGGCTACGTCGAGGACTTCATGAACCAAGGCGTGCCGGCGCAGACCTACACGCCCAGCAACAGCAAAGGGCTCTGGCCATGAACCTGGGGAACTACACGGGCCGGCCGTACACCGGCGAGCGGTATTGCCGCGTGCTGGTGGCTGCCGTTTTGGCCGACTGCGGCATCGGATTCCCGGCGACCGACGACCCGGGCGAAGCGGCAGGTTGGGAGCGCGTGGAGCGGCCGGGCGAGGGCGATGTGGTGGTGTTCAACATCGCCGGTCGGCCTGGCCATGTCGGCGTGTGCGACGGCCGCGGCGGCTTCCTGCACTGCGAGGAAGGTCGGACCTCAGTGATCGACCGGCTGTCATCGCCCCTGTGGGGCTCACGGATCGAGGGGTACTACCGATGCATGCGCTGAGTGCTCCGACCGCCGACCTCGTGCTCCGCGCCCACCCGCTCGCCGCGCCAGGTGTCGTGCAGGTGCGGGGTGGTCAGACGCTGGCCGCGATGCTGACCGAGGCGAGCAGCGGTGCTGGGCTGTCCCCTGACCTCGAGGTGCGCGTGGGCGGCTATGTTGTGCCCGCAGCCTGGTGGGCAAAGCTGCGGCCCAAGCCGGGCAGCTGCATCACCGTGACCCGCAGTTCGCTGGCGGGCAGCGGCGATGGCTGGAAGCAGGTCCTGGGCGCCGTGGTGCTGATCGTGGTGAGTTACTTCAGCGCCGGGTGGGGTGCGTCCCTCTACGGAGCGGGCACCGCGGGCGCGTCTGCATTCGCCGCAGGCGTGACCCTGGCAGCCTCACTGGTCGTCAACGCGCTCATTGCCCCTCCCACGCCTTCCGGCGGGACGAATGCCACCGAGGGCCAGTGGAACCAGCTCACGGGCTCAGCGAACAGCTTCAATCCCTGGGGCGTCATCCCGTTCGTGATCGGCGACTGCCGCTTCTTCCCCCCGATCGCGGCGATCCAGTACAACGAGGTGGTGGGCGAGAGCGCCTACTTCCATTGCTTGTTCGACCTCGGCTACGGCGATATCGAGGTCTCCGACATCAAGATCGGTGACACCTCGATCAGCCTGTACGACGAGGTGCAGTACGAGGTCACCAAGACCCCGACGCTGTACACGAACGACGTGTTCGAGGCTTCGGTCGGCGCCTCGCTGGCGGTTGGCGATGTGGTGGAACGCACGACCTCGCCAGGCACGCAGTCGAGCAGCATCGACATCGTGCACCCGCAGGGGCTCTTCGGTGTGGGCACCAGCAACAAGACCTTCGGGCTGTCGAACGCCTTCAAGGTGCTTTACCGCCCCACCGGCACCACGACCTGGCTGCAGCCGCAGAACGTGCGCTGGAGTGGCCTGGGCCCGCTGTACCCGACCGAGAACATCCCGGGCTGCAATGCCTTCGTGAGCAAGGAGACGAAGAAGCCGTTCTCAGCCGGCATGGCATGGGACTATCCAGCCCCTGGCCAGTACGACGTGCAGGTGACGCGCCTGGCGGCGCGCCGCGGCAGCAGCGACAACACCTACATCGATGCCTGCACCTGGGCGCTGCTGCGCTCTGTCAAGTACACCAACCCGTCGACCACGGGGACCTGGAAGCTGGCCATGCGCATCAAGGCCACCGACCAGCTGACGGGCACGCTGCAGACCGTCAGCTGCAGGGTGCGGCAGAAGATCGGCGTCTACGATCGCGCCAGCGGCACCTGGTCGAGGCAGTTCAGCACCAATCCGGCGTGGTGCGCGTACTGGCTGCTGACCGAGTGCGAGGGGCTTTCGCGCCACGTCGCCGCGGCCCAGATCGATCTGGACTCTTTCGCAGACTTCGCCGAATGGACAGACGCGATGGCCTTCGCTGGGCGCAAGGTCTGCGACAGCGCCACCACCGCATGGGAGCTGATCAACGGCCTGCTGGCCGGATCGCTGGGCAGCCTGGGGCGCCGCAATGGCAAGTATTGCGTTGTGTTCGACAGCGGCCAGCAGCAGCGGACGATGAGCTTCTCGCCCCTCGACACGAAGAACCTGCGGGTCAGCCGCAAGTTCATCGATCTGCCTCAGGCGTTGCGCGTGCAGTTCAAGAACCCGGACGCCGATTGGCAGGACGACGAGATCATCGTGCTGGACGACGGCTACAGCTACCGCGGCGTCGATGCGCGCGGTCTGCCGTCCACCGCGCCGGAGCCGGCGCGCTTTGAGACCTTGAAGATCGAGCAGGCGATGGGTGCGTTCCAGGCCTGGCAGGTCGGGCGCTACCACCTCGCGCAGGGCAAATTCCGGCCCAACGTGATCACCTGGGATTCCGATGTCGCGGGCCTGGGCACGACGCGGGGCGACCTGGTGGATGTCGCACACGACGTGACGGAATGGGGCGTCGGTTGGGGCCGCGTGATCAGCCTGCGGCCCGCGACCGACATCGCCGGCGCGGCCGCATGGCTGGTACTGGACGAGGCCATCGTGACCGAAGCGGGCAAGTCCTACAGCGTGCAGTTGCGCAAGGCGACCGGGGAGGTGGAGGTCGTGCGGGTCATCGGCGCCGGCGGCGAGTCCAACGGCTTCGCGCTGCAGGACATGCCTGCCGGCGTGGCCATCGGCGATGCGGTGATTCTCGGCCTGACGGGCCAGGAGACCAAGCAGCTTCTGGTGACCGGCGTCACCTACGGTCAGGACCTGGGCACCAGCTTCACCGCCGTGGAGGCCGATCCGCGCGTGCATCCGTTCTTCCTGGAGCCGCCGGACGAGATCGTCAGCGAGATCTCGGGGGCCATCTACGACGGGCCGGCCGAGCCCCAGGTGATCAGCGTGGTCTCCGGCCTCTACAACGATGCCACCGACGACGCCGGCATCCGCAGCAACCGGGTGCTGATCGGCGTGCGCAAGCCCTCTGGGCACGAAACTGAGGGCCTGCTCGCATGACCGCACCGACCGTATCCTACGAGGTGCGGCACCGCATCATCGGCACCGACCCCACGGACTGGGTGCTGCTGCCGCTGTATCCGGCCGGCCAGGACATCGCGATCGACGGGATGACCCGGGGGCTGCAGTACCAGATCCAGATCCGCGCGGTGGCGCGCAATGGCAAGAAGTCGGCCTGGGTGGACCTCAGCAAGACCGTCGCGCCGACGGCGCGCGAGGGCGCCGCAGCCCTGCCGACCAACGCGGTGGCCAACCAAGCCAGCATGTGGAGTATCGCCACCACGGTGACCTACAGCGCTACCAGCCCAGCTAGCGGTCCCAGCAGCGCGACGATCAGCGTCTCGTCCGGCACGCTGGTGATCGGCAGCAAAACCATCAGCTACGCGCCCAGCAGCGCCACGGTGAGCGGCACGGCTGGGCAGTCGGTCACCTACTACCTCTACTACGACGACCCGCAGCTGGTCGGCGGAAGCCGCGTGCTCGGCCTAGCGTCGAACATCGTGGATTCGGCCAACGTCGACGGCCGCATCGCGCTGGCGCCGATCACCGTCAAGTTCCCGGCCGCGGGAAGCTCCGGGAGCGGCGGCGGGAGCATCGGCGGTGGCGGCGGGTCCGGTGGCGCCGGCAGTTGCCCCTGGGTGGATGCCTGGGTGATCGAGCGGACGCGCGGCGCGATCCGTGCCGGTAAGGTGCGCGCAGGGAATTGGCTGCTGGCGCCGCACGGCTGGGTCGAGGTCACCTACAGCGAGCGCAAGCGCGCTATGGGCGTGCGCATCAGCAACACCAGCGGCCACCGGCTCAGCTGCTCCGCGGAGGCGCCCATCCTCACCATGCGCCATGGCTTCGTGGCTGCCAGCGATCTGGATCCAGCGGACGTTCCAACGATCGATGTGGATGTCACCGGCGATGGACCGGAGTCGATCAGCGAGGTCGAGCGCCTGGGCGAAATCGACATCCAGCACATCAGCTGCGCGGGCGAATGGGCTGACCGGGTGTTCCTTGTCGGCGATGAACCGCAACACCTTTTCCCCCATCACAACGCCAAGCAGGCGCCAGGAATCTCACCATGAGCTACACCAAACGCGAGGACATCCCCGTCCAGCCCGGCGAGACCGGGATCGAGTTGGACGATGGGAGCCTCGTCGCGGTTGCCTGCACGCGCGCCTCCGCCGGCAACGCCGTCGTGTTCACTGCCACGGCTCGGGCAATCGACGGTCAGGGAGCCGCGCTGCTCACGGCTGCCGGCGAGCCCATCGCCACCGTGCTGACCCACCAGGACCGCGATCCCGCAGCTGCTGACCTCATCGCCCGTGACTGCCTGCTGGCGGTGCTGGGCGAGCCGGTGGAGCGGGTGCCGTGGGGCGAGGACTACCTGCGCGACGTGAGCATCCGCAACGCCATTTCAATCAACGCCGTGCCCGCCACGGTCAACGCAGCCGAGGTGCTCTGATGGACATCAACGACACGATCCCCGAGCGCGACCTTCCTGTCGTGTCGCCGGGCCCCAACGACTACCTGCGCGGCACCCGTCGTTCCGATGGCAAGTCGGCGCTGTTCTTCCTGCCCGAGATCTCGGCGGCGGCCGCGGCCATCGGTGGCGCGCTCGATGCCGTGGTGGCCGATGCCGCTGAGGAGGCCAGCTCCGTCCTGCAGGGCCTGGGCTACCTGGTGCCGGTGCCCTATGCCGCGGGCATCGCGGTCAACAACAGCCGGCTGACCGTCAGCTACGGCAGTAACGTCTACGCGCCGGTGCCCTCGGCGATGCCGTTCACCACGGGTGCCAGCTTCGATGCGACGAAGTGGCGGCTGGTCCAGGGCGTCAGCGGACCTGACCTGAGCGCTCCGACTGGCGCGGCGATGGTCGGCTTCCGGCAGACCTCGGCGGCCCAGGCGCGCCCGCTCGATGGAAAGGTGAGGGAGCTGGGCATCGGCGTGGGCGACTTCACCGCTCTGCAGGACGCTATCAACGCCGCGCCGCTGGGCGGCGAGGTGCTGATCCCTGCAGGCACCACCGTCGCGGTGACCTCGCTGCCCGACAACAAGAGCGGCGTGCGGTTGCGAGGGCAGGGCAAGGTCATGAAGACCGACGCCTACAGCGGCCAGGAGCAGATCAACAGCTACCGGGACACGCGGCCGGTGGCCACGGGCAAGGAGTACCTGTGGGCTGTCTACAACGTGATGCAGGCGACGAACCGCGCGATCCGGTGCTACACGTACGGCGATAGCACTGTCGAGGGCGGGCTGAACTTCATCGACTGGAACTTCTTCCTCCAGGAGCTGCTGCCAGACCTGGTAGCCTCGCGCGGCGTGCGGAACTTCTTCAGCGTGACCAATCGCGGCGTCGGCGGCTCGAATCTGAGCACGTGGAACCCGGGCCCCGACATCGGCGCGAACAGCTCGACGCCGGCGGACCTGGTGATCCTGAAGTGCGGCATCAACGACGGCTCGTTCCCGATCGGCACGCGCTTGGACACGTTCCGCACCAACCTGCGCAACGGCCTGGCCGCGATTCGTGGCATCAGCGGCGGGGACGTAGGTGGCACTGCGATCCTGATCGTTGGCCCCAACGCCACCATCGACAAGCAGAACCACACGCGCACCGCCGAGTGGTACGAGCAGCTGCGCGGCATCTTCGACTCTGCGTGCGCCGACTACCGCTGCGCGTACTTCGATGCCTACCAATACCTCAACGACACGGGCGCGCGCGACGACTCGATGTGGGCGCGCCAGCGCTGGCTGGATGCCGCTGAGTCCTCTGGCCAGCAGCCGGTTTCACTGCATCCGCGCAACGTGGCCCAGGCCTGGCTCTGGGGCGCGATCGTGGACTGGATGTTCGGCGAGTCGGAGATCATGCGCTGGTCGAGCAATGGCTACGTGGTCCGCAGCGCCTACTACGGGCACCCCTACGCCAAGCAGCCGCCGGACTTCTACCCGGTCAACTACGACCCGGGCGTCACCATTGAGGTGGCGCGCACCCAGGAAGGCTTCCCGATCACCGGCATCCTGACCACGACCAACGTCGACGGGCTGCTGGTCCAGTCGCTGAGCCAGAGCGCGACCGGTGGCCTGACCATCACCCGAAGCGCGACCATCTCCGACAACTTCTGGGGCGCTTGGACTGGAATCGCGGTCGCCATCGGCAACAGCGGCAGTTCGTTCTCCAACGGCTGGTCGAACTTCGGGGGCATCTACGGCCCCGCGCGCGCGGCCATCTCCGCGGGCGGTGTCGTCACCCTCGACGGACTGATCAAGCCTGGCACGACCACGGCCGGCACCACCGTGCTGACGCTGCCCACCGGCATGGCGCCCGGGAACCAGCGCATCATCGCTGCTCCCTACGAGGGCGGCATGGTGCAGTTCGATGTGCTTGCGAGCGGCGCCCTCCAGTTGAGGTCGGGTGCGGTGCCGGCATCGTTCGTGAGCCTTACGGGGATCAGCTTCAGGAGGTGATTCGGAATCGTCCTACGCGCTAGAGTGGCGGCGCCCGATCGCCAGCGCGCCGCCTGGCTGCGGCGCTGGCATGGCCGCATAGCTACGCAGGGAGGGCTGTTGGAGGGCGGCTGGCTCAATCCAGGGATCGCTCGCGCCAACCACCTGCTGGGTAGCGCAGTGTCCGGTCCTCGACGCCTGGGGCCATGATGACGACCAGAAGGCTCCCGTCGTCCTGCGTGTACCCAAGCTGCAGCATGAGTCCGTCGGTGAGCGCGCCCCCGCGGTTCTGGGCTCGCACGTCAGCGACCGCCGCGGCCAATTCAGCATTCGCTCCCTCGGCGGTGAGCATCACTGTTGCCATGGAGATCATCGTGCCGGGGTACTTCGACATGGTCGAGGCCTCATGTGCGTCCGAAAAAACTACCATCTCAACGGCCTGAGACGCAGGCCGGCTACGCTTCCGGCATGACCCTCCCCGAAGGCTTCGCCTGGCAAGCCGTGCACCTAAACGACCGCCGTGAACCCCGTGTGCTCGCGCTGCACGGGGAGGGCGTGGTGCGGCTTGAGGACCGGGTTGACGACGGCAGTTGGTTTGCCATGCTGGATTACCACCACGGGATGGGCCGGAAGACCCCGACGCGACCCTGCACTTCGTTTGAGGCGGGTAAGCGTGGTGCCGAACTGTGGGTCGTTCGGCACGAAGACAGGCTGCGCAGGGAGGTCGCCGAGAAGAACGCGGCCCGGCCAAGGCCCCGCTGGGTATCGGACGCGCCCAAAGGCGGTTGAGGGAACCGGCGGGGCTTACAGTTTCCGCGCGGGAGCCTAAAACGGCCGGCATGCCCCAGTTGCCGCTGCCCATCGCGCCCGAAACGGCCATCACCCGCGTCATCATGCCGGCGCTATCGCTGCTGCCCGCGCGCCTGACCGACGCCCGGGCCATCGTGCTTCTGCTTGCGATCATGCTGCAGGAGTCCGGCTTGCGGTATCGCTGGCAGGTCCTCGACCCGCGCAATCCAGGTCGCAAGGGCCCGGCCCGCGGCCTGGCTCAGTTCGAGCGCGGGGGCGGCGTCAAAGGCGTGATCGAACACCCGCTGACGCGCGCCATGGCCGCCGATCTGTGCCGCCACCGGGGCGTGATGTTCGATGCGGTCAGCGTCTGGGACGCACTCGACGACGATGATCTGCTGGCTGCCGGCTTTGGCCGTTTGCTGCTGTTCACCGATCCCGCGCCGCTGCCGCCACTGAGTGCTGCAGGCCCGGCCTGGAACTACTACCGGCGGAACTGGCGGCCCGGCGCTTACGACCGCGGCGACGAAGAGACGCGAAACGCCCTCGTGGAGAAATGGCGGCGCAACCTCGCGCTCGCGCGGGCTGCGTGGGACGCGGTGGAAGCGTGAATGGGCGCCGCCGCGGCGCAGGGCAGGGAGGCGCAGGGTGAACCCGGCAGACAAGGCATTGCCATTGCTCATCGGTGTGGTCACGACGGTGATGAGCTGGTGGTCGAACGAGATCACGGCGCCGATTTTTGGTGTGCCGGCGAGCACCGTTTGCGCTGGCGCGATGGGCGCGCTGGTGGCGCTCGCCTACGACAACAACACGAAGAACCGCCCCAACGGCAAGCGCTACGCGCAGGCTGCAGCAGCCGCTGTGGCCGGCGCGACATTGTCGGGGATCATCCCGGCGCGCTGGTCTTGGACGTGGGCCGCCACGCTGCAGGGCGCGCTGGCCATCCTGTTTACCGCCATTCTGTACTTCCTGATCCCGCCGGCGCTCGAACTCGTGCCCGACGTGCGCGATGCCGCTCGCCGCTTCATCCAGACCTCGCGGCTGACCGACTGGCTTCCCTTCCTCAAGCGACGTCCCGCGCCGGAGATCCCGGCGCCTCCCCCGAAGGACGAAACCTCATGAGCATCTGGTTCTGGCTGGCGTTCCCCGCCTGGTTCCTCAATCTCATGGCCGTGGCTGCGCGCCTGGCCGATCTGGGTCGCGACAACTGGTCCAAGCGCGACCATGTACGTCGGATGGGGCTGGCGCTGTTCGGCAGCACCTGCGTGCTCATGATGGCCAGGCCATTCACGCCGGGCGGCTGGTCTCTGCCGGCGGCGACACCGGCGATGCCCTGCATTGCCTGGGGCATCGCCCTCATGCTGGTGACCACGCCCAGTATGCCCCCGTTCTATGACTACCTGCTGGGCGTCCACCGCGATGTGGAGGGTTGGCGCAGCCAGGGATGGCGCGCGCGCCTGCGCGGCGAATGGCGCGCCCTGCTGCGAAGCTTTACGCCTGTCCGCAAACGGCGTCGGATGGCTGGCCCGGTCGGGAAGCTCCCCTGATGCTTGATCTTCGTCCAGGCGTGCCGCTCGCGATCGCGCTGATGTTCGCGCTGGTGCTGGTCGCGGCACGCGTCGCGCGCGAGGCCAACTACCGACCGCGCGACCACGTGCTCATCTTCTTCGGCATGTTGCTGTTCGGCGCCTTGCTGTATCGCCTGATCGACGTGCTGCAGCACATCGAGGCGCCGCGATGGTCCTCGGCCGTCGCTGGCTGCGCGCTGGTCGGGTTCCTCTATGCTTCGTTGCGCCGCGGCGCCCGGCGCGGCCAGCGCCAGTACACGGGGCCAGAACGTCGCAAGCGCGACCGGCGCCGCCATGGCGCGCCGCCATGATGAGCCTGGTTGCGCTGAGCCCAGCGATGCGTTACCTGCTGGCCGGCTTGGCCGGTGCGGTTTTGCTGCTTGGCCTGTTGCTTGGTATCTCGCTGGCGGCCAATGCATGGCTCATCTGGCGCCTTGGCGGCGCCAAGGCCGCATGCACCGCGTCACAGCAGTCTGCCGTGACTGCCGCGCTCGAGGCCGAGCGCAAGCGCGCCGACCAGGCGGACCGTACAGCGGCCGGCATCGCCCAGGACACGCGCACAGAGCGCGCCAACGCCGTGATCGGCGCCCAGGGAGACACCCATGCCCGCGACACGCAGATACGCACCGTGGTTGTGCATGACGATTGCCGCATGCCTGACGGCCTGCCAGACCTTCGGCCGGCGGTCGACGCCGCCAACGCCGCCGCGCGTTAGCGACTGCCTGGAGGAGCCCGAGGGCCTCTATCCGGCGCCGCCGCCAACGCCAGCCGCAGGAAGTCCCATCACCGATCGATTCCTGGTCGAGCTGGTGGCCTGGAACAACCAGGTAATGGGCATCGCTACCACGGACCGCCTGCGCTGGCGCGCCGAGCGTCGGTGCGTGAGCAAGATGGTCGATGCGGGGCTGATTCGGTAGTCCGCCTAGCGCGTGGCCGCAATCCCCGCCTTGGCGCACATCGCATCCACTGCGCCCAGGTCATTGGGTGTCGCGATCCCGATGAGGACGGCCATCGTCGAACCATCCTCACGCGGCCCGACCAGCCCGTAAAAGCGCAGCGCCCCGGCGTAGCCGCCAAAGCTGTTCTTCGCATTGACGTAGCCGCAGAACTTGCTGATGTGCGTTGCGTCAGGGGCGGCTACGTCGATCGCCTCGATCTTCGCAGAATCAGGGTCCTTGAGGCGGGCCACTACCGCGTTGCGGATCTCCGCGCTTTCGGCTGAGGTCGCGGGGCGTGCCTGAGCCTGCGCTAGGCCGGGAGAGAACGCGGACAGCAGGGCAAGGGTCAGTGGCAGTTTCATCGGGCTCCCCGTGGGCGTAGTGACGAGCCTGGCTCTATGGCCGAGCCAGCAGATCAAGCAAACCGCGGCGCTGCTTGTCGGTCATCTGCCCGACCGCATCCAGCACCCGCCGGTGGTCGAGGCTCAAGTATGCCTCCGGCGCCGGCTCGCCCAGGCGCGCGGCCACGGGCACATGCTTCGGCAAAGTGCCAAAGATCAGATGGTCAGCAGAGGCGCGATACAGCGTGCAGAGCTGCGCGAATTTGTCGAGCTGGGGGAAGTTCCGGCCATTCTCCCAGGCGGATAACGATCCTTTCGTCACTCCCAACTCGGCCGCGACAGCGTCTTGCGACAACCGCTCCGCATCCCGTGCCTTCCGCAGGCGGGCGCCGAAGTCCTTCACAACCAAAGTATAGGAGGGCTTTACTTTTCGACGTATAGATGAGCTTGACATCGGGTATAGACCACCTATACGCTGTGTCTAGATGAGCACGACATCGCCCGCCGCCGAACACCCGATCCGCACGGCCCGCCGCGCGCGCCGCTGGTCCCAGCAGGAGCTGGGCAGCCGCCTGGCGCCGCCGGTGAGCAAGGGCACCGTCTCCCAGTGGGAGGCCGATGCCACTTTCCCAACGCCGGCGCTCGCCGTGCAGCTGGTGGACCTGTTCGAAGGGCAGGTATCGCTCGATGACCTCTACCGTCGCAGCGCGAGGGCCGCCTGATGCGCGCGATCGGCTATATCCGCGTCTCGACCGAGGAGCAGGGCAGGGCGGGGCACTCGCTGGCCATGCAGCCCGAGCGCATCAAGCTGTGGTGCCAGATGCACGGCCTGGATCTGGTGTCCGTCATCACCGACCAGGGCATCAGCGCGGGCACGGCGCTGGAGCGCCGCAAGGGCGGGGGGCGCCTGCTGCAGGCGCTCGATGCGGGCGAGGCTCAGGTGGTGGTGGTCTACAAGCTGGACCGGCTGTTCCGCGACACGCTCGACGGCCTGCTGTTCTTCCGGCAGTTCGCCCAGCCTCGCGGCGTGGTCGTGCAGTCCGTCAGCGAACTGATCGACACCAGCACACCCCAGGGCCAACTCAACCTCAACCTGCAGCTGTCGCTCGCCGAGTATGAGCGCGCGGTCACCTGCGAGCGCAATCGCGCCGTCAGCGCGCATCTGCGCGCCAATGCGCGGCCCTATGGCACCACCCCGTACGGCGTGCTGTCGATCGACGGCCGTCTGTACCGTGACCCCGCAACCTGGCCCCTGCGCGAGCGCATCGTGGCCTTGCGCACGCCGGAGTGCGGAAGCCGGCGCCGCAGCCTGGGCCTGATCGCCGAGATGCTGCAGGCCGAAGGCATCGCCGCCCCGCAGGGCGGGCAGCGGTGGAGCAAGCACAGCGTGTCGCGGGTGATTCAGTCGCATGACGAGTTGAAGGATTACCCCTGGGCGCCGGCACGTCACGAAGCGGAAGTTTCGGAAGGGGTGAGCCCGTGAGTCGCTGGGCCCCCGTCACCATCCCCGCGCGCGGCGACCACGGGCCGCGCGACGAGCGCGACATCCCCCTGGAATTCACCCCTGCTGCGGAGCGTCCGCCCGCCGGAGATCCGATGAGCCATGCCCCCGTTCTAAGCCTCAACCAGGCGCGCCGCGTCGTCCACCTGCAGACCGAGATCGGCGCGCTGCGCCAGGCGCAGGCCTGCGTTACCGAGGCCGCCACGCCCTCCCAGGTTTACGGCCGCCTGGACGACCTGATCCAACAGCGCAACGCCGAGCTTGAGGGCCTGTTCACCACCAGCTTTTCCAACCCGCACGACTGAGGTAGCACAGATGAGCATCGTTCTTGGCGCCACCTACACCGATCGCATCACCGGCTTGACCGGCATCGCCACCGGCCACTGCAAGTACATCACCGGCTGCAACCAGACGCTGGTGCAACCGAAGGGCGAGGGTGGCCAAAGCAAGCCGGAAGCGCACTGGATTGATGACCAGCGGCTCGAACTGGTCGAGAGCGTCGAAGTGGTCTCTCTCGACAACGGCGCCACGCCGGGCAGCGATCGCGCTGCGCCGAAGATTTAAGGGGCGCGCGACCATGTCCTCCATCACCCTGGGCGCCACCTACACAGACACCATCACCGGCTTCGCCGGCGTGGCCATCGCCCATACCGAATACCTGGGCGGCAGCGGCCGGACCGAGTTGCAGGCCAGGCCCGATCGGCCGGGCTTCCGGCCGCATGCGGAATGGTTCTCCGACGGCCGCCTGGAACTGCTGCCACTGATCCCGGCCGCGTCGCTGCCGCAGCCCGCGGCGGCGCAGCAGGCAGGCGCGGGGACCCCCTGATGCCTACCCGGCCCACCCGCAGCCAGGTCATCGGCACGCTGGTCACCGAGGCGGTGCTGCAGACGCGCACCACCTGGGACAGCTACGCCGACGCCGTGGTGCGCCACTACCACGACGCCACGGATCTGGGTGAGCGCGAAGTCACGTTCCACATCGCCACCACGGCAGGCAACGCCGTGGAAGCGACCCGGAAGAACACCCAGACCGTGCGCCGCCTGCTCATCGGCGAGATCCGCATGCACGTGGACATCGAGGAAGCGCTCGTGGCCGCGTTGCCGCAGGACTGGCGCCAGCGCCTGCACGCCGCGCTGCTGGCCCGCAGCGGCCTGATCTACGCCGAAGCGCCGCGCCCGGTGGACGCCCCTAGCCACTTCAACGCGCCCTGCCAACTCATGCGCACGACGGCCGAGGCCATCGAACGCATCGAGCCCATGCTGACCGATGGGCGTATCGGTCCGGACGACCTGCCCTACTTCGACGCGGCGCAGCGTGGGCTGGACATGGTCACCGGCGTCTGCCTGACCGTGCGTGCGCAGATCGAGGCGGCGCGCAAGGCGCACGCGGACCAGGTTGCGCGCCGGGGGCTCAACTGATGGCCGGCGCCCGCACACACGCCGACCCGGCCGGGTGGACCCGCTGGTTTCCCACTGCGGCCCCCGGCCCGGGCAATCGCTGGCAGTTGGTCCGCTTCGAGCGCGTGGACGAGCACGGCAAACCGGTCGGCAAGCCCATCGCCAACACCGCCCCCGGCGGTCACGTGCGCACATTCGCGACCGAGGCCAGCGCCCAGCGCGTGGCGGCCTTCGTCAACGCGGAGGAGGGGCGGTTGCCCGCCAAGCGCCGGCACGGCGCCCACAACGAGGAAGCCCCCGGCGCTGGAACGCCGAGGGCTTCGATTTGACCACGGTCCCTAGCAGGAGAGCAGTCATGCAACAGTGCACCACACAGAAGAATGCACCGCAACCGGGCGCGTTTCCCTCCGTCAGCCACCGCCTGCTGGTGGTGCTGCACGCCAGGCGCGACGCACTGCGCCATGGGGTCAACCCGCGCCCGGCCGAGCAGGCTGCGGCGCAGGCCTACCGCGCCAGCCGCGGCAACCGCTTCTACGCGCGCCGGATGGCCTGGGCCGCGGTCGATGCCCAGTGCGGGCGCGGGGAGGTGGCGTGATGGAACTGGACCACATCCTGTCCTGCGCGCGTCGCGCGAAAAGGCTCCGGGGCACCGGGCCGATGTCAACGGGTGAATCGCTGGCCGCCGCAATCGTCCTCAACAAGCCGGCGTGGCTCAAGGACATGCGCTACACCCTCGCCGAGGCCATCAACCGGGTCGATGACGACGGTATGACGGCGCCGCGCCTGCTGCAGGCGCAACGCATCATCGAAGCGGAGGGTTGAGCCATGTTCTTCCGCAATCTCAACCTGTATCGCCTGCCGCGCGCCTCCACGATGACATTCGGGCTGACGGCCGCCGAGGCGTTTGAGGGCAATCGCCTGCAGGACGTAGGCCCCTTGGAGTTTTCCAGCGTGGGGTTCGTCTCGCCCTATGGCCGCGACAGCGACATCCTGATCGCCAAGCAGCCGGAGGAGGGCGCCCGCTGGTTCGCCATCGGCACCCAGACCAAACTGCTGCCGGCTGCCGTCCTCAACGAAAAGCTCGCGCGCCGGCTCGACGAGATCGAAGCGCGCGATGGCCGCCGGCCTGGCGGCAAGACCCGCAAGCGCTTGCGCGACGACATCCTCCACGAACTGCTGCCCACTGCGATGGTCCTCGCTGGCCGGATCGATGCGATGCTGCTGCCTGCGCACAACCTGCTGGTGGTGGACAGCGGCAGCCGCAAGGGCGCCGACGCGGTGGTCAGCCAGGTGCGTGCCGCGCTGGGCTCGTTTCCCGCGTTGCCGATCAGTTCCGAGATCAGCCCCCGTCGCGTGCTCACCGGGTGGGTGTCGGGCGATCCCTTGCCGTACGGCCTGACGCTGGGCGAGGCATGCGAACTGCGCGACCCCATCGAGGGCGGCGCCATCGTGCGCTGCCGGCAGCAGGACCTGGCCAGCGACGAGATCACCCGGCACCTGGAGGCCGGCAAGCAGGTCACGCGCCTGGAAATGACGCTGGCCGATTCGCTCAGTTTCGTTCTGGGCGAGGACCTGGTGATTCGCCAGCTCCGCTTCCTCGACGGCGCCCTGGACCTGCTGGAAGACGTCGACGACCAGCGGGCAGAACTGGATGCGCGCTTCGCGCTCCAAGCCGGTGAGATCGCCTGTTTGTTCGGCGTGCTGGAAGAAGCCCTGAGGCTCAACAAGGAGCCGCAGTCATGAGCCTGCCGAACGAGAAGTCTAGGACGACCTCACCGCTGGCGGAACTGGTGGATCGGTTGAAGTACGAGCTTCCGAGCATGCGGTACGCGCATCGTGACCTTCTGCGAGAAGCCATCGCTGCCCTGACGGCCAAGGCCGCCGCCCCCTCGCCGCCAGCCGACGCTGCGGCCCAGTCGGCCGCCAAGCAGGATGGGGATATTCCCGGTGCCTATGTGCGCGACGAACGTGGCCGCTGGACACTCAACGGCAAGGCCGAGCCTGTTATTGGATGGGGGCGTGGTTGGAATGCGTGCAGGGACGCAATGCTGAACGCCAAGGCCGCCGCCCTTGCGCCTGACGCGGACGAGCCCTGCCGCCGCCACGAATGCCGCCGCGTCAGGATCGAAATGCAGGCCGAGATTGAGCGGCTGCGGGCGGTGGGTGTGGGCGAGGCGGTGGCGCTGCCGCGCGAGATCCTGACCGCGCTGTACGAGCGGGATGGCGGCAAGGCATGCGGGTGCATCAATCGCAGCCGCAAAGCGGAGCTGGAATACGAAAGCGGGCAGTGCCCTCACCAGCGACTGGCACAGTACCTTGCCGCCCCGCCCGCGACCCAAGGGGATGCGCTGACGGCCCAGGAGCGCCACGTCATCGAGGCCCTGCTGGACCTGGCCTACAAAGCCTGGCGCCTGGCCGACGACTCGGAGGACATGGGCGACAGCCACAATGTGGAGGCGGTCGACTTCGAGGCCCTGTCCAGGGCGCTGGACGTGCTGGGCACCCTTCCCGACGACCAGCCCGGCTACATGATGGGCGAGGCCGCGAAGGCTCGCTGGGCCTTGCGCCGGCTGATCGGGACCGATGCGGCCATCGCCGCCGAAGACGCGCCCCAGGGGGATCAGCCAGCGGCTGGCGAGGCTCTCTACTACATCCAGGACACCCGGCAGTTCGTCGGCAACTGCCCGGTGTGGTGGGCGCATGGCGGTTCGGGCTACGTCACGAGGCTGGACGAGGCGGGCCGCTTCACGTTCGACGAGGCGATCCGAACCAACAGAGGCCGGAACACCGATATATCGTGGCCGTGTGCGGAGATTGATGCGCTGGCTCGCCTGACTGTCGACCATCAGCACATGCGCGCCCGGCACGTTCGGCAGGCCGAGATCGACGCCGCCATCGCCTCTATCGCGGCCCAGGCCGGGAATGGAGGCGCATCGTGAGAGGCGCGACGCAACTTCCCGTCTTTCTGTCAAATGCGATCGACGAGTACCTGCTCGTCCGCCAAGCACGTGGGCTGGCCGCCAACTCGCTGATTGCCTACCGCGGCGATCTCAACCAGTTCTGCACCTTCGCCGCCGGTCACGACATCACCGTGGTGCAGCTGCTGGGCGAGCGTCTGGTGAATCGCTGGTTGGATGCAGGGCTGCTCCATCTCAACTGGTCCCGCCGGACGGCGGCGCGCAAGCTGGAGGCCGTGCGGGGCCTCGCTGCGTGGTGCAAGCAGGAGCGCTACCTGCAGCACGACCCGTGCGCCGATGTGCGGATTCGCTATCGGCCGCGGCGCGTCGTCGCGCCGGAGATGGAGCCCCTGCTGCAGCTCGTGTCGGGTATCGGCACCGACACGCCCCTAGACCTTCGCGACCGCGCTGCGCTGTTACTGATGCTCGACCCCGCGCTGCGGGCCGGCGAGGTCGCGCTTCTGGACATCCAGCAGCCAGGAGAGCCCGTGCCGCCGTACTGGGTCGACGTGAAGCATCTGCGCGTGTACGCGCACGCCAAGGGCGGCGAGCAGGGCGAGGCCGAAGTGGTCGGCATGGAGGAGCAGACGGCTGATGCGGTGCGCGCATGGCTGAAGGTGCGTGAGCGCCTGGCAGCCCCCGGGGAGCACGCGCTGTTCGTCAATCAGCGGGGGCGCCGGCTGTCACGCCAGGGCCTTTACCTGCTGGTGCGCGATCGCGGGGCGGCGGCCGGCATTCCGCGCCTACACCCGCACAAGCTGCGCCACCGGCGGATCGGCGACATCACCGAGCGCCTTGGCCTGCAGGTGGCCAGCGCGCAGGCCCGGCACCGCAACACCAGCACCACGGCCAACATCTACGGCGCCCACGCCGCAGAGGTGCAGCGCGACGCCGTGCGGCGGCTGGCGCCGCTGGGGGAGGTGCGCTCGTGCTAACTCTTCTTCAGGCGGCGCAACTCCCGTGCCTTGCGGCAAGACGCACGCAGCGCTTCCCGCTGACTCGGGGCTCCAGCAAGGCCGAATTTGACAATGGTGGAAACGTTGCCGTGCCGATAGCTGACGTAGGGCTGCCAGTAGCCGTGCTTCGTCAGATATGCGCCCGGGCCGATGCCGTCGGTCGACTTAAGGAATGCGAGGTTCATCGCGTATCTCCAGGATCTGAAGTCCGAAGCATCCGCGCACCAAAGTCCACATGCAAGCGGGGTTATCTCAAGCAGGGGAGGGGACGCCCATGCAGCGCATGATCCCCCTCGATAGCCCGCTACCGCGCGGCACGTGCAACCACGCCCCGCGGCACATGCATGACCTGCGTGGGCTCACCAGCGGCGGCGGCCACTTCATCGAATGCGCCTGCCGCCAGACCGGCAAGCACGCCGACTACGCCGATGCGGTCGCCGAATGGTGCCGCGGCGGCGGCCACCCCATCCCCCACGTGGAGGCGCAGCGCGAGTTGCCGCTGCGCAACGTGGTCAATCTGAGGAACTCGCGATGAGCCTTTCCCGCGTACAACGCGACGCCATGGCGCACGCCATGCGCGGCGACTGGGCGCTGGCAGACGCCCTGGAGGTCAGCTGCCGGACCGACTTCGAGGGCCACCCCTGCATTGGTGGAATCCGCCAGGGCGGCCGGCTTCAGATGCTGGCGTTCGGCCAGGACTGCAACTGCGGTCTCGAAGAACAGTGCGAGTGCTGCGAGACCGGAGGCGTCGACATCGAGGTCATCGTCCACTTGAAGGGCCACGTCGTGTGGGAGGACCGCAGCGGTGGCGAATCGCCACCGTACGGCATCGACCTTCCGCTGGCCGTGGCATGCCTGGTCGTGTCCGAACACCAGAAGTCCATCCTCACCCCCACCCAACAAACCCTGATTCCGGAGGCAGCCTGATGCGCGCCATGATCCAAGCGGCCGACCTGGCCGCCGCCCTGAAATCCAGCGTCGCCCCGGGCAACAGCCCGCACCCGATGCTGATGCATGCCTGCCTGCAGGCGACCGATGATCACGTGGTCGTGGAGACCACCGACACAGAGGTCTGGATGCGCACCACCATCCCCGCCGAGGTGCGCCAGCCGGGCAGCGTCCTGTTGCGCGAGTCGCTGCTGCGGCCAGTGGCCGCAGTCCCGGGCGAGATCGCGCTCGCTGGCGATGGGCAACTGGTCCGTGGCGCCAGCAAGTTCCGCGTGCCGGCGATGGACATCGAGGGATGGCCAGCCCAGGACGATGGCGCGTGGAAGCCGCTCGACGTCAACGCCACGGCGTTGGCTGCGGCCATGGCCAGCGTCAGCCATGCGGCCACCGACGACGATATGCGCAAGGCCCTCAACGGCATCCACCTGGCCGACGGGCGCGTCTGGGGTAGCGACGGCGTCAGTCTTGGTTTCGTGCGCATCACCAGCAGCGGCCCCTCGGTCACCATCCCCGACAGGCGGGCCCGACAGGTGCTCGCGGTGCTCGGCGAGGGCGCGCGGCTGGAGGTGGCCAACGTACGCGAAGGCATTGCTGGGAACCTCCGCATCACCCGCGGCGGTGAGCAGTTGAGCATGCGCCTGCTCGGCGCCAAGCCCATCGCCATCCAGCCGGTCGTCGATGGCTTCAGCCACCTGGACACGCCGACCGCGGTCAAGCGCAGCGAGTTGCTGGCGGCGATCAAGCGCTTTTTGCCGTTCGCCAACACGATTGGGCCGCAGCCCAGTAAGGCGCTGCCGACAATCGTGCTGGAAAGCAGTGACGGTCACATGACCATGGCCGACCGCCTGGAGGAAAGTCGCGAGTCTCTGGACGACGCGGTGGTTGAACACGGTCCCAAGTTCAGGGCGGCGGTCGACCCGCGCCGCCTCATCGCCGCGCTGGGCGCGATCGACAGCGGCGTGGTGGCCCTACACGCACCGCGCGATGGCGCCCACGCGGCCTTCGCCCTCTGGGCGCACCACGCCGATCCGCGCAACGAAGCGCACTACGTCGCGCCCTACACCCTCTGACGGATGCAGCATGTCCAGACAACAGAACCAGGCGCTGCTCGCGGCCCTCAAGGCCGGCCCGATGACCGCTGACCAAGCCTTGCGCCAGCTCGGCATCGCGCGCGCCAGCGCCCGCGTCTTCGACCTGCGCGCGCAGGGGTACGACATCCGCAGTCGCCTGATCACGGTGAAGAACCGCCAGGGCGACATCTGCCACGTTGCCGAGTACAGCTTGGTCACCCCCCAGACCAGACTGATCCCGGACCACCCAGGACGCGGTCACGTCACCGCCGGCGGAGTTGCAGCATGAGCCGCCCCTCGACAAGACCCGTCCTGCTCAACATCCACGTGCACAGCCATGAGGAGATCGCCGCCCACATCCTCAGTCGGGCCAAGAAGTGGCGCTGCCCCCGCATGGTGGTGATCGTGGCTGGTAATGGCGACATCCGCTGCCGGGACCTTGCTCACGACAGCGGGCGCAACGATCCCCGCGCGTGCGACATCATCGGTACCTTCGGCTACGGCTCCCAGGTCGAAGATATTGAGGATGCGGTGCTAAGCCAGATGCGCGAGATGCGCGTGTGGAGGCCGGCAGCGTGACGACCATGACACCCGCCGAAGCGGCATCAATCCTGAGGCAGCACAACGCGTGGAGGCGAGACGACACCAAGATCGTTTCACCAGCCAACCCGACCCAGATCGGGCTCGCCATCGACGTTGCAGTCGAGGTCCTGGCATCGGCCGATCCCTGGCGCGGCTTGTACGACCCGGAGAAGATTTCAGACCGGGCAGCGCGGGCAGATGGCATGGCCTGGCACCCCGATCTCCCCTCGTGGCCGGATGATCGTGAAGACGACATCGCCCCGCTGCTGGCGGCACAGGGGTTCGACTACGAAGGCGTGTCGCCTGGAGAAGAATTCTCAGAAGAGGCCCTGGAGGAGGGCGGGGATCTGTACTGGGAGCAGATGAAGAGCTGGAATCCATCTCCGCCAGCGGGCGAGCACTGGCGCTTAGCCGCCGTCACCGATACCGAAGATGGCCCCTATGCGCTCTTTGTTCGACCGTTGGCCTTGGCGGGCTCGGAGGTGGACCATGCGTGAGCGCATTGCCGCCTGGCTATTCCGCCAGCTGATCCAGCATGTTTCGGGCCTGCGTCCACCTGACTTTGTGGTGGGCCACGACAATCCAGAAGGGGCCTATCTGCGGCGCTGGTACATCACCCCGTGGCGTGGCTGGTATCGAGCGGTGCCCGAGGATCAACGCACGCTGTGGCAGCGCGCCGCGGTGGCACTTGCCCACCTGCTGCCGAATCTCTACCTGCACCAGTTCCTCAGGGACGATGACGACCGGGCTCTCCACGACCATCCCTCGTGGGCAGTGAGTTTCATCCTGCATGGCGCGTATCTGGAGCACACCGTCGACGACGCTGGCGTGGCGCGGCGGCGCATGCACCGTGCCGGCAGCCTCCGGTTCCTCCCACTGCTCCACACGCACCGCATCGAGCTGCTGCGCGAGGTGGTTGGCATCGATCCTGAGAACGAAGCAGCGCCCTATCGCGTACAGCCGGCGCCCTGCTGGACCCTGTTCCTGTTCGGCCCAAAGCGAAGGGAGTGGGGCTTCCATTGCGAGGGCGGGCGCTGGGTCCCATGGCAGGAATTCACCGCTACCGGGAAGCCGGGCGAAGTGGGCAAAGGGTGTGATGCATGACCAGGGAACAGTGCCCTGCATGCGGGAGCCTCACCACTGCTGGCACCTGTTGCGGCGTACCGCTCAACCGCCCCTTCGTGATGGACAAGTCGCGCGTGATCGCCTTGCGTCGCTATGTCCACGGACAGAAGGGCCTGGATGAGCCGACCTACCGCCTTCACGTCGTAGCGGTAGGCGCCACCAGCACCACGACGTTGACGCGCTCCCAGTACGACGCGCTGCTGGCGCGCCTGCGGCGCCTGCCGGACCGGCCACGCCAGGGCACGAAGGGCAGGGCGGCATGATCCGCGATGTCAGCGTGCGCGATGTGCAGGCCCTGGCGGCCCGCGTCGACCACCTCAGCACCGACCAGGTAAGACGCCATTTTGGCGTCGGCGCCGCGCGCGCCGGCCAACTGCTCGCACTGGCCGCGCGCGGCCATGTGCCGGCGGATCTAGCGCTCCCGTCGCCACTTGAGGGAAGCCTGATGCGCAAACACCGATTCAGTGCGAGCGAAGCCCGTGCGGCTGCTCGCCTGATCCTCACAGGAGAGATTCACTATGGCTGACGGCAGCCGCCCTCAGAACGCCTTCAACTTCCCCGTGCCGGGCAACTCGCAGTTGCGCCCCGGCGAGATCATCGTGGACCTGTTCGCCGGCGGAGGCGGGGCTAGCGAGGCGTTGCGCCAGGCGCTGGGGCGCGATCCGGATCTGGCGATCAACCACGATGCGCTCGCTATCGGCATGCATGCCGCCAACCATCCGCTGGCGCGCCACCTGCGTGAGGACGTGTGGCAAGCCGACCCCGCAGTCGAGACCCGCGGCCAGCCGGTCGGCTGGTTCCATGCCAGCCCCGACTGCACGCATTTCAGCCAGGCCAAGGGTGGCCAGCCCCGCGACCGCGCAACGCGTTCCCTGGCGTGGGTGATCCCGAAGTGGTGCGGCACGCTCAAGCGGCGCGGCAAGGCCCCGCGCATCGGAAGCATGGAAAACGTCTGGCAGATTTTGAAGTGGGGGCCGCTGGTCGCCAAGCGCTGCAAGGTCACCGGCCGGGTCGTCAAGCTGGACGGCAGCGTGGCAGCAAAAGGCGAGCGCGTGCCGCTCCAGCAGCAGTTCCTGGTCCCAGACAAGCGGCACGAGGGCAGGAGTTGGCGCAAGTTCGTCCGCGTCATGCAGGATCTGGGTTACGTCATTGAGTGGCGCAAGCTCAAGGCGTGCGATTACGGCGCCGGGACCAGCCGAGAACGCCTGTTCGCCATCTTCCGTTGCGATGGGCAGGCGATCGTGTGGCCGAGCCCAACCCACGGTAAGAGCGCCAACCTACTGCCATTCGTGACCGCCGCCGACTGCATCGACTGGGCGATCCCTTGTCCGTCTATCTTCACCCGCAAGAAGGCCTTGGCCGACGCCACGCATCGCCGCATCGCCAAGGGCATCCAGCGCTATGTCCTGGGGCCCGCCGAGCCCTTCATCGTTGGCGTGGGTGGCAGGCAGGGTCAGTCGCCCGAGCGCAGCTTGCACGTACCCACGCAGACCATCACCACGAAGGCCGACAGTTGCCTGTGTGCACCGACGCTCGTTGCATGCGCGAACGCCAGCGCCTCCGGCATCGCTGATGCCTCTGCGCCGCTTGGAACAATCACGGCGTGGCCCAAAGGCGGAAGTACCGCCGTAGTCGCACCAATACTGGTACAGGCAGCCCATGGCGAGGGCAGGCCGGACGGCGTGCAGCGTTGGGGCGCCGGATCGAAGTCGGCGCAGGACCCGATCGGCACCATTACGGCCAACGGCAGCGGAGGCCACGCGTTAGCGTCAGCGCATCTGGTCAAGTTTCGCGGCGACAGCGCCGGCAGCGCGGCCGACGAGCCGATGCCGACGATTACCTCCGGCGCAGGCGCGGCACGGCCCGCCGGCGCGGCGCACGCCATGGGCGTCGCGGTCGGCACCATGGTCCAGGTCGGTTACGGCGAGCGCGATGGCCAGGCGCCGCGCGCTCTGGACGTGCACGAGCCGCTGGGCGTGGTCACCGCCGGCGGCATCAAGCATGCCGCGGTCACCGCTTTCCTGGAGCAGGCCAACGGCGGGTTCTACGATGGCGCCGGGAACGACGTGCGCAAGCCGGCGCCCACCATCGTCGGAACCGGCAGCCAGCAGCGCCTGGTCACTGGCCACCTCGCGAAGCTGCGCGGCACAAGCAGTGCCGCAGATGCGAACGATCCACTGGCGACGGTCAGCGCGGGCGGCGAGCATCACGCCGTTGTGGAATGCACGTTAAGTCCAGAACACGAAGCTGGCGCCCTGCGCGTCGCGGCTTTCCTGATGCGCTACTACGGCACCGGCGGCCAGCACGGTCAGATGGACAAGCCACTGGCAACGGTCACGACCAAGGACCGCCTGGCGCTGGTCACCGTCACGATCCAGGGTACGCCCTACGTCATCGTGGACATCGGCCTGCGCATGCTCAAGCCGCACGAGCTGTACCGCGCCCAGGGCTTCCCGGCTGACTACATCATCGACCGCACCGCAGACGGTCGCCGCCTGACCACCAGCGCGGCCGTGCGCATGGTCGGAAACAGCGTGAGCCCACCCCCGCTGGCGGCGATCGCGCGCGCCAACCTCGGGGCCACGGCAGCGCCATTGGCGGTTGCGGCATGAGCCGTGGGCACCAGCGCGTCATTGTCACTGGCCACTTGGGTGCAGATCCTGAGGTCAAGGCGCCGCAGGCCGGCGGCTTGATCGCTGAGTTCCGCGTGGCGGTGACCGAGGTGTTCAAGAACAGAGCAGGGGAGCGAGAGGAGCACACCGAGTGGCTGCGCATCAAGGCGTTCAACCGTAATGCGGAGGTCGCCCAGCAGTACCTGCACAAGGGCGCATTGGTGACCGTAGAGGGCAAACTGCGCACTGAGCGGTGGCAGGCCAGCGACGGCAGCGACCGCTACAGCACATGGGTCTACTGCGATCCTGGCGGCCTCACGCTTCACGGGAGCAGAGAGCACGCCCGGACGGGGACGGAGCACCAGGGAAGGGCCACAGGAAGGCCCGCCCGCCCAGCAGCACAGCCCGAACCGAGGGGCATTGACGATGAAATCCCGTTCTGATTCAAGAGGTTATGCGAAGTGCGCGCGGGTGATGGCCCGCCGCTCGTTTGAGCATCGCGAAGTCGGCACCCAGATAACGCATGGTCGTGGCCAGGTCAGCGTGGCCGAGCATCTGGCTAATAGCCACGATGTCACAGCCGCTGCGCAGCAGTTCCGTGGCGAAGGCATAGCGCAGCTGATGGGGATAGTGGCCCGTCCAGGGCCGGCCGGTTCCGGGCCGGATACGGTCAAGGCCGCACGCGGTCCCCAGCGCTCGACGCGCATGCCGGTTGACGATGACCCAGACCGAGCGTCCGTCGCGCAGCGGCTTGCCATGGCGCGTGACGAAGAGCGCTGCGCGCTTGCCGGCGCCGACCGCCGCACGTTGCCGCAGGTAGGCTTCCAGCAGCCCATGCCAGGCCCCGCCGTATGGCACCAGCCGGTCCCGGCCACCCTTGCCCTCGACGAACAGGAAGCCATCCAGGCGCACGCTTCCCAGCTGCAGCCTGGCGAGCTCGCCCGCCCGCAGGCCGCATTGGTAGAGCGTGGCGATGATGAGGTGGTCCCTGAGGCCCACGAACGTCGACAGGTCGGGCTGCGCCAGCAACACGCCCACGTCGTGATCACTCAGGTGGAACACCGGGCGCGCCCTGACCGGGCGCGTCTTGGGCCACGCGGCCGGCACCCAGCAGGTCGGGTCCACGGTGCGGCGCCAGCCGTACCAGCAGCGCAACGCGGCCACGTCCAGCTTCAGCGTCGCCGCCGCGAGTTGGTCGCGCCGGTGGGCCACGAAGCGCAACACGGGGTCCAGATGAAGCGGCACGCGGTCGGCGAAGGCGACGTATCGGCTGACGATCGACAGATACGTGGCCACGGTGCGCGGGCTTCGCCGCTGGCCACGAAGGAACCACCGGAAGTCCTCGAGCGACTGCGGGTCAACCGGACAATAAGAACGGGTTATATCTACCAACGGTAAAAAACCCTCCATGTACCAGCAAGGGAAATCCATCGTCGGATCAATGAGTTAGGGGTCATGTAAGATCGCCACACCGGCGAACTTACATAATATACATTATGCGAAGTAATGGATCAGCGGACTGGCCCATGTGTAGTGCCCGTTGGCTGCCTTGTTGCTGCTCAGCGGAAGAGCCGCTCGCCCCCTGCCTAGCTCACTGGCCGATCGAGATGCCTGGCCGCCGGACTGTGGGACGGCAGCGCAGATAGTTCAATTCATGGTCCAGGGGCTGGACCCATGCGTTGCCCACCTTGGCGATGACCCGTCCCTCGGAGCACGACACGCCGGTCCGCCTTGCTTCCGCTGTGCCCAACTCGGGGACGTCGAGCACGGTCCGCGAAGGACGTGGATTGCCGTACAGACGTGCCCAGTTGGACTGCGTGGAAAAATCCACCTCTCGGCAGTAGTCCAGCACCCAGCGCTCTGCATTGGCCGCTAGCCGCTCGCAATCCATCTGCGGCAAGACCGGAACATTTCTACGGGGATCGACCCGCTTGGGACCCGTGCCGTGTGTGGCATTCAGCTGCGCCAGCGCCGGCGAGGCGCACGCCAACAACGCCAAGATCGCGACTTCCTTGCGCATCACTTGCTCCTCCAATGACCTTGAGCGTACCTCAGCCACGCACGTTTTGACGAACCCGGTGTCACGTCCTGCGCGTAGGCGCCAAGCGGCGTCGGAGTTGCTTCGGCCGACAGGCGCACCTTATGGGTACCTAAACCTCAAACCTCCCCGGCGCGAGCGCATCGATCATGTAGTCGATGAAGCAGGTGATGCGCGAGGCGAGCGTGGTGTTGCGGTAGTAGACGGCGTTGATCGATTGGCGCACGTCGAGGGTGGCCTTGGGCAGCAGCTGGACCAGGTCGCCGCGCTGGCGGTCGGCCGCGGTCATGAAGTCGGACAGGCAGGCGATGCCCTCGCCCGCGAGCGCCAGCTGGCGCAGGATCTCGCCGCTGGAGGAGGCCAGGTCCGGGCGGATCTGCAGCGGCTGGCCCTCGGTGTCGCGCAGCGGCCACCGGTTCAGCGACTCCGGCTGGGTGAAGCCGAGCAGCGAGTGCGCCTTCAGGTCCGAAACGCGCCTGGGCGTTCCGGCGCGCGCCAGGTAGGCCGGGCTCGCCAGCAGGCGCAGCCGGCTGGTGGCGACCGGGCGCGCATGCAGGGTCGAGTCCTTCAATGGCCCGATGCGGAACGCCACGTCGGTGCGCTTTTCCAGCAGGTCGGTGATGCCTTCGTTGCTGGCCAGCTCCAGCTCCACCTTGGGAAACCGCGCGCGGAAGCCCGCCACCCGCGGCACGATGACGTGCAGCATGAAGGGCGTCGCCGCATCCACGCGCAGGCGGCCCACGGGCTGCTGCCGCCGCGCGGCCATCTGTTCCTCGGCCGCCTCGACCGAATCCAGGATGGCACGGGCGCGGGCCAGGAACGCGGCGCCCTCCTCGGTCAGCTCCAGTCGCCGTGTGGTCCGGCGCAGCAGCGTGGTGTCCAGCTTGGTCTCCAGCCGGGCCAGGGTACGGCTGATCCCGGACACGGTCTGCTCCAGGTGCTCGGCCGCGGCGGTGATCGAGCCGGCGTCCACCACGGCGACGAAGGCCTGCAGTTCGTCCAGGGTGATCTTCATTGTTGATGCCGGATCAAAAGTGTCTGACCTATTAGGGCGTTTTTCCGGAAATGTAAAGCGCCCAGACTGCGTGCCATCGCTTCGTTCCATGAAGCGCTCTGACGTGAGTCCACCATGCCGCTCGCCCTCATCGCCCTGACCCTGGCGGCCTTCGCCATCGGCACGACCGAGTTCGTCATCGTCGGCCTGATCCCGACCATCGCGACCGATCTGGGGGTCACCCTGCCCTCCGCCGGCCTGCTGGTCAGCCTGTATGCGCTGGGGGTCGCCATCGGCGCGCCCATCCTCACGGCCATCACTGGCCGGGTGCCGCGCAAGCCGCTGCTGGTCGGGCTGATGGCCTTGTTCACCGTCGGCAACCTGGTGGCCTGGCTGGCGCCGGGCTACGCGACGCTGATCCTCGCCCGCCTGCTGACCGGGCTGGCGCATGGCGTGTTCTTCTCGGTCGGCTCCATCGTCGCCACCAGTTTGGTGCCGCGCGAGAAGGCGGCCAGCGCCATCGCTACCATGTTCAGCGGCATGACCGTGGCCTTCGTCACCGGCATCCCGCTGGGCACGTTCATCGGTCAGCACTTCGGCTGGCGCACCACGTTCCTGGCGGTGGCGGTATTCGGCCTGGTGGCGATGATCGGCGCGCAGTCGCTGGTGCCGCGAAACATCGCGCATGCCACGCCGGCCCCGCTGCACCGCCAGCTGCGCGTGCTGCTGCAGCCGCGTCTGCTGCTGGTCTACGCGATGACCGCAGTCGGCTATGGCGGCTCGCTGATCGCCTTCACCTTCCTCGCGCCCATCCTCGAAGACGTCTCGGGCTTCCGGCCGCAGATGGTGAGCCTGGTGTTGCTGGCGTATGGCGTTTCGGTGGCCATCGGCAACGTCTGGGGCGGTCGCCTGGCCGATCGCCGCGGGCCGGTCGGTGCGCTGAAAGTCATCTTCGGCCTGTTGGCGCTGGTGCTGTTGGTGCTGACCTTCACCGCCCCCTCGCCATGGCTGGTCGTGCTGACGGTGCTCGCCTGGGGCGCGGTGGCCTTCGGCAATGTGCCCGCCCTGCAGGTCTATGTGGTGAGGCAGGCCGAACAGGTGGCGCCCGATGCGACCGATGTCGCCGCCGGTTTCAACATCTCGGCCTTCAACCTGGGCGTGGCCGGCGGCTCCTGGGCCGGCGCGCAGGTGGTCGCGCATCTGGGGCTCGCCCACACGCCCTGGATCGCCGCGCTGGTGACGCTGGGCGCCCTGGGCCTGACCGTTCTCTCGGGCCGGCTGGATCGCCGCAACGCCGCGCCCCTGACCCACACCGCCTGATCTCCCCTCGCTTTCTTATCAACGCAATCGGAGCTTTTCCATGAGCATTCCTTCCTTCGGCGTCGGCACCTTCCGGCTGACCGGCCAGACCGCCATCGATTCGGTGCGCAACGCGCTGGAACTGGGCTATCGCCACATCGACACCGCGCAGATCTACGGCAACGAGGCCGAGGTCGGCCAGGCCATCGCCGAGAGCGGCGTCGCGCGCGATGCGCTGTTCCTGACCACCAAGATCTGGGTCGATCATTACGCCCGGGACAAACTGATCCCCAGCCTGCGCCAGAGCCTGGACAAGCTGCGCACCGACCGCGTGGACCTGGCCCTGATCCACTGGCCGGCACCCGGCAACGGCGTGGCGCTCGCCGAGTTCATGACGGCATTGGCCGAGGCCAGGGCGCTGGGCCTGACCCGCCAGATCGGCGTGTCCAACTTCAACATCGCCCTGACCCGCGAGGCCATCGCGGCGGTGGGCGAAGGCGAGATCGCCACCAACCAGATCGAACTGAGCCCCTACCTGCAGAGCCGCAAGCTGACCGCCTTCCTGCAGGAGCAAGGCATCGCGGTCACCTCGTACATGACCCTGGCCTACGGCAAGGTGCTCAAGGACCCGGTACTGATGCGGATCGCGGACAAGCACCAGGCCACCGTGGCCCAGGTCGCGCTGGCGTGGGCCCTGCAGCTGGGCTACGCGGTGATCCCCTCTTCGACCCGGCGCGAGAACCTGGCCAGCAACCTGCTCGCGCGCGACCTGCGGCTGGATGCCGACGACATGGCGCAGATCGCCACGCTCGAACGCAATGGCCGCGAGGTCGATCCCGCCGGCTTGGCGCCGGCCTGGGACTGACGCGTTGCCGCGCATGCCTGTCGCCGGCCTGATGGTCGCGGGCTTCCGCGCCCGGCTTGGCCGAGTCCTTTCTTCCCTACTTTTCCAAACGGCCGGCCGGCGCTCGCCCGCCCGCCGAGGAGACCCATGATGTCCAACATCCAAGACCCTCTCTTCCAGCCATATGTCTTGGGCGAGCTCGAATTGCCCAACCGCATCGTGATGCCGCCGATGACGCGCTCGCGCGCCAGCCAGCCGGGCGATGTGCCGAACGCGCTGATGGCCGCCTACTACGCCCAGCGCGCCAGCGCCGGGCTGATCGTCAGCGAAGGCACCTGGATCGCGCCGCTGGGCAAGGGCTATGCCTGGACGCCCGGCATCCACAGTCCCGCGCAGATGGAAGGCTGGCGCCAGGTGACCGAGGCCGTGCACGCCGCCGGCGGGCGGATCTTCGCCCAGCTCTGGCACGTCGGTCGGCTTAGCCACACCAGCCTGCTCGACGGGCGATCGCCGGTGTCGTCCTCGGCCATCCAGGCCGAAGGCGTCAACGTATTCGTGGCCGAACGCGACGGGAAGCCCGGCTTCGTCCAGGCCTCGATGCCGCGTGCGCTGGCCACCGAGGAAATCCCCGGCATCGTCGACGAGTTCCGCCAAGCGGCGCGCCAGGCGATGGCCGCCGGTTTCGACGGCGTCGAGCTGCACGCGGCCAACGGCTATCTGGTCAACCAGTTCATCGACTCCAACGCCAACGACCGCACCGATGCCTACGGCTGCTCGCTGGAGAACCGGCTGCGCTTCCTGGACGAAGTGGCCACGGCGCTGGTCGAAGGCACCGGGGACAGGCGCCGCGTCGGCATCCGCCTGGCCCCGCTGACCACGCTCAACGGCTGCTCGGACGCACAGCCGCAGGTCACCTACCTGGCCGCCGCCAAGCGGCTGGGCGAGATCGGCGTGGCCTACCTGCATATCGCCGAGGCCGACTGGGACGATGCGCCGCACATGCCGCTCGCGTTCAAGCAGCAGCTGCGCGCGGCCTTCCCCGGTGCGCTCATCTACGCGGGCAAGTACACCGCCGAACGTGCGCGCGCCGCGCTGGAGGAAGGCTGGGCCGATCTGATCGGCTTCGGTCGGCCCTTCGTGGCCAACCCCGATCTTCCCGAGCGTCTGCGCACCGGCGCGCCGCTCAACGCGCACGATCCGGACACGCTGTTCGGCGGCGGGGCGCACGGCCTTACCGACTACCCGGCCCTGTCCGCATCCGGGGCTGGCGGCGGCTAGAAGACGGGTCATCGGCGTTGCGTACACGCCTCGCGCGGAACTGTCTACGATGCCGTCCCCTCTCCCAGGAAAGACGGCCTTGGCGATCTATCTCATCCGGCATGGCGAGACCGAATGGTCGCGGTCCGGCCGCCACACCGGCAGCACCGATATCCCGCTGACCGAACACGGCGCGCAGACGGCAAGCGCGCTTGCGCCGCTGCTGGCCGGCGTGCGCTTGGCCAGCGTGCTGGTCAGCCCGCGCCAGCGCGCCCAGGACACCTGCCGGCTCGCTGGTCTGGGGCGCGATGCGCAGATCGAGCCGGATCTGGCCGAGTGGGACTACGGCGACTACGAAGGCCTGCGCTCGACCGAGATCCAGGCCGCGCGACCCGACTGGGACATCTGGCGCGATGGCTGCCCCGGCGGCGAATCGCCGGCGGCCGTGTCCGCGCGCGCCGACCGGCTGGTCGCGCGTCTGCGTGCGCTGCCGGGCGATGTGGCGGTTTTCAGCCACGGCCACTTCGGGCGTGTGCTGACCGCGCGTTGGCTGCGGCGGCCGGTGGACCTGGGCCAGCATCTGATCCTGGATCCGGCCACGCTGTGCGTGCTCGATCTGGACGCCCGCCACGCGAACGTGCCGGTGATCCTGCGCTGGAACGTGTCCGCGCCGCCGGCCTGATCGTTCTGGCGAGATCTGCCGCGACGGCTTTGGTGCAGCGGGGTCGTCCTGGCAAGCGCGCGAGCGCGTTCGCGCAGCACAAGTCAGGCCCGGCAATGCCCTGTGCGATTTCCTTCGCGTGATGCTTGCGGAAGGCCCGGGCCGTCATTAGAATGCCGGGCTCCCAAGACACCGGGGCCATAGCTCAGCTGGGAGAGCGCCTGCATGGCATGCAGGAGGTCGGCGGTTCGATCCCGCCTGGCTCCACCACGTTTCAATCGCAGTCGTTAGGCCCGTCTGCGAAGCAACACAGGTTTCACCGCGTCCCCATCGTCTAGAGGCCTAGGACATTACCCTTTCACGGTAGCGACCGGGGTTCGAATCCCCGTGGGGACGCCAAGTTGTACGAAGAGCGCAGCGTTGTCCGGCTGCGCTTTTTCTTGAAGTTCGGGGCCATAGCTCAGCTGGGAGAGCGCCTGCATGGCATGCAGGAGGTCGGCGGTTCGATCCCGCCTGGCTCCACCACTTCATCGCCGCATCCAAGACGCGCGGGTCGGAAGACCGACCCGTTCGCGTCAGATGTTCCAGACGCGTCCCCATCGTCTAGAGGCCTAGGACATTACCCTTTCACGGTAGCGACCGGGGTTCGAATCCCCGTGGGGACGCCAGGTTTTACGGAAAAGCGCAGCGCTCACCCGCTGCGCTTTTTTGTTTGCCGAGGTTTTGGCGTAAGCCTGCCGATGCCTTGAGCGGATCGAAGAGCTCACTTCGAACGGATCGAAGCGCTCACTTCACCAACCAGCCTCGACCCGGCCGGGCGTGGCTCCTCGGCTCGGTCCGCCATCCCTGGCGGACTCGCCGCCGCGGGCCATCCTAAGGCCCGCTTTCCGCACGCCCGACCGGGTCGGGGCGATGCGGCGAATGGATCAGGACTTCTTCCAATTCGAAGGCATCAAGCAGCGCTCTGCCCCCTCCCTTTCGCCGCAGGCGAAGGGGAGGGCCGGGGTGGGGTGCTTTTGTTCTTGCTTCGGTGGCTTGGCCGGGAAAGCCCCGACCCCTCCCCATCCCTCCCCTGCGCTGCGCGCAAGGGAGGGGGCCTCAAGTCGATGATTTCCCGTCACTGATCGCGTTTTGCGCGAGGAAAGGTTTAGAACACCCCCGCGAACCGAAGCCTGGTGACCTGACGCGCGCGGCAGCGGGCCGGCGGGCGGTGGCCGCGCCTAGCGAGGCAGGAAGCCGAGCGCCCGAGTCGGGGCAGGATGCCCCGACCGAGGGAAGAGCGGGTGCCGCTCGCCGGACCGCAGCCCTTCCGAAGCCATGGCGCCCACAGTTGAAGCCGTAGCCGCCGCAGTCGAAGCTATATCGCTCACAGTTGAATCTACAGCGCTCCCCGCAAAAGCGCGAGATGCAGGCAAGCTCGACATGCAAGTCGCGAGCGCGAGGTCAGCAAGCATTAGCCCCACATGAAGACGCACGCGCCCGAATCTTCATGCCCACACCACCCCGGTTTCATCAAAATAAACAGGCGCAACGCCGTGCTTGCGATGTCACCCCGCGTTCCGCCTGCCGATCCCTAGGAGTCTCGATGTCGAAGCCACCCAGTGCTCTGTTCGCCCGCCATGAAACCGCTTTCGCCAGCTGGATCCGGCGCAACGGCTATGCGCCCGCGGAGGCTGTCGAGTACTTCTTGAACGACTCGCCCTACTTTAAGGGCGAGACCGAGCATCTGGATGCGCAGCAGCGTGCGGAGCTGGTGGAGCAGGCCCGCGTGTTCCTGAGCAAGCTCAGCACCGAGAACCACTTCGCCATGCAGTTCCCCACGGTGTATCTGTGCACCGACAAGCAGGGGCGCCGGCTGCGCTACACCATCACCATGACCATCGGCGAAGACAAGGCCGAGTGGATCGGCCGCGTGTGGGCGGGCAGCGAGTATCTGGGCGAAGTGGCCGGCAGCGGCAGCGGCCCGAAGGCCAACTACCTGGCCCTGGCGCGCATGCATGTTGAGTCGCAGATCGACTGCGCCGACGCGATCGTCAAGCGCCCCCTGCCCGACTTCTGGTAAGCGCCCGCCTCAGGCGAGCGCGGACGCCTCGGCATCGACCGCGTCGACGCGGCGCAGCGTGGCCACACCGTGGCCGCGCTCGGACAGGTACTCCAGCCACTTGCCCAGGAAGGTGTTCATGCGCATGCGGTGGCTGATCAGCTCGGCCGGCGGCGGGAACAACCCGATCACGTCCTGCCAGCGCCGCCCCACGTAGCAGTGCGTGGCCTCGGCCTGGCGCGCATCGCGGTACACCCGCACGAACGCCGACGGATCCGGCTCGCCGGTCTGCGGATCGATCAGGCCGTAGGTCAGGCGCAGCTCGACCGTGTAGCGGTGGGTCTCGATCACGTCCACCCGAAGATCCAGGCCATCGCCGATGCTGGACACGTACTGGCCCGGCGCCAGGTCGATCGGAGCGAACAGCCGCGCCAACCGGCCGTAGTTTTCCGCGTACAGCCCCATCAGCCAGCCGAAGCGGCCCAGCTTGGGGAGGTGCGCGGCGCGGGAGAGCGTCAATGCCATGGGGGGATCCTACACGCTGGCAGGCGCATGCGGCAGCATTGACGCCCGGTGGGTTGTGCACCTAACGTGGAGGTCCGCCCGCGTTTTTCCAACCGCCGGGCCGGCACCGTTTCCAGCGCCGTAAAGCCGGGCAGATGCCAGCGGCTTCAGAGCATTTCGCGCTGCAGGCCCAGGGTGGACATCACCTTGCTGGCGATTTCCTCGATTGAAGTGTGGGTCGTGCTCAGCGTGGGCAGCCGCTCGGTGCGGAACATGTCCTCCGCCGCGGCGACCTCGCGTTTGCAGGTCTCGAACTTCGCGTAGCTCGAGTTGGGCCGGCGCTCCTGGCGGATCTGGCACAGCCTGTCCGGGTCGATGGTGAGGCCGAAGAGCTTCTTGCGGTACGGGCGCAGCCTCGCGGGCAGCCGGTCGGTTTCCAGATCCTGATCGGTGAGTGGGTAATTTGCCGCCTTAACCCCGTAATGCAACGCCAGATAGACGCAGGTGGGCGTCTTGCCGGCGCGCGACACCGCGACCAGGATCAGGTCGGCCTCGTCGTAGTTGATCGCCACGCCATCGTCGTGGGTCAACGCGAAGTTCATCGCGTTGATACGGCGGTGATAGGCCTCGAAATTGACGATGCCGTGCGCCTGGCCCACGCGCGACTGGCGCACCGCGCCCAGCTCGCGCTCCATCGGATCGATGAAGGGCGCGAAGACATCGAGCATCAGCGCACCGCTGGAGGCCAGCGCCTGGGCGATGGACGGATCGACGATCGAGTGGATCACGATCGGGCGCGCATCGTGGCGCAGGCCCGCTTCGCGGATGCGTTCGATCGCATCGCTGGCTTTTTCCGGATCGTCGACGAACGGAATCCGGTCGGTGATGAAGGAGAAACCGGAGAACTGCGTGAGCAGGCTATGCCCAATGGTTTCAACGGTGATACCGGTTCCATCCGAGACATAGAACACCGGCCGGACACTCGACATTGCCTTCATCCTGTCTGTTGAAACTGAAAACCCCGCCAATTCAAGCTTGTGATGCTTGTTTTGGCACTGCATCATAACCGCCTTTCCCCCTAGGACGCGGCCCGACGCTGCAACCCCACCGGGTGTGGCAACGGCTGCTATCGGAGCGTAGCGCTTGAACCAGAACATCCTGTGGCTGCATGAGCTTGGCTTGTCGGATTTGGCCCGCGTGGGCGGCAAGAATTCCTCGCTGGGCGAGATGATCGGCAACCTGGCCCAGCTGGGCGTGTCGGTGCCTGGCGGCTACGCCACCACGGCCGAGGCGTTCAAGGACTTCATCGCGCACAACGATCTGTCCAAGCGCATCTTCGACAAGCTCGAGACGCTGGATGTCGAGGACGTCGGCGCGCTGACCGCGGCCGGCAAGGAGATCCGCGGCTGGGTCATCGATGCCCCGCTGCAGCCCGAGCTGGACAAGGACATCCGCAGCGCCTATGCGCAGCTGTCCGCCGAGAACGGCGGCGGCGATGTGGCCGTGGCGGTGCGTTCGTCGGCCACCGCCGAGGACCTGCCCGATGCGTCCTTCGCCGGACAGCAGGAGACCTTCCTCAACGTCACCGGCGCCGATGATGTCGTGCACAAGGTCAAGGAAGTCTTCGCCTCGCTCTACAACGACCGCGCGATCGCCTACCGCGTGCACCATGGCTTCAAGCACGAGGACGTGTTCCTCTCGGCCGGCGTGCAGCTGATGGTGCGCTCGGATGTGGGCGCCTCGGGCGTGCTGTTCACCCTGGACACCGAGTCCGGCTTCCGCGACGTGGTGTTCGTCACCTCCTCCTTCGGCTTGGGCGAGATGGTCGTGCAGGGCGCGGTCAATCCCGACGAGTTCTACGTTTACAAGCCCACGCTCAGCGCCGGCAAGCCGGCGATCCTGCGCCGCTCGCTGGGCAGCAAGCAGGTACGCATGGTCTATTCGGATGTGCCGGGCGAGCGCGTGCGCATCGAGGACACGCCCGGCGAGCTGCGCAACACCTTCTCCATCAGCGATGAGGATGTGCAGGAGCTGTCCAAGCAGGCGCTGATCATCGAGAAGCACTACAAGCGCCCGATGGATATCGAATGGGCCAAGGACGGGGTCAGCGGCAAGCTGTTCATCGTGCAGGCGCGCCCGGAGACGGTGAAGTCGCGCAGCCATGCGACCCAGATCGAGCGCTTTGCGCTGTCGGCCAAGGGCGCCAAGGTGCTGGCCGAAGGCCGCGCGGTGGGCGCCAAGATCGGTGCCGGCGTGGCGCGCGTGGTGCGCTCGCTGGAGGACATGGACCGCGTGCAGCCGGGCGATGTGCTGTTCGCCGACATGACCGATCCGGACTGGGAGCCGGTGATGAAGCGCGCCAGCGCCATCGTCACCAACCGCGGCGGCCGCACCTGCCATGCCGCGATCATCGCGCGCGAGCTCGGCGTGCCGGCCGTGGTCGGTTCGGGCAATGCGACCGAGCTGGTCCAGGACGGCCAGGAAGTCACCGTCAGCTGCGCCGAGGGCGACACCGGCTTCATCTACGACGGCGTGCTGGAGTTCGAGCGCACCACCACGGACCTGGGCAACATGCCGCCGGCGCCGCTGAAGATCATGATGAACGTCGCCAACCCCGAGCGCGCGTTCGACTTCGGCCAGCTGCCCAATGCCGGCATCGGCCTGGCGCGCCTGGAGATGATCATCGCCAGCCACATCGGCATCCATCCCAAGGCGCTGCTCGAGTACGACCAGCAGGACGCGGCGACCAGGAAGAAGATCGACGCCAAGATCGCCGGCTACGGCGCGCCGGTGGACTTCTACGTCAACCGCCTGGCCGAGGGCATCGCCACGCTGACCGCCTCGGTCGCGCCCAATCCGGTGATCGTGCGCCTGTCGGACTTCAAGTCCAACGAGTACGCCAACCTGATCGGCGGCACGCGCTACGAGCCGGAGGAAGAGAACCCGATGATCGGCTTCCGCGGCGCCAGCCGTTACGTCGATCCCTCCTTCACCGATGCCTTCGCGCTGGAGTGCCGCGCGGTGCTGAAGGTGCGCAACGAGATGGGCCTGGACAACCTCTGGGTCATGATCCCGTTCGTGCGCACGCTGGAGGAAGGCCGCAAGGTGGTTGAGGTGCTGGAGGCCAACGGCCTGAAGCAGGGCGAGAACGGCCTGAAGATCATCATGATGTGCGAGGTGCCGTCCAACGCGCTGCTGGCCGAGGAGTTCCTGGAGATCTTCGATGGCTTCTCGATCGGCTCCAACGACCTGACCCAGCTCACTCTGGGCCTGGACCGCGACTCGTCGATCGTCGCGCACCTGTTCGACGAGCGGAATCCGGCGGTCAAGAAGCTGCTGTCGATGGCGATCAAGGCCGCGCGCGCCAAGGGCAAGTACGTGGGCATCTGCGGTCAGGGTCCCTCGGACCATCCCGACCTGGCCGAGTGGCTGATGAAGGAAGGCATCGAGTCGGTCTCGCTCAATCCCGACACCGTGGTCGATACCTGGCTGGCGCTGGCCAAGACCAAGGCCGCATGATGGGGGCGATGCACGCGCTGCTGGCCGCGACGACCGCCGCGCCGGCACCGGCCAGGGCGGCCGGCGCACCGGCGTTCGACTGGAGCACGGTGGACTGGGCCGGGATCCTCCTCAACTGGGGGATCGCGCTGGTCATCGTGGTGGTGGGCATGTGGCTGTCCAAGCGCCTGAGCCTGGCGCTGGAGCGTGCCCTGACCCGCGCCCGCGTGGAGAGCACGCTCAGCAGCTTCCTGCGCAACGTGTCCTATGCGGTGCTGCTGGTGCTGGTGTTCGTCAGCGCGCTGACCAAGATCGGCGTGCCGGCGACCTCGCTGGCCACCGTGCTGGGCGCCGCCGGCCTGGCCGTCGGCCTGGCGCTGAAGGACTCGCTGTCCAACATCGCCTCGGGCGTGATGCTGATCGTGCTGCGGCCGATGCGCGACGGCGACCATGTGGTCGCGGCCGGCCAGGAGGGCATCGTCGATGAGATCCGCGTGTTCCAGACGCGCATCCGCGCCTTCGACCAGCGCGTGATCACCCTGCCCAACAGCACCATCACCACCGCGCCGATCATCAACTATTCCACCCTGCCCACGCGCCGGCTGGAGATCACGGTGGGCGTGGGCTACGACGACGACCTCAAGCAGGCACAGCGCATCTTGCTGGAGATCGCCGAGCAGAATCCGCTGGTGCTGAAGGACCCCAAGCCGTTCGTGCAGGTCACCAACCTGGGCGAGAGCAGCGTGGACCTGATGCTGTTCGCCTATGCCAGCAACGGCGATTTCGGCAGCGCCAAGAGCACGGTGATCGAGGCCATCCGCAACCAGCTGCTGGAGCAGGGCCTGTCCATCCCCTACCCGCAGCGCGATCTGCATGTCTATCATCACGACGCCGACGGGCGGCCGCTGGCCGAGGTGCTGACCAAGGCGGTGACCGACGATGGCGATACGGGCGCGGGGCCGGGTGCGGCCAAGGGCAATTAGCGCGCGGCTTCATCGTGTGAGTTGAACAGCAAGAAGGCGGCCTTGGCCGCCTTCTTGCTATCCGTAGCTGGGTGGGAGCAAGTGTCTCCTCAAATCTCGCGGCGGTCCGCCTGTAGAGCGGAGCTTGCTCCGCTGAGGCTTTCCCGCGAATTGAACGAAGAGCAGCGGAGCAAGCTCCGCTCTACAGGTGGGAGCCGCCCGTGGCGGCGACGGGCTTTCCCCGGTTTCTCGGCCCCCTAGCTGCACCCAGACGTTAGCCTTCCCTTCCTGAGGAGACCCACCCGTCGTTCCCGCGAACGCGGGAACCCGGCGTCTTGATCCACCGCGCGAAAGTCCCTGGATTCCCGCCTCCGCGGGAATGACGGTAGGAAGTGGCTGGCGTCTGTCAGTCGCCGCCCTTGTGTGAGCCGCCATGGCGGCGATGGGGCTTTCCTAGTGGAGCCTCATCGCCACAATGGCGGTTCCCACCGAGCTAAGTTTGCCGCGAGATTGCAGCGTGCTCAGCCCTGCTCTGGCAGCGCCAGCTGCGCCAGGTAGCGGCGGTAGTGGCGCAGCTCGGCGATCGAGTCGTGCACATCGCTCAGCGCCGTGTGCGAGGACTGCTTCTTGACGCCCTCCAGCACCTGCGGCGCCCAGCGCCGCGCCAGTTCCTTGAGCGTGCTCACGTCCAGGTTGCGGTAGTGGAAGTAGCGCTCCAGGCGCGGCATCAGCCGGTGCAGGAAGCGGCGGTCCTGGCAGATCGAGTTGCCGCACATCGGCGAGGCGTTGGCCGGCACCCAGCGCGCCAGGAACTCCACGGTCGCCGCCTCGGCCTGGCCCAGGGTCACGGTGCTGGACACCACCCGGTCCCACAGCCCGGAGCGCCGGTGCTGGTTGCGGTTCCATTCGTCCATGCGCTCCAGCGCGTCGAGCGGATGGGCGATGGCGAACTCGGGTCCCTCGGCCAGGATGTTGAGCTGGGAATCGGTCACGACCGTGGCGATTTCCAGGATCGAATCGCGGTCCGTGTCCAGTCCTGTCATCTCAAGATCGATCCAGATCAGGTGGCTGGCGTTGAGGGCTGTGGTCATGGCGAAGAAGTGAGCGGAACAGTCGTTCATCATAGCGCAGCGCTTCTGCGCGGCCGTCGGCGCCGGCTGTCCGGTGCAGGGACGCGCTCGCGTTATGGACGATGCAGATCAGCCATTACGGAGCCCGGCGTGCGCAACCCGCCTTACTTGCAGCCCGCGGCGGACGCCGGTGCATTGTCCACAAGTCCTATCCCCACAGCGACGCGTCAGCGCGACGGTGGGAATGTGGGAGCCGCCATGGCGGCAACGGGGCTGTATCGGGAAAGCCTCATCGCCGCCGTGGCGGCTCCCACGGAAGCGGAACGGCGTGATGTGAGCGTCGGCAAGGAGCACATGCCGGCGCTGGATGGCGTGCGCGGGCTGGCGGCGCTGGCGGTGGTGGTCTCGCATCTTCCGGGCAAGTCCCCGGCCTGGGATCGGGTGAACTTCGGTGCGTGCGGGGTGCTGCTGTTCTTCGCGCTCAGCGGCTTTCTGATGGCCTACCTGCATCTGCACCAGGACTTCAACGCGCAGACGGTGCGCCGCTTCTGCGTGGCGCGGGTGGCGCGCATCGTGCCGGTGTACTACCTAGTGGTGGTGCTGTCGTTCCTGGTCTCGCACTTCGTCCACCAGGGCTTCCACTACCAGATGGATGCGGCGCAGCTGGTGCGGCATCTGGCCTTCGTCGGTTCGGTCGGGGTGTTCTGGTCGGTGGGGCCGGAGTTCCAGTTCTACGGCTTCTTCGTGCTGCTCTGGGGGCTGGCGCTGCTGCGGGGCACGCCGCGGACCCTGGCGCTGGGCGCGCTGGGGCTGTTCGTCGTGGCCAGCTACGCCACCTCGCCTGCCCTGCCCGGCGTGCTGTTCGTGACCAAGCTGCATATCTTCCTTGCCGGCGTGGCGGTGGCCATGCTGCGCTGGCGCCTGCTGCAGCGCCCGGCGCTGTTGCGGCCTGCGACCATCGGCGGCCTGCAGCTGCTGGCCTGCCTGGGCGTGGTGCTGCTGCTGATCCCTTATCAGCACATGCTGCTGCCGCTGTTCCCGGCCGGCGAGGTCGCGGAGCATGAGCACTGGTACTACTCCGATCTGGCGCGCACGCTGATGGCGGCCCTGGCGGTGCTGGCCTTCTCCTTCCGCACCCGCGTGTCGGACGCCTTGCTGGCCAATGCCGCGGTGCGCGAGCTGGGGCGCATCAGCTTCTCGCTCTACCTGCTGCACATGCCGGTACTGGACGCGATGCAGGCGCTGGGCCTGTTCGGCCGGATCAATCCCTGGATCGCCGGAATCGGCTGCGTCCTGGCGAGCGTGGCGCTGGCCGCCCTGGTCAATCGGGCGATCGAGACGCCTGCGCGGCGCTGGGTAACCCGCCGGCTGGGCGCATCGCATCCCGTCCCCGCAGGCTGAGGGCGCGGATCGGCGCTGCGGCCGGTCTGCCGGTCAGTCCAGCAGCGGCCTGCCGCGTTTGGCGCGGAAGTAGTTGGTCAGGCGGCGGCCCGCCTCCTCGCCCAGCACCCCGCCGGTGACCTGCACGCGATGGTTGTGGCGCGGGTCTGCGAGCAGGTCGAACACACTGCCGGCCGCGCCGGTCTTGGGATCGGAAGCGGCATAGACCACGCGCGCCAGCCGGGCATGGACCATGGCCATGGCGCACATCGCGCAGGGTTCGAGCGTGACGTAGAGCGTGCAGCCCACCAGCCGATGGTTGCGCAGATGCGCCCCGCCCTGGCGCATGGCGACGATCTCGGCGTGCGCGCTCGGGTCGTGGTCGCAGCGGTTGCGGTTGCCGCCCTGGCCGATGCAGTGGCCGTCGGCATCGATGAGCACCGCGCCGACCGGGATCTCGTCCAGCTCGTGCTGGGCCTGATCGGCCACGGCGAAGGCCTGACGCATCCAGGCCTCGTCCTGGGCATCGGGCGCGCGGGCGATGGCCTCGGCGGCGGGATCCATGACGACACGGTCTCTTGAGGGGGACGAGAGCGCGATTCTACGCGGCGCCCCTGCGCCGTTCACGCCGCGCTACCCGGATGCAGCGACAATTCGACCTGCACCAGCACCGCTGACGTGCGGCCCCGGGCCAACGACCCCGCCGCAGACGCAACGCGAATGCCGCCCACGCGCGGCCCCTCTAGCGCAGCGTCATGATCGATCAGCCTTCTCCTTCGACCCCGGTTCTCCAGGCAAGTCCTGCACTGCGTCTGGCGGCCGGTCGTGGCCCGGCGCGCTCGATCCGGCCTGCCCTCCCGTCCATCCACCCCATGGAGGCACCATGAGCTACACCCTGCCCGATCTCCCCTACGCCTACGACGCGCTGGAACCCAACATCGACGCCAAGACGATGGAGATCCACCACAGCAAGCACCACCAGACCTACGTCAACTCGCTCAACGCGGCGGTGGAAGGCACGCCGTGGGCCGAGCTGCCGGTCGAGGAACTGGTGGCGCGCATCGGCGAACTGCCCGACAAGCTCAAGGGCCCGGTCACCAATCATGGCGGCGGCCACGCCAACCATTCGCTGTTCTGGACGGTGATGTCGCCCAAGGGCGGCGGTGAACCCAGCGGCGAACTGGCCGCGGCGATCGACGCCGAGCTGGGCGGCTTCGAGGCGTTCAAGAAGGCCTTCACCCAGGCGGCGATCACCCGCTTCGGCAGCGGTTGGGCCTGGCTGTGCGTGGACAAGGCCGGCAAGCTCAGCGTGGAGAACAGCGCCAACCAGGACAGCCCGCTGATGCAGGGCCTCACGCCCATCCTGGGCCTGGACGTGTGGGAACACGCCTACTACCTCAAGTACCAGAACCGCCGGCCCGAATATATCGAGGCCTTCTACAAGGTGGTCGACTGGACCGAGGTGGCGCGCCGCTACCAGGCCGCCAAGCAGGGCTGAGTTGTTGCGGCGGGCGCGCTGCGACGGCGCGCCCACCGCTTCGATCGCGTGGTGCGGGACGCGGCCTGGTCGCGGCCCGCATCCGCCAGGCGGCTCGCTACTCCACGTCCGCCTTGACCTGCGCGTGGCTCATCAGCGCGAAGATGAAGGTGCCGCCGAGCACGTTGCCGACCAGGGCCGGCAGCACCACGCCGACGAGCGAAGGCCAGACCTGCGCCTGGCCGAGCAGGATCACGTACATCACCTCGATCGTGCCCACCACCACGTGGGCCACGCCGGCCACGCCCATCAGCCAGGTCACGATCACGATCATCGCCAGCTTGTTCTGTTCGATCGCGTGCAGCATCCACACCAGCGTGGCGATCAGCCAGCCGGCCAGCACTGCGGTGCCGAAGGTCGTGGCCAGCGGCACCTGGCCCAGGTGCAGGCCGATCTCCAGCAGCGCCTTGTCCACCTCGGGCGTGAACATCGGCAGCCAGGCGAACACCGCCGCGGCGATGAAGCCGCCCACCAGATTGCCCAGCAGCACGATGCCCCACAGCCGCAGCAGCCGGCCCAGGCTGTACAGGCTAAAGTTGCGCATCACCGGCAGGACCGGGGTGATGGTGTTCTCGGTGAACAGCTGCTGCCCGGCGCTGATGACGAAGACGAAGCCCAGCGCATAGCCGGCGGCCTCGATCAGGAACGCGGCCGGCGCATCCGGCAGATACGCCTGCAGCAGCGCCCGGCCCAGGAAGGACATGCTCATCGTCATGCCCGCGGCGATGGCCGACCAGAACAACGCGAAGAAGTCGCGCGCCAGCTCCTTCTCGCCCTGCCGGCTGATGCGCTCGTGCACCGCGGCCGCCTTGGAGGGCGCGCGTTCCTCGAGCTCTTCCTCGCGGACATTGTCCAGCTCCGCGACCGGTTCGGCCATGGCGGTGATCCAGGGTGTGGGGGGCGCACATCGTGGAAGCGAAGGTGTCTCCAAAGCGTGCACGAAGGCGCCCGGCACGAGGCTTTCCGGTCGTCGTATGCTCTGGCTTCTCCCCTCCCGGCTATGCCCTCCCAAGGTCCGCCATGCGTTTCTCCTCCGACGAGATCGCCGCAGCGCTTGCCACCGTGCGCGCGGCCCTGCCGCCGACGCCGCAGTACCGCTGGCCGCTGATCGAACAGGCGCTGGGCGCCGAGGTCTGGATCAAGCATGAGAACCACACGCCCGTGGGCGCCTTCAAGGTGCGCGGCGGGCTGACCTATTTCGAGGAGCTGCGCCGCGCCCAGCCGGAGGTGCGGCAGGTAATCAGCGCCACCCGCGGCAACCATGGGCAGTCGGTCGGCTTCGCCGCGCGCCGCCACGGCCTGCAGGCGACCATCGTGGTGCCGCACGGCAACTCGGTGGAGAAGAACGCGGCCATGCGGGCGCTGGGCGTGGAGCTGGTCGAGCATGGCGAGGACTTCCAGGCCGCCTCGGACCACGCCGCCGCGCTGGCGAGCGCGCATGGCCTGCACCGCATCCCCTCCTTCCATCGCGAGCTGGTGCGCGGCGTGGCCACGGCCTACGTGGAGTTCTTCGAGGCGACCAAGGCCGCTGGCGGGGCGCCGGATGTGCTGTTCGTGCCCATCGGCCTGGGCTCGGGCTTCGCCGGCGCGGCGGCGGCGCGCGCCTACTGCGGTGTGAGCACGCGGCTGGTCGGCGTGGTCTCGGCGCATGCCGATGCCAGCCTGCAGTCCTGGCGCAGCGGCATGCTGGTGGAGTCGCCCGCCAACACCCGTCTCGCCGACGGCATGGCCTGCCGTTTGCCGGTGGCCGACGCGATGGCGGTGGTGCGCGCCGAGGCCGAGGACGTGGTTGCGGTCACCGACGACGAGGTGGCCGCCGCGATGCGCCTGCTCTACACCGCCACCCACAACGTGGCCGAGGGCGCCGGCGCCGCGGCGCTGGCGGCGGCCATGCAGCAGCGCAGGTTCTGGGCGGGGCAGCGCATCGGCGTGGCGCTCACCGGCGGCAATGTGGATGCGCCGCTGTTCGCCGAGGTGCTGGCCGGATGAGGCCGGGCGTCCGGGTCGGTCGCCCGGCCCTCTCGCGGCGGGCCTGACGGATGCTGCGTTCGATCCGCGTCAGCCGGACGCGGCGGCAAGCGCCCTGATGCGCTGCGCGACGTCGGGGTCGGTCGGGTTGTAAACGATCATGCTCAGGTCCGGCCGGCCGTCGACGGCGAAGGCCGAGTATTCCAGTGCAATGGGCCCCAGCTCCGGGTGCAGCAGGCGCTTGAGGTGTTCGCCGCCGCCCGCGTCGAGCACTTCGTTGTCGTGCCACAGCGCTTCGAACTCCGGGCTTAGCCTGCAGAGCTCGTCCACCAGCTCACCGACTTCGGAGGCCAGGCCGGCGCGCGCCACGTCGGCGCGGAAGCCGCCCACCACGAAGCGGGCCACGCTGTCCCAGTCGTGCTGCTTGGCGCGCGCGGCCGGATCGCGGAACAGGAAGTAGAGGATGTTGCGCTGGCCCACCGGCAGCGCGCCGTAGTCGGTCAGCACGACGGTGGCGGCCCGGTTCCAGGCCACGATCTCCCAGGTGGCGGTGCGGATGATCGCCGGGCTCGCGTCGAGCAGATCGAGCAGTCGCTGCAGGCGGGGGCTGACGCTGTCCACCGCCTTGTAGCGGACCTCGGGCGGCCGTCCCAGTCCGAGCATGAACAGATGTTCGCGCTCGGCCTCGGTGAGCATCAGCGCGCTGGCCACGCGGTCCAGGACCTCAGGCGAGGGCGCGCCGCCGCGGCCCTGCTCGAGCCAGGTGTACCAGGTCGGGCTGATGTGGGCGCGTTGCGCGACCTCTTCCCGGCGCAGCCCGGGCGTCCGCCTGCGCCCGGTGAAGCCGAAGCTGGCCGGGTCCAGGCGCGTGCGACGGCTTCTCAGGAATTCGCCGAGGGATTTGGCCGTGCCGACGGGCATGCGGAGCCTGTTAGTCGCTTTACTAGGATGAGATCACTAATTTACCGGTATGGCGATGGGCCAGATAGTGCGCAGCTCCACGCTCAGGACACCGCACCATGCGCATCTTTCTTACCGGCGCGACCGGCTTCATCGGCTCGGCCCTCGTTCCCGAACTCATCGGCGCAGGCCACCAGGTCATTGGCGTCAGTCGCTCCGACGCGGGCGCCCAGGCGCTGCGCGCCGCGGGCGCCGAGGTCTATCGCGGCACGCTCGAAGATCCCGAAGGCCTGCGTGCTGGCGCCGCCCAGGCGGACGGCGTGATCCATACCGCGTTCGATCACGACTTTTCGCGCTTCGTCGAGAACTGCAAGAAGGACGGGCGCGTCATCGCCGCGCTCGGCGAGGCGCTCAAGGGCTCCGACCGTCCGCTGGTCATCACCTCGGGAACGGGATTCGGCATTGCCCGGGACGGCGAACTGGCGAGCGAGGACGTCTTCAATCCCGACCATCCCAATCCGCGCGTCGCCTCCGAGCTGGCCGGCAATGCCCTGCTGGAGGCTGGCGTGAATGTGTCGGTGGTGCGGCTGCCGCAGGTCCACGATCCGCTCCGGCAGGGCCTGGTCTCGCCGCTGATTGCCGTCGCCCGCGACAAGGGCTACGTCGCCTATATCGGCGAGGGCCGCAATCGCTGGTCGGCCGGGCATCTTGCCGATGTCGTGCGCCTGTATCGGCTTGCCGTGGAGGCGGCCGTTCGCGGGGCACGCCATCACGCGGTCGGCGAGGAAGGCGTCAGCAGCCGCGACATCGCCGAATCGCTCGGCCGCGGGCTGAAGCTGCCGGTGGTGTCGGTCGCGCCGGAAGCGGCGCCGGCCTACTTCGGCTGGCTGATGCACTTCGCCGCGCAGGACATGCCGGCCTCCAGTGCCCTCACCCAGGCGCGGCTGCACTGGCATCCGACGGGGCCGACGCTGCTCGCAGATCTCGACCTGGCCCGCTACGCACAATAGTCGTCGTGCAACAGGCCCGGGAGCGAGCCTACCCAAGCCCCGCATCCCGGGTGGCGAACGGCTGGCGTCTCGCCTCGCTGGATTCGGGACTTCAGCGCGGCGTTGCGGCGACGGCCGGCCGCTCCAATGACCAGTCCGCATGCCAATCGACGCGGAAACGGTCGCCTTCGACCTGCAGCGGCAGCCAGACATAGCGTCCGTCGATGGCGTTCTCGGGGTTCCAGCGATCGCCCATGTAGATGAAGCGACCCGGCTGGCCCGGCATGGGCAGGATGTAGGCACTCTGGCTGTGGAAGGTGAGCGCCGCGTCTTCGCCCTGCGCGGGATTGCCGAACTCGGTCCAGGGTCCCAGCGGCGATGCCGCGCTGGCGCCGTGCGCGGTATTGGGCTTCCAGCCCGTGCACTCCGAGCCCATGAAGAAGTAGCGCCCGGCATGCTTGAAGATCGCCGGTGCCTCCAGCCACTGGTCCACGAAGATGCGCTGATAGTCCTGCTCGGTGTCCAGGTAATCGGCGGTCAGGCGCGTCACATGCATCGTGGCGTTGCCTTCGGAGCTGTAGAACAGGTAGGCCGAGCCGTCTTCGTCCTGGAACAGCGTCATGTCGCGCGACTGCTGGCCATTGGGCTGGAACGAGCGCAGGTAGCGGTACGGTCCGGCCGGCGCATCGGCGACCGCCACGCCCACGCGGGCGTCCTTGTAGCCATGCCCTGCCCGTTCCAGGTGGAACCACATCACGTACTTCCCGGTCGCCGCGTTGTGCAACACCTTGGGGCGCTCGATGATGGCGCCATCGGCGATGTCCGACGCGGGATCCTTCGACACCGGCAGCGCGATGCCGCGCGCATCCCAGTGCAGCAGATCGCGGGACCGATAGACCGACACGCCGACATGCGCCGCGTTGCCGCCCTTGCCCGCGGTCTTGTACTCGCCGAACCAGTAATAACTTCCATCGGGCGCCCTGAGCATCCCGGCGCCATGGGCGTTGATCACCTCGCCCTGGCGGTCGTACCAGCGCTCGCCGGCCACGATGGAGGCTGGCTTGTCGGCGGCCGCGGCCGACCAGGGCGCAAGCAGCAGGACGGCGGCGGCCGCCAGCAGCCGCCCGATGTGTGGCCTGGGGCGTGCACCGCGATGGCCACGCCGGGCCTGTGCCTCCCCGACCGTGTGTGTACACGACTGACGCAGCTGTTTCATCCTCAGACCCCCTTTCCTTGGCACTGCAGATTGTTCGAACTGACGGCTGACCTGACCCGGGGCGGCAGACGGCGGGTGGTCACCGGCTTGAAGGTCACCCGATTCGCCGTTCTCGGCACCCAACATGGGCGTTGGCCTGTGCGACCTCATGCGTAGCGCGCCTCGATGCTGACCTTGCCGCCCGCGCTGAAGGGCAGCGCGACGCGGTCGCGATGCGGCCCGCTCAGCGCCGCCGGGACGCCCGCGATGCTGACCTCGCGCAGCGTCTTGCCGGCGGGCGCACGCAGCGTCAGCCAGACGGCCCTGGGCTTGAGCGCGGGCAGACTGACCTCCGCCCGGGTCAAGCCCTGCTCGGGGTGGGCCTGCATCGACACGCCAACCCTGCCCCACGGCGTTGGTGCATTTTCGAGGAGGATCGGCTTGCCGGTGGCCAGCCAGTCGCGCGGCAGCGCGCGCGCCAGATACAGGTCCTGGTCCTGATCGAACACCAGCATCCAGCGCAGCAGCAGCGGCACGGTCATCTGCGCGGGCATGCAGAACAGCGGCATGCCGCCGGTGATGCCCGCCACCTCGCCCGCGGTCCAGCTGCCGCGCGTGTGCGCCTGATAGCGGTGCGCGTAGAGGAACAGCAGGTATTCCTCGATCCGGTCCAGGCGCAGCAGCTGCTGGGCGTAGCCGTAGGAGATGAAACCCAGGATGTCGCGCCCTTCCGGCGTGGGCTTCCAGATGTTGGAGACGATGCCCAGGGTGGTGCCGCCGTGGCCGCGCAGGCAGTCGATCACCAGGTGCGCCAGCGCATCCGGCAGCACGTCGGCCTGCAGCAGCTCGGCATAGGCGCGATGCGACCAGAGTTGCTCGCTCTTGCTGGGATCTTCCTGCGACATCGCCTGGCGGAAGGTCTCGCGCGTGCCCGGCAGCGGGCCGACATAGGCGGGCTTGAGGTCGGGACGGATATCGGCGCGGATGGATTCCTGCAGGCGCTGGCGCAGCTGCCTGGCGCGTTGGCGCCATTGGCTTGAGCGGCCCGGCGTGCCCGCGATCGTCGTCCATGCCGCCGCGATGTCCTCCCAGCCGCGGATCGCCAGGGCGCTGTTGCCGAAGTACGGCTTCCACCACAGCGAAGGGTCCGGATACAGGCAGGCGTCGGATTCGCTCCAGCCGTGGATCAGGCCATGACCGCGATCGTCGCGCGGCAGCTGCAGGCTGGCGTCATGCAGCTCGACCAGCAACTGCGCGGTGGCCTCGATCTTGCCGTAGTGCTGGCGCAGCAGCGCGACATCGCCGGTGTAGCGCAGGTAGCGCGCCAGCAGCGACAGGGTCAGGCCAAACTGGCCCGTCTCCGGGCCGCGCATGTTCACCAGGCCATCGGGCTGGGTGTAGTCGGACAGGTAGTTGTCCAGCACGGCCCGGGCCTGGTCGAAGCGGCCCCATTCCAGGTTGGCATACAGCGAACTGGTGAAGGTGTCCTGGAAGCCGTCGTACTCGTTGCCGACGTAATCGCGGTCCACCGCGCCGTACTTGGGGAACACGCCGCCCGGCCGCACGATCAGCTCGCGGGCGAAGGCGAACCGCGCCAGGTCGGGCCAGCTGGCGTCCGGCAGCGCCAGCGTGCTGGTCTGCGCCAGCTGCGCCTGCCACGCGGCGGCGAAGTCGATCATTCCGCGATAGAAGTCCTGCGCACTGGCCGCGCCCCGGCGCGGCGGATAGTCGGGATAGCTGTAGCCGTAGACCGTGCGCACGGCCCTGCCCTGCTCGACCAGTACCGCCCGATGCCAGGTCTGCACCACGAACGCGTCGTGCGCATTGACGTCGGCGAACACCAGCAGGTCGTACCAGCGCCCCTCGCCCGCCGGAATCACCTTGTGCACGGCCGGCATCCAGCCGCCCAGCAGGCCTTCGCTGCGATGGGCGACCTTGTCGGCATCGGCCAGCTCCGGGAAATACTGGATCGCCCGATAGGTGCGGCTACGCCCATCGGGATAGATCGGCATCGTGTCCTTGCCCTGCACCGTGCCCACGAATGTCGTCCAGGGCAGGCGGCCGTTGTAGTCCTTGGGATCCAGGCGTGAGGCCGGTGGCGGTGCGACATCGCGCACCTCGGCCTCGCTTGGGTCGCTCTGGCGCAGCAGCCGGTCGGCCAGCAGGTCGGCCTCGGCCATGGCCAGCTCGGCCAACGGTATGCCGAAGTACGGCGTGTCGCTGCTGCCCCACACCGCCTCGGTGCGCTTGCCCAGCTCCAGCACGCCGGCCGCGCAGGCCAGCACCAGCGCCCCCTGCGGCGTGCGCAGGTCCTCGTGCACGGTCCAGGCCTGACCGCGATGGGTGAAGGCGGTCAGCGCGGTCAACCCCGCCAGCTCCACGCTGCCGGCCGGCCGCAGGCGCGGCGGAGGGGCGGCAACCGGGGCGACGCCGGCCTGTTCGGTGGTCAGCCCAGCGGCGGCGGGAAGCAGGCCAGCGGCCGCCGTGGCGGCCATGCCGTGGCGAAGGAAGTCTCTGCGGTCCATGGGGCCCACACGGTTGAATGATCAAGCCGCATCGTGCGATGCCGGCGAGCGCGCGTCTTGTCCGACACACCGCTGGCAGGTGCGGCTTTTCGCACAAGCGCGGCGCGCCGGCCGCGCTGGATCGGCGCGCGCGGGGTCAGTAGGTGCCGACCGTGACCCGCAGCACCGGCGGATCCTTGCGCCCGAAGTTGAGCCCGTAATCGGTCTGGTCGCCGTTGAGCAGGCGCTCGAACCGCCATTGCCCGTCCTGGTAACGGCCCTGCTCCACCCGCAGCAACTGGCCGTGCCGACCATCGTCGGCCACGCGCGCCAGTTCCGCGCGCGCGGCGAAGCCGGTCAGCAGGAACTGCTCCGGCGCGGTCTGCACCACCAGCAACCGGCCGGCGTGGTCGCTGTTGCCGGGCAGGATCGGATCGGCATCGCCCCAGGCGGGCGCGCCGTAGGACACGCGCACCTCCCAGTCGCCGAAGCGCAGCGTGCGCCGCGGCTGGCCGGGCTGCTCGGCCACGGCCTGCAGGCGTCCCTCTAACGCGGCCTTGGCCAGGATCCGCTGCATCGGCGCCAGCAGCCCGAAGTTGGCCGCGTGCGCCGCGCTGGCGGCCTGCTTCTCCGGCGAGTCGGCGCCGTCCACGCCGAACACCGAGAAGCCGATGCCACCCTGCCCCAGCACATGGAACAGATACGGCGCGGTGCCCGGCTCGAAGCCCGTCTCGGACACCCAGGCCGGGTTGTCGGCGCGCGCGTACTGCCCGATCACCTTGGTGTATTCGTTGTAGTCGTTGGTATAGATGTCGGTGCCGATGAAGTCGATCGACGGGCTCGCCGCGCGCCACAGCTCGAACACGTTCACCGTCGCACCCCCGGAGGGGTAATCCAGCCCTGGGTACTTCTTGCCCTTGTAGCGCAGCCAGGTGTTGACGTACATCGGCAGCGGATAGACCTGCTTGCCGGCGGCGGCGACCTGCTCGATGTAGTGCGCGGTGGCGTAGGCGTTGAAGGCCTCCTCGGCGTCCGGCCCGAACACCTGCTGCCAGGTGCCGGCCGGCTTGCCCAGGCGGGCCGTGATCGCCGCCGGCACCGATTGGGCGAAGGCGGCGTTGGCGGCGGCGCCATGGTCGCGCACGGCGCCGATCGCGCCCGGCTCGTTCTCCACCTGGACCAGGATCACCGTGTGGCGCTGGCCATCGATCTTGCGCAGATGCGCCATCAACGCGCTGAAGGCGCGCTGGTCGGCCTCGAGGTTGACGCTGGCATGCGGCGAGAGCACCTCGGTCGGCTGTCCTCGTTCGTCCAGGGCGCGCGGGTAAGTGGTGGCGTCGCGCTTGATCCATTCCGGGACGTAGTGCATCTGGCCGTTTTTCCAACTGCCGAACCACAGCAGCGCCACGCGCAGGTCGCGCTGCCGTGCCTGTGCGATCAAGGCATCGAGGTTGGTGGTGTCGTAACGGCCAGGCGATGGCTCGAACTGCTCCCAGTACACCGGCGCCTCGACCGTGTTGGCGTGCAGGGCCACCACCTGGTCCAGCGCACCGGGCAGCACGGCCGGCCAGGCGCTGGAGTTGTGCAGCTGGGCGGCCAGCACCGTGTAGGGCGCGCCGTCCACCAGCAAGGCGTAGCGGTCCTGCGCGCGGATCAGGCGCGGCAGTTCCTGCGCCGTGGCGGTGGCGCACAGGCCGAACAGGAGCAGCCCGGTCACGGCCCGGCGGAGAGACCAGCGGAGCGCGCCGCGGCGGATGTTGAAGCCAGATGCGGTCATGGTGAGGGACCCAAGATGTTCCGGTGCGGCGTGGCGCCGCCCTGTGGTGAAAGACGAGGAAGTCGTACCGACGGCGGCTGACGGAGTCGAAGTGGCCGGTGGAGCGAGCGACGGTGCGCGTAGACCGAGCGCGCGCGCGTCATCGGCCGTTGCCTGCGTTGCGTTGGCGCCGCCGGGACCGGCCCGCAGCGGCGACGCGGCGAAGGCATGCATGCGCGCTCCTGCACGCCGCATCGCTGCGCTCGGCTTCGGCTCGCGTCTCATTGCCCGTCGTCCTCCTCCAGCACCAGCTCGTGGCCACGCAGGCCACTGCGTGCGCCCCAGTGATAGATGCCGCAGGCGATTACCGCCACGCAGGCCGTGTCCCAGGGATGGGCGATCGCGCCGATGCCGCCGAAGCTGCCCAGGTAAGACACGGCCATCACCAGCACGAAGAACGCGATCAGCCAGGCCGAACTGCGCACCTGGCGCAGCACGTGTGCGCGGCGCGGCGCGGACGGCAGCTGCGACAGGACGTAAGCGATGTAGATCAGCACCTGCAGGCCCAACAGCCACGACACCGTCGGCCAGGTGGACCAGTAGACGATCAGCGCGGCCACGATGAAGGAGAGCGGCCCCAGCACCGCCAGGCCCTTGACCCGGAACGGGCGCTCCAGCTCGGGCGCACCGCGCCGCAGCGCGGCCACCGTGACCGGCGCGATCGCATAGCTCAGCACCAGCGCCGCCGAGACCACGCCGATCAGCGTCTCCCACGAGGGAAACGGCAGCGTCCAGAACACCGACAGGCCGAAGCTCAGCCACAGCGCCGGACGCGGGATGCCCGACTTGGCATCCACGCGCGTCAGCGCGGGCAGGAAGCGACTGCTGCGCGCCCAGCCGTAGACCACGCGCGGAGTGGCGTTCATGTAGATGTTGCCCGTGCCGCTGGGCGAGATCACCGCATCGGCCACCACCAGGGTCGCCAGCCATCCCAGGCCCAGCGCCAGCGCGATATCGCGGTACGGCAGCGAGAACCGCTGGTCCATGCCTGCCCAGCCCGCCGCCAGCGCATCGCCCGGCACGGCGCCCAGGAAGGACAGCTGCAGCAGCACGTAGATCACGGTGGACAGCGCCACCGACAGGATCAGCGCGATCGGGATGGTGCGCTGCGGATCGCGCACCTCGCTGGCCACCGACACGATCGGGGTCAGGCCGAGATAGGCGAAGATGATGCCGCCGGCCGAGATCGCCGCCTCGACGCCCGCCGCGCCGGCCGGCGCGAAGCCCTGGCTCTGCAGGTTGTCGCCGTTGAAGTGCGCGAGCAGCAGCACGATCACCAGCAGCGGCACCAGGAACTTGAACACGCTGATGACGTTGTTGGCGAGCGCGAAGGTCTTGACGCTGAAATAGTTCAGCAGGAAGAACAGCGCCAGCAGCGCGAGCTGCAGCAGCCAGCCGGCCAGGCTCGGACGCGAGCTGCCGGCCTGGCTCAGCGAGGGAAACCACGCCGCCGCGTACTGCCGGCAGGCCTCCACCTCGATCGCGATCAGGCTGGAGAAGGCGATCAGGGTGATGAAGCCCATCAGCCAGCCCAGCAGCGTGCCGTGCGAGTACTCCGGGTAGCGCACCACCCCGCCGGCACGCGGCAAGGCGGCGCCCAGCTCGCAGTACACCAGGCCCAGCAGGAAGACCGCGATACCGCCGATGATCCAGGACACGATCCCGGCCGGCCCGGCGATGGAGGACACGTGGCTGGCGGCGAACAGCCAGCCCGAACCGAAGATCGAGCCCAGGCCGATGAACGTCAGGTCGGTCAGGCTGAGGCGTTTGTGGAATTTTCCTGCGGTTGCCATGGGGTCCCCCGGGACTGGGTGGGCGCCTGTCGCCGCAGCCCAGGCGCCGCAGCGGACAGGCAGAGGCGTGGCGCGACGGCTCAGTGCACGGCAGGCTCCGCCCATGGCGACTTGCCGCCTTCGGCGATGAAACGATCGATGCGCGCATCCAGGACGGGCAGCGGCACCGAGCCCAGCGACAGCACGGCATCGTGGAAGGCGCGGATGTCGAACTTCTCGCCCAGCGCGGACTCGGCCTTCCTGCGCAGCTTCAGGATTTCTACCTGACCCAGGTAATAAGACAGCGCCTGGCCCGGCCAGGCGATGTAGCGATCGACCTCGGTGGTGATCTCGTGCTCGCTCAGCGCGGCGTTGTCGCGCAGATACGCCTGCGCCTGCTCGCGGGTCCAGCCTTCGTGGTGCACGCCGGTGTCGATCACCAGGCGCGCGGCCCGCCACATCTGGTAGGTCAGGTAGCCGAAGCGCTCATAGGGCGTGGTGTACATGCCCATCTCCTGCCCCAGGTACTCGCAGTACAGCGCCCACCCTTCTCCGTAGGCGGAGATGTAGTTGTAGCGGCGGTAGTCCGGCAGGCCGGTGTCTTCGGCGGCCAGCGACATCTGCAGCGAATGGCCGGGCGAGGACTCGTGCAGGGTCAGCGCGGGCAGCACGTATAGCGGCCGCGACGGCAGGTTGTAGGTGTTGAGCCAGTAGGTATCCATGCCGCCGCGCCCGCCGGTGTAGAACGGCGCCAGGTCGTCGGGCACCGGCTTGATGGTGAAACGCTGACGCGGCACGCGGCCGAAGTACCTGGCCAGGTTGCCGTCCATGGCCTTGGCGATCCAGGCGGCGTGGTTCAACAGTTCCTGCGGCGTCTTGGCGTAGAACTGCGGGTCGGTGCGCAGGAAGGCCAGGAAGTCGGCGAAGCCGCCCTTGAAGCCCACCTCGTCCATGACCTGCTGCATCTGCTCGCGCAGTTTCGCCACTTCCCGCAGGCCGATCTGGTGGATCTGCTCGGGCTCCATGTCCTCGGTGACGAACTCGCGGATCTGCGCGCGGTAGTAGGCCTTGCCGTCCGGCAGCGCCTCGGCGGACAGGGTGCTGCGTGCGTGGGGCAGATACTCCTGGCGTATGAAGCTCAGCAGCCTGGCGTAGGCCGGGATCACGCTGCCGTCGATCGCCGCGAGCGCCTGCGCGCGCAGCTGCGCCTGTTGCGCGGCGGGGATCGCGGCCGGCATCTGCTTGAACGGCGTGTAGAACAGATTGGACTCGCCCTGGGCATCGACCACATCGGCGATCGACTGGTCGCGCCCGGTCAGGGTCACGCGCGGCTGGCTGAAGCCGCGCGCCAGTCCGGCGCGCATGTTGACGGTCTGCTCGTCGAAATAGCGCGGGATGTCGGCCAGCAGCTTGAGATAGCGGCGGTAGTCGTCGGCCGTGTGGAAGGTGCCGCGCGCGGTGAAGCCCAAGTTGGTCCAGAACGCGGTGTCGCTGTTGAACGGCATCTCCCAGGCGCGGAAGCGCTGCTGGTCCAGGAAGACCTCGATCTGCTGCCGGTAGACCTGGTAGTTGACCTGGTCCTCGGCCGAGAGCTGCGCCTGCGGGATCGCGTCGAGCTCGCCCATCACCTGCTGCCAATAGGCCATGCGCATGGCCTGGGTGGCGGGATCGACCTTGGGCAGGTGGTCGGCGGCGCGGCTGTCGCCGTTCTCGTCATCGGCGCCGGCGGTCTGCTCCTGACGCCAGGTCCATTCGCGGGTGTAGAGCGCCTTGAACCGCGCGCCCGCGTCGCTGGGCGGCGCGACGCTGGCCGGCGTGGCCGCGCTTTCCGCCTGTGCCGGATCCGTGAGGCCGCCAACGCCAAGGACGAGCAGCAAGGCGACGGACAGCGGCGTGCGCAGGGCCATCAGGTTTCCTTCGCGGCAGGTGTGGGGGTGGGATCCGCTTCGGCCTGGGTCTTGGCGATCCAGGCGTCGATGCGCGCATCGAGCAGGTCCAGTGGCATGGCGCCGCCGCCGAGCACCGCATCGTGGAACGCGCGGATATCGAACCGGGCGCCCAGCGCGGCCTGGGCCTTGGCCCGCAGCGCCAGGATGTCCAGCTGACCCAGCTTGTAGCCCAGCGCCTGGCCGGGCCAGACGATGTAGCGATCGGTCTCGGCCTGGATGCTGGGTTCGTCATCGGAAGGATGGGCGTGGAAGAAGTCCACCATCTGCTGCCGCGTCCAGCGCTTGTAGTGCACGCCAGTGTCGAGCACCAGGCGATTGGCGCGCAGCAGCTCGCCGGCCAGGTGGCCATAGGCGCTGTAGGGATCCTTGTAGAAGCCCACCTCGCCGGCCAGGCGCTCCGCGTACAGCGCCCAGCCCTCGATGAAGGCGTTGTATCCGGCCTGCTGGCGGAACGGCGGCAGCGGCAGGGTCTGGGCCAGCGAGATCTGCAGATGATGGCCCGGCACGCCTTCGTGATAGGCGGTGGTCTCGATGTTGACCAGGGTGCGCTCGGTGGCATCGTTGGCATTGACCATCACGATCGCGGGCCGGGTGCCTTCCGGGTTGCTTTGCCAGTATTCGGCGCCCGGGGCCTCGCGGCGGAAGGCCGGCATGCCCTGCACCTCCAGCGGCGTGCTGGGCAGGTGGCCGAACAGCTTGGGCAGCTCGGGTTCCATGTTGGCGATGTAGCCGCGGTACAGCGCCAGGATCTGTTCGCCCGACTTGGCGAAATGCCGCCTGTCCGTTGCCACCGCCTTGCGGAAGCTGGCCAAGTCCGGATAGCCCAGCGCCTTGGCGATCGCGCTCATCTGCCCTTCGATGCGCGCCACCTCGCGCAGGCCGATCTGATGGATCTCCTCGGGCGACTTGTTCGTGGTGGTCTGGGTATGGATCGCGAACAGATAGCGCTTGTCGCCATCGGGCAGCGACCAGATGCCCTCGTGCTCCCGGCCCTGCGCGGCGTACTCGTCCTTCACGAACGCGGCCAGCTTGCGGTAGGCGGGGCGGACCGAGCCATCGACGGCGGCGATGAGCTGCGCGCGGATGGCCTCGCGCTGGGCCGGATCCGGCACGGCCCCGTCGAGCTTCTTCAGCGGCGAGGCGAAGGCGCTCTCGGCGCCGGCCGCCGCGGCGATCCTGGTGATCTGCGCCGGCAGGCGTTCGAGCAGGTAACGCGGCTGGACCAGCTTGTCCTTCGCCCCCTGGCGCGAGACCTCGATGATCTGGTCCAGCAGCGCGGGAATGGCCTGCAGGCGCTTGATGTAGTCCTGGTAATCCTTGGCATTCTCGAACGGGAACGCGTCGCCCTGCCCGGCCAGCGCCAGCTGGATGCCACCGACCGGCTCCAGCGGCATCTCGTAGGTCTTCAGGTCGATCCCGGTGAGCTTGTCGCGCAGCTGGCGCAGCATCATCTGCAGGCTCAGCTGGCGCTGTTCGTCCAGGGCCTTGCCGTCGATGGCCTCGAACCGTTCGAGCAGCGCGGCCGTGGCCGCCCGATCGGCCTGCACGGCCGCCAGCGAGTAATCGGTCCAGCGGTCGTTGTAGCGCCGGTCGCTGATGATGCTGGCGAACTCCGGGCTGTGCGCCAGCTGGTACTGCCACTGCTCGTCCAGCAGCGCATCGCACGCCTTGGCGGCCTGCGCGCTGTCCACGACCGGCTTGGCCGTGGCCGCCGGTGGCGGCGATGCCGGCTGGCAGGCGGTGAACAGCGCCGCGGCCAGCACGCTCGCGGCGAAGGAGCGGATCAGCTTCATGCGTAGACTCCGGTGGCGGTGCTCACGAACGTCAAGGCCAGCCCGATGCCAGGCCAGGCGCCGACGCCGCAACTGACAAGCAGGCGATGGCCGCTCATGCGAACGGCCGGTCGATCGCCGGCGATGGCGGCGTGAACCAGCGCGCGCCGTCCTCGGTGACGTGGAAATGATCCTCGAGCCGCACGCCGAAGCGGCCCGGCACCACGATCATGGGCTCGTTGCTGCAGCACATGCCCGGCCGCAGCACGGTCTGGTTGCCGCGCACCAGGTACGGCGCCTCGTGGATGGCCAGGCCGCAGCCGTGGCCGGTGCGATGCGGCAGGCCGGGCAAGCGGTAATCGGGGCCCAGGCCTGCGGCCTCCAGCACCGCGCGCGCGGCATCGTCGATGGACGCGCAGGTGGCGCCAGGACGGACCGCGGCGAAGGCCGCGGCCTGGGCGGCCTGTTCCAGCGCCCAGATCCGCGCCTGCTCGGCGCTGGGCGTGCCGAAGATCCAGGTGCGGGTCACATCGGAGTGGTAGCCCTGCACCGTGCAGCCGGTGTCGATCAGGACCAGCTCGCCCTGCCGCAGGTGCTGCACGCCCGGGATGCCGTGCGGGAAGGCGGTGGCGTGGCCGAACTGCACGATGCAGAAGGTCGAGCCGTTGTCCGCGCCCAGGGCCCGATGCGCCTGATCGATGAAGCGCACCAAGGTGTCGGTGCCGATGCCCTCGCGCGCGATGCCGGCCGCCAGCCGGTGGACCAGCAGGGTCATGTCGCAGGCCTGCTGGATCAGGGCCAGCTCGGCCGGCGACTTGCACATGCGGCAGCCGTCGATGATGGCGTGCGCATCGCCGATGAGCGCCGCGTCCAGGTGGGCGCGCAGGCCCGTGTGGATGAAGAGGGCGGCCGTCGGGTCCAGCGCCAGCGTGCGCGCGCCGCGCTCGGCCATCACCCGGGCGACCAGCGCGCAAGGATCCTCGTGCTCCTGCCACAGGCGCTTGTCGGCCGGGACCTTGAGCACCGCATCGAGCGAGCCTTCCTCGAAGGCCGGGCACACCAGCACCGGCGCATCCTCGGCGGTGATCAGCAGCGCGACCAGACGCTCGCTCGCGCCCCAGGGCACCCCGGCGAAGTAGCGCAGCGAGGCGCCGGCGTTGACCAGCAGCGCGTCCACGCCCTGCTCGCGCATCAGCGTGCGTGCGCGGGCGATGCGCGCCTGGTACTCCGCCTCGCTGATGGCCGGTGCGCGGTGGGGCCATGGCACCAGCTGCGCCTGCGCCTGCTCCAGCGTGAGATGAGCGATCTGCGCGCTCATGCCGCATCGCCCAGGCTGGCCGTGGTCCACACGCCATCGACGAGGCGCTGCACGCCAGCGGGATTGGCGTCGCGCAGTTCGACGGGCAGCAGCGCGTCGGGCACCGCGTCGTAGCTGTGCAGCGCGGCGAAACGGCGGATCGCGCCCGGCATGCCCACCGCGGTGAAGCCGGGATGCGCGGTGCTGGGGAACGGCCCGCCGTGGTTCTGCGCGGCGCTGACCGCCACGCCCGTGGGCATCTTGGAGTTGATCAGGCGTCCGACGCGCACGCGCAGCACCGGCGCGATCGCCTGCCAGGCCGCATCGTCGCCGCCATCGTTGGCCCGATACAGCGTGCCGGTGAGATTGCCCTGGAAGGCCTGCGCCACCGTGACCATCTCCTGCGCATCGCCGACCCGCACCAGCAGGCCGACCGGCCCGAAGGCCTCGGTCTGAAGCGCCTGCGGCTGAGCGATGAAGTCGCGCGCGTCCACGCTCAGCAGCGTCGGCGCGAAGCGGAAGCCACCGCCCTGCCCGCTCGCGCCGCCGGCCAGCACCGCCGCGCCGGCCTGGCGCAGCGTGGCCACGCTGGCGGCGAGATGGTCCACGCCGCCCTGCGAGAACAGCACCATCGGCGCGGCGCCGGCGAAGTGCGCGGTGGCCGCCGCGACGAAGGCATCGCCGGCCGCCGACCGCGGCACGATCACCACGCCGGGATTGGTGCAGAACTGGCCGCTGCCCAGCGTGCACGAGGCGAAGAACTCCTGCGCCAGCGCGTCGCCGCGCTCGGCCAGCGCGCCGGGCAGCAGGAAGACCGGGTTGACGCTGGACAGCTCGGCATAGAACGGAATGCCGGCCGCATCGGCCGCCGCTTTCAGCGCCAGCCCGCCACCCCGGCTGCCGGTGAAGCCGATCGCGCCCAGGCGTGGATCGCCTGCGAGCTTGAGCCCGAGCGCATTGTCGAAGTGATAGAGCATCTGCACCGCCGCGGCCGGCAGACCGGCCTTGCCCAGCGCGACGTGCGCGAGCATCGCCATGCGCTGGCTGGTGGCCGGATGCAGCGGATGCGCCTTGGCGATCACCGGATTGCGCGCGGCGATCGCCGAGGCGAAGTCGCTGCCCGCGATCGCATTGAAGGCAAACGGGAAGTTGTTCGGGCCGAAGACCAGCACCGGTTTGCCCAAGGGTGCCAGGTGCGCGCGCAGGCCGGCGGCCGTATCCAGGGTCGGCTGGGTCCAGCTGTAGTCGCGCACGGCCTGCGCGGCCTGGCGCAGCTGACCGCTGGTGCGCGGCAGCTCGTTACCACGCAGGCGCGTGGGCGCCGCCAACGCGGTCTCGGCCGCGGCCAGCGCGACCAGGGTGTCGGCATCGGCATCCAGCGCATCGGCATAGGCCTCGAGAAACGCCGCGATCCGCTCGGGCGGCGTGGCGGTCAGCTCGGCGGCCACGACGCTGGCGGCGGCCACCGCCGCCTCCACGTCCGCCGCGCCGCTGACCGGAAACAGCGGGCCGATCGCCTCGCCCGTGGTCGGGTCGGCCGCGCGGAAATGGCCGGCAGCGCCCAGGCTGGGCCGCCACTGGCCGGCCAGCAGGACAGGTTGGATCGCCTCGTTCATCGGATCTTTCTCACGGCTTGGGTGTTCAAGGCCCCGGCCTGGGCATGCATCGCCTTCGGCCGGAAGCACAGCAGGCCGGGCACGCCGCATCCCCTGCGCGGCGCCCCGGTGTTCTCGCTGCGCGTCTGTCGGGGCTGGTAGCTCCGACAGACACGCCGCGTTGGATCACAGCGATGGCTTGGCGGCGATGGCGTGGTCGATCACCTTCAGCACGGCCTCGCGCTCGGCGCCCTCGATCACCAGGCGCGGCGCGCGCACGGTCTCGCTGCCCATGCCGACCTTGGCCTGCACCAGCTTGATCAGCTGGACGAACTTGGGCACCGTGTCCAGGCGCAGCAGCGGCAGGAACCAGTGGTAGAGCTCGGCGGCCGCGGCATAGCCGCCGTCGCGCGCCAGTTCGAACAGCTTCACCGACTCGACCGGATACGCATTGACCAGGCCGGCGATCCAGCCCTGCGCGCCCATGGCCAGACCTTCGACGATGGCATCGTCCATGCCCACCAGCAGCACCAGCCGATCGCCCAGCAGTTCCTTGATCGCGGCGAAGCGGCGGATCTCGCCCGAGGACTCCTTGACCGCCTGCAGGTTGGGGAACTCGCCGGCCAGCTGCGCGATCTGCGCCGGCAGGATGTCGGTGCGGTAGGCGACCGGATTGTTGTAGAGGATGCACGGCAGGTCGGTGGCGCCGAGCACCGCGCGCGCGTAGGCGCCGGCCTCGTGCCAGTCGGAGGTGTAGACGTACACCGGCAGCACCATCAGGCCACCCGCGCCCGCCGCCTTGGCGGCCTGGGCCAGCTTGACCGCCTCATCGGTGGACAGCGAGGCGATGCCCGGCACCACCGGCACGCGGCCGTCGACGGCCTTCACCAGGGTGCGGATGATCGCGATCTTCTCCTCGAAGGACAGCGTGGCCGCCTCGCCCAGCGAGCCCAGCGGCACGATCGCCGTGCAGCCGGCCTCGACCAGTTGCAGCGCGTGCCTGGCCAGGAAGGCATGGTCGACGCTGCCATCGGCATTGAACGGGGTGGTGATGGCGGGCAGGACGCCCTTCCAGAAAGCGGCATTGCTCATGGGTATATCCCTTGCGAGTCGTCGGTGAAGGAGTCGGCCAGCGTCGCGAGGCGGACCGGAAACAACGGCGGCCGGCGGCCGCCATCGGTGGAAAGTCGGGGATCCAGCAGGCCCAGTTCGGCCAGCGCGGCCCCGCAGATGCGGCCCTGGCAGGCGCCCATGCCGCAGCGCGAGGCGAGCTTGGCCTCGCGCGCGTCGCTGAAGCCGCGCAGCCGGCCCAGCGGGACGTCCTCGCACCGGCACACCAGGGTGTCGTCCCTGGCCAGGCCGTGGACGCGGGCATCCAGCGCGAAGGTCTGCTGCAGCAGGCCGGCGAAGGCGCGTGCCCGGCGGCGGCGCGGCAGCAGCGCCTGCGCGGCGTCGAGGTCACCGGCGGCCATGTGCCCGGCGATGGCGCCTTCGACCAGGGCGCAGTCCACACCGCCGATCCCCAAGGCCTCGCCAGCAGCGAAGACGTTGTCCACGCTGCTGCGCAGCTGCGCATCCACGGCCACGCACGGATGCGTGCCGGTGTCGTCCAGGCGACAGCCCAGCAGCTGGGCGAGTTCCACGTTGGGCACCAGGCCATAGCCGACCGCCAGCTGATCGCAGGCGATGCGGCGGCGGCCGCGCGGACCCTCGATCTCGACTTCGCGCAGCTGCGTCTGGCCATGCGCGGCCACGACCACGCTGTCGTGGTGGTAGTCCACGCCGGCCAGCCGCGCCCGCAGCGCCAGCGCCTGGGCGGCCTTGCCCGGCCAGCGCGGCAAGCGCAGCGCGAAACGCGCCAACGCCGCCGCGCCGGCCAGTTCGTGGATGCCCAGCACCTGCGCCCCGTGGCGGCGCAGCGTGGCCGCGCTGGCCAGGAGTAGCGGCCCGCTGCCGGCGACCAGCACGCGCTTGCCCGCCAGCGGCCATCCCTGCTTGGCCAGCGCCTGCGCGCCGCCCGCGCCGGTCACGCCGGGCAAGGTCCAGCCAGGGAACGGCAGCAGCAGTTCGCGCGCGCCGGTGGCCAGCACGAGGCTGCGGTACCGCAGTTCGAGCGCGCCGGCCGGCCCCTCGGCCAGCAGCCACCCCGGCTGGGCCAGGGCGATCTCGGCCTGCGCGAGGAACTCGATCCCCTGCCCCACCACGGCGGCGATCGCGCGCCGCGCGCGCGCCGACACCCCGTGCCCGATGTCGTGGCGCCAGACCTGACCGCCGGCTCGGGGTTGCGCATCAACCAGGCCGACCCGACCGCCACGCGCGCAGGCCGCCCGCGCCGCCGCCAGTCCGGCCGGGCCGGCGCCGACCACCAGCACGTCGTACTCGCGCACCGACTCAGCCATCGGTGCGCACCTGCATGCCCTCGCGCGCCGGCGTCATGCAGGCGCGCACGTGGGCGAGCCCATCGATGCGTACCCGGCACTCGAAACACACGCCCATGCCGCACAGGGGCGCGCGTGGCTCAGCGCTGCGAGAGCGGCGAAATGGCCCGCCGGCCATCGCCACGGCGGCCGCCACGGTGGCGCCCGCCGGCACCTCCACGGGCTGCGCATCCACGGTCAGATGCAGGCGGGCGCTCATGCCGCCTTGCCTGTGATCGCCCGATTGGGCAGGTACGGCGCCGGGTCGATCTCCGGCGCGCGTCCGAGCAGACCATCGACGACCAGGCGCGCGGTGCCAAGCGCAGTGGTCACGCCCAGTCCCTCGTGTCCGGCCGCGACCCACACCTCGCGCCGCCCGGGCACCGGGCCCAGGTACGGACGCCCATCGGGCGTGGCCGGACGCAGGCCGGTCCAGACCCGGATCACCTGCAGCTCGCGCAGCACCGGCAGGAACGCCGAGGCCTGGCGCAGCATCTTCCGCAGCAGCGGCCAATCGACCTGGCGATCGGCGACGTTGAACTGCCGCGACGAACCGATCAGCAGCTGGCCGGTCGGCCGTGGCTGGACGTTGAAGGCCACACTGGTGTCGGCGTCGCCATGCGCCGAATCGGCGTAGTCCAGCGACAGCAGCTGGTGGTGGACCAGCCCCGGATAGCGATCGGTGATGGCCAGCTGGCCCTTGCGCGGCCGCATCGGCAGCTCGGGCAGCAGCTGCGGCAGCGCTACGCCGGTGGCCACCAGCACTACACCGCTCAGCTCCTCGCCGTCGTCCAGGCGCACGCCGCCGGGAACCAGCGTCGCCACGTGCCGGCCCGCGTACAGGCGCGCGCCGGCCTGGACGGCCTGATCCACCAGGTGCCGCGCCATGCGCGGCGGATACACCACCGCCTCGCCCGGCACACGCATGCCGCCGGCCAGGCCCTCGATCAGGGCGGGTTCGAACCGGTACAGCTGCGTCGCGTCGAGCTGCTCGGCGTGCAGGCCCGCCTGGGCCAGACGGTCGATCTTGGCCGGCACCGTGGCCAGTTCGCGCGGGTTGCGCGCGACCCAAAGCGTGCCGCACCGGCTGAACTCGGCCTCCACCAGCTGCGCGTAACGCTCCCACAGGCGCAGCGAGTAGGCCGACAGCGCCAGCTCGGCCGGATCGTCGTCCATCGCCACCAGATGCCCCATCGCCGCGGCCGTGGCGCCGCCACCGATCGGCCCGGGCTCGACCAGGGCGACGCTCAGGCCCTCGCCGGCCGCCTCGGCCGCGCAGGCGGCGCCGACGATGCCCGCACCCACGACGATGAGGTCGTAGCGGCGCATTACGGCGCCTTGGGCTCCGCGCCGATGCCCCAGGCGAAAGGATCGGCCGGATCGATCAGCAGCTGCGCACGGGCGGTGATGTGGGCGGTGCCGGCGATGCGCGGCAGGATGCCGCGCGTGCCGCGCCGATAGCTGCCCTCGAACACGCTGCCTAGGATGCCTTGCTGGATCCAGAGCTCCCCTTCGCCCAGCTTGCCATCGGCCGCCAGGCAGGCCAGCTTGGCGCTGGTGCCGGTCCCGCAAGGTGAACGGTCGTAGGCCAGCCCCGGACACAGCACGAAGTTGCGCGCCTGACCGCTGCCGTCCGGCGCCAGGCCGTTGACCTCGATATGGTCGATCTCCCCGCCGTCGGCCCCGGTGATCCCGGCGGCCTCCAGCGCCTGCCGGATCGCCTCGGTGTAGACGGTCAGCGCACGCTGGTGACCCAGGTCGATCGCGCACGGCGATTGTTCGGTGATGAAGAACCAGTTGCCGCCCCAGGCGATGTCGCCGGTGACCTCGCCGTAGCCGGCGACCTGCACAGCCACCGCGGCGGCGTGGCGATAGCTCTCCACGTTGTCGATCGCGATCCGGCCATCGGCCTCCAGCGAGGCGCCGACCGTGCCGACCGGCGTCTCGATCAGGTGCTGGCCCGGACCGATCCGGCCGAGCTCGGCCAGGGTCCGCACCACGCCGATCGTCCCGTGCCCGCACATGCCCAGGTAGCCGACGTTGTTGAAGAAGATCACGCCGGTGCAGGCATCGGCCCGACGCGGCGGCAGCAGCAGCGCGCCGACCATCGTGTCCGAGCCGCGCGGTTCGCAGGCGATCGCGCTGCGCCAGCGATCGAAGTCGCGGGCGAAGCGTTCGCGGCACTGCGCCAGGTCGCCCTCGCCAAGTTCGGGAAAACCGGCGACCACGACCCGGGTCGGTTCGCCAGCGGTGTGGGAGTCGATCACGTCGATCTTGTGCATCCGAGGATGCTCCCATCCGATGCGCCGCCCCGACTAGTTCCGAATGTCGGCGGAAAATGCGGAAATCCGCACAATCGCGCTTCCGTCGCGGGGCCCGCTTTGCGCTAGCATCGAGACCAAGCGCCCTCCCGCCAACCGCCAGCCGATCCGATGGACGTCAGCCTCTCCGGCCTTGAAATGCAGGCCTTGTTCGATGCGTTGCCCGAGGTGGTCTTCTTCATCAAGGATCAGGAGGGGCGCTATACGCACTGCAATCTGACCCTGGTCCGGCGCCTGGGGCGAAAGCAGCGCAGCGACGTAATCGGCAGAACCGTGCTGGAGTTGTTCCCCCTGCCATTCGGCGGCAGCTACATGGTGCAGGACCGCCGCGTGCTGTGCGGCGAGGTGATCGACAACCAGCTCGAGATGCACCTCTATCCCAACCGCATGCCCGGCTGGTGCCTGACCTTCAAGCGTCCGCTTTGCCTGGGCGAGGACGTGGTCGGCGTGATCGGGATCTCGCGCGATCTGGGCCAGCCCGACAACCGGCATTCGGCGTTCGAGCGCCTGAGCAAGGTGCTCGACTACATGCAGGGCAACTTCGGCGAGCAGATCCGCGTGCAGTCGCTGGCCGACCTGGCCGAACTGTCGGTGGCGCAGCTGGAGCGCCATTTCCGCCGGGTCTTCCAGGTCACGCCGCAGCAGCTGCTGACCAAGCTGCGCATCGAGGCGGCGATGCGGCTGCTGCACGGCGATGAAAGCATCGCCAGCATCGGCCAGCAGTGCGGCTTCGCCGACCAGAGCGCCTTCGCACGCCAGTTCAAGGCCACGCTCGGGATGTCCCCGCGCGACTATCGCAACATCAAGGACCGGCTTTAGCGCGCGAGCCGTCCGGTAAGAGCGGGTTCGCCCAACACCAACGCGAGTGGCCGGCCAAGCGCGCCACAGCAATCGCGCGGCGCACTTGGATGCTGCCGCATCGAGAACGCAAGACTCGCAGCCGCAGCACCAGCAGTGAGCGCCGCAAGTTTGTGGCTAGCGCTCCGCCGACGCGTCCGCAGGCTGCAGCAGCAGCCGCACCAGCGGATTGGGGAAGCGTCGCGACATGGTGACGGCGTGGAAGGTCTCCACGATGTCGGGCAGCTGATCGCCTTCGACCAGCACGCCGGCGGCGATCTCGTCCTTGACGACGATGGGCGGCAGGACCGCCAGGCCAATGTCCTCGCGGGCGAGCAGGCGCATCATCGCCATGTCTTCCACTTCCGCCACGATCTGCGGTCGCACGCCCAGGCGATCGGCCAGGGCGTCGAAGCCGGTGCGCACGCTGCTGTCCACGGTCGGCAGGATGATGGGATGGTCTCGCAGGCGCTCGGCGAGGCTCGCGGCATGGCCCAGCCGGTCCGGCGTGCCCACCAGGCTGACGGGGCGCTGCGCCAGCCGGTGGGTGACGAAGGGCGTCAGCGCGTCGCCGGGCGGCGCCTGATTGAGCAGCACGACGTCCAGGTTGAGCGCCTCCAGCGCCCGCAGCAGTTCGCCCGCACTGCCCGAGCGCAGGATCAGATCGATGTCCGTGCGGCCAAGCACCGGGCGCAGGAACTCCATCTGGAAATTGCGCGACAGCGTGGCCAGCGAACCCACGCGCAGCGCCTGCCGCGCCGCGCCGGTCTGCCGCAGCGTGCCCAGCAGCTCATCGCCAGTGGCGAAGATCGCATCGGCGTGGTCGAGCACGATCTGCCCGGCCTCGGTCAGATGCAGCTGCCGCCCTCGCCGCTCGAACAGCGCATGCCCCAGACGCTCCTCGAGCTTGCGGATCTGCACCGACAAGGCCGACTGGGTCAGATGCAGCCGCTCCGCGGTACGGGTGAGGTTGCCGTCGTGCGCGACGGCCCAGAAGTAGCGCAGGTGGTTGTAGTTCAACGCGGCCATATCGTTCGATATTAGCGAACGGACTGGCGAGCACAATGAATTTTTGTTCGTCCCCGTCGATCCCTATCGTGGCGCCCGCCTGCCACCGCGCTCGATCCAGGGGACCGCCTTGTCGCTCTATCTGCTGCCGCTATCTGCCCCGCTCCTCCTGCTCGTCGCCGCCGGCCTGGGCGGCCTGCGCAGCGGTCGACGCCCGCCCCTGCTGCCCCTGGTCGCCGAAGGCGCGGCGCTTGGCGCCCTGCTCATCGCGCTGGCCTCGCTTGCGCTGCTGATCGTGCAAGGCGCGGGCACCAGTGCCTTGCTAGGCTGGGGCCGCATCGGCCTGTCCGTGCGGCTGGATGCGGTGAGCGCGACGATGCTCCTGCTGGTGGCCTTCGTCGGCTGGATCGTGGTGCGCTATGCCCGCACCTATCTGGACGGCGAGGCGCGGCAGGGGTACTTCATCGGCTGGCTCTGCGCCGCGCTCGCGGCCGTCCTGCTGCTCGTCCAGGCCGGCAATCTGGTCCAGCTCGTGATCGCCTGGATCGCGACCAGCCTCGCCCTGCGTCGCCTGCTGCTGTTCTATCCCGAGCGCGTGGCCGCGCGGCGTGCGGCACGCAAGAAGCGGCTGTTCTCCACGCTCGGCGCCGTCGCGCTGATCGGCGCGGCCGCCCTCATCTGGACGCGCCTGGGCACCACCGACATCGCCACGATCAATGCGATGGCCCGCGCGGGAGCGCACGCCTGGCCCCTGGTCGCGGCGGCTGCCCTGCTCGCGCTGTCCGCGGTGCTGAAGTCCGCCCAGTTCCCGACCCATGGCTGGCTGACCGAGATGATGGAAGCGCCCACGCCGGTGTCGGCCCTGCTGCATGCCGGCGTGGTCAACGGCGGCGGCTTCCTGCTGATCCGGTTCGCCGACCTGATGCTGCTCAGCCCCGGCGTGCTGGCCGTGCTGGCCATGCTGGGCGGCTTCACCGCGCTGTTCGGCGCGCTGGTGATGCTGACCCAGCCCGCGGTCAAGACTTCGCTGGCCTGGTCCACGGTCGCGCAGATGGGCTTCATGATCCTGCAGTGCGGCCTTGCGCTGTTCCCGCTGGCGCTGCTGCATATCGTGGCGCACTCGCTCTACAAGGCGCATGCCTTTCTCGCCTCCGGCGGCGCGGTCGAGCAGGTGGCGGCCACGCGCCGGCCCGGGCCGGTCGCGGTGCCCAGCGTGCCGGCGGTCGGTCGGGCCTTTCTGATCGCCGTGGCGATCTATGTCGGGATCGGCGCGGTCTTCGGGCTCACGTTCGGCTTCGGGCACAAGTCGCTCCAGGCGCTGGCGCTGGGCGCGATCCTGATCTTCGGGGTGGCCTACCTGCTGGCCCAGGGGCTGGCCGACGCGGCGCCGCGCGCGCTGACGCGCAGGACGGCGCTCTATGCCTGCGCCGCGGCGGTCGGCTATTTCGCGCTGCAGAGCGTCGCCGAATGGCTGACTTCTGGTGTTCTGCCAGCCACGCCGGCGCCGGGTCGACTGGAGTGGACGCTCCTGGCGCTCGCGGTGCTGAGCTTCGGGCTGGTCGCGGTGGCGCAGGCGCTGTTCCCGCTCTGGGCCTCGCATCCCGCGGCCGCCGGACTGCGCGTCCATCTCTCCAATGGCCTGTACGTCAACGCCGCGCTCGACCGCCTGCTCGGCGGCTGGTCGGTCCCCAAGGCCTCGTGACCCCACAAGCGACAGGACACTCCTCATGCCGATGACCTCGACCGAATCGCCGCGCCTGTCCCATGACGGGATCATCGAGGCGGCGCATCGCGCGGCGCGCGCGATCCCCCCGCTCTGGCCGCTGGCCTCGAGCGTTGCGGTCAATCCCTTCCTTGGCCAGACAAGCGAGCCGCTGGCGACCGCGGCGGCACGTCTGCGGCGCACGGCCGGCATCGCATTGACCATGCCGCGGGTCTGGTATGCACAGCGCTGGCACGCCGGCGAGATCGCCGAAGCCGACCTGCAGGCGGCCTTGCAGCGCGCTCCGGCAGCGCCGCGCCCACCTAGCCTGTCCACCCTCAAGCACGCGATGCAAGGCGCGCGCGGCGCACCGCAGGCGATCCCGACCGTGGCCGATCTGGCACGCCAGGTCGCGACCATCGACTGGCCGGGCATCGTCAGCGAGCGCATCGGGCACTGAGCATCGAGCTACTTCGATCAGGGCCAGGCACTGTGGAGCGCCGGGCAATCCGGCGGCGCCTACGCCGCGTGGCGCGTCGTCGCGACCCACGACCTGACCCCGGAGGTCGCCGGCCTGACAGGGTTCGCGCGGCACGTGGCGCAGATGCCCGTCAGCGCCGAGGACGCGATCGTCGATGGCGCTGTCAGCCTCGGGCTCTCCCAGGACGCGCTGGAGAGCTACTTCCACCGGCTGCTGAGCACGCTTGGCGGCTGGGCTCAGCTGGCCCGGTATCGGCTCTGGCAAGCGGAGTTGAACGGCGGCCACGATGCGTCCGTCATCGACCTGCTCGCCATCCGCATGGCCTGGGAGGTGGCGCTGCTGCGCAAGTTCGGTGCAGCGCTGGCGTCCCGATGGCAGATGGCCCTCTGCGCCTACGCCGCGCCGGTGTGCGCAACGTCGGGGGACCTGGTCGACAGTCTCCTGCAGGAGGCGGCCGAATGCGCAGCGCAGCGGCGGCTCGGCGCCGTGCTTGCAGACGCATCCCCGGCGCGTCCGCCCGCTGGCCGTGTACAGCTGCAGATGGCCTTCTGCATCGACGTGCGCTCGGAAGTGTTCCGCCGTGCGCTGGAAGGCCTGGATCCCGGCATCCAGACGCTCGGTTTCGCAGGCTTCTTCGGGCTGGGCATCGGCCATCGGCGTTTCGCCTCGGACGTGGTCGAGGCGCGGCTGCCCATGCTGCTGGCGCCGGCTGTCTTCACCCGCTCCGGGGAGGCCACACGTGCGCTGGCCGATGCGGACCTGCGCGCTCGCATCAAGGCGCGGACCAAGCGTGCCTGGGGCCGCTTCAAGCTGGCCGCGATTTCCTCCTTCGCCTTCGTCGAGGCCACGGGCCCGGTCTACGTCGCCAAGCTGCTGCGCGACGGGCTGGCGCTGACGCGGCATCGTGCGTCGAGCGATCCCGCACCGCATCCGGCCAGCAGTCTCGACCTCAAGACGCGAGTGACCATGGCCACGCGCGTGCTCAAGGCCATGTCGCTCACCACCGGCTTCGCCAGGCTCGTCGTGCTCGCCGGCCATGGCGCCAACGTGGTCAACAATCCGCATGCCAGCGCCCTGCACTGCGGCGCGTGCGGCGGCTACTCGGGTGAGGCGAATGCGCGGCTGCTGGCCTCGCTGCTCAATGACCGCGAGGTCCGCGCCGGGCTTGCCGAGCGCGGCATCGCGATCCCCGACGACACGCTGTTCCTGGCCGCGCTGCACGACACCACCACCGATGCGGTCCAGCTCTACGCCGCCGATCATCCCTCGCCCGAGCATGCCGCCGATCTCGGACAGGCGGCGCGTTGGCTACAGTCCGCCGGCGCGCTGGCACTGAGCGAACGCGCCCTGCGCCTGCCGCGCGCGCAGCGCGGCCAGGATATCGCCCAGCGTGCCCGCGACTGGGCCGAGCTTCGCCCGGAATGGGCGCTGGCCGGCTGCCAGGCCTTCATCGCGGCGCCGAGGTCACGCACCACAGGGCGCGATCTGGCGAGCAAGGTCTTCCTGCACGACTACGACTGGCGGCGCGACGAAGGCTTCGGCGTGCTGGAGCTGATCCTGACCGCCCCGGTCGTGGTGGCCAGCTGGATCAGCCTGCAGTACTACGGCTCGACCGTCGCACCCGAAGTCTTCGGCGCGGGCAACAAGCTGCTGCACAACGTCACCGGCGGCATCGGCGTGGTCGAAGGCAACGGCGGCCTGCTGCGCGGCGGCCTGCCCTGGCAGTCGGTGCACGACGGCGAAAGACTCATCCACGAACCCTTGCGCCTGTCCGTCCTGATCGAGGCCCCGACCGAGGCGATCGCCAAGGTGCTGGAACGTCATCCGCAGGTGCGCGCGCTGTTCGACAACCGCTGGCTGCATCTTTTCGCCCTGGATGACCAAGGCCGCATGACCAGGCGCTATGCCGGCGACCTGCGCTGGGCGGCGTGCTCCTAGTGGCTCAGCTGGCCCGTGCGCCGGCCCGCAGCACGTCGCCGGCATCCTTCAGCTCCGGCAGCAACCGACATAACCGCATGACGTAATCGGCCTGCGACTTGGGCAGCACATCGGCGGCGAGATCGGCGAACTTGGCTTCCAGCTGCCGGTCGGACATCGGCTTCTCGACGCTTCCGATGGCGTGCTCGATGAAACGGTGGAAGCGCCGGCCGTCGTTCAGCGTCACGGTCATGTCGACCTGCGCGGCCTCGATGCCGGACGTGACCACCGGCATGACCTTCTGGCGCAGGGCCACCACGCGCGGATCGTTCACCGCGCGGTCGCTGAACTGTTTCTCCCCGCCCGCCCCTTCCACCAAGGCGACGGCGGCGGCGTGATAGATGCTGAACTTGCCCTCGAGCCCGGTCTTCGGCGCGGTCTTGCCGGTCAGTTCCAACACCAGTGGGTGGACTTTGAGGTCCACGCGGCTGATGTCCTCCGGCCTGACATGGTCCTCGTCGCGGATCTGGATGGCGGCGTCGATCGTGGGATGCATGACGATGCCGCAGGCGAAGGGCTTGTAGGTGTTGAGCAGCGACTCGTAGCGGGTGCCCAGGCCGTCGATGATCTGCGACCAGTCCTGCTTGGTTGAGATCGTGTTCGCCCAGCCGCGCTTGGCCTCGATCATCTGCTCCGACGAAGTAAAACCCTTCGCCGCCAGGATCGCGGCGAACAGGCCATTGGCCGCGGCCCGGCCGGGATTGAAGCTCTTGTTCATCGAACCGAAGGACTCGCGCAGGCCGACCGGCTGCGACGCGGCCAGCCCCAGGGCGTACACCATCTGCTGTTGGGAAAGCCCCATCAGCTTGCCGGCGGCCGCGGCAGCGCCGAACGGCCCGCAGGTGCCCGTGATGTGCCAGCCCGCATCGTAGTGATCCGGGTAAACGGCGTTGCCGATCCGGCACTCGGTTTCGATCCCCACCACTAGCGCATCGAGGAAGTCTCGACCGCTGACCGGCTTCATCGCGGCATAGGCGAGGATGGCCGAGGCGACCGGCGCGGCCGGGTGGATAACGGTCTTCAGATGCGTATCGTCGAAGTCGAAGATGTGACTCGCAACGCCGTTGAGGAAGGCCGCATTCATGATGTCGAACCGCTCGACCCGGCCGAACAGGCCGGCCTGCGGCGGCCCGGAGAACGGCTGCAGGGCCGAGACGGCCACCCCCACGGTCTCATGCTGCGAGCCGCCGATCGCTACGCCCACCCAGTTGAGGAAGCTGCGCACGCCTTCGCGACGCACGTTCTCGGGCAGGCTTTTGTAGGACGAGGCCAGGATCCACTCCGCCAGGATGCGGGTCACTGCGGGCGGAGACGATGGCGCGGATCGCTCCGCTGCGCCGGCTTGCTGACCGGCGACAGCCGGTCCATAGACAGCCGCGCCGAGTGCCAGGCCGGCGGATTTGACCAGGGTGCGGCGGTCTACTGTCATGAGAGACACTCTCAGGCGTGAGGTGTGGTGCCCTTGTCGACACGATGAGCCGGGTCACGAAAGACCGCCAGCGTCAGCACAGCGGCGAGCCTTTGCCGGCCAGCGCGATCGTGGAGGTCGCATGATCGATCTGCTCCGGCCCGCCCTTGGGCGGCCACAGGCCAGCCCCGTGCTGCCTGCGCAGGTCGAAGCGCTGCTGGATCGTCTCGAAGCCCCAGATGTGAGTGATGCGTGGCGGACCGTCAAGCGCGATCATGTTGATCACGAGGTGGTCGGTGTATTCCTTCGCCGGCCCGATCGCCTCCCGCCAGCCGTCGAGCGTCGGCGGCAGACCGCCTGGCTTGAGAAAATAGGTGCGGAACTCGTAGATTCCGCCGTACGCCCGCGGCTCGACCGCCGGTAGAAAGGGAAAGGCGCGATAGCTGTCCTGCGTGATGGCCCGCACCAACCCGTTGCCGTGGAACGGATCACGATCCTCCGCCGCCCGATGCCGCTCGCGCGCCAGCTGCTCGGTGGTGTGGAAGCCCCGCAGGATCAGGACACGGCCAAGCTCGCCGATCTCGGTGTGCCAGTGGCCCAAGACCGAGCCGACGGACGCCTGCGAAATCCAGCCGAGCGCATTGCGCTCGATGCTGGAGGTCCCCAGCAGCGGACCGCTTAGTGCAATCAGGTCGTAGATCACCGTGAGCAGCCTCGCCAGGTCGTTGATCGATTCTCTGTGCCCGGCGAGCGTAGCGCCATGCCCATGTCGCTTGCTAGCGGGACGGCGTCGAGCAGTCATCCCCGGATCATATGGGCCACATCACTGCGCGATCGGCCCATCCGGCTCGGCGCGCGCGACGTCTCCCGCTGGAGGAACCGCCCTAGCGCGTCTGAACGCGCTTCTGCCGCTTTTCGTCCAACGACCAGCGCGCCTGCCAGTCGATGCGGAAGCCATCGCCTTCGAGCTGCAGCGGAGCCCGCGCGCGGTCTTCGGCCAAAGCTCCGACCGTGCAGCCAGCAGGCCGGCCGCAAGATTGGGGCCCAGCGCCGCCGCAGCGCTCGTGTCGCCGAACGCCTCGAACAGCCGCATGTTCGGTCGGCAGTGCGTCGTGATCAGTTGAAAGCCGTCGATCGCCTAGGCCGGGTTCGCGCCATCGTGCGCGAAGTTGCCGCCCTCGAAGACGACGTTCGGGCGGATCGGCCATTGTCGCTCCCAGATGCCAGACGTACGGCTGGCCGGCGACAAATCGCCGGCGCGAGCGACCGGCGCCCATCCCGCATAGTCCGGATGCGTGATCGCGATCTTGTCGGTATAGGCGCCAACAACGAGCGGATTCCAAGCCTGAGCCGGGCTCTCGACTTCCTCCAGGTCGTTCCGATCGAGATACCCGTCAACGCCGATGTCGCCGCGCAAATTCCTAGCAGAAAGCACCATCAGACGTCTGCGATCCCCGCCGCCATAACAGAGCTGTTCAATCGCCGCTGACCAGGACGACGGTCGCCCACGACCAATGCCGAAGACACGACAGCGACGCGGGGCGCGGGCCTCTGCGGCGGACTCACGCTTGGGATGCTCCACGAGATCGCAGGCGGTGGTGACAGCGCGGTCGACGGCGCGGCTGCTGCGCTTCAAGCCGCTGGAATCGTCGCACGAACGCAGGGCAAGTTCCTCTGGGTGATTACGCGCTCCAAACTCCATATCGACACGATCAAGGTGAAGGCACGCAACTCCATTTAGGAGTGCTTGGCCGGCGCTGCAGCAACCGATCACCGGAGCAACGCGTCGCCGTCAGTTCGTAATTTTCAAGGTCGGGATGAACCCACCGACGGTCCGATTCTGGTCATAGATCTGCATGGGCAAATCGGCCTTCGGCATTCGCGCGCGCCCGACTTCGACGGCCACTGAATTCGGCAACGCGGGAAACACGTTGATGACCGCATCCTCGCCGTGAAAGGCCTTGATCCGATCGAGGAGACGTCGGAGCTGGCGCTTGAACTCCACCAGGTCGTCAGGACGGCGCATGATGTCGTTGTGCGGATTCTCGGCCGTCAGCGACCAGATGGCGACGTCTTCGCCCAGCACCGCGCGAATCCGTTCGTCCGTAATGGTTGCGCTCAGCGCCAGCTTCAGCGCGACCGCGACCTTCGGTGACCCGGAATAGTCTCCGACCTGAAAGGTGATCGCGGGCTGGTCAGCTTGCCAGCGCCATGTCGGCGGCTCGCGATATCGCTGATGAACAGTGACCGGGACGAGATCCCCCAGCAGATTCCCAAGCTCGATCAGCAGCGGCTGCGGCGCTAGCGCGAACACGCTGAGCTGCTTTATCTCCTTTTGCTCAATGCGCTCCTTCACCTTGCGCGCGAACAGACGTCGCAGATTCTCCTGCTGGACGGACCAGTAATTCGCTTCATGATCGGCATAGTCACATCCGACCAACTCGATATCGATCGTTCGGCCTTCGGCTGGATGCCTGTCGGGTGGCATCGCCATGAAGATCGACCGCGTCGACACCAGGGCATCCCGCTGTCCGATGTCGGCCGCGAACCGGAGAACGTGCGCGGCGCGTTCCTGCGCCATTCCCGTCACGATGGCGATCCGGTCCTCATGCTCCGCCTTCATCTCAAGCAGGACGTCCTCGGAATGATCTGCGAGATAGTCAACATCCACGCCCTTATGGTGCTTTGCACAGAGGAGCATGAGGTTGCTCAAGTTCTTGGCGAGCGCGGGAGAGCGGACCGGATCACCGCGCGGGCCGTCGGCGCTGTCGGCGACGATGTGCGCAATGAAGCCAAACTTCCCATCCTCGCGCCCGGCGATCAGATCGCCGACGAGCTCCTCGTTGCACCCGCGGTATTCACAGCGCCCGGCGGCCTTGGTCCAAAGGGCGAGCTGAATTTTCTGTGGGATTTGCGTTTTTGCCATGATGATGTTTCGCCCCGATTCGCTATAATGCTCACGTTTTTATCCTCAAAGCTCAACCGCGCAGTTCGATTATCCACCGCGGACCGTGGGCTTCACCTTGGAGGCCTATTGTGGGAAAGCAGACGCGCACACGCGAGAGCGAGGAATTCCTCGAGGATCTTGCCGAAGAACTGAGCGTTCCGCCAAGCCGGTATGAGCAGGCCGACCGGAGTTACAAGTCACTGGGCGACTGGCTGCACCGCGACGCCTCGACCGTCCGACAGTACGGACCCAAGGTCTACGTCCAGGGGTCATTTCGCCTAGGGACGACGATCCGTCCGTTGAACGAGGCCGAGGAATATGACGTCGATTCCGTCTGCGAGCTGCAGAAGCTGGGCAAGACACAGCTGACACAACAGCAACTTAAGGCGCTGCTGGGCGCCGAGATCGAGGCCTATCGGCGCGCGCAGAACATGAACAAGCCGCTTCGCGAGGGGCGCCGTTGCTGGGTGCTCGACTACGCCGATGGCGCCCAATTCCATATGGATATCGTGCCCGCGCTTCCGAACGGGCAAGCCGCCCGCCTCCTCCTGGAAGCCCGCGGCTATGACGCGCGTTGGACGCTCACCGCCATCGCCATCACCGACAAGGTGGGACCGACCTACGCCACCATTACCGACGATTGGCCGCGCTCGAACCCCAAGGGCTACTGTGAGTGGTTCAAGAGCCGGATGGCGGCCGCGCTCGAACGGCGCAAGCGCGTGCTCGCCGAGAGCATGAGTGCGAGCGTCGAGGATATCCCAGACTACAAGGTCCGAACGCCCCTCCAGGCCGCCATCATGATCCTGAAGCGTCACCGCGATCATACCTTCGAGCATCGCGGCGACGAACGCCCGATCTCGGTCATCATCACCACCCTCGCGGCCCACTCCTATAATGGCGAAGAGACGATCGGCGCGGCGCTCGCAGTGATCCTCGCCGGCATGGACAAGCATATCCTTTGGTACAACAACTGCTACTGGATCCCGAATCCGACCGACCCGCTCGAAAACTTCGCCGACAAATGGGCCGAGCATCCCGAGCGGGCGACCGCGTTTTACGAGTGGCTTCAGAAGGCCAGGACGGAATTTGCCGAGGCGGCCCAGTCAAGCGACAGGAGAGTGATCACCGAGACAGTCGGACGCGGCGTCGGCGGATCGCTGGCCGACCGCGCGGCGCGCCGCCGTCAGCCGCCGGCCCGATCCCCGCTGCTGAAAACCACATCAGTGGCGCCGATGGCGGGAGGTCTTTCCTTTCCGGACAGAAGCCGGGTCCCGACCAAGCCTCAGGGGTTCGGCGGCGCGGAATGATCTGGTGGCTCGAAAACCCGACACGCGCACGGTCGGAACGTCAGGGCGTCGCTGACCTCGCTGAGCGTGTCGCCTGGCTCAAGGGCGTGCGCTGGCATCTTTCGAACGGCGCTGCGCTCGCGGTCGACTTTGAGATCGAGCATGACGGCGGCAGCGTTCCGCTGACGATGACCTATGCGGAATTCCACCCCAATTCGCCGCCCATCGTCGTTCCCCGAGACGGCAGTCGCCTCTCGAGCCATCAGTATGGCGCAGGCGGAAATCTCTGCCTGGAGTATCGCGCCGACAATTGGGAGACCGTGATCACCGGAGCGATGATGATCGAGAGCGCGCATCGCCTGATCGCCGGTGAACGCGATGTCGGTGGTCCCCAGCTGCCGTCGGCACACGCCGTCTCGCTCGGCCAAAGCGTGCGCGGCTCCTATTTCCGGTTCCTGCTGACGCCGCAATTCGAAGAGCGCCTCAAGGCGATCGAGCCCGGTCAATCGGTCGAGATCGGTATCGCGGAGAAATTTTGCGCAGACACCTGCACGGCGACGATCGCCGAGATCTACGGCGTCACCGATGGCCGCGCCTGGCCTGCGGGGATTCGGGAGACGACGAAGCGCGGCGATGCCGTTCGGCTGCCGCAAGGAACGGCGATGCCTGCGGCCACGCAGGCAGGTATCACCGACCTGCTCGGTGCGCTTGGCCTCGACGCGCTCCGCGAGGCTGTGCTCGCCACCAGCGGAGAAATGGACCTGGTGTTGGTGTCCGCGACCGAGGTCGCGCATTTCTATGCCTATGACGCCAGCCAGAAGCGCGTCTTCGGTCGCTCGCGCCTCCTGAAGGTCGCTGCCGGCAGCCGGCTCCCCGACGATTATGCTGTCCTCAACGGAAAGAGCGTCGGCATTGTCGGATGCGGCTCTCTAGGCTCCAAGGTCGCGGCGATGCTTGCGCGCGCAGGCGTGCGCGCGTTCACGCTGGTCGACGACGACGTCTTCTTTGCCGAGAACCTGGTGCGAAACGAACTCGGCGCCGCAGCGACCGGTGTGCACAAGGCCGACGCAGTGCGCAGCCGCCTCATCGAGATTGCCGGCACGCTTGACGTCACGGTGCGGCGGGTCGCGCTGGGCGGCCAGGAAAGCGCCGATTCCACCGACTCGGTGATGTCGGCGTTGCGCGCCTGCGACCTTATAATCGACGCCACTGCCGACGCGCATTGCTTCAACTTCTGTGCCGCGGTGGCGAAGGAAAGCCTCAAGCCACTCCTCTGGGGCGAGGTGTTCGCCGGCGGCATCGGCGGCCTCGTGGCCCGCGTTCGATCGGGCCATGAGCCGGAGCCCCAGGCGGCCCGCAATCAGATCAACGCTTGGTGCAATGCGCACGGCGTTCCCGCCCCGCTCGCCGGCCTGGCCGCTCCCTATGAAGCGGCAGCCGGGATTGGCGGACCGCTTGTGGCCGACGACGCGGAAGTTTCCGTCATCGCAGGTCACCTGGCACGCTTGGCGACCGACGTGCTCACCCGGCCCGAGGACAGTGCGTTTCCGGCGCCCGCCTATGCGATCGGCTTGCGCAAGGCCTGGATTTTCTCCCAGCCCTTCGAGACATGGCCTATCGAACTCGCCGGCTCGGAGCGCTGGAAGGCCGAACAGGACCCCGGTTCTGTCGCAGAGAGCCTTGCGCTCTTGCGCGAACTTCTGCCCTCGGCGTTCGATGGTCACGATCAGCCTTCCGAATGACCAGCGGGCGCGGCTTCGCAGATGCCTGCGAGGTGCCGGTCAGCGCGAGATCGGCGGCATCCTCATGGCAGAGCAAGTCGCACCCGATTATTTCCGCATTGTCGACTTCTCGGTCGACGAGACGACCGGGACGGCTGCGCATTTCATCCGCAGTCCCGAACATCATGCGCAAACGCTCGACACCTTCTTTCGAAAGACCGGTTCTGATTTCAAACGCTTCAACTATCTAGGCGAGTGGCACTCCCACCCCAGCTTTCCGGTCCGACCGAGCCGCGAGGACATCATCTCGATGCAGAGCCTGGTCAACGGCGAGCGGGACATCGATTTTTCAGCGCTGCTGATTGTCCGGCTACGGTACTTTCTCCACCTTGAGGCCGCCGCCTATATGTTCGCCCGGCGTGCCGCGCCCGCCGACGTCGCGCTCACGGTCTGATCATAGTTCGCGGCATATTGAGGATTGGAGGTGAGGCCTCCGGCGCCCGTCATGGAGACTAGCCATGACCCATGTGGAGATTCGGGACGCCACTCGCGACCGCGCTGGCGGCTACAAGATGGTTGTGAGCCGCGGCGAGCGGATCGGCCGCGTATCGTCGGAATGGTTCTCGCGTTCTGCGGACGAGCGCTACCTGTCCCAGTCGGACTTCTATGCCGCCGTGCATCGACGGACCGAGCGTAGCCGCACCCGAACGGTCGAGAGCGCGGCGACCCTGGTCGAGGCGAGCCGCGACGATGCCGAGCGCCTGTCCCTCATGTTGCCTCGGATGCGCCGATCGCGCCGACGCATTGGAGCTTTGGCCAGCTTGCCGGCCTGGTCGGCGAGCCGGCGGCCTATCTGCGCCAGCTTCCGGCGCCGCTCGCCGGGATCAACTTCCAATACGGGCTGACCTCCCATCGCGCCGAGCAGGTGAAGACGCTCGAGATCGAAGATGGCCGCGTCGAGCTGCGCGCCGTCACCGGGCCCGACTATGGCCGCATCTTCGATCATGAGCTGGTCTGGGCCGTGCAGCGCATCGCCGGCAATGGCACGGGCGACACTCTCTGGAAGGTGCCGGGCGTCCTCGACTGGTCGACCGGCATCTACAATCTTCGCGTCGACATCACCCAGGGCACCACAACGCTCTACGCGTCTGATCGCGACGTCTTCCTCTTCCTGGTCGACGAACTCAACCCCATCGAGGCTGGCCGACTGCCCGACCGTTCGCCCGACCTGTACTTCCGCGGCTTCTACTGCTGGAACTCCGAGGTGGGCGCGAAGACGCTTTCAAATTCCTTCGTGATCAATATGAGCAAGGGCTGTCAGCAGGGCCGACGGCTACGATCTCTACCCATCGATAGACACCAACAGGAATCGAAGGGGATGTTTATTTTAATCAGTGGCTTAGATTGTACTTTGGCGTAGTTTCGGATATGCCCGGATAGGCAAAAATCACTCCCACTCGATCGTCGCCGGCGGCTTGCCGGAGATGTCGTAGACCACGCGCGAGACGCCGCGCAGTTCGTTGATGATGCGGTTGCTGACGGTGCCGAGGAAGTCGTACGGCAGGTGCGCCCAGTGCGCGGTCATGAAGTCGATGGTCTCCACCGCGCGCAGGGCGATGACCCATTCGTAGGCGCGGGCGTCGCCGACCACGCCGACCGACTTGACGGGCAGGAACACGGCGAAGGCCTGGCTGGTCTTGTCGTACAGGTCGGCCTTGCGCAGCTCGTCGATGAAGATGGCATCGGCCTTGGCCAGCAGTTCGGCGTACTCGGGCTTGACCTCGCCCAGGATGCGTACGCCCAGGCCGGGGCCGGGGAACGGATGGCGGTAGACCATGGTGCGCGGCAGGCCGAGCTCGACGCCCAGTCGGCGCACCTCGTCCTTGAACAGCTCGCGCAGTGGCTCGACCAGGCCCAGCTTCATGTGCTCGGGCAGCCCGCCGACGTTGTGATGGCTCTTGATGACATGGGCCTTGCCGGTCTTGCTGCCAGCCGACTCGATCACGTCCGGGTAGATGGTGCCCTGGGCCAGCCACTTGGCGTTGCTGAGCTTGTTGGACTCCTCGTCGAAGATCTCCACGAACAGGTTGCCGATGATCTTGCGCTTGGCTTCCGGATCGCTGACGCCTTCCAGCGCCTTGAAATAGCGCTGCGCGGCGTTGACCCGGACCACCTTGACGCCCATGTGCTCGGCGAACATCGCCATCACCTGGTCGCCTTCCTGCCAGCGCAGCAGGCCGGTGTCGACGAATACGCAGGTCAGCTTGTCGCCGATCGCCTTGTGCAGCAGCGCGGCGACCACCGACGAATCCACGCCGCCGGACAGGCCCAGGATCACCTCGTCCTCGCCGACCTGGGCGCGCACGCGGGCGATCTGGTCCTCGATGATGTTGGCCGCGGTCCACAGGGTCTGGCAGCCGCAGATGTCGACCACGAAGCGGCGCAGCAGGGTCTGGCCCTGCAGGGTGTGGGTGACCTCCGGATGGAACTGCACGCCGTACCAGCGCTTGTCCTCGTTGGCCATGGCGGCCACGGGGATGCGGTCGGTGGTGGCGGTGATGGTGAAGCCCGGCGGCGCGACCGACACATGGTCGCCATGGCTCATCCAGACATTCAGTCGCGGCTCCCCGCCGTGGTCGCTCAGGCCCTTGAACAGCGCATCGGCGTGGATCACGTTGACTTCGGCATGGCCGAACTCGCGCTGATCGGCCGCTTCGGTCGCCCCGCCCAGCTGCGCCGCCAGGGTCTGCATGCCATAGCAGATGCCGAAGATCGGCAGGCCCGAATCGAACACTTCCTGCGGCGCGGCCGGCGCGCCCGGCAGCGTGGTCGATTCCGGACCACCGGAGAGGATGATGCCCTTGGGCTGGAACGCGGCGATCTCGGCCGGGTCGTGATCCCAGGCCCAGATCTCGCAGTACACGCCGATCTCACGGATGCGGCGGGCGATCAGCTGGGTGTACTGCGCGCCGAAATCGAGGATCAGGATCTTGTCGGTGTGGATGTTGGTCATCGGGGCCGGGAATCGGGAATGGAGAATCGGGAATGGGTAAAGCGGTGAAGGCGCTGGTTCATCGATTCCCGACTCCCGATTCCCCATTCCCGGGCAAGCATCAGCCTGCGCGGTAGTTCGGCGGTTCCTTGGTGATCTGCACGTCGTGGACGTGGCTCTCGCGCTGGCCGGCGCCGGTGATGTGCACGAACTGCGGCTTGGTGCGCATCTCCTCGATGGTCGCGCAGCCCACGTAGCCCATCGTGGCGCGCAGGCCGCCGATCAGCTGGTGGATGATCGCGCTCAGCGGGCCGCGGTACGGCACGCGGCCTTCGATGCCTTCGGGCACCAGCTTGTCGGCGTCGGAGGCGTCCTGGAAGTAGCGGTCCTTGGAGCCCTTCTCCATCGCGCCCAGCGAGCCCATGCCGCGGTAGCTCTTGTAGCTGCGGCCCTGGAACAGCTCGACCTCGCCCGGGGCTTCCTCGGTGCCGGCGAACAGGCCACCGGCCATCACCGTGGAGGCACCGGCGGCCAGCGCCTTGCCGATGTCGCCCGAGTAGCGGATGCCGCCGTCGGCGATCAGCGGGATGCGGTCGGCCAGCGCCTCGGCGACCATGTTGACCGCGGTGATCTGGGGCACGCCCACGCCCGCCACCACGCGCGTGGTGCAGATCGAACCCGGGCCCACGCCGACCTTGACCGCATCGGCGCCGGCGTCCATCAGCGCCAGCGCGGCGTCGCCGGTGACGATGTTGCCGCCGATCACCTGCAGCTGCGGATAGGTCGTCTTGACCCAGGCCACGCGATCCAGCACGCCCTGCGAATGGCCGTGCGCGGTGTCGACGATGATCACGTCCACGCCGGCGGCGGCCAGCGCCTCGACGCGCTGCTCGGTGTCGCCGCCGACGCCGACCGCGGCGCCCACCAGCAGGCGGCTGTCGCGGTCCTTGGCGGCGTTGGGACTGTCGGACTTCTTCTGGATGTCCTTGACCGTGATCAGCCCGCGCAGGGCGAAGGCGTCGTTGACCACCAGGACCTTCTCGATGCGGTGCTTGTGAAGCAGCTCGAGCACTTCCTCGTCGCTGGCGCCTTCGCGCACGGTGATCAGGCGATCCTTCTTGGTCATGATGTGGCGGACCGGATCGTCGAGCTTCTTCTCGAAGCGCATGTCGCGGCTGGTGACGATGCCGACCAGCTGGTGGCCGTCGACCACCGGCACGCCGGAGATGTTGCGCGCGCGGGTGAGCTTGAGCACCTCGGCGATGGTGGTGTCCGGGCCGACGGTGAACGGCTCGGTGATCACGCCGGCCTCGAAGGTCTTGACCTTGGCCACTTCGGCGGCCTGGGCCTCGACGGTGAGGTTCTTGTGGATGATGCCGATGCCGCCCAGCTGGGCCATGGTCACGGCCAGACGATGCTCGGTCACCGTGTCCATGGCCGCCGACAGCAGCGGCAGCTTGAGCTTGAGGTCGCGGGTCAGGCGCGTTTCCAGGTTCACGTCCTTGGGCAGGACGGTCGAGTGCGCGGGGACCAGGGAAACGTCGTCGTACGTCAGTGCTTCAGCCAGGATGCGGAGCATCGGCTCACCTAACCGGTTCTAGGGAAGCGCGACATTTTAACGTATTGGGGCGGGGATTGGGGATTCGGGATTGGGGATTGGCCACAACAAAGCGTCCCGCTGCCGTCCGATCCCGGACGCAAACGGAATCGGCCAACGCATGCCTTTTGCCCTCGCTTTCAACCAATCCCGAATCCCGAATCCCCAATCCCCGCCGCATCAGCAGCCTCGATCGTGTTCTGCATCAGCGTGGCCACGGTCATCGGGCCCACGCCGCCGGGGACCGGGGTGATCCAGCTGGCGCGCTGGGCTGCGGCCTCGAAGCCCACATCGCCGGTGAGGCGGCCGTCCTCGAGCCGGTTGATGCCCACGTCGATCACCACCGCGCCGGGCTTGACCCACTCGCCCGGGATCAGCTGCGGCCGGCCGACCGCGACCACCAGGATGTCGGCGTTGCGCACGCTGGCTTCGAGCACATCGGCCGGGGTGAACTTGTGGCAGCAGGTCACCGTGCAACCGGCGATCAGCAGTTCCAGCGCCATCGGCCGGCCCACGTGGTTGGACACGCCGACGATGGTGGCGTTGCGCCCGCGCACCGGCTGGTCGGTGTGGCCCAGCAGGGTGACGATGCCGCGCGGGGTGCAGGGGCGCAGGCCGAATTCGCGCAGGGCCAGGTGGCCCACGTTCTCCGGGTGGAAGCCGTCCACATCCTTGCGCGGGTCGATGCGGTGGATCAGCCGGCGCGCGTCGGGAATGCCCGGCAGCGGCAGCTGTACCAGGATGCCGTGGATCTTCGGGTCGGCGTTGAGCTGGTCGATCAGGGCCAGCAGCTGGCCTTCCGTGGTGCCGGCCGGCAGATCGTAGTCGTGGGCGACGATGCCGACTTTCTCGGCCGCGCGACGCTTGTTGCGCACGTAGACCGTGCTGGCCGGGTCGCCGCCCACCAGCACCACGGCCAGGCCCGGCGCGCCCTTGCCGGCGGCCACGCGCGCGTCGACCCGCTGCTTGAGCTGGTCCAGGAGGTCCTCGGCGATGCGACGGCCGTCGAGGATGCGGGCGGGGGCGGAAGCGGTCATCGAAGGCGCGGTATAGAGTGCAGGCCCCCTATTGTCCCCGATTGGCACCATGACCGACACCACGCACCTCGAAGCGGCCGCCTTCCGCCGCCTGCTGCAGCATCTCAACGTCGAGCGGCCGGACGTGCAGAACATCGACCTGATGATCCTGGCCGGCTTTTGCCGCAACTGCCTGTCGGACTGGTACCGCGAGGCGGCCGAGGCCGCCGGCACGCCGATGACCAAGGACCAGGCCCGCGAGGCGGTCTACGGCATGCCCTTCGCCGAATGGAAGGCCAGGCACCAGCCCGAGGCCACGGCCGAGCAGCTGGCCGCGTTCGAGGCGGCACGCAAGCGACACGGCTGAGCGTGGGGCTGAAAGCCCCTCCCCTGCACGCGCAGGCGCGCAGGACCGGTGCCGCTGCTCAGCCCTCGCCCACGCCCAGCTTCTCGCGCAGCGCGGCGCGGTAGGTGCGGCTGCACGGCAGCGTGGTGCCGTCCTTCAGATGCAGGCGGGCCTCGCCCCCGTCGATGGGTTCGATCGAGGCCACCTGGGCCAGGTTGACGATGTAGCTGCGCTGGATGCGCACGAAGCGGTCCGGGTCCAGTCTGGCGGCGATCTCGGTCATCGTGCTGCGCAGCGGGTAGTCGTGGCCGCGCACGCGCAGGTTGACGTAGTTGCCCGCCGCACGGACCCATTCGACCTCATCGGTGGCGACCAGGAAGTCGCGCCCGAGCTTGCGCACCAGGAAGCGCTCGGGCCGGTCCACCGGCTCCAGCGGCTGGCCCTCGTCCGGCGGGGCCAGCAGGCTGGCCTCGCCCTGCAGCCGGCGCATGGCCAGCCGATAGAGCTCGATCAGCAGCACCCACCAGAAGTAGCCGCGCACGTCCTTGAGATACTCGTAGAACAGGCCCTTGGGCCAGTCGCCGAAGTCGTAGTGACCGCCCATCCACCAGTAGGCCAGCGTGCGCAGGGCGACCATGCCCGACACGTGCGTCACCGAGACCGCCACGCTGAACAACAGATGCCGCGGCAGCTGCCTGCGCCAGGTGTCCCAGTGGAACGGATAGCGGCGGGAGAACCAGGCGATCGGCAAGACCATCGCCAGCCACATCAGGTGACTCGAGCATTCCCAGACCACCGGCTCCCAGTCGGCGAAGTGCAGCCCGACCTTGTGGATGTCCATGATCACGGTGACGCTGCTGAAGGTCGCCCCCACCACCGCGTTGAGCACCCAGAAGCCGATCTCGAACCAGCGCTTCCACGGCAGGAAGCGTTCGTAGGCGGTCGGTGCGGGTGCAGGCATCCGGCCATTCTACGAGTCCTTCGGTCCGTGCCGCTCCCATCGCGGCGCTTGCCGCCGCGCGTGCACGGGACCCCGTCCCCGCAGACCCGCGGTTGGTCCCAAACCCGCGGGGTGTGGTCACTTTCGGCTGGTCCGGCCAGGACGCAGGGGAAACACTGAGCAACATCCCGGCCGACGCTCTGCCATGACCACGCCCTTGCCTGCTCCTCTCTCCGATCACCACCCCGATGGCTCCGCGCTGTCTGCGGCTACTCCGGTCGGTGCGCGCGACCACCGTGCCGATCTGATGCTGCTGCTCGCGCTGGCGCTGGTGCGCTTGATCGCCCATCTGTGGCTCAACGGCGCCTATGGCTTCCACCGGGACGAACTGCAGGTGCTGGACGACGCCCGGCATCTGGACTGGGGCTATGTGCCCTACCCGCCGCTGGTGCCATGGCTGGCGCGGCTGGAGCTGGCCGTGTTCGGGACCTCGCTCATCGGCTTCCGCATCGTGGCCGTGCTCGCCCAGTGCGGTGCGATGGTGCTGGCGGGACTGATCGCCGCCGAGCTCGGCGGCCGGCGCTTCGCCCAGGTCTGCGCGGCGCTGGCCACGGCGTGCATGCCGTTCGGCCTGGTCAACAGCAGCATCCTCATGTACTGCGGCCCGGACCTGCTGTGGGTGGTGGCGGCCGCGTGGCTGGTGCTGCGCCTGGCCAAGGGCGGCGATCTGCGCCTGTGGCTTGCGCTTGGCGCGGTCTTCGGCCTTGGGCTGATGACGCGCTACACCATCGTGTACTGGGCCATCGGCCTGGCCGCGGGCGTGCTGGCCGGACCGATGCGCGCGCAGCTGCGCACGCGCTGGCCCTGGCTGGGCGTGGGCGTGGCCTTCGCGATCTTCCTGCCCAACCTGGTCTGGCAGGTACGGCACGACTTCATCTACCTGGACTTCGTCGCCCACATCCATGCGCGCGATGTGGCCATCGGCCGCACGGATTTGTTCTTCCCCGAGCAGCTTTACGCCAACGCCAGCGCGCTGACCCTGCCGATCTGGCTGGCGGGACTGGGATTCCTGACGCTGGCCGGTTCGATGCGCCCTTACCGCGTGCTGGCCTGGATGTATGCGGTGCCGTTGCTGCTGTTCGCGCTCTCGCGGGGACGCGGCTACTACATGGCGCCGGGCTATCCGATGCTGCTGGCGGCCGGCTATGTGGCCATCGAGCGCTGGTGCGCCTCCATGCCGGCGGGTCGCGCGCATGGACTGCGCATCGCCGTGGCTGCCTTGCTGGCGGTCGGCCTGCCGCTGGGCGCATCGCTGCATCTGCCGATCGCGCCGATCAACTCCCCGCTCTGGCACTTCAACCGGCGCCTGCACGGCGACTATGCCGAGCAGGTGGGCTGGCAGGAACTGGCCCAGCGCGTGGCCACGGTCTACCGCGCCCTGCCCGAGGCCGAGCGGGCCAACACCGCCATCCTGGCCAACAACTATGGAGAGGCCGGCGCCATGGCCCTGTACGGCCCGGCGCTCGGCCTGCCGCCGGTGATCAGCCGGACCAACTCGGCCTGGTATCGCGGCTATGGCAACCCGCCGCCGAGCGTGATCATCGAACTGGGCAATACCGAAGAGGATCAGCGCGGCAGCGTCGCCAAATGCACCTCACACGGCGTCTTCCGCAACCGCGAGGGGGTGGCCAACGAGGAATCTGCGAACGGCTACGCGATCTTCGTCTGCCGCGACATCCCGCCGATCTGGCCGCAGATCTGGGGCGTCAAGCCGCGGTTCGGTTGAGCGGCGCGGGCGCGCGGCCTGGTTCAGGCCGGAACGCAGTGCTCGACGATCAGCTGGATCGCGTCGCCGCCGCGATAGTCGTCCGGGGCCAGGCGATAGGCGATGTGCAGCCGAGGCGGTGGCGGTTCGCGCGTGAGGCCGTTGAAGTGGATCGCGTCCAGCGGCTTGCTGCGCTGCGGGCAGCGCAGCACCAGCTTGCGATGGCGCTCGCCGATCGGCCGCCAGTCGATCACCTCGAACACGCCGTCGAACAGCGGTTCGGCGAAGCCCTGCCCCCATGGCCCACCGTCGCGCAGGGCCTCGGCGTGGGCGCGGTCGAACTCGTGCGGCAGCAGCTCGCCGTCGCTGAGCAGTTCGGCCTGCAGCAGCGCGGCATCGAGCGAGGCGGCGGCGTACGCGTGGAAGGCGGCCTCGAACGCCGGCAGCTGCGCGAGATCCAGGCTCAGGCCGGCGGCCATCGCATGACCGCCGAACTTCTGCATCAGCCCCGGATGCTGGGCATCGACCGCCGCCAGCGCATCGCGGATGTGGAAGCCGGGGATCGAGCGGGCGGACCCGCGCAGCGCGTCGCTGCCGGGCTCGGCCGGGGCGAAGGCGATCACCGGGCGGTGCACGCGATCCTTCATCTTCGAGGCGACCAGGCCGACCACGCCAGGGTGCCAGTCGGCATCGAACAGGCACACCGCGATCGGCACCTCGCCATCGAGTGCGGCGACCTTGGACAGGGCGGCCTCGGCCGCATCGGTCATCTGCTGCTGCACGCCGCGGCGTTCGGCGTTGATCGCATGCAGCACGCCGGCCATCTCGCGCGCCGGGCCGTCCTCGTCGCACAGTAGGCAGGCGATGCCCAGCGCCATGTCCTCCAGCCGGCCGGCGGCGTTCAGACGGGGCGCGACGGCGAAGCCGACATCGGCGGCGCTGAGCGTCTCGGCGCGGCGGCCGCAGACCTCGATCAGCGCCCGCAGGCCGGCGCAGCCCTGCCCCGCCCGCAGCCGGCGTAGGCCGGCGGCGACCAGCGCACGGTTGTTGGCATCCAGCGGCACCAGATCCGCTAGGGCGCGGCGCCCGTCTGGACACTTTTTCGGTAGCTGTCGAAATTTAGGCAACCTCGCCTGTGGATTCGAAACAGAGCCGAACACTTCAGATATTCCTTGGGTTGTGCACTTTTGGCCAGGGTCCATCGTGCGAGGAGATGCTAGCTAACAACTTGCACCAACCCTACCAGCCGTGTGACTCCGTCGGAAGCGGACACAAAACAGACTTCGGCGCAGCCCCCGAGGGGCTGCCGATATCCGCCTGAAAGGAGCAATAAACCCAAGGATATGCCTTTAATATCAATTAGTTACTTGATACTAGCTGCCATAGTTGCTGCCCTGATTACGTTCGCCAAGGCTCAGGTGTGAGATCAGACGCTGCGTGATACAGCGGCAGACGATAGGTCCCGAATAGCCGCCGAAGCCGGCCCCAGTCGCGCCCTAGGAAGAGCCAGCGGAAATCTTCGTCGAATTGAAACTCCGAACGGAATGGATAGGTCGGCCTGTCATTGTCCACTCCTTCCAGAAGATCGAACCCATCTAGCGCAAGCACGCTGATCGCAGGCGCATCCTTCCGCTTCCGCCTACCCTCAAAGCCACATAGCCGCTCGGTTACCCTGCCAAGGAGTTCGGCAGGCGCAGGACGCAGATCAATGATCTCCGTCGCAACTCCTCTTGCACCTGCCGCACGCGTAACTGCAGCGAGCACTGCTTTGGCGCACAAATCGTCTGGGCAAGCCAAAAACGCCGGTGTTCGGAAACTCGGAAACAACGCATGTACGAATTCCGAGGCAACCTGTTCGGCGAGAACTTCACCTTCGCGTAGCGAGGTCATTTACTGCAGCCCCTGCGGACCAAGACCTATCCGCTCGCCCATGGCGCGCACATAGAACGGTTCGAGGCTGGCATCCTTTAACCAACCCGGGAGATCACCAGGCTCAAAAGCAGTCAGGTCGACGGTGGTTCGAAGCGCTCGGCAGTGCGGCTGCAATTCCGTCGTAGTGGCACGGGCGACACGCTCGGCATCTTTCGCTGGCACAGAGACGGCAACCAACAGTCCTCGCTGTTCGGAGCCATAGGGCGCACCGATGCCAGCCAGATAAGCCGCCTCGACACAATCCAGACCCGCGTAGAGCGCAATCAACCGGTCGACTAACCAAGTAGGCCAATCGCTGGAAGCCCCTATCCAAAGCTGCTGACCGCCCGTGTCGATCCGCTCGACGATGGCCACCTCTCCATGATCGAGCAGCGCAGCGATTTCTTCGGGATACAGCGTACAACCTACCTCGTTTGGGTTGAGCATCAGTGTCGCACCCCGTGTCCATTCGAATAGTTGACGTCCGGTTAGCACCAAGACAGTCGCTGCAGACCCGGCCGCTGTTCTGGCCTGCGATTCTTCGGTGAAGAATGGCAACACGGTCAGACCTTCGGGCGTTGTGAACTGGATGAAGCGCAGACGTTCACCACGACGACCACTGCGTGGCGTGTGAGCGTAGACCGTTGCATCCAGCAGCGCACGGAAAAAGGCCGGTTCCGCCGACTTGTCGGCGAGTGCCTCATGCATCAGCCTGGCGAGTTCGTCTGCAGGAATCACGCGTGTTCGTTGGGCTCGGTTAGACTAAGGAATACTTAGTCTAACCGGATTGTATGCCTCCGCGCCCATGCCTGGAAGCAAGCCCACGCCTCGGGCGCGACCGTGCGCGCCCCTTTCCCGACGCGCACTACTTGCGCACTATTTTGGTGATGGTGCCATCCATACCGGTCGAGGTGAGCTCGAAGTTAACCTGATCGCCCTGCTTCAGGGCGGTCAGGTCCACCTCGGGCGCCTTGAAGGTCATGGTCATCGCCGGCCACTTCAGAGCATCGATTGGTCCATGAGCGATCGTGATCGTCTTCGCAGCGGTGTCGACCGCCTCGACCGTGCCGCTGGCCGACGCCATGGTAGCCGCCGATGCCATTTCCGGCATGGGCATCGATTCGTTGGAAGCTGATGCCGCCGTGGATGCTTTCGATTCTGCAGGCATTTCCGCATGATTCGTCGACGCGGGGGCATTCGCATCCCCCGAAGGCGACGAGCAGGCGGTCAGCAGTGCAAGGGTGAGTACGAGGGTGGGCATTTTCATGGGTTCTCCTTGGGCTAGATGATGAGTGCAAAAAAGGGACCACCTACGCAGCTGCCAGTGCCCAGGTGGTCATACTTCGTCAGCAAGGGCAATTGCGGTCGCCCTCTTGTGTAGCAGCGGTCCTATCCGTGGTGATGACGCGGTCGTAGCGCTTCGCGGCGCCATCCACCAGTTCAGCGGTCACACACGAGTCCTCGGTGACGGTGACGCGTGCGTGGCCGATGGTTTTGTATAGCGTGGCACCGCTGCTCTTGTAGGGGACGAAGCCGCGCTGGATCGCCAGCGACGTGCCGACATCCGGTGCCGGCGTGTGCTTGAAGCACACCTGGAGCTGATGATCGGCGATCTGGTGGACCGAGCCGACTGGGGCTCGCTCACGCGGCGCGGCCGCAGCAGCGATCGGGAGCAGCAGGCTGATGGCGAGCGATGTTAGATGCAGTTTCATGGGAACCTCCTGATAAGTCAGAGGGAGTGGCACGCCGGGCACCAAACGGGGCGCTCGCCGTGGCCGGTCATGTCGGCAACGCCGACGAAGAAAGTGAGCTGGGACGTGATTGGCGTGATCGCCGCAAGCGACGCCGCTGCAGCAACCGGTACGCGGCCGGAATCACGAGCATCGAGAGCAACGGCGCACTGAGCATGCCGCCGACCATCGGCGCAGCAATGCGCTGCATGACTTCCGAGCCGGCGCCGCTTCCGATCAGGATCGGGAACAGACCGGCCAGGATCACGGCTACGGTCATCGCCTTTGGTCGCACGCGTTGCACGGCGCCTTCGCGGATCGCGGCGTCGAGTTCCGCCTCGCCCGCGCTCGGATTCGCGGCGAGTTGGCGTTCCCACGCGTGGCGCAGGTACAGCAACATGATGATGCCGAACTCGGCGGCGACGCCGGCCAGGGCGATGAAGCCGATCAGCGTGGCGACCGATACGGCATGGCCCATGCCCCAGATCAGCCACAAGCCCCCGACCAATGCGAGTGGCAGGCTGAGCATGATGATCGCGGCCTCCGACACGCGTCGAAACACCAAGTAAATCAGGCCGAAGATGATTACCAACGTCGCGGGAACCACCACGCGCAGCCGCTCACTGGCACGTTTGAGGTACTCGTACTGGCCGGACCAACCCACGGCGTATCCGGCTGGCATCGGCACCTGCTTTGCGACCGCACGTTGCAGATCGGTCACCACCGAGCCGAGATCGCGTCCAGCCACATCCACGTAAACATAATTGCTGAGGCGAGCGTTATCGCTGCGCAACATCGGCGGGCCTTCGCTGAAGCTCAGCTCGGCGACCTGTCCCAACGTCAGCTGCACACCACTTGGCGCGAGCAAAGGCAACTGCGCGAGTGCGGCCGGCGAGTCGCGGATCGTGCGTGGATAGCGCACCACCACCGGGTAGCGTTCGCGGCCCTGGATGGTCTCCGCGACCGGTTCTCCACCCACCACCGTCGCAATCAACCGCTGCACATCGGCCTGGCTTAAGCCGTACCGGGCGGCCATATCGGGCCGCACCTTCACGTCGATGTAGCGACCACCCGCGATGCGTTCGGCCAGCGCCGAACTCACGCCGGGCACGGTGCGTGCAACCCGTTCGATGCGATCGCTCAACTGCGCCAGCACCGCAACGTCGGGCCCCGAGACCTTGATGCCGATCGGGCTCTTGATGCCGGTGGCCAGCATGTCGATGCGGTTGCGGATGGGCGGCACGAACAGGTTCGTCAGCCCCGGCACCTTGACTGCGCGGTCAAGTTCCTCGCGCAGCTTCTCGGGTGTCATCCCCGGCCGCCATTGGCTGCGCGGCTTGAAGGTGATCGTCGTCTCGAACATCTCCAGCGGTGCCGGGTCGGTGGCGGTCTCAGCCCGGCCCGCCTTGCCAAACACGTGGTCCACTTCGGGCACGGTCTTGAGCATGCGGTCAGTCTGTTGCAGCAACTGCGATGCCTTGCCAGCAGACAAGCCGGGCAATGCCGATGGCATGTATAGCAGCGTGCCTTCCTCCAGGGGCGGCATGAACTCACTGCCAAGACGTAAGAGCGGAATCAGGCTAACCAGCAGCACGACACCGGCCAGCGCCAATGTCAGTTTCGGGAAACGCAGCACTGCATCCAGCACCGGCCGATACAGCGCGATCAGGATGCGATTGAGCGGGTTGTCTTTCTCGGATCGGATATGGCCGCGGATCAGGTAGCCCATCAGTACCGGAATCAGGGTGATGGACAGGCCCGCCGCAGCGGCCATGGCATAAGTCTTGGTGTAGGCCAGCGGTGAGAACAACCGTCCTTCCTGCGCCTGCAAGGCGAACACCGGCACGAACGACAGCGTGATCACCAGCAGACTGACGAACAGCGCCGGACCGACCTCGCTGGCGGAAACCGCCATCAGCTCCCAGCGCTCGGCGCCCTCGGGTTCACGGTGGTGCTCGTCGCGGAAATGCTCGAGGTGCTTGTGCGCGTTCTCGATCATCACCACCGCGGCATCGACCATCGCGCCAATCGCGATCGCGATGCCACCGAGCGATAGCAGGTTCGCGGTGATGCCCTGCATGTGCATGACGATGAAGGCCGCGAGCACGCCCAAGGGCAAGGTGATCACCGCCACCAAGGAGGAGCGTACGTGCCACAGGAACAGCGCACACACCAGGGCGACGACAAGGAATTCCTCGCCGAGCTTGCGAGTGAGGTTGCGCACGGCTTCGAGGATCAATTCGGAGCGGTCATAGGTCGGCACGATTTCGACACCGGCCGGCAGGCTTCCCTTCAGGTCCTGCAGCTTGGCCTTGACGGCTTCGATCGCGGCCAAAGCGTTCTTGCCCGAACGCAGAATGATCACGCCGCCGGCGACTTCGCCTTCGCCATCGAGTTCGGTGATGCCGCGGCGCAAGGCCGGTCCGCGTTGCACCATCGCCACATCCTGCAGTAGCACCGGCACGCCGTCGTTGCCGGTCGTCACAGGGACGCGCTCGAAATCGGCGCGCGTACGCAGATAGCCTTCGCTGCGTACCATGAACTCGGCTTCGCCCTGCTCGATCACCGAGCCGCCAGTGGCGCCGTTGGCGGACTGAATGGCTTCGACGAGTTGGTTGATGGTGAGGCCGCGCGCCGCCAGCGCCTGCGGATTTGGCACGATTTGCCAGGCTTGGACCATGCCGCCGACGCTTGCGACTTCGGCCACGTCGGGCACGGTCTTGAGGTCGTAGCGCAGAAACCAGTCCTGTAAGGCGCGCAGCTGCCCCAGGTCGTGCTTGCCGGTGCGATCGACGAGCGCGTACTCATAGATCCAGCCAAGACCCGTGGCATCCGGCCCGATCGCCGGACTGACCTGCGCCGGCAAGCGATCACGTACCTGGCTCAGATACTCGAGCACGCGCGAGCGTGCCCAGTACAAGTCGGTCTTGTCGTCGAACAGCACGTAGACGAACGAGTCGCCGAAGAACGAGAAGCCACGCACCGCCTTGACGCCCGGCACCGACAGCATCGTTGTGGTCAAGGGATAGGTGACCTGGTCTTCGACGATGCGCGGCGTCTGCCCGGGCCATTCGGTGCGGATGATGACCTGCGTATCCGACAGGTCGGGCAAGGCATCGAGCGGCGTGTGCAATACCGACCAGATGCCGGCCGCTGCCAGCGCAATGGCAGCCACCAGCACAAATAGCCGGTTAGCGATAGAGGCGCGAATGATGCGGGCGATCATGGCTGCCGTCCCGCCGCAGGCACATCACGAATGGTGCAATCCGGGTTCGCCTCGGGCGCGAACTTGGGCACCAACTGCATGTCCATGTAGGGCGACTTGCCGGGTTTGTCGAAGTGCTTGTCCGGCACCATCGGGTCATACCAATAGGTCACTGGGCATTGCCGTGCCTTGGGTGACGCGGTGACCGCTGGTGTTGCAACGGCTGGGGGCGCCTTCTTCTTGGGCGGTACTACGGGTGGCGCCGGGCGCGCGGGCGCAGCCTGCGGCGGCATCGCCATGTCTGGCATACCGGGCATGACATCGCTCGGCATGTTCGCTTCTTCATCACCCGCACCGGCATTGAGGCGTTCGAGTGCGCCTGACAGGTTCGCTTCGGAATCGATCAGGAACTGCCCCGAGGCCACCACCTTCTCGCCACCTTTCAGCCCCGCGAGAATTTCAGTCATGCCGTCACCACTGCGACCGGTCTGCACGCGCACGGGATGGAACATGTCGTCGGCGCCGAGCACGATCACGCGAGCCTGCGCACCCGCTCCGATCAACGCGTCCGTCGGTACCAGCGGCCGTTCGATACTCGCAGTTGGCTGCAAGGTGATCTGCGCGAACATGCCCGGTGCCAGGAGACCGTCCGGGTTGTCCAGAACGATGCGGGCCCGTTGGGTGCGGCTACTCATGTCCACTTGCGGCAGCAAGGTTTCCACGCGGCCGTGGAAGGCCTCGCCTGGCAATGCGTCGACAGCCGCTTCCACCAACGTACCCGTCGCGATGCCCGCAGTGCCCGCTTGCGGAATCGACGCTTCGAGCCAGACCGTCCGGGTACCGTTGACGCGGAACAGCAGCGTGCCTATCGGCGCCGACTGCCCTTCGCGCACGCCGATTTCGCTGACGACGCCGGTCACGGGTGAGGTCAAGGTGAGTCGTCCGCGCTGCCCCGCACCACTGCCCGCGGGCAGACCCAACGCACGCAACCGTTCGTGGGCGGCGGATTGCAAACCTCGTGCGGCGGCGGAGCGAGCTCCACCTAACGCTCGCGCTTCGGCAATCGCAGTGTTCCAACTTGGCGCGATGATGCTGGCCAGGGGTTGCCCCGCGCGCACCGGCTCAAACGGGGCACGCACGTGCAAGCGCTCGACGATGGCGTCGACTCGCGCACTGACGATGCGTTCCTGACGCAGGTCCCAGCCAATGGTGCCCGGCACGCGGACGGCTGCCGTCAGTCGGCCAGGCTTGACCACCACCGTGCGGATGCCGAGGTTCTGGCGCACGCCCGGTGCAACGGCAACGCCGCCGGCCGTCGCCTCGTCGGCGTACTTCGGCACCAGTTGCATGTCCATGAAGGGCGACTTGCCAGGCTTGTCGAAGTGTTGGTCGGGCACCATCGGGTCGTACCAATAGAGCGCCTTGCGTTCGGCGGACTGCGGGCTCGAGGTGTCGGCGGCGGATGAACTCCCGTGAGTGCGCCCCCACCAGTAACCGAGGCCGACGGCGGCCACCAGCGCAAGGGAAACAGCAGCAGTGACCACGCTGCGACGAGTGGTATTCATGGCTGCATCTCCGAGGGCAACAGGAAGGCCAGCGCGGCCCAGGCACGTCCGAGTTCACCCAGGTGTTCGGCGTGCGCGAGGTGCACATCGAGTTCGTCACGTCTGGCGTTGAGCCACGGCTGCAGTTCGCCGCCGGCGCGATACGCGGCGAGCGTCGTCGCACTGCGGTCCTGCGCGAGCGGCAACAGGGAGTGCTCATGCAGGGCGACCTGGCGCTTCAGCCCTTCCCATCGAGCGAGATCCGCGCGAATGCGCGCCGCTTCCTGGCGACGCAGGTCTTCGCGGGTCGCCAACGCGGCCTGATAGTCCGCTTCCCGGGCTGCGATGCCACGATCCTGCCGGTTACGCGAGAACAGCGGCAAGCCGATGCCCACTTCGAACATGATCATGTCGCTGCGACCACCGGCACGCTGGCCATAGGACGCACCCACGCTCCAGTCCGGATGCTTGTCGGCGCGGGCGACATCGATCGCAGCTGCGGCGGTTTCGAGCTGAGCGGTGGCGGGAAGCAACGGCCCTACCCGATTCACCTCTGCCAGCAATCGGGCTTCGGATACAGGCAGCGAGTCAAAGTTCGGGGCTTGATCGGCAACCTCGACCGGCGCGTCGCCCAGCCAGCGCGCCAGCCCGGCTTGTGCCGCCAGCTTCTCGGCACGGGCGGCCTCGATGCGGTTGTCGAGTTCCAGCAGTGCGGCCTCGGTGGCGAGTGCGTCGCTCACCGGTTCGCCACCGCTCGCCACGCGTGCCTTCGACACCTTCGCCGCCAGCGCGGCTTGCTCACGCAGCTTCTGCAGCGCCGTCAATTGGCGCTGCGCGGCCCACACGGCGATCCAGGCTTCGGCCGTGGCGCGGCGCACGGCCAGCACTTCGGCGTCTGCTTGCGCCTGCGCTTCGTCGATCTGGCGCGCGGCGAAGGACTGACGCGCTGAACGCTTGGCCCGCGAGGGAATCTCTTGCCGCAGCCCGATCTTCTTCATGGTCATGTCGTCGGCGCGCGTATCGAAGGCATCGCTTCCGGTGACTGGCAGGTTGTCGATGCCGACCATCAGCATTGGATCAGGCAAGGCGCCGGCGCGGGCTGCTTCTTCTTGCGCGGCCAACACACCGGAGCGGCGGGCATCGAGCATCGGCGCACGCTCGCTGGCCAGACGGATGGCTTCCGGCAGCGTGAGCTTATGGGATGCGGCCAAAGCCGCAAATGGCGTCGCCAGCACGGCCACGCACAAGGTCCGGACCAACGCACACTTAAGTGCGGCCCAGGACCGACAACGATCAAAACGGGAGTTCATGACGCCTCCGAAACGGACATGGCCGCGCGCACGGCGCATCGGCGCCGGCGCGGATTCGCTACGTCGTTTCGGGGGCTAGATCAGAAGACTGCAGAAACGCAGCCGTGGGGGCGGATCGGATCGGGCGATCGGCACGTCAGCCTGGATGGTGACGTGGGATACAGGTTGCACGTAGACCGGCGCCAGGATGAGCGCCGGCAACGCAAGCGGTGGCACCGATAGCTTGGCGGTGTCGGTAGTAACTGTGTGATCAGGATTACAGTGCTTCTGACAAAGAAGCGGATTGTCCTTGTCGTGCTGCTGGGCCATGCCCATCTCGGCGCAAGGCTCCGCCATCGCCATGGTCTGGGCGGACATCTGCTCCATCGGGCACAGATACGCCGCCAGCGCCGCCTGCTGGAACAGCAGGCAGACGATCACCAGGACGGCGATCTGTAGGCGGTGGCGGGCGCGCCGGGTCATGGGCGGGATGGTACTCCTCTGGCGGCGAGCAAGCCGAATAGTCCATAGACGCGGTTTAGCGCGGCGAGTTCCCAACATCCGGTGGCCAACCGACTACCCACAGCACGGCCTTTGCTGCTGGATGGGCGGACACGGCACCGTGCCGTAGGAGCAGAAAACACAGCAGTCGCCCGGTTCGGGCTTCAGCAGCTCGCCACAGGCCGTGCACTCGTAGAAGAACTGGCACGCCGTCGTCGGCATGGTCTCGACGGCCTGGTGACCGCATTGCGGACACGTCAGCGTGCTCTGCAACTGCAACTCAGCCACCGTTGGCCCTCGCCTTGGCCGGGAAGCCTGCCTCGGAGATCGCACGCGCGATAGCTGGCACGTTGGTGCGATCGGCATCGAAGTCCACGGTGACAGTAGCCGCCTTGGTGTCGACTTGTGCCTTGGAAACGCCGGGCACCTTGTCCAGGGCCTTTTCGATCGTGATGCTGCACGCCGGGCAGGTCATGTTTTCAACATCGAGGACGGCCTTCTTCGGCGTCGCGGCCCACGCCATGCCCGTCCACAAGATCATCAACCCAACAATCCACTGGCGCATCGTTCGTCTCCTACATGAACCAAGCTACGTAATACGGGAAGAGCAGCAGCAGCGCGATCACGACGGTTGCCATCCAGAGCCAACGCCGGCGGCGGCGCAGCCCGCCTGGATCAATGCAAGCTCCGTCCGTTCGACAGCGGGAGGCAGGACCGTACAGACTCCAAAATGCCCAGCCAAGGCACGCCAACGTGGCCACGCTGAACCAAGGTCGCCAGGCATCCAGCGCGGTGAGGTTGGCAATCCACGCGCCGCTGACGCCCAGCAGCACCAGAACCAGCGGCACCACACAGCACACGGACGCCGCGATGGCGGCAAAACTCGCCGCAACGATGGCTGGCAGGGAGGATTTGGCGGGGAGGTTGGCCATGAGCGCATACTACGGTCTGTACCTGGGTACGGAGTCAAGCCATGGCCGAGAGCGCCCTCACCATCAGCAAACTGGCGGCATCGGCCGGCGTGCATGTCGAAACCGTGCGCTACTACCAGCGCCGCCGGCTGTTGCCGGAACCCCAACGGCCCTTGGGCGGCTTCCGCCACTACGGACCAGCCGATGTCACCCGTCTTCAATTCATCCGGCGAGCCCAAGCGATGGGATTTACCCTGGATGAAATTGCCGGCCTGCTGGAACTCAAGGGCAAGCGGGCCTGTGAGCAAACGCGTCGACTGACCGAACTCAAACTGGTCGATGTTCGCGAACGACTCGATGCGTTACATCGGCTGGAAGTCGATCTTATGAACCTCATCGCTGAATGCAGTCAGGCGCCTGGCGGCGAGTCGTGTCCGACCCTGGACCGTCTAGAGCATGCGACGGAGCACTCGGACAAGCGCGGTCGATGCGCCGCGATAGCCGATTAGGCATGACCATGTGCATCGTCACATGGCGTCATTTCGACTTGCAGCGTCGCGTGGTGAATGCTGAACCGCTCCTCCAGTGCAGCGGCCAGTGAGCGCCGGACTTGTTCTCCATCGCCCCCATCGCGCAACACGATATGCGCCGTCAGCACCGGCTCCTTGGAGCCCAAGGCCCAGGCATGCAGGTCATGAACCGCGATGACGTTGGGGTGCGACAGCATCATGGTGCGGACCTCGTCCAACTCCAGGCCATGCGGCACGCCTTGCATCAGCACCTGACCAGCTTCCCGCAACAATGTCCACGTACGCGGCAGCACCCAAAGTCCGATGAGGACTGCGATGATGGGGTCGGCCACCGTCCATCCGGTGAACTTGATCACCAACGCGCCGACGATGACACCGACGGAACCCAGCATGTCGCTCCAGACTTCCAGATAGGCGCCCTTGACGTTGAGGCTGGTGCCGCTGCCCGCCTTGAGTAGGCGCATCGAGATCAGATTGATGACCAGGCCAATCGCAGCGATCACCAGCATGCCGCTCGAGGCGACTTCCGGCGGATCGCGAAAGCGGCCGACGGCCTCCCACAGGATGTAGCCGGCGACCAGGAACAGCAGGCCACCATTGATCATCGCGCCTATGGCTTCCATCCGCGCATAGCCATACGTGCGCTTGGCGTCGGGTGGTCGTCGGCTCAAACGCACAGCGAACAACGAGATTGCCAGCGCAATGACATCTGTGCCCATGTGAGCGGCATCGGACAGCAATGCCAGGCTATTGGTAATCAATCCACCGATGACCTCCGCAATCAGGAACGCGGTAGTTAAGCCAAAGGCCCACCACAATGGCTGTTCGTGCTTTATCTCGCCGGTGCCGTGATCGTGTCCTGCGCCCATAAGAAGTCTCCCGTAATCGAATCGATGGTTCGAACGCGTTATTCGGTCTGCGGACTCGTTCCGAGCATTGCCCGCATCAGTGCGGGCAATCGCCGGATGTGGCGAACAAGCAGTGCTACCGCCAGCGCGAGATACACCCAGGCCAAGGCCGTCAGCACGGCGATCTCGCGCTCGGGCGTGGCCTGGTAGAAGAAGGCCAGCCCGAGTTGCGTCACGAACAGACTCGCCAAGGCCAATGCCCCCCAGAGGCTAAGCCGCAGCGGCAACAGCAGCGCCAGCGCGAACACGGATTGCGCCGCCGTCAGGAAGAACTCCTCGTGCTGGCGCGCATCCAGCGGAAGCGACATCACTCGCCCAGCGCCGATGCTCATCGCGATCGGCAACATGCCGACCAACAGCGTCCACTGGTTGATCTTGTCACTGATCATGGTGGTGAGGCCGGCACGGGCGCGGCCATCAAGGGCGAACAGGATGGCGATGGTGACCGCTGGCGCTTCGCTGGCCAGCGGTGCCAGCCACTGGACTACAAGGAACTCGTCGATGCCTAGACGACGACCTGAAGCCACCAGCGATTCGGCGAAGGGTTCGGCCGCCAGCAGGATGACACCGGCCGCCACCACACTCATCGCCGCCATCACCGTCCAGCGCTTGGCGGGCGTCAACTGCGCGATCACCGCGCCTGGGCCCGGTTCTTCGTCTTCCTCTTCCTCTTCGTTCTCCGCGCGCGAGGTGCGCCACAGGTACAGGCAGAACAAGACGCCCAGCACGAGAAAGTCGATTATGCCAATGCTGTTCTTCAGCAAGATGATGAAGGCATACGCGCTGGCTAGGGCGAGGAAAACGATCTCGACCGAGTTTTCGTACTGCAGCACGATTCCTCGCTGTCGCGAACGCCACCAATGCAGGCCCACCAGCAGCGGCCAGGCCAGGCCGATCAGCAGACGATTGGCGCCTGTCATGTTCGCTGCGGCGTAGGCGACGTAACCCGAGGCCGGATCCTGCCCGGCGCGATAGGCGTAGTAGAAGTCGACCGCGTATTCGGGCAGCACTGTAATCAACGCAACCACCGCCAGCACGAAACCGGTGGCGATGTATTTTTCCGCCGCTTCGGCACCCCATGACAACAGGAAGCCCGCTGCCAGGATCGCAAGACCAAACAGCACCGCATCACCCAGCGCACCCGCGCTACCGCTGGTGATGCGCAGATACGTGGCGGGCAGGACGGCCGCTACTGCGGCGCTCACGGGAACGACGAATTCACGAATGCCGTTATGGAGGCGAGTCATGCGCGGCTTCTCCTTCGATGAGTCATTCGGCTGGGCTCGACGGGCCGATTGCCTCGTGCCGCTCCACCGGCACGACGAACACGGCCCCTACCGGCAGGTCGCCGATGCGGCCTACCTCATGGATCAGGGCCACAATCTGTTCGGTCCGCGCATCTTCGCAATAGGCTTCCAACCGCACGTCGGATTCACCCTCTGGCGCCAGATCGGCACGGACGATGGCTTCGTTCGGATGCACGACGCCGTGCACCCGGGACAGCGAGAGGTGGTAGAGGCCCGCACGCTCGATTACCCGCACGATGCGATCAGCCAGCGATGGACGGACAAAGGCGACAATCATCTTCATGGTGGGCACTCCCGATGTTGAAGGACGCGACAGGCCGGGCCCGCCGCACCCAGTCACGGCACCGCTTCGGCCATCAACGGACGTCGTTGATGGGAATCGACTGATCGATGGTGCTCACGTATATCCAGCCGGCTTCCGCTCGACCCGTCCGCCCGATCTGGCGAAAAATCTCCACCGCACGCCCTACGTCGCTGTCCTCGCAGAACAGTTCCATCTGCACTTCGTTGATCACTTGATCACCGAACTCGACCGAATACTCCTGCTCGCGCGCACTGAGTGCGCGCAGCAGGCCTTTCACGTCGAACAGGCTGAGGCGCTGGAAGCCGGCGGCTTCCAGCGCGTGGATCAAGTCTGAGACACGATTGCGGTGCACAAATGCCTTGATCTGTTTCATGACGCAGTCTCCTGAGAATTGTGCTCGGCCGCCTTGCGGTCGGAGCGGTTTTCAAGCCATTCGTACAGAACCGGAAGCAGGATCAACGTGAGCAGCGTTGAACTGATCAGACCGCCAACGACCACCGTCGCCAACGGACGTTGCGTTTCCGCGCCGACACCGCTGGACAGCAGCATCGGCACCAGACCGAGGATCGCCACGCTCGCGGTCATCAGCACCGGTCGCAGACGCAGAGCCGTGCCCTGCACCACCGCTTCGCGCACCGACAGGCCTTTCTCACGCAGCTCGTTGAGGAAGCTCACCAGCACGATGCCGTTGAGCATCGCCACGCCGAATACCGCGATGAAGCCGATCGCTGAGGGCACCGACAGGTACTGGCCGGTGACAAACAAGGCCAACAATCCGCCAATGGTGGCGAACGGCACGTTGGCCAGAATCAGCGCCGCGTACTTGACCGAGTTGAAGGCGGTATAGAGCAACACGAAGATGAAAAAGATCGTGACTGGCACGATCAGCGCCAACTTGGCCAGCGCACGCTGCTGGTTCTCGAACGCCCCACCCCACTCGATCCAGTAGCCCGGCGGCAGCTTCACCTGCTGCTTAATCGCCGTCTCAGCGTCCTGGACGAAGCTATCGACGTCGCGGCCTCGGACGTCCATCTGGATCACCGCATAGCGTTGCAGTTGCTCGCGACGGACGAACGAGTAACCTTCGGCCACGTTGATGTCGGCTACCTCCGACAGCGGCACCAAGGCGCCGGTTGCCGTGCGGAGCGGGATGCGACGCAATGACTCGACCGAATCGCGTGTCGCGTCATCCAGCCGCACTGCGATATCGAAGCGTTTCACGCCATCGAGCAGTACGCTCACCGGTTCGCCGCCCAGGCCATTGCGGACGATGGTGAGCACCTCCTCAGCGTTCATGCCATGGCGGGCCAGTTCGTCGCGCTTGACCGCGATGCGAATCTGCGGCTTGCCGATGTTGGCTTCCAAAGCAAGGTCGGCCACGCCCGGCACCTTGTCCAGCACGCGCTTGATGCGGCCGCTCAGCTTGTCGAGTTCGCCCAGGTCTTCACCGTAAAGCTTCAGCGCCAAGGTGGCGCGCACGCCGGAGATCAGTTCCTCCACGCGCATCTGGATCGGTTGGGTGTAGCCGGGCACCACGTTCGGCACGACCTTCTCCAGCGTCTCTTGCATCGCCGCTTCGAGCTGCTTGATGTCGCGGCCCGACTTCCACTCTTCCTCGGGTTTGAGCGCGGTGTAGATCTCCATGTAATTGACGTCGGCGGTCTCGCCCTTCTCGGCACGGCCGATCATCGCCAGCGTGGTCTCGACCTCCGGGAATTGCTTGAAGGCCGCGGCGATGGTGTTGCTGGTCTTGATCGATTCGTTGAGCGAGGTCGACGGGATGCCCGTCACGCGCCACATGATCGAGCCTTCCTGCAGTTGCGGCATGAACTCCTTACCCAGGAAAGGGAACAGCGCCAGGCTCGCGACCAAGGCGACAAGCGCGCTGATCACGACCACTTTCTTGCGGCCCAGCGCCTTCGCCAACAGCGGCTGATAACCACGCTTGATCCTGGCCACCAACCACGTATCGCGCTCGGGCTTGGGCTTGAGAATCATCGACGCCAAGACCGGGATCAGCGTCAGGCTCAGGATCAGCGAACCGGCCATCGCGAAGGCGATGTTGAATGCCATCGGCTTGAACATCTTGCCTTCGAGGCCTTCCAGCGCGAACAGCGGCAGGAACACCACGATGATGATGCCGATCGCGAACGTGATTGGATTGGCCACTTCCTTAGCCGCGGCCAACACCGCAGAAGTCTTGTCGACCTTCTCTCCGTGTTCCAACCGCTCCGCCATGATCCGGAAGGCGTTCTCCACCATTACCACCGCGCCGTCGACCATCATGCCGATGCCGATCGCCAGGCCCGCGAGCGACATCAGATTGGCGGACAAGCCGACCTGCCCCATGCCGATGAAGGCAATCAGCATGGCCAGCGGCAGTGTGACGATCACGACCAGCGCTGAGCGGACCTCGCCCAGGAACAGGAACAGGATTACCGCGACCAGCAGCGAGCCTTCCACCAGCGCCCGCACCGCGGTTTCGACCGCCTTGTTGACGAGGTCAGTGCGCTCGTACATCGGCTTGAGCACCATGGTCTTCGGCAGTGCATCGCGCACCACGTCAAGCTTGCCCTTGACCGCCTCGACCACGTCCTTGGCGTTCTCGCCGATGCGGGCCAGCGCCTGGCCCATCACGACTTCCTGGCCGTCGCGGGTCACCGCACCGAAGCGCGGCGCGGGGGCTTCGACCACGGTTGCCACGTCACGCAGATACACCGGCACACCGTCCTCCGACTTGAGCACGATCGCGCCGATGTCCTCGGTCGACTTCAGCAAACCCAGACCGCGCACCAGGAACTGCTCGCGGCCCACGTCCATCACGTTACCGCCGACCTGGCCGTTGTTGGCGGGGAGCGCGTTGATGACATCGCCGAAGCCCAGCCCGCGGGCGTAGAGGCGTTGCGGATCGATCTGCACCTGGTACTGGCGTTCGCCACCGCCCCAGGAACTAACGTCGTCCACGCCCGGTGCCGTGCGCAGGATCAGCCGCACGGTCCATTCCTGCCATGTGCGCAGGTCCATATCGGTGACCTGGTCCTTACTGACGCCGGGCGCGCGTTCGACGGTGTACCAGTACACCTGCCCCAGGCCCGACGTGTTCGGGCCCATGCTCGGCTTGCCATAGCCTTCAGGCAGACGATCGCCGATTTCCTGCAGGCGTTCGTTGACCAGTTGTCGCGCGAAGTAGATGTCCATGTCGTCCTTGAAATAGACCGACACGTACGACAACCCGAACAGGCTGACCGAGCGGATTTCCTGCACCTTCGGCAGGCCGGCCAACGCAGACTCCACCGGCGTGGTGAGCAACTGCTCGACGTCCTCGGCGGCCAGGCCCGGGGACTCGGTGTAGATGTTGACCTGGACCGGCGTCACGTCGGGGAAGGCATCGATCGGCACGTTGCGAACGGCGCTGATGCCGAGGAAGGCGACGACCGCGAACACGATCAGGACCAGGAACTTGTAGCGCAGGGAGAGTTCGACCAGGCGATTCAGCATGGCGCACCTCCCGCAAAGGCGGGATTGGCGTCAGAGATCATCACTCTTCTCCTAACTGCGACTTGAGCATCTGCGCTTTGACGGCAAAGGCGCCTTCGACCACGACGGCGTCGCCGGGCTTGAGGCCTTCGCGGATGACGGTCCGATCGCCGATCGCTTCACCGGTACGCACCGGCGTCGGTTCCAACGCACCGGTCGCGTTGCGACGGAACACGACCGTGTCGCCTTCCAACTGCACCACCGCGTCGGTTGGCACCGACACCATAGTCACGGCGGCGTTGCCATCCTTGGCGACGTCGCTGGCCTCGAAGAACACATCGACGTAATCGCCGCTGTGCAGGCGGTCGTCCCGGTTCGGAACCTCGATCCGCACCACCGCATTGCGGGTCGTGTCCGACGTGCGATGCGCGGGATGCTGAACGGTACCCTTCAGGCGCTCGCCGTTGAACACCACCGTCGCTTCCGTGCCGGGTGTGATGCGCGGAACGATCCCCGATGGCAGCTTGGCGTCGACCCAAACCACCGATTCATCGACCAGGCGGAACAGCGTCTTGCCCGGTTCAATTTTCTCGCCGACGACCACGGCATCCTCGGTGATTCGCCCGGCATGCGGCGCGGTCAAGGTGAACTGGCCGTTGCTGCGCCCGGCCGCCGTGCCCGGCAAGCCATACGCCTGTGCCGTTGCGCGAGCGCGATCGAGCGCGACCTGTGCCTCGTTGATGCGGCGCCCGGACACGGCCTCACGACCGAGTGCAGAGACGCGGCGCCATTCCTGTTCGGCGATGCGCAACTCTGCCTGGGCATTGGCGACTTCGACGCTGGACAGCGTCACCAGCGGTGCGCCGGCGCGCACTTCGTCGCCGAGCTTGGCATGGCGACGCACGACCAGGGCTTCGACACTGGGCGTGATCAGCGCCGTGCCGTAGGCATTGTCGAGCACTTCACCGGGCGCACGCAGCTGTTCGCTCATCGAAGCGGGCTGCAACGCCTGCACGACGATGCCGGCAGCTTTCATCGCTGCGGCATCGAGCTTGACGGGCGCGATGCCGGCTTCGCTTTCGGTGGGCGCTTCAGCGCCTTCGGCTTCGGTCGGGGCCGACTCGGTCGAGGGGGACCTCGAACATGCGGCCATGGCAAGCAGTAACGCCGCGGCCAGCAACGGCGACATCAGACGGAACGGGGTCATCGAAAGTTCTCTCATGGGGTGCCCTCCAGGCCGGCCCAGCGTTCAAGCTGTCCGGTGGCGGCGAGGTAATCGGCGTAGCTGCGCCACAGGCGCGCTTCGAGTTCGGCGCCGGCGAGTTGCGTGTCGAGGGTCTGCTTGAGTTGCAGCAGGTAGTCAGCGGTGGACAGCTCGCCCTCGCGCCACAAGCGCTCAAGGAGAGTGGCGCGACGCTCCACATCCGTGCCGCGGCTCGCCTGCCAGCGCGACCAGGCCGATTGCGCTGCGGCGTAGCTGTCGATCGCACGGCGACGATCGGCATCGAGTTCGACGCGCACGCGCTCGGCCTCGGCGATCGCGACATCGGCATCGGCCTGAGCTGCCACTACCTCGGCGCGATAGGAATTGCGCACGAACAGCGGAATGCTGAGCGACACGCCGACCACGTTGTCCTGCACATTGCCGTAGTCGATGCGTCCGCCGCGCACGCCCACGGTGGGATCGGCCACCCGATTGCGGCGGGCAACGGTCACTTCGCGTTCGGCAGCCAGCGCAGCGGCTTGTGCGGCTTGCCAGTCGGGCAACTGTTCGATGCCGGTATGGGAGGGCATCGGCGGCGGCAATGCGTCGCTGGGCAGCGTCAGGCTCGCCAGGAGTTCCGGCGAGCCGCCGACCGCGCGGAAACGCGCTTCGGCCTCCGCCTGTTCGGCGACGAGTTGCGACTGCTGGGCTTGCGCTTCATCGCGGGCCAGCAGTGCCAAATCGCGCTCCAACCCGGAAATGTCGGCTGCAGCAAACTGCTTTTGTGCCAACTCGCCAAAGCGCGTGACCAACGCCAATCGACGTTCACCGGTGCGCACACGTTGCTGCGCCGTCTGTAGCTCAGCCCAACTGGCGAACCACTGCTTGGCGAAATCGCGGCGACGCAGCTTGGCTTCAGCGGTGGCTAGATCGACCCGCGCGGAGGCCGCGTCGCGACGCGCGCGACGCTTGCCGCTCAGATCGAGCGTGAGGTTGAGGCCAGCGGTTGTGGTGCGATCCGGGCCTTCATCGTCGCCGGCCAACTCGACTTCGGGGTTGTAGAGCGGTCGTCCGGCCGCATCGTACCGGGCACGGGCTGCGGCCAGTTGCGCTTCGGTGGCGCGATAACTCGGATGGTGTTGCCAGGCGGCCTGCAGCGCCTCGCGAAGTGCGACTGGGGCCTGTGTATCGGGGGTTTGGGCGGCCATGGCCAAGCCCGACAGCAAACTCGCTGCCAGAACCAGGACGGCCAGCCGCGCGACGCGACGTCGTCGCGGCGAACGAACAAGGTGCATTGGAAGATCCTCTGAGTCGACGGTGTCCTCTGGCGCTCCGCGCCAAAGGGGCAAAACACCTGACTCAGGCGATCGGCGGCCTCAGTTCCAAGGGTTGCGACGCGCTGGGCGGCAACCCGGACGTACGCATAGGCAGCGCCTGCGGCACGAGCACAACCACGATCTGCGTATCCGGCACCATGGCGGCAGCATGATGGCAACCGCAGTGACTGCAAGCGGCATGCCCGAGCTTGAGCTTCGTGGAATCGTCATTACCGCTATCCAGCGGCGATGCCTTCACCGCCACGGCATGGCTGCCATCCGTGCCGAAGCCCATGTCCGCGAAATCGTGCTTCGCACAGGCGGCCGCCGCGCCGATCTTCAGGGCGAAGATCAGCAGCACCAGTACCGCCAGCCGCGTGGAAGCGCGCAGGCGGGCCAGCAGCAGGCAGGAGGAGGCGACCGGGTTCATCCTGCCAGCCTAGCCGGTGCCACGGACGTTATAAAATCTCATCAGGCCGGTTCCCGGGAGCGGGTCATGCCGTTCCTCGCTCGTGGACACATGCGCGACGGTATCCACGTCACTTCCTCAGCAGGCGCATGCCGTTGCCCACCACCAACAGGCTGGCGCCCATGTCGGCGAACACCGCCGCCCACATCGTGGCCTGACCGGTAAAGGTCAGCACCAGGAATACTGCCTTGATGCCCAGCGCCAGGGTGATGTTCTGCGTCAGCACGTGAGCGGTGGCGCGCGACAGCCGGATGAAGGCCGGAATCTTGCGCAGGTCGTCGTCCATCAGGGCCACGTCGGCGGTTTCGATCGCGGTGTCGGATCCAGCCGCGCCCATGGCGAAGCCGATGTCGGCCCGTGCCAGGGCCGGGGCGTCGTTGATGCCGTCGCCAACCATGCCGCTGGTACCCTGTGCGGCGAGCGCTTCGACCTCGCGCAGCTTGTCTTCGGGTAGCAGGTTGCCTTGGGCGCGGTCGATACCGACCTCACCGGCGATGGCCTGCGCCGTGTGCGGGTTGTCCCCGGTCAGCATCAGGGTCTTGACCCCGAGCGCGTGCAAGTCGGCGATCGCCTGTCGGCTGCTGTCCTTGACCGTATCGGCGACCGCGAACACCGCCTGCACGCCGTCGCTGCCTACGACGGCGACCACGCTCTTGCCTTGGGCTTCCAAGGCCGCGAACTGCGCTTCCAACTCGGCGGAACTGGCACCCAACTCCTGCACGAGCCGGTGATTGCCCAGGTGGTAGAGCGACCCAGCGACGCGGCCACTCACGCCGCGGCCCGGCAGTGCAGCGAACTCCTCGACCTCTTGCATCGGCACGCTGTCATTCTGTCCCGCCACGGCGATGGCCTTGGATACAGGATGATCGGAACGCGCCGCCAGGCTGGTCGCTATGGCGCGCACGCGGGTCGCATCAGCCTGGCCCCAAGCCGCGAAATCGGTCTGTTTAGGCTTGCCGTGGGTGATCGTTCCGGTTTTGTCCAGCGCCAACCACCGCAGCTTGCGGCCATTCTCCAGGTACACGCCGCCCTTGATCAGGATGCCGCGTCGCGCCGCCGCGGCCAGACCGCTGACGATGCTCACCGGGGTGGAGATCACCAGGGCGCAGGGACAGGCGATCACCAGCAGCACCAGGGCCCGGTACGTCCAGTCCAGCCAGTCCGCGCCCATCAAGAGCGGCGGCACCACCGCCACGCCCAGGGCGACGGCAAACACCAGCGGGGTGTACCAGCGCGCAAACTGATCGACGAAACGCTGGGTCGGCGCACGATTGCCCTGCGCGGCTTCGACCGCGTGGATGATGCGGGCCAAGGTGGAATCGCTGGCCACGGCGGTAACGCGATACTCCAGGGAACCTGCTTCGTTGATGGTGCCGGCGAATACCGGGTCGCCTTCGGCCTTTTCGACCGGCAGGCTCTCGCCGGTGATCGGCGCCTGGTTGACCGTCGAACGGCCGAGCACCACCATGCCGTCCAGCGCTATGCGTTCGCCGGGCTTGACCCGCACTCGGCTGTCGAGTGCGACGGCCTTGGCATCCACCTCGATCCAGCGCTGATCGTCTTGCAGAACGGTGACACGTTCGGGCGTGAGATCCATCAGGCCGCGTATCGCATTGCGGGCGCGATCCAGCGACTTGGCCTCGATCACCTCGGCCAACGCGAACAGCACCATCACCATCGCCGCCTCGGGCCAATGGCCAATGAGCATCGCGCCCGTGACAGCGATCGACATCAGGGCGTTCATGTTGAGATTGCGGTTCTTGAGCGCAATCCAGCCCTTCTTGTAGGTCGACAGACCGCCAGTCCCGATGGCGACCAACGCCAGCGCGATGACCAGCCACGTCGGGGCGCCGAGCCAAGACACGACTTCGGCCAGGATCGCCGCCACACCGGAGACGGCCAATGGCCACCACGCGGTGCGTGTCGGTACCGGCGCGCCCGGCTCTGCGCCACCTTGGCTGCCCACCACCTCGGCCTCGAAGCCCAGCGACTTCAGGCCGGTCAGCACGTCAGGCAAGGCCTCGGCCGCGTGACGCACGGTCAAGGTGCGCTGCACGAGGTTGAAGGCCAGCGACGCCACCCCGGGCATGCCGCCGAGTTTGCCGCGGATCAGGCCTTCCTCGGTGGGGCAATCCATCTTCGCGATACGCAGTGCTGTTTCCACGTCGGAGGACGGCGTATCCATGGGCGCCGCCTGCATGCCGATCGCGGCCAGCGCTTCGTCCACGGGCGTCAGCGCAGACAAGGTGTGGTGCACCGACAACGTCCGTTGCACCAGATTGAATTCCAGATCCGTCACTCCCTGGACTTGGCCGAGCTTGTTGCGGATCAGCGCCTCTTCGGTGGGGCAGTCCATGTTCTGGATGCGATAGCGCATCGGCGACCGGACGGCCGCTGCTGCGGGCACCGTCGTCGTTGCCACTGCCTGCGTGCTACCGCAGCTATTGCAGGTGTCGCTCATCGCGTGGGTTCCTCCATGCAGGCCTGTAGGGTCTGCGGGATCGATCGCATCTGGAAGGCGTCGCGCCGAGCGCCGTCCCTGCTGCCGCGCGCAGGCCACATGCCGTGCCTCATTGTTCCACTCGTGCGGACACGCGCGAGGTGCGGGCGTTGAAGTAGAAGCCGCCGATGGCGATGACCGCGACAGTCACTTGCGCTAGCAGCGACTGCCAGGACGGATACACGCCGAGCCAATCGATTCTCGGAGCAGCGACCAGGGCCTGGCCTATCCAGCCGGCCTCCTGCAGCGCCGCCACGCCCTTGCCAACGAGCACAACCGCGAGCACCGCAATCAGGATCGAGCTGATCGAGAAGAACTGGCCGATTGGCAAACGCTTGCTCATGCGCAGCATCCAATAGGCGACCGCCGCGAGCACGACGCAGCCCGCCACTAGTCCGCCGAGAATCGCGGTGCTGTTCTCCTGGCTCCACATCGCGATGAAGAACAAGATCGTTTCGAACACTTCGCGATAGACCGCGACGAAGGCCAGCAGGAACAGGAACACCGCCGAGCGTCGCGTCAGCGCCGCCGACACCTTGGCGTGCAGATACTGTTGCCAGCGGCCGGCCAGGCTCTTCTGGTGCATCCAAATCCCCACGCTCAGCAGCACCGCGGCAGCGAACAATGCGGAGACGCCTTCAGTCACCTCGCGATTGGCGCCGCTCACATCGACCAGGTGGGTGGCGATCGCCCAGGTCGCCACGCCCGCCAGCAACGCGCCGATCCAGCCGGCGTGCACCGCCGGCAGGACCTCGCGGCGCTCGGCCTTGCGCAGAAAGGCGATCATGCCGATCACGATCAACAACGCCTCAATGCCTTCGCGCAACAGGATGGTGAAGCTGCCGAGGAACGCCGTGGTGCGATCGGTATGCGCGTCCTGCAGCACGCCCTCGGCGCGGTCGAAGAGTCCGGTGACCTGCGCGGCCTGCACGGTCGCGTCGGCCACCGGCACGCGCCGGCCGATCATGTCGCGATAGCGCGCCATCGTCGTTTCCAGCTCCCGCATCAGCGCGTTGTCGCGGGCGGCGAGCGTGGGTTCGACCGGCTCCACCCCATCCAGGTACGCCGACAAGGCCGCGGTCTTCGCCTGCACGGCATCGCCGGCCTCGTAGGCGCTGAGGCTTTCGGCCATGCGTTGGCGGGCCAGCGTGAACGGCCCGGCCGCTACGCCTGACGCCGGGTGCTGCAGCGCCTGCGGGTGCGCGCGCAGGTAGGCAACGATCGCCCGCGCTTGTGCCGCCTCGCTGCCGGCGGCCACCAGATCCGCCTCGCTGGTGCGGGTCAGCGCTTCCAGCGTGGGAATGCGCTGGCGCCAGGCGGGATCCTCGCGCCACAGGGTTTCACCCTCGGCCCGCGCCTGCGGCGAATGCGCCAAGCTGCCGACATGGAACGCCAACGCCCAGCGATCAGCCTCGGGCAGCGACGCGAAGCTGGTCATGGCCGTGCCCTGGATGCCTTGCGAGATCGCCTCGTACAAGGCGAAGGGCGTGCGCCGGGCGGCGCGGGTGGCATCGGTGAAGGCGATCGGGGGCGGATCCAGGCTCGCCGCGGCCGGCCCGTCGCCAGCGCCTGACGGGCCGTGGCAAGCGGCACACTGCGCGGCGTACAGATCCGCGCCGTGGGCAGGATCAGGAGGCGTCGCCGGCACGGCACCCACCGGATAGCTGGCCAGCAGGCCGTCTGCCAACTGGTGCGCCAACGAGGCGACGTGCCCAGCATCGGCCTTACCCTCGACGGCTGCGACCAGTTGATCCGCCTGGCCGATCAGCGCCGCTTGGCCCGGCGTGGTCGGCAGCACCGCCAATTGGCTCCGCACGGCGCCTGCAAACTCGCGCATCTCTGCGTACTCGGCCTCGGACACGACGCGTCCGGCTTGCACGGCCGCGCTGTAGTCGACAGCCACATAGTCCAGCAATTGCCAGGTCTGGCGCGGATTCACTGCCGACGTGGGGGCCCCAAAGACCGGCAGGCACATCGAGGCCAACAACGCGATCAGCAAGCCACGGCAAAAGGAGTTCGTCACGGGAAGCGCCTGGATGGGAGAGAGTCGAAAACGGGAATGGGAACCAGTTGCAATTGCACAGGGTAAACCCCGTACCACCTACAGAGTCAAGCGGCTGTATTCCCTGGCATGGCGACTTCGTTGTTGCAGGGCATAGCACCCGTAGGCCCCACAGGGTAAAGTCCGTAGCCGCTATAGGGTCAAGAGGCGTCGATGAAGATCAGCGAAGCGGCCGAATCCAGCGGCTGCCATCTGGAAACCATCCGCTATTACGAGCGCGTGGGGCTCATGCCCAAACCGCACCGGACCGCCAGCGGTTACCGCGAGTACCGCGACGAGGAGGTGGATCGGCTGCGCTTCATCACCCGCAGCCGCAACCTGGGCTTCAGCCTGGACGAGATCCGCAGTCTGTTGCGGTTGGAGCACAACCGCATGTTGTCCTGCGCCGAGATCGATGCCATCGCCCGCGAGCATCTGGCCGATGTCCGTAGCAAGGTCCGCGAACTCAACCGCATCGCCCGCGAACTGGACCGCACGATCAACGCGTGTTCGGGCGGCGCCCGCGGCCAATGTTCGATCCTGGCCACCTTGCGCGAACCACCGCCGGCCAAGCGGACAGAGAAAGCAGCAAATGTGCGTCGGACCAGGCAAGCGTGAAGCGTCCCGCAGCCCGATGCAATGACCGAAACCGCGCATGAGCCTGCGCATCGCATTGGTCCAGGCGGACTTTCCGGTCGGAGACCTCGACGGCAATGCCGCTCGCATTGCCGAACGGATCGCCGAGGCGCGCGATCTCTACCGCGCCGACTTGGTGCTCTTTCCCGAACTCACAGTCAGCGGCTATCCGCCCGAGGATCTGCTGCTACGACCGCAGTTCCTGTCCGACTGCGTCGCCACGTTGCACCGCGTCGCGCAAGAGGTCACTGGGATCGTGGCCGTAGTGGGCTGGCCGGAAGCTGTCGGCGCTGTGGTCTACAACGCACTGAGTGTGCTGCGTGAAGGCGCCGTTACCACGACCTATCGCAAGCGCGATCTACCCAATTACGCGGTCTTTGATGAGCGGCGTTACTTCGCTGTCGATCCCGATGGTGGGCCATGCGTCTTCGACGTCAACGGCGTCACCGTGGGCGCGATGATTTGTCAGGACTTGTGGGGATTGGAGCCCACGTTTGAAACCGTCGCGGCCGGCGCTCAGCTGATCCTGATCCCGAATGCTTCGCCATTCGAGCGCGACAAACATGCTGAGCGCGATGCACTGCTCGCCGAGCGCGCCCGCGCGAACCAAGTCGCGCTCGCATACGTCAATGTCGTCGGTGGCCAGGATGCGATCGTGTTCGATGGCGCGTCCCTGCTCGCCGACGCCAATGGCCACGTACACCCGGCGGCCATTGCCTTCGAGGAACACGCACTGGTTGCTGATTTCGATCCGCATTCACGTAGCTTTACCCCAGTCGCGTGGCCGATCGACACCGATGTCGGCCGCGACGCGGTCGCCTGGCGGGCAATCGTGCGGGGGCTAACGGACTACTGCAGCAAGAACGGCTTCGATCGGGTCTGGGTCGGCCTGTCCGGCGGACTGGATTCGGCGGTCGTGCTGGCGATGGCCGTCGATGCGCTCGGCGCCGACCGGGTCACCGCCGTGCGCCTGCCATCGCGCTACACCAGTGCGTTGAGCAACGATCTGGCCGCCGCGCAATGCGCGGCCCTGGGCGTGGCACTACGGACGGTGCCGATCGACGCACCGTTTCAGGGCTACCTCGACACGCTCAGTGGTCTGTTCGCGGGTACGACGATCGATGCGACCGAAGAGAACCTGCAATCTCGCGCGCGCGGCGCGGTGCTGATGGCGCTGAGCAACAAGCTTGGCGGGTTGCTGCTGACCACTGGCAACAAGAGCGAGTACGCGGTCGGCTACACCACGATCTACGGCGACATGTGCGGCGGCTATGCCCCGCTCAAGGACGTGTACAAGACCGAGGTGATCGCACTGGCACGCTGGCGCAATACCGTGGGCGGCGCACCGGTCATTCCACCCGAGGTGATCGCCCGGCCGCCGACGGCAGAACTGCGCGAGCATCAGACCGATCAGGACACGTTGCCGCCCTACGACGTACTCGACGCAATCCTGTTCCGCCACATCGATCAGGAGCAGTCGCGCGAGGAGATCCTGGCGGCCGGATTCGCCGCTTTCGTTGTCGACCCGGTGCTGGAGCTGGTGCACCGCCACGAATGGAAGCGGCAGCAGGCGGCGCCGGGACCGAAGATCTCGCGCCGGGCGTTTGGACGCGAACGGCGTTACCCGATCACCAATGCCTATGCTCAGGTGTTCCCCACACCGTGATCCCACGAGCAACGTTAACCGCTACCTCGGAACCGCCACCCGCCCTTTCCGCACCTTGAACCGCGTGGCATTCAGATGCTGACCATCCTCGCGCCGTCCCGAAAACGTGCCTAGCCCGAGGAACAACGGTGAGCAAACCAGCTACTCAATCGGGCTTTGTCAAGCTCCCCACGATCCTCACGCAGTTAGTCGTGGATGTCGGCGCCGCACTGGCCGTGCTGATCGCGACGGCCACGCCGTCAGTGTTCAAACCGGCGGGCGACCCATCGCGGTTGGGCGACGAAAGCCGCCCGCTAGTTGATCGCATCACTCAGATCTTGAAATCATCGAAAGCCACGTGGCTTTCCGGAACCTCCAGTTCCGCCAGCATGTGGCGGGTAGCCGACAGCATCGCCGGGGGGCCACACAAATAGAAATCGCACGATTGCAGGTCGGGATGGCCTTGCAGCAGATGATGGGACGCCGCCTCGTGCACCAGTCCCTGCAACAGCGCATCGTCGCATTCGGCGGCTTCCGAAATCACCAGGTGCCAGGTGAAATTGGAGCTCCTCGACCTGCCCTTTCAAGGCAACTGAAATAACTGGCATCTGGGCATGGCCGCATCGACCCGCCGGGCTTGGCGGACACGCGCCGGTGGCACCAGGTGGTGCGCAAGGCGGACGAATCCGGTTCGCCGGGCGTCGCCCTGATGGGTTTGGCCAGCGATGAAGGCATCCGCCGCAATTCGGGCCGAATGGGTGCGATGCAAGGGCCGCTTGCGTTGCGGAAAATGCTGGCCAACCTGCCGGTGCTGCACGCCAGCGCGCTGTATGACGCCGGCGACGTAGCCTGCGAAGGCGAAGCACTCGATGACGCGCAGGCCCGTTATGCCGAACGCGCCAAGGCCCTGCTCGACGCCGGTCACTTCGTCGTCGGCATGGGCGGCGGACACGAAATCGTTTATGCAAGCTATTCCGGCCTGGCTTCGCATCTGGCGAACGCGCGGCAACGTATCGGCATCTTCAATTTCGATGCACACTTCGACCTACGCGAACAACCGCGCGCCAGTTCCGGCACGCCGTTCCTGCAAGCCATCGAGGACGCGCGACGCCTGGGCCACGACGTTCGCTACCACTGCCTTGGCGTCAGTCGAACGAGCAATACGCCAGACTTGTTCGCCGTGGCCGACAGGGTCGACGCGCGCCATATCCAGGACGACGCGCTATCATGGACGTGTGCCGAATTGTCGCCACCACTGGACATCGACAACGCGACCGCGCGCGTGGCAGCACGACTCATCCACTGAGTCGTCGGTCGCCGCTGAGCCGTATCGTGGAAGACGGGTTTCGGCTTCGGCCGCAACCGCTACCGAAACCCGTTCACCGCAAAGCGTCACATGCCTTTGCCGGCGGCGAACTCTTTCGGGCTCAGGCGACCATCCTTGTTGGCATCCAGCATGCCGAAATGCGGGCCGAGGCGGTGCTTGGCCAACTCGGCCTTGGACAGCGTGCCATTCTTGTCCGTATCAAGCGTGGTGAACTCGTCCGGCTTGGCATCCATCTTCATCGCACCATGGTTCATCTTGCCGTGATCCATCTGGCCATGGTTCTGCGCTGGTGCCGTCGTTTGTGCCATCGCGGTGCCCGCAAAGAACAAGGATGCCGCCAATAGGGAAATCATCGTTTTCATCGTTCTACTCCAGTGGAAAGTGGGACCTTAGTGACAGGACGAGCCGCCCGCGGACCCGGCGGGACGGAGCGTAGTGGTGGTAGCGGGTTCGGCAGTCGGCATCCGCGCAAGGCGAAGCGCGTTGGCAACCACCGATACTGAACTCAGGCTCATCGCCAGCGCGGCGATCATCGGGCTGAGCAGCAAGCCGAAGGCCGGGTACAACACGCCTGCGGCCACCGGCACGCCGATGGCGTTGTAGAGGAAGGCGAAGCCGAGGTTCTGCTTCATGTTGGCGACGGTTTCTTCGGAAATCGCCCGCGCCTGCAGGATCCGCCGCAGGTCGCCCTTGACCAGAGTCACCTGCGCACTGGACATGGCCACGTCGGTGCCGGTGCCCATTGCGATGCCGACATCGGCGGCGGCCAGCGCCGGCGCGTCGTTGATACCGTCGCCGGCCATCGCCACCCGCTTGCCCTGCGCCTTCAATGCCTGCACCAATTCCGCCTTGTCCTGCGGCTTGACGTTGCCGCGCACGTCGTCGATACCGAGCGTGCGGCCGACCGCTTCCGCGGTGGCTTGCGCGTCGCCCGAGGCCATGACGATATGCAGGCCCGCGGCGCGCAATTCGTTGAGCGCCGGCAGCGTGGTCGGCTTGACCGGATCAGCCACGGCGATGGCGCCGGCCAGGCGACCGCCGGAAGCCAGGTACATCACGCTCGCGCCCTGCCCGCGCAAACGTTCCACTGCATCGGCCAACGGCGCGACGTCGGCGCCAACGGATGCCATCAGCGCCTGGTTGCCGAGGACCATATCTTGGCCTTCGACGCGACCGCGCACGCCCTGCCCCGTCACTGAGTCGAAATCTTCGGCTGGCGTCAGCGTAACGCCACGACGCCGGGCTTCGGCGACGATCGCCTCGGCCAACGGATGTTCGCTGCCCTGCTCCAGACTGGCCGCCCATTGCAGCACTTGGTCGGCATTGAAGCCGTCCATAGTCAGGCTGTCCTGGAACGCCGGTTTGCCTTCGGTCAACGTACCGGTCTTGTCGACGACCAACGTATCGATCCTGCGCAGGTTCTCGATCGCTTCCGCATCGCGGAACAGCACGCCGGCGTGCGCGGCGCGACCGGTGGCGACCATGATCGACATCGGCGTGGCCAGTCCCAGCGCGCACGGACAGGCGATGATCAGCACCGACACGGCGTTGAGCACAGCATAGGTCCACGACGGCTCCGGTCCGAACAGGCCCCAGCCGAAGAACGTCGCCAAGGCCACGCCGAATACCGCCAACACGAACCAGAACGCGACCTTGTCGGCCATGCGCTGCATCGGTGCGCGCGAACGCTGCGCCTGCGTGACCAGTTGCACAATCTGCGCCAGCACGGTGTCAGAACCGATCTTCTCTGCGCGAATCACCAGGCTGCCGGTGCCATTGATCGTGGCGCCGATCACGCGGCTGTCTGCGGTTTTTTCCACCGGGATTGGCTCGCCGGTCAGCATCGATTCGTCGAGGTTCGAGCGCCCTTCCAGCACGACGCCATCGACCGGCACCTTCTCGCCCGGACGCACGCGCAGGCGGTCGCCGACATGCACGTGTTCGAGCGGCACGTCTTCTTCATCGCCACGATCGTTGATGCGTCGTGCGGTCTTCGGCGCCAATCCCAGCAATGCCTTGATCGCGGCCGAGGTCTTCGAACGTGCGCGCAATTCCAGCAACTGGCCCAACAGGGTCAGCGACACGATCACCGCTGCCGCTTCGAAATACACGCCGACGCGGCCGTGTTCGCGGAAGGAATCCGGGAAGACGCCGGGCACGAGCGTCGCCACCACGCTGTAGCCGAAGGCAGCGGCCACTCCCACGCCGATCAACGTGAACATGTTCGGGCTGCGGTTGCGGATCGACTGTACGCAGCGTTCGAAGAACGGCCAGCCGGCCCACAACACGACCGGCGCACTCAACGCGAGTTCCAGCCAAGTGCGCGCCTGCGTGGACAGGCCGGGGATGCGATGGCCGAACATGGCCAGTACCAGCACGACCACGCTGAGCGGCAGTGACCACCAAAAGCGATGACTGAAATCGCTCAGCTCAGGATTCTCTTCCTCGTCCAGGCTGGGCATTTCAGGTTCCAGCGCCATGCCGCAGATCGGACACGTGCCCGGCCCTTCCTGGCGGATTTGCGGATGCATGGGGCAGATATAGATCGTGCCCTTCGGCATCGCTGCCGGCACCTCGGGTTTCGGTGCAAGGTACTTGGCCGGTTCGGCGACGAACTTCTCGCGGCAACGCGCCGAACAGAAGTGATATTCGTTGCCCGCGTGACTGGCGTGGTGCGGCGTAGTGGCGGGGTCGACCTGCATGCCGCAGACCGGATCGGTCAGCGGATCCGCATTCGCGGCATCGGGTTTCTTGCTGGAACAACAGCCGTGCGCCGCATCGTGGTCGTGGTGCGCGGCCGGCGCCGGCGCGGTCGCCTTCGCATCGGACGAACAGCAGCCCTGTCCCGCGGCGTGGTGATGATGGTGGGGATGTTTGGAAGGATCAGGCGTGTTCATGTGTTTCCCCGACGAGCGCATTTAGGATGGGGCAACCCTGCAGTTCCCCGTGACCCGGACAGGCATCGACCAGGCTAACCAGGCCGTCGCGCAGGCGGGTCAGTTCCGCCAGCTTGGCTTCGACGCCGGCCAGCCGCGCTTGCGCGGCCTGCCTGACCTGGGCCATGTCGGAAGTACGGTCGCCCGACAGGCTCAGCAGATCGCCGATGTCGGCCAGGGTGAAACCGAGCGCCTTGGCGCGCTGGATGAACTGCAGTCGCGCCACGTCGTCCTGGCCGTAGTTGCGGTAGCGCGATTCCAGGCGCGCCGGCGATGGCAGGACGCCTTCCCGTTCGTAATAGCGGATGGTGTCCGGCGTGACGCCGGCCTGTTTCGCGAGTTGTCCGATATGCATGTCCCGGCTCCAAGGTCAGGCGTGGCGGATTTCCGCAGCCTCAATGACGCCGTCATGATTGCGGTCGATGCGGTCTCGGCACTTGGCCTGGCATGCTGCCGACATCTGCGGATTGTCGGTTTCGGCCGCCTCAAGGAGACCATCGCGATTGACATCGCGCTGGGCGAACTGGTGCTTCAAGAGGCGGGCCTGTTCGCCGGCCTTTTGATCGCACGTGGCAAGATGGATTTCGTGCGGCGTGGACTGACCCATGGCCAACGTGGTGAGGGGCGCCAGAGACAGCAAGCCGGCGCTGATTGCAAAGATGTGGGAAGCTATTTTCATGATCTGTCTCCAGCGACAAGTTCTGGAAGAATTCGGTTTTTCAGCTAGGTGACCCTGGCTGACAAGGCCAGCTTGCACTTTGGAGTTACCTCCAAGGTCAAGCGTTTTGTCTCGGATTCAGGAAAATATTTCGCCTTCATTCATGCAGGGATGTCCTAAGGCAAGATGGGCATCAATGCTGGGCGAAAGCCTGTGTGCTGCCATCACGGGCAACCTGCTCCACGGTGTACGGCTCCGTTCGCCCGTCCGGCAGTTCCATGCCCGGCGAACCGGCCGGCATGCCGGGAAGCACCAGTCCCTTCACGTCGGGCTTCCGCACCAGCAACCGCTTGATGTCTTCCGCCGGCACGTGGCCTTCGATGAAGTAGCCCGCCACTTCCGCGGTGTGGCACGACCCCTTGCCATACGGCACCCCAAGACGCTGTTTGATCGGGGTGACGTCGTTCTGGTTGTCCACCTGCACCGTGAATCCGGCTTGTCGCATGTGTTCGACCCATTGGTTGCAGCAACCGCAAGTGGGACTCTTGTGCACCAGTACCACTGGCAATGTTGGCGTGGCCGTTGCCTGCACCTCAGGCGATATGCGGGTACCTTCGGCGACGGTTGCAACCGGCTTGGCGCAGGCCGCCAGGGCAGTGCCGCCTAACAACACCAGGATCGGAAAAGCGTGACGAATCAACATGGCGGCTTCCTCAGCGTTTGGGTCGCGATGACCAATGGATGTGGACGATGCGCCAGCCCTGCGTCCCACGCTTGAGCACCATGGTCTCGGTACTGAGCAGGGTCAGGGGCTTGCCATCCTTGCTGGCATGCAATTCGCTTTCGCTGCCGACCCAAGCCAGTTCGCCCACCGCCTTTGCCGTGCGTTGCTTCAGCTGTACATGCGCGCCTTTCAGGAATTCCGCATCGTGCTTGGCATGCCCATCCAGGTATTCGGTCCTGGAGCGCTCGGCACCACCGCTTTCCAAGATCAGCACATCATCGGCCAACCAATTGCCGGCGCGTTTCAGGTCGCCAGCCTGCAATGCACTCGAGAAGGCTTCCACGACAGCGACAGCAGGCTTCGCTTCGGCGGCGATGGCGGGCTCGCTGGCCTTCGCATGCTGCGCGGGATCATGGGCTTGCGCGGCGAACGGCAGGGCCAGCAAGGTCAGGAAAACGATTCGATGGATCATGAGACTAATGCTCCGGTCAGTGTTGGTGATCGTGTCCATCGCTGGCCGGTTTGGTTTCGGGCATGTCCATGCCGGCATGCGGGTCGACGACCGCCGGCTTGGCTGTCGCAGAGACAGCCGGCTTGGCGGCAGGAGCAGCGGCGTGGACGTGCTCCTTGCCATCGGCATGGGTATGCACTTGGCCGCCGGCCGGTGCTTTGGTGTTCTTCGGCGCGTCGTCGTGCGGTGGCGTGCCCGGAGGATGCGGGTGCGGCTTCGCCTCGCTCATCGGCATGCCGGCCATCTCGTCGTGCCCCTCGCCTTCGGCATGCTCATGCTCCTCGCCCTCCTCCGCATGCGAATGGCCGCCGCTCTCGCCACCACCATGCGAGTGCCCTCCGCTGCTGGCGACCAAGGTTTCGTATCCCGCCTTGTTGAGCTTCGGCAATTCCTGCAGGAAGGCGGCCATGTTCCAGATGTATTCGTCATTCATGCTCTTGCCCCACGCCGGCATGCCGCTGGCCTTGATGCCGTGCTTGATCACCCAGAACGCTTCGGCTGCATCGACCGATTCCTTTGCGAGATTGGGCGGCGTCGGGTACAGGCCCTTGCTCAGTTCGGTTTCCTGCATGCCCGGGCCGAGATGGCAACCCGTGCACATGGCGTTGTAGTTACCGGCGCCTTGGCGAATGCGTGCCGGGTCATTGAGGTTGGCCGGCAGTTGCAGCTTGTGCGCGCGGGTGTCGATCGAGCGCTCGCGCAGCGTTTGCAGCACCGCATACACGGGCTTGGTGTGTGTGTCGTCGGCGCCGATGTTGTAGATGCCCGACCAGACGAAACCGGCCGTCCCCACGAGGGCGACACCGGACAGGAGGCTCATAGCGAGCAGGGACTTTCGTGTTACGAACGGCATGGTGATCTCCCCAATCAGAACCAGATGCGGATGCCCGCCACAAAGCGGGTGTCGTTGACGTCTTCACCTTCTTCACGGCGCAAATCCGCGGTGCGGCCGAAGGCTCGTTCATGGACTACTCCGAGGTAAGGCGCGAATTGCCGGGTGAACTCGTAGCGCAGGCGCACGCCGGCTTCGGCGGTGCTCAGGCCGGAACCGATGCCGCGGCGCGCGTCGTTCTTGCCGTAGACATTGACTTCAATCAGCGGCTGCAGGATCAGCCGGTTGGTCAGCAACGTTTCGTACTCAGCTTCCAGGCGCGCACCGGTTTGCCCGGATTGGCCGATGTAGGCCGTGGCCTCGACTTCGAACTTGTATGGCGCCAGGCCCTGCACGCCGATCGCGACGAAGTTCTGCGAATCGCCGGGCTTGAAGTCGTGGCGCATGCCGGCGACCACGTCCCACCAGGTCGAAACGCTGCGCCCGTAAAGCACTTCCAGATCGGCCGACTCGGTACGCCCATCGACCCGCTCGCCTTCGCTGCGCCACCACAGGCGGTCCAGGTCTGTGCCGATCCAGCCTTGTCCTTCCCAAGCCTGCCCCTTGCCCGGATCGGCATTCCAGCCTTCCAGGCGATTGAGTAGCGTATAGCTGTGGATGGCATTATCGAGGTGTTCCATGTGCTTGGAGGGCGGCATGGCGGCAGCGCGGTCGGCTTCGATGATCGGCGGAATCGGCGTGCGCGGCTCGCCAGGTGCCATCTCCATGTCGCCGTGCTGCATGCCGGGCATGGCTTCCATCGACATGCCGGCCATGTCATGCCCCATGCCAGCGTGGTCCATCGGCGGTGCGATTTCGGCGGGGGGCTCCGGCATCGCATGGTCCATCTTGGAATGATCCATCGGCATCGCGGCAGGTTTGGCTGCCGTGGCCGGTGCCATCGGGTGCCCGGCATGGGGATCCGCAACCGCAGGCTTGGCGGCTATTTTCGGCGCCGGCTCGGCTACTGGCTGCTTCTTCGCCGTCGGCTTGGTTTCGGTCGACGGCGACATCGGCATGGCCATCTTCGAATGGTCCATTTCCTGCGCCCCGGCGGGCAGTGCCGTTGCCAGCGCGATGCCCAGCAGTGAGGTCTTCAAGGCATTCATGCGACGCCCTCCCCTACCTGCACGGCCCGCATCATGCCTGCCTCCATGTGATAGAGCAGGTGGCAGTGGTAAGCCCACAGGCCCAATGCATCGGCACGCACGCGGTAACTACGCTTGCTGCCTGGCGGCATGTCCACGGTGTGCTTGCGCACCATGAAGTTGCCGGCGGCGTCTTCCACATCGCTCCACATGCCGTGCAGATGGATCGGATGGGTCATCATGGTGTCGTTGACCAACACGATGCGTACGCGCTCGCCGTAGTTGAGCCGCAATGGCGTCACCTCGGAGAACTTCTGCCCGTTGAAGCCCCAGGCGAACTTCTCCATGTGCCCGGTCAGGTGCAGTTGGATCTCTCGACCGGGATCGCGGCCATCCGGATCCTCGAACGTGCTCTTGAGCATCGAATAACTAAGCACGGTGCGGCCGTTGTCGCGCAGGCCGTTGCCCGGATCGTCGAGGCGCGAGCTGACGGTCATCGCCTGGTTGTCGAGCAGCGGGTTGCGCGTTTCGCTGGCCGGGTGTGTGACCATGCTCCCGGGGTCCATGTCCGCCATCGCGCCGCCTTTCATGCCGGCCATGTCATGACCCGCGTCCGGATCGGCATTGGCCGGCTTCGACTCCTGCGTCATCGCGCCGTGGTCCATGCCGGCCATGCCCATGTTGGCGCCGCAGCTCATTTCCATGCCCTTGCCGCCGGACATATCCATGCCGCCCATGCTTCCATGATCCATTCCCATGTCCTGCATGGTCAGCAACGGGCGCGGATCGATCGCCGGGACCGGTGCGCGCAGGCCTTCGCGCACCGCCAGCGTGCCGCTCACGTAACCGGTGCGGCCCATATCCTGGGCAAAGATCGTGAAGGCATCCTGCCCCGACGGCTCGACGATCACATCAAAGGTCTCAGCCACCGCGATGCGGAATTCGTCCACAGTCACTGGATGCACGTATTGCCCATCGGCGGCGACCACGGTCATCTTCAGACCCGGGATGCGCACGTCGAAATAAGTCATCGCCGAACCGTTGATGAAACGCAGCCGCACCTTTTCCCCGCTGCGGAACAGACCGGTCCAATTGCCCAACGCCGTGGTGCCGTTCATCAGATAGGTGTAGGTGTTCGCGTTGACGTCCGACAGGTCAGTCGGCGACATGCGCATCTGCCCCCACATCTTGCGATCCTCGACCGTGGCGGCCACGCCATCGCGCTTTGCATCGTTGAAGAAGTCCCCGACGGTGCGCATGTAGTAGTTGTCGTACATCGACATCTTCTTCAGCCGCGCGAACAGCCGTGTCGGATCCATGTCGGTCCAGTCGGACAGCATGACCACGTAGTCTCGATCGTAGGCGAAGGGTTCCGGTGCGATCGGATCGATGATCAGCGGCCCGTACAAGCCGGCCTGTTCCTGGAACGCCGAATGGCTGTGGTACCAGTAGGTACCGCCCTGGTTGACCGTAAAACGGTATTGATACGCCTCGCCACGGGCGATGCCGTTGAAACTCAGCCCTGGCACGCCGTCCATGTTGGCCGGCAGGATGATGCCGTGCCAATGGATCGAGGTTTCATTGCCGTGGATCGAGCCGGTGGGTAACGCGTTCGCCACGCGCAGGTTCACCGTGGTGCCTTCACGCCAGCGCAGGATCGGTGCCGGCAGCGAGCCGTTCACAGTGATCGCCGGCCGCACACGCCCGGTGAAGTCCATCGGGGTTTCGCCGATGGTCAGATCGAAGTCGGTGCCGGCCAGGACGTTGGCGTTGCCGGGGCCTTTCAGCGCCCAGCTGTTCTTGGGCCACAACCCCAACCCCAGCGCCGCACCACCGGCGGCCAGACCTTGCACGAAGCGGCGGCGCGATGGCTGGAATGCGCCATCTGCCGTCCAGCCGAATTTTTCGGAAAACATGGAAACTCCATCAACGCGTCCAGAGGATCCGGTGTTAAGACCGGAACAGCCTGCGATCCCATGCGGTTCACAGCACGGTAAAACACACGCAAGCGAAGGGGCGCCGCAGGCGCCTTGGGACACTTAGCCGATGGGAGGTCGGACCAGATGCGGCAACGTGGGATCCGCGTGACGGAGGGACAGCGGACGGACCACGTCCGAGTGCAGCGGGCCCACGCCAAAGGCGGCCACGGTCATGAGTGCAGCCGCAACGGCCTGCGTACAGGCGCATCGGCAGACACTGGACTTGCAGCAATCCGGGGTCGAGTGCTTGGTTTTTTGCGCCTGTTCAGCAGGCAGCGCTCCGACAGTATTCGACGAGGAGCGTTCTGCCGTCATCTGCGCCATGTCGTGGCAGGGCGAACTACTCGACATCGCCACAGTCATCGGGTGTGATCGGGTCTGTCCCGTCGACACGCTATCCGGTGAAGCGCCAGGCATCAGTATGACGGACGCAGCTGCCGTCCCTGCCCCATTCAGGATCAGGGCAACGATCAGCATCACGCGCAACAGGGCAGACCGCAACGTCATTCAAATACTCTACCCCAGTCTGGCAGTGCGGGCCAGTCACATCCAGACACGAGCAGTCTGGAGTTCACTTCCAGGTTATCGAAGTGTTACGTCGCCGAACGGAGTTCGTTCTCGCCTTTCTCGTACTGGTTGATTCGAGGGCTCGCTGCTGTGGGTCAATATTGGTAGGCGAGCTGCGGCGACTCCCCCTTCGCACCTACCCGGCGAGTGAGCTGGGCTTGAATGGCGACACTCGCAGACGTGGACGTCATCGAAGTTCCTTGGCCGAAGCAGTGTTGGGAAGTACAACGCGATGCCCAGTCAATGTCGATCGAAGGTCTGCATTGACGCCTGTCCTGGACAGTGTACGAGCCGGAATGCCTGGTTGATGCGTCCGTGGACGTCACGAGGACTCGACGTCCACAGCCGCCAAGGGTTTGTGCCGGGGGAGCGACAGGGAAATCGCGGCGGCGAGCCCTACCAGCACTGCCGAGATCCACAGGCACGCCGCCAAGCCCGCCACCTGGAATATCCACCCGGACAGCACGGTACCCAACAATCGGCCAAGCGCATTGGCCATGTAATAGAAGCCTACGTCGAGGGAAACGCCGTCTTCGCTGGCGTAGCTGACGATCAGGTAGCTGTGCAGCGAAGAGTTGATCGCGAACAGCACCCCGAATACCAGCAAGCCAACGACCAGGATCGTCTGTACGGACTCCTCACGCGCCAGCAGCATCGCCATCACCGCCGGCACGAGCGCCAGGATCGCCGCGCATACGAAAGCCGAGCGTCCGTCTGGCACCTTGCCGCTGCGCTTGCCGGTGAAATACGGCACCACCGACTGCACGATGCCGTAGCCGATGATCCATACGGCCAGAAAGCCACCGACCTGCCAGAAATCCCAGCCCAGCGTCTGCGCCAGGAACACCGGCAGCGCGACCACGAACCATACGTCGCGGGCACCGAACAGGAATAGCCGTGCTGCCGACAGCAAGTTGATCGCCCGGCTCTTGGAGAAGATGTCGCGGAACTTCGGCTTGTGCTTTGCCTTGCCCAGGTCGCGCTTGAGCAACGCCAGGCTCAACAGCCATACGATCAGCAGCACGCCGGCCATCAGCGCCACCGCCGGCGCAAACCCCATCGTGGTCAGCATGGCGCCGCCGAGGAAGAAGCCGATGCCCTTGAGCGCGTTCTTCGAGCCGGTCAGCGCCGCCACCCAGCGGAACAGGGCCCCCTGCTGATCGCCCGGCACCAGCAGCTTGATGCTGCTCTTGGCGCTCATCTTGTTGAGGTCCTTGGCGATGCCCGACAGCGCCTGCGCCGACATCACCCAGGGCACGGTCAGCCATGCGCCGGGCACCAGCAACATCGACAGGGCCACGACCTGCAGGGCCAAGCCGATGTTCATCGTCCGGTTGAGGCCGATCCGCGCGCCCAGCCAGCCGCCGACCAGATTGGTGACGACGCCGAAGATCTCGTAGAACAGGAACAGCAGCGCTACCTGCAACGGCGAGTAGCCCAACTGGTGGAAGTGCAGCACCACCAGCATGCGCAATGCACCGTCGGTCAAAGTGAAGGCCCAGTAGTTGCCCGTGATCAACAGGTACTGGCGAACATCGGGCGACAGGCGGGACAACATGGACTTACCCTGCCTGACCCACCAACTGGACCAACTCGGCGGTACGGTTCACGTAGCCCCATTCGTTGTCGTACCAAGCGTAGATCTTCACCTGGGTGCCATTGATCACCATCGTCGACAACGCGTCGACGATGCTGGAGCGCGGGTCGGTCTGGAAATCGATTGATACCAACGGCTGGGTTTCGTAACCCAGGATGCCGTTGAGCTCGCCCTCGGCGGCGGCCTGCAAAAACGCGTTGACTTCCTCGACCGTGGTCGGCCGCTCGACCTCGAACACGCAGTCCGTCAGCGAGGCATTGGTCAGCGGCACGCGCACGGCATGACCGTTCAACCGCCCCTTCAGTTCGGGGAATATCTCGGCGATCGCGGTGGCCGAGCCGGTCGAAGTCGGGATCAGGCTGCTGCCACAGGCCCGAGCGCGGCGCAGGTCCTTGTGGGGCGCATCGACGATGACCTGAGTGTTGGTCAGGCTGTGGATCGTGGTCAGGCTGCCATGGCGGATGCCCAGCTTTTCGTGGATCACCTTGACCACCGGCGCGAGGCAATTGGTCGTGCACGAGGCAGCCGAGACGATGCGGTGCTGGGCCGGATCGAAGCGCTGCTGGTTCACGCCCATGACGATGTCGAGCGCGCCGGCCGACTTGACCGGTGCAGTGACGACCACACGCTTCACGCCCTGGTCGAGGTAGGGCCGCAGCACGTCGGGTTTGCGGAACTTGCCCGAGGCCTCGATGACCACATCGCAGCCGGACCAATCGGTGGCGGCGATGTCCTTGTTGCGGGCCACCGGGATACGGACGCCATCGATCACGAGGGCATCGCCATCGGCGATCGCCTCGTGCTGCCAGCGGCCATGGATCGAATCGAAGTTCAGCAGGTGCGCCAGGGTGGCCGCGTCACCGGCCGGGTCGTTGATCTGAACGAAGGAAAGCGCGGGATTGCCCCAGGCGGCGCGCAGGGTCAGGCGCCCCATGCGACCAAAGCCGTTGATGCCGATGCGTAGAGTCATGGTGGCGTGCAGTCGAAAGGAAGACGAAAGGTATCAGGTGGACGCCGTGCCGATCTCGCGGACGCGGGTCTCCAGCACCAGGCGATCGAGGGCTTCGACCTTCAGCGCCATCAGCAACGCGATCCGGTGCTGCAACAGATGAAGTGCATTGGTGAAGGCGCGGCGCACCTGGTCCTCGGTGCCGGTGACTTCGGCCGGATCCGGGACGCCCCAATGCGCGGTGATCGGCTGGCCGGGCCACACCGGGCACGTCTCGCTGGCGGCACGATCGCATACGGTGATGACGATATCCATCTGCGGCGCATCCGGTTCGGCAAACTCGTCCCAGGCCTTGCTACGCAGGCTGTCGGTCGACAATCCGACGTCCTGCAATACCTTCAAGGTCATCGGATGGATCTGGCCGCGCGGCTGGCTGCCGGCGCTGTAGGCATTGAATCGTGTCTTGCCCAGTTGGTTGGCCAAGGCTTCGCCCATGATGCTGCGGGCGGAATTGCCGGTGCACAGGAACAGGAGGTTGTAGCGACGGCTCATGACAGGGTCTCGGGGTTGGGCAAATCAGGGGCGCGCTTCGTACCACGCCTTGGAGGCGGTCACGATGCGTACGACGGACAACATGACGGGAACCTCGACCAGCACGCCGACGACGGTCGCCAGCGCCGCGCCGGAGTGGACGCCGAAGACGCTGACGGCGGTGGCCACGGCCAGTTCGAAGAAATTGCTGGCGCCGATCAATGCGGAAGGTCCGGCCACGCAATGGGCAACACCGAACTTGCGGTTGAGCCAGTAGGCCACCCCGGCGTTGAGATACACCTGGATCAGGATCGGCACGGCCAGCATGGCGATGATCAGCGGTTGTGCGACGATCTGCCGACCCTGGAAGCCGAACAACAGAACCAGCGTGACCAGCAAGGCGCCAAGCGAGACCGGCCCCAGTCGCTTCAGCAGGGCTTGCAGCGCCGCCTCGCCACCTCGCTGCAGGATCCAGCGACGCAGGACCGCGGCGATCAGCACGGGCACGATGATGTAGAGCTCCACCGACAGCAGCAGCGTCGACCATGGCACGGTGATCGACGAAATGCCCAGCAGCAAGCCCACAACCGGGGCGAAGGCGAACACCATGATCGCGTCGTTGAGCGCGACCTGGCTGAGGGTGAATTGCGGCTCGCCCTCGCACAGATTGCTCCAGACGAACACCATGGCCGTGCATGGCGCCGCGGCCAGCAGGATCAGCCCGGCGATATATGAATCCAACTGATCCGCCGGCAGATAACGGGCAAAGACGTGGCGGACGAAGAGCCAGCCCAGCAGCGCCATCGAGAACGGCTTGACCGCCCAGTTGACGAATACGGTGACGCCGATGCCTTTCCAGTGCTGCTTGACCTGTCCCATCGCGCCGAAGTCGATCTTCAGCAGCATCGGGATGATCATCAACCAGATCAGTACCGCGACCGGCAGGTTGACCTTGGCGATCTCCATCGCGCCCAGCGCGGCAAAGCCGTCGGGAAACAGGTAGCCCAGTCCGGTGCCGACGACGATGCACAAGGCCACCCACAAGGTCAGGTGGCGCTCGAAACCGCCCATGCGCCGGGAAAGCGGTACCGGTGAAGCGATCGTCTCGTTCATGCCGCGTCCTTCCTCCGGCGCGTGGGCTCGCACACCTGGCTTGGCAGGCAGTTCGTGGCACCGCCACAGCAGTTGCGGGTCAGGAAGGCGATCAAATTGGTCATGGCCTCGAAGTTGGCGCGATAGCGCTTGAAGCGACCGCGCGCCTCGCACTCGATCAAACCGGCACCACTGAGCTCCTTCAGGTGGAAGGTCAGCGTGGCGCCGGGCAGCGACAGGGTCTCGGCGATCTCGCCGGCCAACCGGCCTTGGGGACCTGCCTCGACCAGCAGGCGGAAGACCGATAGCCGGGTGGTCTGGCCCAAGGCGGCGAGCGAGAGGGTTGCGTCTTTGATTTCCATTTTTCTAAAATAATCGAATATACGAAGCGTAGCAACCCGCGATGACAGGAAAACGACAGCCTGGCTGGCACTGGCCTCACCTTCTCCTGCTGGCCGGCTTGCCGCTGGTGGCGATGGTCGCCATCCGCCTGCATTTGCCCACCACCGCAGTACTGTTCGGCTGGGTGCCTAGCTATTCCGCGGCACTGCGTGATCTCTTCGCTTTTGGCGCCTTGTTAGCTTCGACCAGCTTGACCAGCTCTTTCTTCTTGCGCAGGGACAGGCCGTTCCACTGCAGCAGAAGTTCAGCGAGCAGGTCGTCCTCGGTATAGAGAAAGGCCGGCGGGATGCCCAGCACCTCGGCTAGCCGCTTAGCCCGTTTGAGCTGGGGTTCGTGCTTGCCGCGCTCGTATTGATTGATTGTGGGAGAGGCCACGGCAGGATCCAAGCCGGCAAGCACACCGAGTTGCGTCTGCGACAGGCCTGAGCGCTCACGCGCCTGGGCCAGTCGTAGCGCAAAAACCGGGTATTTTGCCGTTCGAGTCGTCACTACCACCCCCTAAGGAAGCCTTAAGGATGGCGGAAGTGACCGGTTCTTGGATACTAAGTTATTCTTAGAGCCCCAACAACCACCTCTGCCCTACATGGCGTCGCCCGCCCCCGCCACCGTCGATGAACTCGGGCTAAGAGGATGCCTGTACCTATGGGCGCTATTGACTGGGCAGGAATACCGCCTACCGATCGCGCAGACCAAGCGGATGACCCTGGTAGCTATGGGGTACTTACAGGAGCGCGGCGTCATCGAAGTGCCTTGGCCAGAGGCACGCTGGGAACTAAAGCCCGATGCCCGGATCACGCCGATCGAAGGCTTGCAGTGGCATCTGTCCTGGGCCGTGTATGAGCCGGAGCGGTTGGTCGATGCGCTGGATGACTACTTCAACTCCCTGGAACGCGACGACTTTACGACGGCAGAACGATTGCGGCTTTGGACCGAACTGGGATCCGCCGAGGCCGAACGTTTCTTCGAGCAGCAACTGCTGAAGCATCGGTTCTCCGGTGAGTGGGCACAGGACATCGCGTTCGCCTATCGGGAAAGCGGAGTAGTACTAACGGTAGCCCAGTGGCGCTACTGTGCCTGGGCGGCAGTACGGCGTGGCGCTTCCATGGCCATGCAGCACGGACCCCAGGTGGATGGCCTGCGCGACACGATCTATCAGGAAATACGCCGACGTGCGACTTCAGTAGCGAGCGGCACGTGGGATGGCTGTTCGTTTCCGCCCTTTAACCCGCAACCTGAAAGCGCATTGGGTCGCGGCTTCGTTCATAGGCTGACGCGCTTGGGACAACTCTATTGGACAGGGTGGCCAAGTACAGAGGTGTTGATTGGCCACGGTCTCGAACATTGTCGTGTTTAACAGATGCTGCGGATCGTGACGGTTCTGTCCCACTCATTTCGCAACGCGTGGCTAGGTCATCCAAACTGCACAATCAACGCAAATCGATCCCCCGAATTATCAGCTGCAGCCGGGTGTTGCCGCGGTAACTTTGCGCATCCAGACAATAAGCAAACGTCACGCTGACTCCAACACTGACAGGAGGGTTCCCCTCTTTGTTGGCTCCAAACCAGACCGCATCGATGTCAGTTGCGCTGTTTGAGAGCCGTAACTTCAAGTGGGTTCCGTCGCCAATCAGGCGCATATCGTTCACGCGCCAAGTACCCATGAATATTGGCTGCTCGAATTCTCGGCCATAGGGCTCCAACGCCGACAACTCGCGTACATGATCTAAACCAGGTGCTTCGAGCAACCCGTCAACTAGCAGATACGGTGATGGCAGTTCTTCGCCATAGGCTTCTTTGACACACGTATCCCATGCATCAACCAAGGTGGGAATATCGCTTCGCTTCACCTTGAGCCCGCCCGCACCACGATGCCCGCCAGCGCTCAACAATAGGCCTGGCCAGCGTTGTTTAATTAATGTCAGCGCTTGCAGGACGTTAACGTGCGGCGTTGTTCGTATTGATCCGGTGGCAATGCTCTCGTCACTCGCAAGCGGCGATAGGCATATCGTTGGCAATCCGAACTGCTCCACCATTCGAGTGGCGGTAATACCGTGAACCCCTGCATGCGACCGTTCCCCCAGCCATAGACAGAGTCCGAGTCGCCCATCGCGGATACCGGCTTTAGCCAAAGGTTCTGCAATACTGCGCAGTGTCGCTTCAATGTCCTTTCGCTCGCGATTGTTGGAATCAAGTTCCTGGAGGATGCGGAATGCCTCCTCCTCGCTGGTGGCACACAGAAACTCCACCCCCAGCATGGCATCGGTTAGCCGGCCTCTAGCATTTATGCGTGTCGCGATCTGAAATGCAATATCGGCAGCTGTCCAGTCCCCTTCCTTCTTTAGCAAGCGGCGCATAGCTTGCCAACAAGGTCGCGGCTTCGAATTCATCAAACGGAGCCCGCGCTGCACGATCATTCGATTGTTTAGCGAGTACGCAAGAGACGACGCGTCCGCAATGGTCCCAACCGCGCAATAATCTAGAAGATCAGAGACACGTGGCGATTCCGGGGTTAAAGACCCACGCTCAATTAACAGCTCGCGAGTAGCCGCCATGACCAGCAATGCGGTATGGCAACCGGCTATCGCCTTATCTGGAAATTTGCTATCGCGCCGCACCGGGTTCACCACGGCATGAGCTGATTGCGGCGGCCCTTCTTCGGGAATGCCGTGATGATCCGTCACCACGACGGAATGGCCAGCAGCGACCAACCGGGAGATTCGCATCTCATCGGTACTCCCCTGATCCGCCGTAATAATGCACGTGCTTGGCGGAAGCTGAGGGAGCATGCGATCGACTAGCGCATCGCTGAGGCCGTACCCCTCGATCATCTTATGCGAGAGAAAACTATAGATTCGGCCAACCGGATACCCCATCGCCACTAGAGCGTTTTTGAGAATCGCGTGGGAAGTGGCGCCATCAGCATCGTGATCAGTAACCAGAGCAATTGGTGTGTGCGCAGAGATTGCGTCGGCAAGGTGCCCGGAGGCCTTATCAATGTCGGGCAATGCGTGCGGCCCATCGATCTCGTTAGGCGATGGGATAATTAGGGAGCGAAGCTGCGAGAAGGAAACCCCATGTAATCGACCTGATATCACCCGCGCCTGCAACGGCGTATAGCCGAGACTAATGGCCTGCTCCTCCACAGGCTTATCGCGCGATCGATCCTTAAGCATCATGTTTGTGCTGTCTGTCATCGCCCAGGCTTTCCTGCAGAAGGCTTGATTGGGAAGACATTGCTGCCTGCCTTCCGACTCTTGACTGCAGAAATGTCACCCCCACAGAACAGGCAAGCTGAAGCCTCCTTGCATTCCTCTGCCAGAAGCGGGGTCAGCAAAGGCGTTATATCCGCGGAGCTGTGGTGAAACCGCCTATATATTTCGACATGATGCTGTCGAAGCGCTTGAACTTGACGTTGAGCCACAGCTAGTTCTTCTTGCAGCCGTTCGTTTTGAGCGCGGAACAGCGCAATCAATGCTTCGCCTGAAGTAGATCGGCGCCCTGCCTTCAACGATTTCAGCGTTTCCGCTACAACATGATCATAACGCCTTAGAGTCGTTCTCGATGCGGGCACACGTGCCGAAACCTCGCTCGCATTGAATACGTAGCCCTTCCCGAGCTTCGCCGCCTCATCCGCCAACTCATGAATTACCGTGCGAATGCGACCAGACAATTCTTCACCGCGAAGTTGTTTTCTCATTTCGCTACAACCTCGACTCCGAGCCCCATCTGCTCCAGCTTGAGGGTCGTATTACTGAAAATACGCAGGTAATGACTGAACATGGGAGACTCCGAAGGAATAACTTTCAGCGCCACCTGCGCCTCGCTACGAAGGCGTCTGATCTCAGCGACATGCCCAGAATTGTTGCGATCTACGATCAGATGCTCGCAAGCGCCACTATTCTCCTCACTATCTCCACCGCAGGTGAAACAGCTGAGATAGTGTGGGCACGGGTTCATTGCCCAATTTAGGGTACACAGACCGTGCGGCATGATGTTTATCATTCGCAGTGCACCCGCCAGATATTCCTCCGCTTGCTCTCTAGAGATATCCGCCAGACGCGAATATGTGTCGCTGATCTCGCCGACGATCACTCCGTCTCGCACGGCATTCCTTAAGCGTTCTGCTCGCTCTTCGCTCGACGTTTGGTCATATGTGGCATTCTGACCGACGTCCTTGCGACCAAAGATCAGAGCAATCTGCTGCTGACTAAGACCGCCTCGCTGATACTGTGTGTTGAGCCAGTGCCGCACGTCATGCCAAGTAAACTTGGCGATCTCGCCTGTCCTTGGATCTACAATCCCGAATCTCTGAAAAACACTAATCTTTGTTTTTCCATCATTTCGACTTAGCCACCGCGCCAAGTCGGTGACGGTGACCGCTAGAAAATCGCTAGTGCGAGAATTTCCACCCCGGCCGCGCCTGCGGAGCAGCAACGCCTCGTGAGCTTCCAGGTATGACTCTCCCCCTGGGCCTCTAATGAGGGCAAATGATCGTTTGAATTGGGCCTCCAGGCCTTCATCTCTAACCGGATTCGGATAAAACTCTCCTCGCAACTGCATTTCTCTGGCGTCTTGAATGATCGCTCGGACAGACGGATACAGCTTGTGTGTTGTGGTTCGCGCGCGCAGCTTGAATTGATTCTCGTTAATGAGTCGAGGATCGAAATTCCAACTGCGTATTTCCTTCCCCTTGCAGGTCATGGTGCGGAGCTCACCTGCGCGGGCGGCACGCTGCTCGGCCAGCATCCTTTCCAGGCTCATGTACGTCACGCCCAGTCTGCGACCTGCTTCAGACTTATTACCACCGCACTCCTCTAACGTGCCGATCGCATCGATCAGCTTCTTCTTGAACTTGTGCCAAACCGCATCGGGATTAATGAGCCGATTGGCTGGATCTGCGGTCCATTCGTGCGCGAATTTTGATGTGAAGTAGCATGCAGCCGCCTCATTGGAAGACACCTTAAGCCAATCGACTGGCTCATTCTCACGCTGTTGCGCGGCAAGCTTTCGCAAATCCTCGGTGGAAGATTTCAATGCGGAAACAGCGGCACGGATTGCCGGCACTAGACTGGGAGGCACCACCTTTGGAACGGGACGCCCTTTCTTCTCGGGGAAGTACAGCAATTGCAAGGCGCCATCGTGCTCGATGAGACAATTTTCCGGCAAATTCGCCAACTCGCCCACACGAAATCCGGCCCCGACATCGATAGTGAAAATCTGCAGATAGAAGCGATCGATGTCACTTATATCGTCTCTTGAATTGACAGCAATCAGGTCGCGTATGACCTCGTCTGGCATTAACTTTTCATGGCGACCTGCATCATTGCCCTTGCGCCCGTGCTTAGCTGGCTTCTTCATGCCGGAGACGTAGCTCAGTCTCGATCGCGTCCGCAAATTCAGCCACTTCGCGAACGTCGCGAGCACCTTGCATAGTCCGTATGCGCCCGCAGCTGCGCGATTCTTTCTGATCCGCCGTTCTGCAGCGTAGAAATCTTCGTTCTTGAGCGTGTCGAATGACCGTGCCCCGAGAACTTCCCCTAAAATTGCCACGACCGTTAAGCGGGCCTGAGCCGAACCTTCTCCAAGATTTCGTGTCATCCGTCCATGGAGAATCCAAATCTTGCATGCCGCCTTCAAGTTGGCATGAACGATCTTGTCAAAGTAGAGGTATCTGCTGATGCCATTGCCAGGACGTAACACCCATGAAATTACATTCCATTGATCCGATTCGAATGACGCTCCAGGCGGAATCAAGGCGAGCAAATGCGACCCCAACTCCGAAATTGAGGAATCCGCCGTGTGCTCATGCAGCCAACGAGAAAGTGCGGCCGACATCCTAATGCCCCTCTTCAATAGCCGTGATCACGTCTTTGATCCCGGCGTATACCTGTTCAAAATCCTTGCCCAATTTGCTGCGCTCTTTTCCAGCCTCGGCATGGCTCCATCGTTCATGTTCGCGCTGGACATACTTCATTGAAGCGCTGTGATCGCCATCCCGCCACGCTTGAAAATGTGGGCATCCTCCGTAGCACGCCCAAAACGGATGAGTTGGGCACGCCCCGCTGCTGCCACATGAGCCAACGACAGCGGGGGCGCCCGAGTGAAAATCGGGAACGAGAATTTGCTTCTCTCCTAACGCAGGTACAACCACGCCTTGAAAGAAGGCCGCATTAAGACCGGCGAATAGCCCGCCTAGTGCACGGTCTGCTCGCTCGATGGCAGGCAGCAACTCCGAAGCCACCGCATCAATGTAGGCCTGAGCCGATGTAGGATCATCGTGCTCGAAGATTGTCTGGATTTCGTCTCGAGGAGTACCCTGCATGGCAAGACGCGTTCCGCCGGTATGACGAACGCGCTTCGCTCCAAAAACAAGTACCTTTCCAGTCCTTGGACTGACGATATTGCTTTCAATACTCCATCGACGCAGCAATCTGGTCATGGTGCCCGTAGGTACCTGCCCATGCTCATGCCACTCCATCGGAAGTTCTAGACCGTATTGATCGCGCGAACCGATAGTGGTTGCATTTCGATTGTTGCCGCCTTGTTTTCTGCCTGGCACGACAATCAATCGGTCGAATTTTTCCTGTAGAGCCAAGAGTAATGGGCGGTCGCCCAATGCCTGTATCGATTTCCCCAGCGCCTCGCTTACAGGCCACAACTCGGCAACATCGCCCGTTTGCGCCTTTACCTTCGGAATTCTTAAAAAGTATTGCCAGCGTTGCCCCTTATAGGTGACCAAGGCATCTTTGCGCATACCAAGTAGTTGCAGTGGACGCTTATAGGTCTCAAAGAGAATCCAGCCAAAAACCCGGATAATGCATTCAACATCAGATTCATCACCTACGGGCATGGCCAATGCGCGTCGGGCCAGTTCCGACTCCCCCGACGTGTATGCCCCAGTCTCTGCATTCCAGGTCAGTACGTCCTGCATGCCCGCCGGTTGTGGCCACGCGACCCATTCGTCCATTTCCAGTGCGATAGCTGGGCTCGCTCCCGCCATTGATCGCTGAGCCATCTCCCTATAGAAGATTCGGAGCATTGTTCGAGCTTCTTTTGAAAGCAGCACCCACATTGCTGCCCATTCCTTGATGGACAGAGCGCCAAGCCCACCTGAAAGCTCTATCCCCAGACTGTTTGCCGCCATAACAAGGCCATGCAACATCCGATGCACGTGCTGCGCCCACGACGCGGATTTGGTTCGCAATTGCTCCAATGCAATAACTTGCAAAGGCTCAACAACAGCATTTGACAGTCCGCCCTGTCGCCAATCCAACCTCCTCGCTGAACCACCCAGGCTGAACCGCCAGACATCATCCGTTACGTCGATAAACACTGGGGCGTCTGGATTGAATTCATTGCGGACGAATTTGCGTCCGTCCGAACCTTCCCACAGGCCAGTTTCATGGTTCTGCATCATTGCAATGCCGTCCATGACCAGTTCTCATTTTCGGATCGCATCACTCCCTTCGCTCGGTCGGCTCGAGCACGTCTTGAATAGATCTCAAGGCTCTTTTCGCTCTCCCAGCCACCCCAGTACACAAGATCCTGCAGTTCCTGATTGGTCTTGGCGCGCAGGTACATCCGATTGAAGAAGGCGTGTCGTGCCAGATGCCAGTGGAAGTTGATGCCAGTTGCCGCCTTGATCGCGGACGCCACATCATTCGCAGTGCTGATAGAAAGCGGCTTACCGTTCGTTGCTACGATCAGGAATGGATGGGGAAGGACCCACCGATATACCTGGCGGCCATGCTCCTTGACCGAGGCGCGACGAAAGCGAGTCGTGTATTGGGCAATTAGATGCGGAAACCTGGTCTCCTTCCATAGAAAGCGAAGGTCGCGACTTAGGGTTTTTGGCCTTGGGGCATGCGCTCCTCTCGAGTCAATCACTCCGTCGTCACGCTCTTCGATCCTGACGACACTAATGTAGTTGCGACCCAACGCCGGACAGTCCTGGAGCCTCAGGCTTAGCACCTCACCAAGTCGCAAGCCGAACTCAATCGTCAATCTCCAAAGTAGATAGTCCCGCCATGCAATATCTTGGCCGACGTTCCTACTTCTATTTTCAGGTAATAGAAATTCTTCGATCCGCGCCAGTTCTTCGTCCGTCAGATCTGGCGCTACTCTCTTCTTCCGCGTCTTGATCCGTGTCCTTGTCCACTCGCGACCTTGCGAGTTGGCAAGAAGTTCGATTTGCATAACGCGTTCTGCGACTGCTGAATTCGATGTCGCATACTGAGTTATGAAATGCACACAGATTTGTCGGCAGAAGTGCAGGGTCTGGTTGTGTGTGGTTCTCGATTCAGGCGTGAGCCTTGCTTTCCCGTCCTCACCTAGCCGTACCCGCAACCAGGCCGAGAAAGCGGAGATCTGCGACGGCGCCAAGCCTTCACCACTCAGGAGTTGTGCATCCAAGTCAACGCCGCGCTCGTCAGCCCATGAGTACAAGCTTGCGATCCCGTATAGCGATCCTGACCTTGTCTTCTGCGAGTCGCTCTTCTGAGCGAGATGCGTTTCATAGATGGACGACGCGATCGGCAGTCGACCGGATTCGCGATGCATCAAGACGTACCGGCTGGTTGCGTCCTGATCCAGGAACGGAATCACCCTATACGCCAAGCTAACTCGGTCAGGCCTCAAAGTGAACACCTATGAAGTTTATATCATTGATATAAATAGACTTATCTATAAGTCCAATACATGCCGCGCCTAAGACGTTAACGAAAGTTGCGTAGAAGGGCAACCAGTCAATATCCCTCTCAGGATTTAGGGGGGCAAAGACCGATCTAGGGCAGGTCTAGGAGCTTTGACCCTAGAAGAAAGTGTCCAGATCCGCCCCCACCTAAGTCGGCGATGGTGCCGACGGCGACCAGGTCGAGCAGTGCAGTCAGATCGGGCCGGTTTTTCGGAGGAACGCGGCCATGGAGGTCCGCCGTCTGATGCTCGCGATCAGCGCCTGCCCTCGACTCGCTCGAAGGATGATCGCCATGAAGCCTGCGACGCAGCGCCAGCAGCACGTAGAACATCACCCCGACCCCGGCCAGCGCCTTGCTGGGGAAGCCGTCGCCGGCCAGGTTGGGATTGACGATGGCGTGCGCGGGCGGCAGCGCGGCGCCGGGCAGATGGTGGTCGGTGACCAGCACCTGCCAGCCCAGGGCGCGCGCCTGCGCGATGCCGGCATGGCAGGCGATGCCGTGGTCGACGGTGACCAGCAGGTCGGGCTTGAGCGCGGCCAGCTCGGACACCAGCGAGGGCGACAGTCCGTAGCCGTGGGTCACGCGATTGGGCACCGCGGGGGTGACGTGGCGCGCGCCGAGCAGGATCAGCCCGCGCACGGCGACCGCGCAGGCCGTGGCGCCATCGCAGTCGAAGTCGCCGACCACGACGATGTGCCGGTCCTGCGCGATGGCCTCGGCCAGCAGCGCCACCGCCGCGTCCATGCCGCCGAGCAGCTCCGGTGGATGCAGCTGGGCCAGGCGCGGTCGCGCCTGGGCTTCGGCCAGGGCACCGCGCCCGGCGTAGATCCGCTGCAGCAGCGGCGGCACGGCGTCCGACCACGGGCCGCCGGCGGCGACGCTGCGCCGGGAGATGCGGGTGGCCGGCCTCATGCGTCCAGGCGTGTCAGCGTGCGGCGCAGCAGGCGCCAGCGCTGGCCGGCGGTGAGCCTGAAGCGCGCGCCGTCCTGGAAGTCCAGCACCACGCGCGCCAGCTCGCCGCGGCGCAGCTCGGCCAGTAGCGGCGCCAGCACCTGGTCGGTGAACATCGCCGGCGACTTGAGATGGCGCAGGTCGACCAGCGCGTCGACGCCCTGTTCGAGGGCATCGAAGGTGCCGGCCTGGCGCGCCAGCGCCAGCAGCAGCTCGTCGCGGCTGCGCACCTGCCGATACGGCGTGGTGACCGCCTGCGGCAGCACGCCCGGACCCCAGAACCACAGCGCGTTGACCGCCGGCTTGCCCTGCGCGGCGCGCTGGGCGTTCCAGGGATGCTGGTGCAGCAGTACCTGGGCTTCGGTGAACAGCGCGCGCCAGCGGCGCCCGGCATCGCCATGCGGCAGATGGCCGAACAGGTCGTCTCCCAGCACCTGCTCGGGCGCGGCGAATTCGGGCAGCGGCGTGTCGCTGAGCAGGCGCAGATACCAGCGCGCGGGCGTCGGCGCGTCCAGCAGGAAGCCGGCATCGCCGAACAGCGGCTTGAGCGCCGGCAGCAGCGCATCGACGTCGGCCTGTTCCAGGCCCAGCGCGGGTCCATGCGCGAGCAGGCGCGCGCCGGTCATGTCCGGCGCCAGAAAGGCGGGATCTGCGCGCAGCCAGCGCGACTGGGCGGCATCGCCGGCGTCGAGCTGCCGGGTCAGCGCCGCGACCGGCCAGTGATCGGGGACCAGTTGGAAATGGCGGCGCAGTTGGGCGCGCTCGCCCGCCTCGCCCTGGTCGCGGTCGGCGCGGGCCAGGGCCTTGCCGGCCTGGGGCGGCAGCTCGCCGGCGAGCTGGGCACGCGCCGGCAGCAGCAAGGTCGCGGACGCCATGCTAGTGCGACGGACCAAGGTCGAGGCGCACGTGACGCATCGAGCGAAGACGCGCGGCGTGCTTCAGCGCCCGGCCGAAGCTATGCCGCGCGATCGCGCCATCGCACCGCAGGCGATCAACGCCGCGCATCGGCACGCCCACGCGCTCAGGCGCCGTAGGAGACGCTGACGATCTCGTACTCGTGTTCGCCCGCGGGCGCCTGGATGGTGACGCTGTCGCCCTCGTTCTTGCCGATCAGCGCGCGCGCGATCGGCGAGGAGATGGCGATCAGCGACTGCTTGATGTCCGCCTCCAGGTCACCCACGATCTGGTACTTCTTCTCCTCGTCGGTGTCGACGTCGGCCAGCACCACTGTGGCGCCGAACACCACGCGCGTCCCGGCGTTGAGCGCGGCCACGTCGATCACCTCGGCGGTGGACAGCTCGCTCTCCAGCTGGTTGATGCGGCCTTCGATGAAGCCCTGCTGCTCGCGGGCGGCGTGGTACTCGGCGTTTTCCTTCAGGTCGCCGTGCGCACGCGCCTCGGCGATGGCGGCGATCACTTCCGGACGCTTGACCGACTTGAGGTGGTCGAGCTCGTCACGCAGGCGCTGGGCGCCCTGCTTGGTGATGGGGGCTCTCATGCTTGCAACTCCTTGTGCAGCTCCTGCAGCGCCAGCACGGGGCCGGTGCCGCGGAACTCCAGCGAATTCACCAGCGCGCGCGCGCCGGCGATGGTGGTCGAATACGTGAGGCGCTGCTGCAGCGCTTCACGACGGATGGAGAACGAGTCGGAGATCGCGCGACGGCCCTCGGTCGTGTTGACGATGTAGACGATCTCGCCATTCTTGATCAGGTCCACGATATGCGGGCGGCCGTCGGTGACCTTGTTGACCTGCGCGCATTCGAAGCCGTGCGCGCGCAGCCATTGTGCCGTACCGACCGTGGCCACCAACGTGAATCCGCGCTCGACCAGCGCCTGGGCCACCGGCAGCACGCGCTGCTTGTCCGGGTCGCGCACCGAGACGAAGGCCTTGCCCGGCTGCGGGGCCTTGATGCCGCCAGCCTCCTGCGCGCGCGCCATCGCCGCGCCGAAGCTGCGACCCACGCCCATCACCTCGCCGGTCGAACGCATCTCCGGCCCCAGGATCGGATCGACGCCCTGGAACTTGGCGAACGGGAAGATCGCCTCCTTCACCGAGTAGTAGTCCGGCACGACCTCGACCGTGGCGCCCTGCTCGGCCAGCGTCTTGCCGGCCATGCAGCGTGCGGCGATCTTGGCCAGCGCCACACCGGTGGCCTTGGACACGAACGGCACCGTGCGCGAGGCGCGCGGATTGACTTCCAGCAGGTAGACCACGTCCTGGCCGTCGTCGCCGGTCTGGATGGCGAACTGGGTGTTCATCAGGCCGACCACGTTCAGGGCCTTGGCCAGCTCCACCACCTGGCGGCGCAGCTCGGCCTGGGTCTGGGCGGAGAGCGAGTACGGCGGCAGCGAGCACGAGGAGTCGCCCGAGTGCACGCCGGCTTCCTCGATGTGCTCCATCACCCCGCCGATCAGGACCTGACCGTCCTTGTCGGCGATGATGTCCACATCGCACTCGACCGCGTTGTCCAGGAAGCGGTCCAGCAGCACCGGCGAATCGTTGGACACCTTGACCGCATCGCGCACGTAGCGCGCCAGGTCCGATTCGCCATAGACGATCTCCATGGCGCGGCCGCCGAGCACGTAGCTCGGGCGCACCACCAGCGGATAGCCGATCTCGCGCGCCAGCAGCAGCGCTTCCTGGTCGTTGCGGGCGATGCGGTTGGGCGGCTGCTTCAGGCCGAGCTTGTCGACCAGCTGCTGGAAGCGCTCGCGGTCCTCGGCCAGGTCGATCGAATCGGGCGAGGTGCCGATCACCGGCACGCCGTTGGCTTCCAGCGCACGCGCCAGCTTCAGCGGGGTCTGGCCGCCGTACTGGACGATCAAGCCCTTGGGCTGCTCCAGCTCGACGATGGCCAGCACGTCTTCCAGCGTCAGCGGCTCGAAGTACAGACGGTCGGAGGTGTCGTAGTCGGTCGAGACGGTCTCCGGGTTGCAGTTGACCATGATGGTCTCGAACCCGTCCTCGCGCAGCGCCAGCGCCGCATGCACGCAGCAGTAGTCGAACTCGATGCCCTGGCCGATGCGGTTGGGGCCGCCGCCGAGGATCATGATCTTGTCGCGCTGGGTCGGCTGGGCCTCGCACTCGTCCTCGTAGGTCGAGTACAGGTAGGCGGTGCTGGTGGCGAACTCGGCCGCGCACGAGTCCACGCGCTTGTAGACCGGCTTGACGCCCAGCGCCTTGCGCAGCACGCGCACGGCGCCCTCGTCGGTGCCGGCCAGCTGGGCCAGGCGCGCATCGGAGAAGCCGGCGCGCTTGAGCCTGCGCATGCGCGCGGTGTCCAGCGAGCCCAGGCCTTCGGCGGCCACGCGCTGCTCCTCGGCGATGATCTCCTCGATCTGGTCCAGGAACCACGGATCGATGAAGGACAGCGCGTAGATCTCCTCCACGCTCATGCCGGCGCGGAACGCATCGCCCACGTAGAACAGACGCTCCGGGCCCGGGGCCTTGAGCTCGCGGCGCAGCGTGGCCAGGTCGTCCTCGCTGGCCAGGTCCAGGCCGGTGGGGTCGAAGCCGACCTTGCCGGTCTCCAGGCCGCGCAGCGCCTTCTGCACCGATTCCTGGAAGGTGCGGCCCATGGCCATCACCTCGCCCACCGACTTCATCTGCGTGGTCAGACGCGCGTCGGCCTGCGGGAACTTCTCGAAGGCAAAGCGCGGGATCTTGGTGACCACATAGTCGATCGAGGGCTCGAACGAGGCCGGGGTCAGGCCGCCGGTGATCTCGTTCTTCAGCTCATCCAGCGTATAGCCCACCGCCAGCTTGGCCGCGACCTTGGCGATCGGGAAGCCGGTGGCCTTGGAGGCCAGCGCCGAGGAGCGCGACACGCGCGGATTCATCTCGATCACCACCACCCGGCCGGTGGTCGGGCTGATGCCGAACTGCACGTTCGAGCCGCCGGTGTCCACGCCGATCTTGCGCAGCACCGCGATGGAGGCATCGCGCAGGCGCTGGTATTCCTTGTCGGTCAGGGTCTGGGCCGGGGCGACGGTGATCGAGTCGCCGGTGTGCACGCCCATCGGGTCCAGGTTCTCGATCGAGCAGACGATGATGCAGTTGTCCGCCGTGTCGCGGACCACTTCCATCTCGAACTCCTTCCAGCCCAGCACCGACTCTTCCACCAGCACTTCGTGCACCGGCGAGAGTTCCAGGCCGCGCTTGATGATCTCCTCGAACTCTTCCTTGTTGTAGGCGATGCCGCCGCCGGTGCCGCCCAACGTGAAGGACGGCCGGATGATGGTCGGGTAGCCGACCTTGGCCTGGATCTCGACGGCCTGCTCGAAGCTGCGCGCCACCTCGGCCTTGGGGCATTCCAGGCCGATCTCGCCCATGGCCACGCGGAACAGCTCGCGGTCCTCGGCCATGCGGATGGCGTCGCGCTTGGCGCCGATCAGCTCGACGTCGTACTTCTCCAGCACGCCGTGATCGGCCAGGTCCAGCGCGCAGTTCAGCGCGGTCTGGCCGCCCATGGTCGGCAGCAGCGCGTCGGGGCGCTCCTTGGCGATGATCTTCTCGACCGTCTGCCAGTTGATCGGCTCGATGTAGACCGCGTCGGCCATCTCCGGGTCGGTCATGATCGTGGCCGGGTTGGAGTTGACCAGCACCACGCGGTAGCCCTCGTCGCGCAGCGCCTTGCAGGCCTGTGCGCCGGAGTAGTCGAACTCGCAGGCCTGGCCGATGACGATCGGGCCGGCGCCGATGATGAGGATGGTCTTGAGGTCGGTGCGCTTTGGCATTTCGCTACTCGTGTTGGCGTCGCGCAGGCGGCGGCGACGCTGGAATCGGAAGGCATGGCCGCGGCCATGCCGACAAGGCGGTCAGATGCGCGGACTCAGCCGCGCGCCTGGGTTTCCATCAGCTCGACGAACCGGTCGAACAGCGGCGACACGTCATGCGGGCCGGGCGAGGCTTCCGGGTGGCCCTGGAAGGAGAACGCCGGCGCATCGGTCAGCGCGATGCCCTGGTTGGTGCCGTCGAACAGCGAGCGGTGCGTCACGCGCACATTGGCCGGGACGCTGGCCTCGTCCACCGCGAAGCCGTGGTTCTGCGAGGTGATCATCACCCGGCCCGAGTCCAGGTCGATGACCGGATGGTTGGCGCCGTGATGGCCGTGTCCCATCTTCACCGTCTTCGCCCCGGCGGCCAGCGCCAGCAGCTGATGGCCCAGGCAGATGCCGAAGGTCGGCACCTTCCTGGCGACGAATTCCTTGATCGCTTCGATGGCGTAGTCGCACGGCTCCGGATCGCCGGGGCCGTTGGACAGGAACACGCCGTCGGGATTGAGCGCCAGCACCTGCGCCGCAGGCGTCTGCGCCGGCACCACGGTCACCTCGCAGCCACGTTCGGCCAGCATGCGCAGGATGTTGAGCTTGACGCCGTAATCGTAGGCCACGACCTTGAACTTGGCCGCGGCCTGGACCGGCTTGCCGGTATCCAGGTCCAGCTGGCCCTCGGTCCACGGATAGGTCTTGTCGGTGGAGACCACCTTGGCCAGGTCCATGCCCTTGAGGCCGGGGAACTTGCGTGCAGCTTCCAGTGCCTGCTCGACATCGATCTGCCCGGCCATCAGCGCGCCGTTCTGCGCGCCCTTCTCGCGCAGGATGCGCGTGAGCTTGCGGGTGTCGATGCCGGCGATGGCGACCACGCCGCGCGCGGCCAGCCAGTCCTGCAGCGAGATCTGGCTGCGCCAGCTGCTGGGACGGCGCGGCACGTCGCGCACGATCAGGCCGGCCGACCAGACCTTGGCGGCCTCGTCGTCCTGGTCGGTGCAGCCGGTGTTGCCGATATGGGGATAGGTCAGCGTGACGAGCTGACGGGCGTAGGACGGATCGGTGACGATCTCCTGATAGCCGGTCATGGCGGTGTTGAACACCACTTCGCCGACGGACAGGCCGTTCGCGCCGACCGATTCACCCTCGAATACGGTGCCGTCTTCGAGGACCAGGATTGCGGGTTGGGTCACTGCAGGTTCGCCTTGGGGATGGGAGGAACCCTGCGCCCACGTCCAACTTGCGGCTGCAAGAAACCGCGGACGCGGCGCTTCTCCGGTCCGAGGCGATGTGGGTTAACAGGCGAGTGCGAATTGTACGGACCCGGCGCCCCCCGCGCCAGCCGCTTTTTTCGCACGGCGCCCGGGCCTGACGAAATTCGCTCAACGTTGCGGCGGGGCGAGCAACCCCATCGCCTGCCACGCAAGGCCGCAGGATGTGGCGTGATTCACGCGGCGATCGGGAGCTCGACACGCCACGCCGACGGCTACACTGGCCTTGATGACGCTGAACGCCTACTGGCTTCATACCCTCATGGAGGCGGCCGCCTATTCGGTGGGCTTCCAGCTCTATCTGCGCGAGCGCCGCCGCCTGCCCTACCCCGGGCAGACCGACCGGGTCCAGGCGCTGCTGCTGGTCGCCGGCACCGTGCTGGGCGCGGCCGTCGGCAGCAAGATCGCCTACTGGCTCTACGATCCTGCGTCTGCCTTCGCCGACTTTCCCTCGTTCCGTCGCCTGCTGGAAGGCAAGTCCATCATCGGTGCGCTGCTGGGTGGCTGGGCCGGCGTCGAGCTTGCCAAGCGCCTTGCCGGGATCCGCGGCTCGACCGGCGATGCCTTCGTCCTGCCGCTGACGGTGGGCATGATCATTGGGCGCATCGGCTGTTTCCTGGGCGGCCTGGCGGACCATACCTACGGCAACCCCACCACCCTGCCCTGGGGCGTGGACTTCGGCGATGGCATCGCGCGCCACCCGACCCAGCTTTACGAGATCGTCTTCGTCGCGCTGTGGGGCGGGCTGTTGACCCGCTATGGCGGCCGCCTGCCGCGCCCGGGCGACCGCTTCAAGCTGTTCCTGGTCGGCTACCTGCTCTACCGCCTGGCGGTCGAGTCGATCCGGCCGATCCCGCTGTACTACTTCGGTGTGCTGTCCGGCCTGCAGCTGCTGTGCGTCCTGGGCGTGGCCTACCATGTGCGCGACCTCCCACGCATCGCATGGCCCCCTGCATGGCGGCAAAAGTAAGGCCTTACCTGTTCTACGACACCGCGGTGTCGGTGTGCTCGACCTGCCTGCGCCGGGTGGAGGCGACCATCCTGTTCAAGGACGGCGGCGTCTACCTGGAGAAGTGGTGCCCGCAGCATGGCCGCGAGCGCGTGCTGGTGGCCGACGACATTCAGTACTACCGCCTGTGCCGCGAGCGCTTCATCAAGCCGCCCGAATTGCCGCAGCGCTTCAACACCGAGCGCCGCTGGGGCTGCCCCTACGACTGCGGGCTGTGCCCCGAGCACATGCAGCACAGCTGCCTGACCCTGATCGAGGTCACCGATCACTGCAATCTGCGCTGCCCGATCTGCTATGCCGATTCGGGCCCGCATCGCCCCGGCTTTCGCGATCTGGCCGCGATCGAGCGCATGCTCGATGCGGTGGTCGCCAACGAGGGCGAGCCGGACGTGGTGCAGATCTCCGGCGGCGAACCGACCCTGCACCCGCAGTTCTTCGAGATCCTCGATGCGGCCAAGGCCCGTCCCATCCGCCACCTGATGGTCAACACCAACGGGCTGCGGATCGCCAAGGACCCGGCGTTCGTCGAGCGCCTGGCCGGTTACATGCCTGGCTTCGAGCTGTACCTGCAGTTCGATTCCTTGCGCGAGGAGGTCCACCAGGAGCTGCGCGGCGCGCGCCTGGTGGAGGTCCGGCGCCGGGCGCTGGAGGCGCTCAACCGGCTCGGCATCTCGACCACGCTGGTGGTCACGGTCAAGAAGGGCCTCAACGATGGCGAGCTGGGCGAGATCATCGACTTCGCCCGGCGCCAGCCCTGCGTGCGCGGCGTCACCTTCCAGCCGATCCAGCACGCAGGCCGCACCGAGGGCTACGACCCGGCGCGCGACCGTCTGACGCTGACCGAAGTGCGGCGCGGCATCCTCGAGCAGAGCGCGCTGTTCCGGCCCGAGGACCTGATCCCGGTCCCCTGCCATCCCGATGCGCTGGCGATGGCCTACGCGCTGAAGCTGGAGGACCGCGTCGTGCCGCTGACCGGCCTGATCCCGCCGGAGGTGCTGATCGAAGGCGGCCGCAACAGCATCGTGGTGGAGAAGGACGATCAGCTGCGCGAGGCCGTGTTCAAGCTGTTCGCCACCAACCATTCGCCGCAGTCGCAGGCCTGCTCACTGTCCGACCTGCTCTGCTGCCTGCCGCAGGTGCAGGCCCCGCAGGGGCTGGACTACCGCAACGTCTTCCGCGTGCTGATCATGGCCTTCATCGACGCGGAGGGCTTCGACCTGCGCTCGGTGAAGAAGAGTTGCGTCCACATCGCCCAGCCCGATGGCACGATCGTGCCGTTCGACACATTCAACCTGTTCTACCGCGACGACCGGCGTCAGCAGCTGCAAGCGCTGCGCGCCTGGGTCGACGGCACCCCGCTCAAGGACGCAACGGCATGAACACCGCGGACCAAGACGACACCTCGCCATCGCAGGCACAGCCGCCCGAACTGCCGCCCGCACCCGAGCCGCAGCGCGGCGGCCTGCCGGTCTGGGCCAAGGTCATCATCGGCATCCTGGCCACGATCGGCGGGCTGACCCTCCTGCTGGCGGCGGCGTGCTTCGGCATGATCGCGATGAGCAACTGAGCGACGCCGCGGCCGCGGCACCGCTTCAGTCCAGCAGATCGCGCACGCGATACAGGCCCGGCGGCCGGTCCGTGAGCCGCTGTGCGGCGTGCAGCGCACCGCGGGCGAAGATGTCGCGGTTGGTGGCGCGGTGGGTCAGTTCCACACGCTCGCCTAGGCCGGTGAACTGGACCAGATGCTCGCCGACGATGTCGCCGGCGCGCAGGCTGGCGTAGCGCGGCGTGGCGCCGGCCAGTTCGACGCCCTGCCCCAGGGTCAGGGCCGTGCCGGACGGGGCGTCCTGCTTGTGGATGTGGTGGGACTCGATGATGTCGCAGTCCCAGCCGGGCAGCGCGGCGGCCGCGCGTTCGACCAGTTCGGCCAGCACGGCCACGCCCAGGCTGAAGTTGGAGGCCCACACCACGGGGATGTCGCCGCCGGCCTGCTGCAGCGCGGCGCGCTGGGCCTCGGACAGCCCGGTGGTGCCGGACACCAGCGCGGCCTTGCGCTGCAGGCACAGCGCCAGGATCGGGTCGAACCCTTCCGGCAGGCTGAAGTCGATGGCCACGTCGAACACCGGCGCGCCAGGCAGCTCGCTGGCGGCGAAGTACGCCACGCCATCGACCACGCGCGTGGCCGGCGGGCGATGGGTCACCGCGGCCACGACCTGCAGCGCTGGCTCGCCGGCCGCCAGTCGCAGCAGCGCCTGGCCCATGCGGCCCGAGGCACCGTGAATCAGCACCCGCAGCGGCGGGCTCGTGCGATCGCCCTTCACCGTCATGCGGCCGCGGCGGCTGGCAGGGCGGCGATGGCCTCGGACACCAGTTCGCCCAGGATCTTCATGCCGGCCTCGATCTTCTCGCCCGGCACGGTCACGAACGACAGGCGCAGCGTGTTGATCTGCGGATCGGTGGCGTAGAAGGGAGCGCCGGGCACGAAGGCCACGTTGCGCGCGATCGCCTTGGCCAGCAGCGCGGTGGTGTCGATGCCGTGCGGCAGGGTCACCCAGACGAACATGCCGCCCTGCGGCCGCGTCCAGTGCGCCTGCGCCGGGAAGTAGCGCTCGAGCGCATCGAGCATCAGCTGGCACTGGCGCGCGTAGAGGTCGCGGATGGTCGGGATGTGCTCGTCCAGGAAGCCATCGCGCACGGTCTCGTAGACGATGCGCTGGCTGAAGGACGGCGTATGCAGGTCGGCGGCCTGCTTGGCCTGGACCAGCTTGGAGAACAGCGGCTCGGGCGCGACCACATAGCCCAGGCGCAGGCCCGGTGCCAGCACCTTGGAGAACGAGCCCATGTAGATCCCGCCTTCGGGGTTGAGCGAAAGCAGGCTGGGCAGGTGTTCGCCGCCGTAGCTCAGCTCGCCGTAGGGATCGTCCTCGACCACCGGCACGCCGGCGGCCAGCGCGGTGGCGACCAGCGCCTTGCGCCGGGCCAGCGGCAGGCGCTTGCCGGTGGGGTTCTGGAAGTTGGGCAGGCAGTACATGAAGCGCGCGCCGTCCAGCAGCGTGGGCGTGAGCGCGTCGACATCGATGCCGTCCTCGTCCGACGGCATGCCGGCGAAGGCCGGGGCGAACAGCGAGAAGGACTGCAGCGCGCCCAGGTAGCTCGGCGTTTCGACCAGCACCTTGCTGCCCTCATCGATCAGCGTCTTGCCGAGCAGATCCAGGCCCTGCTGCGAGCCGGTGACGATCAGCACGCGGCTGGCCGGCACCGGCGCGCCGGCGGCCGCCAGACGCTGTGCCACCCACTCGCGCAGCGGGCCGTAGCCCTCGGTCGGGCCGTACTGCAGCGCGGCCTGCGGCGCCTCGGTGAGTACCTTGTCGGTGGCCGCGCGCATGCGCTCGACCGGGAAGGTCGAGGCGGCCGGCAGGCCGCCGGCGAAGGAGATGACCTCCGGGCGCTCGGTCACTTTGAGGATTTCGCGGATCGCCGAGCTGGTCAGGGCCAGGGCGCGCTGGGACAGGGTGATCTGGGTGCTCATGCCGCCAAGGATACCGCGCGCGCCGGTGCCGCATCGCGCTGCGACGCGGAAGGCCTAAGTGGGCGCTGGCCGTCCTGCTGGCGAAAAATCCACCAATGCGGAAACGGGCCTTGTCCGGCGCGCCTGCCGCCGGGTTGTCCACAGGGTTGTGCCGCCGGTCATCCACAGGCGGTGTGGAAAACCTCAGCGATGCGGCAGCCGCATGTGGAACTCGTGCGCATCCTCGCCTTCGACCACGAAGCCCAGCCGCTCGTACAGGCCACGCGCCGGATTGGCCTTGAGCACGTGCAGGGTGACGTCCTTGCCGGCGGCGCGCGCCTGCTCGATGTACTCCTCCAGCAGCGCCCGGCCCAGGCCCTGCCCCTGCAGCTCGGGGGCGACCTGGATCTGCATCACCACATGGTCCGGCCCGCTGCGATCGAGCTTGAGCAGGCCGACGATACGCTCCTCGCGCAGCAGCACCTGCGCATGCTGGTAGCCGTTCAACAGGCGGGCCAGCATGCTGCCGGGCGAGGTATCGACCCCGGAATTGCGCATGTGCTCGCGCATGGTCGCCTCGCGCAGGGCCAGCAGCGCCGGCACGTCGTCCGGCGTGGCCGCGCGCCGTTGCAGCAAGGCGGCCAGGCGCCGCGCCGGCGACAGCGCCGGCATCGACGAGGCCCCATCGAGCACGCGGCCGATGCCGCTGGCATCGACCTCGGCCGCCGCCCGCGCCAACGCGCCCAGGTCGACATCCGCATCGAATCCCAGCCGGAAGTGCAGCTCGCCCGCCGGATTGCGCAGCGAATGCAGCGAGGCGATGCTCACCCCGTGCCGCTCGAACACGTGCAGCAGCGCCCGCAGCGAGCCGGGCTGATCCAGCGGCAGATGCACCGACAGGCTGCGCGTCTCGGCCAGGTCGGCCAGTAGATAGCCGATGCGCTCGAAGCGGTAGTTGCCCTCGGCCAGCGCCGTGGCGCCGATGGCGGCCTTGTTGGCGGCCAGCACGTCCTGGCGGAATCCGCCGCGCGCCGCCTCATCGCCCTGCCCGACCAGATCGCGCAGCCGCGTGACCTCCTCGACCAGCGTGTCCAGCACCTGCGGCACGTGCGGATTGCCGAACTGGATGTCCTCGTAGATGGCCGGATTGAGCGCCAGGATGCGCGCGATCATCGCCCCGTCCATCTCGAAGGACGCCGAGCGGTACGGGAACAGCTCGGCCAGTGACCCGACGTGTTCGGCATGGCGGCGCAGCACGCCAGCCTGCGCCAGGTGGGTGGCGTGGACCAGGGCCTGCACCAGCGCCATGACCTGATCGTGGTGCTCGGGCGTGGTGCGCACGCACTGGGCCTGCAGCGCGTCGAGCAGCCGCTGCAGCCAGGGACGCCAGGCGTCCAGGCGCGCCTCGCACACCACCATCGGCCGGCCCTTGAGCGTGGGCGACTTGGGCGGCGCGGTCATCGGATGCAGGCCGACGACTTCGGCCTGCGAGGCGAGCATCGCGGCGACCGGGCCGGTCTTGATCGAGGTCAGGTCGATCCACAGCTGCCCGGCCTCGCGCCCGGCCGCCAGGCGCACGTAGTCGCCGATCACCTGCTCGGTGATGCGGATCGGCGCGCTGAACACCAGCACCTGGGCCTGTTCGATCAGCTGCTGCGGCGTGCGCGAGGCGGGATCGGCCGGATCCTGGCCGATGACACGCACGCCCAGGTGCCGCTCGAGGAAGGCGCCCAGCCAGCGGCCGTAGGCGCCGGCGCTGCCGACGATGCCGACGCAGGACACCGGGCTCATGCCAGCCGCTGCGCGGGGAAGCGCGCCGGGGTGGCCAGCGCCGCGGGCGCGGCGGCGTGCACGTCCAGTTCCTCCACGCCCGCGGCCAGGGTGGCCTCCAGCGCGGCGTGCACGCCGGCCAGGGCGCTGCCGATCGCACTCTCGAGCGGCTCACCGCGCAGATGCAGGCCCAGGGTCAGCGCGACCAGCACATCGCCGGTGCCGGCCACGTCCACCGGCAGCCACGGCGTGGCCCAGCGATACACCGCCTCGTGCCCGACCAGCAGCGTGACCAGCTCGCCCGGGGCTCCCTCGACGCTGTGCACAAGTGCCCACTGCGGCCCACGCGCCAGCAGTTGCCGCGCGGCGGTCAGCGCATCGTCCTGGGCCAAGCTGGGCAGCCCGGTGAGGCGGCCCAGTTCGAAGGCGTTGGGCGTGACCATCCACGCGCGCGGCAGCAGGCGCTCGACGAAGACCGTCTCCAGCGCCGGCTCGACATAAGGGCCGGTATGGGTGTCGCCGATCACCGGGTCGAGCACGTAGCGCAGCGCCGGGGCCTGCGCCTGCGTGCGCTCCAGCCAGTCGGCAAAGGCCTCACCGTTGGCCAGGCTGCCGAAGTAGCCCGACACCAGGGCGCGGGCGCGCTGCGGCAGGCCGCGCTCGCTGGCGCCGAGCAGCAGATCGGTTAACCACTGCGCCGGCAGGATGTGGCCGCGCAGGGTCGGATAGAAGGGTGTGTTGCTGAGCAGCGTGGTCGGCACCTCGGCCACCCGCAGGCCGAGCGCGCGCAGCGGCGGCGCGGCGGCGCTGTTGCCGGCATGGCCATAGACCAGCTGCGACTGCACGGTCAGGACATCGACCGGCGCTGGCCCTTCCGGGCGCTGGCGTCGACCGTGGACGAGATGGCTTTCGCGCGTGTTTTGGGTCATGCGCGCATTGTAAGTGGGTGGTGGGGCGGGGATTGGGGATTGGGGATTGGGGATTGAAGCGTCGCCCGCGCATCGCTGCTCCTGCCCCCTCCCTTGCGCGCAGCGCAGGGGAGCTCGAAGTCGCGGCTAGCGACTGAGGGGGAGGGGTTGGCTTTTGCTGTTGCTGTTGCTTCTGTTGTTGCTGTCGCTGCTTGCGCAGCAACGCCAAAAGCAAAAGCACCCCTCCCCGGCCCTCCCCTGCGCTGCGCGCAAGGGAGGGAGCGGATCAGGGTGCTTTGCGGGTGCCGATTGCGGGTATGGCGCGGAGGTTCTGAGTCGGCGAGCCGACTCAGGACCCCAAGCTCACGACGTCATCCGGTCCCAGAAGCCCTTGACGCCATCCAGGAACGTGGCCGACTTGGGCGAATGCTTGCGCGCGTCCTCGCCGACGAAGGTGGCCTCGAACTGCTCGAGCAGCTCGCGCTGCTGCTGGGTCAGGTTGACCGGGGTTTCGACCACGACCTTGCAGAACAGATCGCCGGTGGCGCGGCTGCGCACCGACTTGACGCCCTTGCCGCGCAGGCGGAACAGCTTGCCGGTCTGGGTCTCGGCCGGGACGCGGATCTCCGCCTCGCCGCCCAGGGTCGGCACGCGCACGGTGTCGCCCAGCGCGGCCTGCGAGATACGGATCGGCACATCGCAATGCAGATCATCGCCGTCGCGCTGGAAGATGGCGTGCTCGCGCACACGCACCTCCACGTACAGATCGCCTGGCGGGGTGCCGGTCGGGCCGGCCTCGCCCTCGCCGGCCAGGCGGATGCGATCGCCGGTGTCCACGCCGGCCGGGATCTTGACCGACAGCACGCGCTCTTCCTCCACGCGCCCGGCGCCATGGCAGACGCGGCAGGGGTTGCGGATGATCTGGCCGCGTCCGTCGCAGTGCGGACAGGCCTGCTGCATGGTGAAAATGCCGCGCTGCATGCGCACCTGGCCGCGACCGCCGCAGGTGGTGCAGGTCTCGACCTTGCCGTCCTCCGAACCGCTGCCGTGGCAGGGCTCGCACACGGCCATGGTCGGGATCTCGATGCGCTTCTCGACCCCGGCCACGGCCTCTTCCAGGTCCAGCTCCATCACATAGCCGATGTCGGCACCGCGACGGGCCTGACGCGCGCCGCCGGCCCCACCGAAGATGTTGCCGAAGATGTCGCCGAAGATATCGCCCATGTCCGGCCCGCCGAAGCCGGCACCGCCGCCGCCCATGCCGTGCTCGAAGGCCGCATGGCCGTGCTGGTCGTACAGGCGGCGCTTGCCGCCGTCGGACAGCACCTCGTAGGCCTCCTTGCACTCCTTGAACATCACCTCGGCGGTGTGGTCGCCGGGATTGCGGTCGGGGTGATACTTCATCGCGCAGCGGCGATAGGCCTTCTTCAGCTCCTCGTCGCTGGCGTTGCGGGCCACGCCCAGGACTTCGTAATAGTCACGCTTACTCATAGGCGGGGATTGGGGATTCGGGAATCGGGATTCGTTAACGGCAAAAGCGGAGAGATCCTGTCTCTTCCGCTCTTATGCACCGCAGACAGGGACAAGGATCGGGGGGCGGGGATCCGCAGGCCAAGGCCTTTACGAATCCCCAATCCCGAATCCCTGCTTACTTCTTATCGTCCTTGACCTCGGTGAACTCGGCATCGACCACGTCGTCGGCCGCACCGCGCGCCTGCTGGGCGCCGGCGTCCGCACCCGGACCGCCCTGCTCGCCCGCCGCGGCGGCGGCGTACAGCGACTGGCCGGCCTCTTCCAGCGCCTTGGAACGCGCCTCGATCTGGGCCTTGTCGTCGCCCTTCATCGCCGTCTCCAGGTCGGCCAGCGCGGCCTCGACCTTGCCGATCACATCGCCGCCGACCTTGGCGCCGTGCTCGGTGATCGCCGTGCGGGTCGAGTGGATCAGCGCGTCGGCCTGGTTGCGGGCGCCGACCATTTCCTGGAACTTCTTGTCCTCGTCGCGATGCGCCTCGGCATCGGCGACCATGCGCTGGATCTCCTCGTCCGACAGGCCCGAACCGGCCTTGATCTCGACCTTCTGCTCCTTGTTGGTCTTCTTGTCCTTGGCCGACACGTGCAGGATGCCGTTGGCGTCGATGTCGAAGGACACCTCCACCTGCGGCAGGCCGCGCGGGGCCGGCTCGATGCCGGACAGGTCGAAGCGGGCCAGCGACTTGTTGAAGCGGGCCTGCTCGCGCTCACCCTGCAGCACGTGCACCGTCACGGCCGACTGGTTGTCCTCGGCGGTGGAGAAGGTCTGCGAGGCCTTGGTCGGGATGGTGGTGTTCTTCTCGATGATCTTGGTGAACACGCCGCCCAGGGTCTCGATGCCCAGCGACAGCGGGGTCACGTCCAGCAGCAGCACGTCCTTGACGTCGCCGGCCAGCACGCCGCCCTGGATCGCGGCGCCCAGCGCCACGGCCTCGTCGGGGTTGACGTCCTTGCGCGGCTCCTTGCCGAAGAACTCGGCCACGGCCGACTGCACCTTGGGCATGCGGGTCTGACCGCCGACCAGGATCACCTCGCTGATGTCGCTGGCGCGCAGGCCGGCGTCGTTGAGCGCGGTGCGGCACGGCTCGATCGACTTCTTGATCAGGTCGTCGACCAGGGCTTCCAGCTTGGCGCGGGTCAGCTTGATGTTCAGGTGCTTGGGACCGGAGGCGTCGGCGGTGACATACGGCAGGTTGACCTCGGTCTGCTGCGAGGAGGACAGCTCGATCTTGGCGCGCTCGGCGGCGTCCTTCAGGCGCTGCAGGGCCAGCGGGTCCTTGCGCAGGTCGATGCCCTGGTCCTTGTTGAACTCGTCCACCAGATAGTCGATGACGCGTGCGTCGAAGTCCTCGCCACCCAGGAAGGTGTCGCCGTTGGTGGCTAGCACTTCGAACTGCTTCTCACCGTCCACGTTGGCGATCTCGATGATCGACACGTCGAAGGTACCGCCGCCCAGGTCGTACACGGCGACCTTGCGGTCCTTGGTGTCGCCCTTGTCCAGGCCGTAGGCCAGGGCCGCGGCGGTGGGCTCGTTGATGATGCGCTTGACGTCCAGCCCGGCGATGCGGCCGGCGTCCTTGGTCGCCTGGCGCTGGCTGTCGTTGAAGTAGGCCGGCACGGTGATGACCGCCTCGGTGACCTTCTCGCCCAGGAAGTCCTCGGCGGTCTTCTTCATCTTCTCCAGCACGCGGGCGGAGATTTCCTGCGGGGCCATCTTCTTGCCGTCGGCGGTGGCCACCCAGGCATCGCCGTTGTCGTGGGCCAGGATGGTGTACGGCACCAGGTCCAGGTCCTTCTTGACTTCGGCGTCGGTGAACTTGCGGCCGATCAGGCGCTTGACCGCGTAGAAGGTGTTCTTGGGGTTGGTGACCGCCTGGCGCTTGGCCGAGGCGCCGACCAGGACTTCGCCGTCCTTGGTGTAGGCCACGATCGAAGGCGTGGTGCGGTCGCCCTCGGAATTCTCGATGACGCGGGCCTTGCCGCCCTCCATGATCGCCACGCACGAGTTGGTCGTGCCGAGGTCGATGCCGATGATCTTGCCCATGATGTGACTCCGTTAGGAAGCGTGGTTGTCGGGGTGTGGCGGGCGGATCGCGCCTGCCGATGAACCCGATATAGGGATGTGATGGTGGGCTTCAAGCGCCCGTGGAACACAAAATCTCGATCCGGACAGATCCGCCGGTCGCGTTCAGTCGTGGCGGGCCACGACCACCAGCGCCGGACGCAGTAGCCGGCCGCCCAGCAGATAGCCCTTCTGGAACACCTGCACGACGCTGCCCGGCGCGGCGCCGCTGGCGTCGGCCTGGCTGATGGCCTGGTGGTGTTCGGGATCGAAGGGCTTGCCGACCGGGTCGAGCACGGTCAGGCCGTTGTCGTCGGCGACCTTGAGCAGCTGCTTCTGGGTCAGCTCCAGGCCATCGCGCAGCGGGCTGGGCTCGGCGCCGGCGGCGGTCAGGCCGGCGTCCAGGCTGTCGAACACGGGCAGCAGCTGGTTGAGCAGCTTCTCGTTGGCGAACTTGCGGGCGTTGTCCACGTCGCGGGCCACGCGCTTGCGCTGGTTCTCAAGGTCGGCACGCTCGAGTAGGACCGAGGCGCGCAGCTGGTCCAGTTCGTTGCGCAGGGTCTGCAGTTCGGCCTGCAGCAGCGCCTCGGTGGAAGCCTGGGCGTCGGGGTGCGCGGCGGCCTGCTCGCCGCCCGGATGTTCGTTAGAAGTCATGTCTGTGGTTTCCGTCCTGGCGGTCGGATGTCCGCCGCAAGCCCCACCTATGGGGTCGGCGCGGACGGATTCAAGTCATCGCCGGGACGCAGCATTGCCGCGCCGAGCGCATCGGCCGCCGCCTGCACCACAGGAATCACGGTCTGGTAGGCCATGCGCGAGGGCCCGATCACACCCAGCACGCCCAGCACCTGGCCGCTGGCCTGGGCCCGGTACGGCGCGGCGACCAGCGACATCCCGTCCAGCGGCGCCAGGCCGGTCTCCTCGCCGATGAAGATGCGCACGCCCGGCGCGTTCATGGTGCGCTCCAGCAGTTGCAGGATCTCGCGCTTGCGGGCGAAGGCCTCGAACAGCTCGCGCAGCCGGTCCAGGTCGGACAGGTCCTGCACGCCCATCAGCCGGGTCTGCCCGGCCAGCACCATGTCATCGTCCGAAGGGGTCAGCGCGTGGTCGGCCAGCTCGACCGCGTGGGCCAGCAGGCCTTCCATCTCCGAGCGCGCCGCGCGCAGCTCGCGCAGCAGCGTGGCGCGGATGTCGGCGATCGGGCGGCCGGCGAAATGGTGGTTGAGGTAGTTGGCCGCGCGCTCCAGCTCGGAGGGGTCGAAGCTGCGGCGCGGCTCGATCACCCGGTTCTGCACCTCGCTGTCGGCGAACACCACGATCGCCAGCACCCGGCGCCCGTCCAGCGGCACGAAGTCGATGTGGCGGAAGGCGAACTGCTCGCGCCGCGGCGCGCCGACCACGCCGACGAAGCGGGTCATGGCCGACAGCAGCTCGGAGGCGTTGCCCAGCAGCGCCTGGGTCCCGGTGCCGGCCGGCAGCTCGGCGCGCAGGCGCGCGACCTCGCGCTCGGCCAGCGGCTGCATCTGCACCAGGCTGTCGACGAACACCCGGTAGCCCTGCGGGGTGGGAATGCGCCCGGCCGAGGTATGCGGCGAGGCCAGCAGCCCGGCGTCCTCCAGGTCGGCCAGGATGTTGCGGATCGTCGCCGGGCTGACGTCCAGGCCGGCGTGCTGGGCCAGCGTGCGCGAGCCGACCGGCTCGCCATCCTGGATGTAGCGGGCGATCAGGGTGCGCAGCAGCTGCCGCGAACGCGCATCGAGGTCCGGACTTGAGGGCTTCATGACGCTTTAGATAGCGTCCCGTCGCCGCCCTTGCAACCGGGCCGCGCCTGTCTCAACCGCTGCGCCGGCTGCCCCTACAATGCCGGCCACTATGCTCCGACACCTGACCATCAAGGACTTCGCCGTGGTGCGCGCCACGGACCTGGAATTCGGCCCCGGCATGACGGTGATCTCCGGCGAGACCGGCGCCGGCAAGTCGCTGCTGGTCGACGCGCTGGGCTTTCTGTCCGGCGCGCGCGCCGATGCCGGCGTGGTGCGCCACGGCGCCCAGCGCGCCGAGCTGTCGGCCGAGTTCGAGCTCGCGCCGGCCGCCCCTGCCCTGGCCTGGCTGGCCGAGCATGCCCTGGACGAGGCCGGCGCCTGCCAGCTGCGCCGCGTGCTGCGCGCCGACGGCGGCTCGCGCGCCTGGATCAACGGTCGCGCCGTGCCGGTCTCGCAGCTGGCCGAACTGGCCGGCCTGCTGGTGGAGATCCACGGCCAGCACGAGCACCAGGCGCTGCTGTCCAAGCCGCGCCAGCTGGACCTGCTGGACGCCTTCGCCGGCAGCGCGCCGCAGCTGGCCAAGGTGCGCCAGGCCGCGGCCGCCTGGTCGACGCTGCTGGCCGAGCGCGAGCGCCTGACCGCGCAGGGCGATGTCTCCGACCGGCTCAACTATCTGCAGCACCAGCTCGACGAACTGCGCGCCGAGGACCTCAGCCCCGACGCCATCGAGGCCCTGTCCCAGCAACATCGCCGCCAGGCCCACGCCTCCAGCCTGATCCAGGCTTGCGAGGACGGGCTGACCCGCCTGTCCGGCGACGAAGGCCCCTCGGCCAGCCGGCTGCTGCTGCAGACCCGCGCCGAGCTGGCGCGCGTGCTCAGCCACGAGCCGCGCCTGGGCGAGGTCGACGGCCTGCTCGACAGCGCCCAGATCCAGCTGCAGGAGGCCCTGGCGCTGCTCAACCAGGTCCGCGACGACCTGGACGTGGATCCGGCCCAGTTCGAGCGCGCCGAGCGCCGCCTGGGCCGGCTGCACGACCTGGCGCGCAAGCACCGCGTCGCACCCGAACAGCTCGACGAGGTCGCCACCCGTATCGAACAGGAGCTGGACGGCCTGCGCGGCGCCGGCGAGCGCCTGGCCGGGCTGAATACCGAGATCGAGGCCGCCCGCCAGGCCTGGAAGGCCGCCGCTGCGGCCTTGACCAAGGTCCGCACCAAGGCCGCCACTAGCCTGGCCAAGCAGACCAGCACCCTGATCGGCGAGCTGGGCATGGGCGGCGGCAAGCTGGAAGTCCAGCTCGAACCCATCGACGCCGAGCGCCCCGACGCCCAGGGCGCCGAGCGGGTCGAACTGCTGGTGGCGGCCAACGCCGGCCAGCCGCCGCGGCCGCTACGCAAGGTCGCCTCCGGTGGTGAGCTTTCGCGCATCTCGCTGGCCATCGAGGTGGCCGCGCTGGGCTCGGACGCGGTGCCGACCATGGTGTTCGACGAGGTCGACTCGGGCATCGGCGGCGCGGTGGCCGACATCGTCGGCAAGAAGCTGCGCGACCTGGGCCGCGCGCGCCAGGTGCTGTGCGTGACCCACCAGCCGCAGGTCGCCGCCCAAGGCCATGCCCATTACCGCGTCAGCAAGGCGCCGGTGGACGGCATGACCCAGTCCTCGGTCGAATCGCTCGACGCCAGCGCCCGCCGCGAAGAGCTCGCCCGCATGCTCGGCGGTGTCCAGGTCAGCGCCGAGGCCCGTGCCGCCGCCGGCAAGCTGCTCGAAGCGGTGGACTGACGCCGCCCCGTCCTGTTGGATGGGAAAGCACCGACCGCGCGTGACGCCGCCCTGTAGAGCGGAGCTTGCTCCGCTGGGGCCTTCCCCACGAACCGAACGGAGAGCAGCGGAGCAAGCTCCGCTCTACAGGTAAGCCGCGAGCTGATCGGAAGAGACGGCTGCTCCCATGGCACGTGGATCAGGACTTCTGCCGACCCGAAGCCTCCCGCACCACGTGCGGGGAAGCGGCCCGCCGGACCGCTTTCCCTCCGAAGCCAAGACGCTCACGCGCCGTGCCCCTCGATGAATAGGGGGTGCGAAAAAAGGCCGGGATTTCCCGGCCTTTTCCCCCACATCCAGCAAGGCGGCTTACTTGCGCTTCTTGCGCACGTACAGCACCAGCGAGTGTTCCTCGATCTCGTAGCCGTGCTCGGCGGCGATCTTCTCCTGCAACGCCTCGATCTCGTCGCTGGAGAACTCGATGACCTTGCCGGTGTCGATGTCGACCATATGGTCGTGGTGTTCGCCGCGGTCCAGCTCGTAGACGGCCTGGCCGCCCTCGAAGTTGTGCTTCAGCACCAGGCCGGCGGCCTCGAACTGGGTCAACACGCGGTAGACCGTGGCCAGGCCGATCTCATCGCCCACGCCCATCAGCGCGCGGTAGATGTCTTCGGCGGTCATGTGCCGGGGCTTGGCTTCTTCCAGCAGCGCCAGGATGCGCAGGCGCGGATGCGTGACCTTCAAACCGACCTTGCGCAGATCGAGCGATTCCATCGTGGGGCTCCCATTCATTGGCGGTTTAACGCCAGCTGCCTTGCGGTTGGGTCGCGGCGATGCGGCGCAGTGTATCATCGGCGGGCTTGTTCCCGACCTTTGCAGACCCGTCCTTCATGCGCAAATTCCTGCTTATCGCCGCCCTTGGCCTGGCCACTTCCGGTTGCGGCATCATCTACAAGCAGCCGATCTACCAGGGCAACCTGCTGCGTCAGCAGGACGTGGACAAGCTCGCCGTGGGCCAGAGCAAGCAGCAGGTGCTCGCCCTGCTGGGCACCCCGTCGGTGGCCGACCCGTTCCATGCCCAGCGCTGGGACTACACGGCCACCGAGCGCACCGACCGCTTGGGCCATACCCAGATGAAGAACTTCACCGTGTTCTTCAATGGCGATGCGGTCAGCAAGTGGGAAGGCGACTACTTCCCCAACCAGGACGAGGAACTGGCCCGCAACAGCGTCCGCCAGTTCGGCCCCAACCTGGCCAAGGACAAGAAGAAGAAAGGCGGCGGCGGCTGATCCGCGCCTGAGCGCGACGCCTTAAGGCGTCGCCGCGCGGCGCCGGCGGGCATCCTTCGGATCGACCTGCAGCGGACGCAGCAGCTCCACCCGATCGCCCTCGTGCAGTCGCGTCTGCGGCGTGGCCTGCACGCCGAACACCGCCACGCCCGTGGCCTGATCCTGACCCTCCAGCCGCGCCTCGCGCAGCGCATCGGCCACGCTGGCGCCCTCCGGCAGTTCCAGCGTCGCGGCGCGGTAATGCCGCGGCCAGGCCAGCACCACCTCGACCTTCATCGCCTTTAGTCGCCGCGGTCGGCGGTGCGCACGAAATCGTCCACCATGCGGTCGGCCAGCGTCTGGAAGCCCAGCGTGAACGCCGGCCCCAGCAGCCGGCTGGACGGTTCGAAGTCCAGCGTCAGGCTGACCTTGCTGGTGCCCTCGCCCAGCGCCTGGAACTCCCACAGCCCGTGCAGCTTGCGGAACGGGCCGTCCTTGAGCTGCATGTCGATGCGCCGCGGGCGCTCGAGCGTGTTCTCGGTGGTGAACCAGGTGCGCAGCGCGCCCAGGCCCAGGTCCAGCCGCGCCACCATGTGCGCCCCGTCGGCGGAAATCACCTCGGCCCTGTCGCACCAGCTGAAGCGGCGCGGATACGCGCGGACGTCGTTGACCAGATCGAACATGTACTCGGCCGGATGTTCGACCAGGGCGCTGCGGCGGATGGTGGGCATCGTGTGTGGGGTGCGAGTGAGCGGCGAAACAGGGCGGGCTCGCCCCGACCGGCTCCATCGGCGACAATGGACGGATGGCAAAGAAGTCGGACAAGGATAAAGCAAACAGCACGGGCACCATCGCGCTGAACAAGCGCGCGCGCCACGAGTACCACCTCGAGCAGCGCATGGAGGCCGGATTGTCCCTGCAGGGCTGGGAGCTGAAGTCGATCCGCGCCGGCCGCGCCAACATCGGCGAGAGCTACGCGGTGGTGCGCCAGGGCGAGCTGTTCCTGTTCGGCGCGCAGTTCACCCCGCTGATCCAGGCCTCCACCCACGTGGTGGCCGACGACCGCCGCACCCGCAAGCTGCTGCTGCACCGGCGCGAGATCGACTCGCTGATCGGCAAGGTCGAGCGCGACGGCTACACCCTGATCCCCACCGCGATGTACTGGAAGGGCAACAAGGTCAAGCTGGAGCTGGCGCTGGCCAAGGGCAAGCAGACCCACGACAAGCGCGCCTCGGAGAAGGACCGCGAGTGGGCGCGCGACAAGCAGCGCGTGATGCGCCGGCACAACCGCGACGCTTGAGCGCGCCGCGGGTCCTCTAGCGGTCGCGGTGCCTCGGCTGGCCTCCTGGCAAGGCCGCATTCGGCACGCCCGCTAGGTCGCCGCCAGCATCTTGACCAGATTGGGCACGCCGCAGCCCTGCATGTAGCGATCGCGGCCGATGTCGGTGCAGTGCGCCATCAGCAGCGCCTTGATCCGGTCGGGCGCGCCGATGAACTCGCGCCGCACCGACAGGAAGCCGGCCACTAGCCCGGACACGTGCGGGGCGGCCATGCTGGTGCCGCTCATTTCCAGCATCCAGGTGGACGGCTCGCGCAGGCGGTAGTCGTAGTGCGCCGAGATGATCTTCTCGCCCGGGGCCACCACGTCCGGCTTGCAGCGCCCGTCGGCCGTTGGGCCCTTGGAGGAGAAGTAGGACACGCCATAGCTGTGCGGGTTGGTCTTGTGCACCGATCCCACCGCGATGGCCTCCTGCAGATTGGCCGGATCGCCGATGGTCATGTCCATGTTGGCCGCCAGCGGCACGCCGTCCTGCTGGACCAGCCAGGCCAGGCCCTCGTTGCCCGCCGCCAGCACCACCACCACTCCCTGCCGCCACAGCCGGCGCAGCTCGTTGCACAGCGGGGTGAAGCCGCAGCCATAGCTTTCGGCGTCGAACCAGCCGCCCAGGCTCAGGTTGACGCCGTGGATCACCAGCTGGCCGGCCTCGTCGTTGATCCTGGCGACCTGCTGGATCGCCTTGATGATCCACGAGTCGCGCCCGCGGCCTTCATCGTCGAGCACCTTGAAGCCATACAGCTGGGCCTGCGGCGCGATCGCGGTGAACGCGACCTTCGCCCCACCGTCCTGCCCGGGATACGGCGCGCTGCACTGCCCGGCGATGATGCCGGCCACGTGCGTGCCGTGCCCACTGCGGTCCATGTGGGTGAAGGCGCGGCCGTCGGCGCGTCGCAGCAGCTTCGGCGCGCCGCGCACGGTGCAGTCCCACTGCGCCGGCACCAGGTCGCGCTTGCCGGCCTGGTAGAAGTGCGGATGGCCGGCGGCGATGCCGGTGTCCAGCACCGCCCAGCCGATGCCCTGCCCCAGCGCGTGATAGGCGCTCTGCGCGGCGTCGGCCTGGATCACGCTGCGCGAGCGGTCCAGCAGGGCGCGCTTGCCCGCGTCTCGCCACAGCCGCCTGAAGCTCAGCGCCTTGAAGTCGTTGCGCAGCGATTCGATCTCGAAGCGCGTCAGCTGCGCGGACACGAAGCGGTCCAGCGTGTCCTCCAGCACGATCGCCTCATCCAGCGCTGGCCCCGACAGCCCGGTCTGCGGCGCGGCAAGCGCACGGATCCGCGCCACCAGGTCCGCCTTGACCTCGGCCGGGCGCAGTCCGGAGGGCAGTTGGTCCAGCTCGATCAGCACCTCGTGCCGCGTCGCCCCGCCCATCGCCTCCATCCGGTCGGAGAGGTCCTTGAGCACCACCGTGCTGGTCACCGGCTGGTCGAAGCCGGCCCCGACCACGTCGCGGACCCGGCTGCGCACCTGCGCGATGGACAGATAGCCCGAGCCCGAATGCGGATTGCGCGGCCCGTCCGGGTTGATGCCCGGCGCGGCGTAGTTGCTGAAGCGGCCGTCGGCGCCGACGATGTCATCGGACAGATCCGCGTCCAGCGCGACCGGATCGCGGCGGTCGGCGACGTTGAACCAGGCGCGCACGCACGGCGGGAACGGCAGCTTCTTCTGCTTGATGTCCTGCTTGAACATGCTGCGTACCGCCGGCAGCCCCAGCGGCGAGCCGATGGTCAGCAGCAGCGCGACATCGCACTGGCTGGCCTTGAGCTTGCGCAGCACCTCGTAGGCGATCATCGAGCCCTGGCTGTGGGCCACCACCACGAACGGCCCGCCGCCGGACATCAGCCGCTCGCGCAGGCTGTCCTCCATCGCCGCGCGCCGCGTCGGGACGAAGAAGAAATCGTGCACATCCTGCAGCAGCGCGGCCGAGACCAGCCGCATCAGGATCTCGTTCAGGCCCGACCACAGGCCGCGCGCGCCAGGGCCGGCCGCCGCCTCGAGTGCCGCGCCGTCCTGGACCTGCTCCAGCACCGCTTCCAGCTGGGCGCGCTGCTGCGGCGTCTGCGCCAGCGCATCGACCAGCGCATGCAGGTCGCCCCCGGCCGGCGGCAGGCCGAAGGCGGACAGCACGCGCTGCTCGGCCTGGCTGATGGTCGGGCCCTCGTCGCGATCGCTGCAGGTGCCGGCCTCGGGCACCGGATAGCGCTTGCGATCCACCCAGTAGGCCATGCGCGTGCGCTCGCCCATGGCCCGGCCGAACAGCGCCTGGTCCCACTGGCAGCGCAGCACCTCGGCCGGCGGCTTGTTGCCGATGCCGTGGATGTAGACCACGGTCATCGCCTTGCCCTGGGCGCCGGCCATGTAGCCGCTGCGCGCCAGCGGGGTCTCCGGCGCGGCCGCGGCCCTGCTGGCGGTGGCGCTCTTGCGCCGGGTCGAGGACGTGGACGGGGCGGCCTTGCGGGCCGGGGGCTTGCGGGCCATGCGCGTCTCCTGCCGGGGGATGTCCATGCCAACGCCGGCGCTGGGCCGGCGCGATCAGGCCACTGCAGGCTAACCGGGCCGCGTCGCACGCCTTGTGACCGGTGTGCTGCGCCCCTACACTGGCTGCATCGGAACGATCTTCCGACCCAGTTCGAACCGGGGGTGCACTGGCTTCGACGGGGGTTGCGAAATTGTCTGGTGCATGCCGAGGGGGCAGCTTTCCTCGTAAATCCAGCGGCAAAATCATAGTTGCCAACGACGACAACTACGCTCTCGCCGCTTAAGGCGTAAGCCCCGAACCCACTTGTGCCCGTGCTCGTGGATGTAGGGTCATTATCACGGAACCGGCGTTGACGGCTGCCTGTCAGTCATCGCTTAACCAAAACAGGCTGGTCCTGGGGTGCGCTTCGCACGCCGTGCTGCTCCGGGACGAGATCCAACGGTGAGCTAAGCATGTAGTACCGGGCATGGAGTGCCTTCGGACGGGGGTTCAATTCCCCCCACCTCCACCAAACACTTGAATGGATTCAACGAGTCGGGCCGCCTGTGAGGGCGGCCTTCTTCGTTTCCTGGCCATCGCATTGAAACGCCGACCGATCGACGGGTGCTCGCCGCGGGGCAGACCTATAGCGTGACCGTGGGCCCGCATCCGCAGGCCGCGCCACATGGCCGCCGCAACCTGGTCCTCATTCTGCCGCCGCATGGTGCGCCGGCCGTCGTCCCGGGCGGCGACTGGCGTCCGACCGGCTTCCGCGACCGCTAGGAAGCGATCCAGCCGCTACTGACCTGCGCCGTGGGCGCGCAGCTGATCCATCACTTCGTAGCAGGCGCCCATGGTGTGGTAGTCGGTCTTGCCGGCGGGGCTCTTCTCGTCGCTGTATTTGCGGTTGTCCGAATCCAGGATGCGGTACCAGGCGCCGTAGGTGTGGTCGATCATGTGCGCCCACGAGAACTGCCACAGGCGGTCGTACCAGTCCCAGTACGCCGCATCGCCGGTGCGCAGGGCGATCAGGGCGGCGGCGGCCAGGCTTTCGGCCTGCACCCAGAAGTACTTGTCGTCGTCGCAGACCTGGGTGGGCTGCTGCGCGATGTCGCCGCCGTCGGCGGGCAGCGGCGTCACCAGCGGTGCGAAGCCGTAGTACAGCCCGCCGCGCTTGTCGTCCCAGCTGCGCGCCACGGCGGTGTCGAACAGGTGGCGCGCGGTCGGTACCAGCCAGTCGATGCCGCCGTCCAGCTCGCGGTCCAGAATCAGCAGCAGCTTGGCCCATTCGGTCTGGTGGCCGGGCTGGAAACCCCAGGGGCGGAACAGGTGCTTGGGATTGTCCTTGTTGTATTCCCAGTCCACGTTCCAGTCGGTGTCATAGTGCTCCCACACCAGGCCGCCGGCCTTGGCCGCCTGACGGCGGGTCATGTGGTCGGCCAGCAGCAGGGCGCGATCCAGGTAGCGACGCTCGCCGCTGGCCTGCCAGGCCGCGAGCATGGCCTCGCACATGTGCATGTTGGCGTTCTGGCCGCGGTAGGTGCTGAAGTTCCAGTCGGCGTCGGCTTCGTCGCGGTACAGGCCGGGGCCGGCTTCCCAGAAGCGCTGCTCGAGCAGGTTCCAGGTCTCGTCCATCCAGCCGCGCGCCTCTTCCACGCCGGCCTTCAGCCCGCAGGCGTAGGCCAACAGCACGAAGGCCACCCCGTAGCAGTGGTTGGTGGTGTCCTCCGGCACGCCATCGCGCAGGGTCCAGACATAGCCGCCGTTGGCCGGGTTGCGGTGCACCTGGCGCAGGTAGCGCAGGCCGTGCAGCATCGCCTCGCGGTATTCGGGACGCTCGAACTCGCGCCAGGCCATGGCGTAGTTGAAGACGAAGCGCGTGCTGCTGACCAGGTGACGGTGGCCGGCGTCGTAGACGGTGCCGTCGTCCTTGAAGTACTGGAAGAAGCCGCCGGCCGGATCGATCGCGCGCGGGTGGTAGAAGGCCATCGTCTGCGCGATGTGCTCGCGCAGGAAGTCGGTGGAGCGGAAGTTGGGCATCGGGGCAGCGTCCATCGGATTGATCACAGCAGAGACAGGACTTCGGCACGGGTCGGCATGGCCGCGAACGCGCCCTTGCGCGTGACCGCCAGCGCGCCGGTGGCGGTGCCGAAGCGCACGGCTTCTTCCACGCGGGCCGGGTCGGCGCAGAACGCGCTGAAGCCCGCGCCCGCCCCGCCCAGTTCGACCAGCCGGACCAGCAGCCCGCCGACGAAGGCATCGCCCGCGGCGGTGGTGTCGCGCACCTGCACGGCGAAGCCCGACACCTGTCCTTGCGCCTGGCGTGTGGTCCACACCACCTCGCCGGGCCCGTCGGTGATCACCAGAAGTTCGGTGCGCCCGGCCAGCAGGCGGGCGATGACGCCGGCCTCGGCCTGCGCATCGTGGCCGGCGAGGAACTGCAGCTCCTCGCGAGAGAGCTTGACGACCTGCGCCAGCGCCAGGCCTTGCCACAGCGTGGGCGTCGGATCGACGCCCTCCGGCCACAGCGCCGGGCGCAGGTTGAGGTCGAAGCTCACCACGGCACCGGCCTGGCCCGCGCGCTGCGCGCCGGTGAAGGTGGCCTGCGCGCAGTCCGTGTCGGTCAGGCTGTTGGAGCAGAAATGGAAGACATCGGCGCGCGCCAGACAGTCGGCGTCGAAATGCTCGGCCCGGAACAGCAGGTCGGCCGCAGGCGGGCGATAGAAGCTGAAGCTGCGCTCGCCCGCCTCGTCCAGGGCCACGAACGCCAGCGCGGTCTTGGCTTGCGCGGTACGCACGGTATGGCCGACGCCGACGCCGAAGCCAGCCAGCGCCTCATGCAGGAAGTCGCCGAACATGTCCTGCCCCAGCATCCCCACGAACTGGCTGTCCGCGCCCAGGCGCGCGGCGGCCACCGCGACATTGGCCGGCGCGCCGCCGGCGTACTGCTCGAAGGCGCGGGCCTGGCCTTCGACCGGCGGTTGGGCCAGCAGGTCGATCAGCACTTCGCCGAAGCAGACTAGAGAGGCCGGGCGGCCGGGCGCAGCGTCATGCGGCATGCTGGGAATTCGCAGAAGAGAGCGGGAAGAGACGGACTTGCAGTGCGGCCATGCGCGCGGGAGCCAGCGCTGGCGCACACGGCGCGGCAGGGGCGCGCGGGAGGTGAGACTGAATCGCCATTTGGCCGTGTTCAACCGATTTAGATCGATTGAAATTTCGCATACCGCGCATTGGATTGCATCCCGCAGCGCAGCACCAAGGCGCGCGAAAGCCGGTCGGAGCCGCCAGCCTAGGTGACGCGCAAGGTGCGCGCCACTCGCCCGACCCGACTCAGCCTGCCGCTTCGGCCGCGCCCTCGCCCGCCTCGCGCCGCTCGGCGCGGCGCGCCAGACCGTAGAGCGCCAGGCCCGCCGCGGCGGTGGCCGCGCCGACATAGCCGGTGACCGTCCAGCCCAGCCCCGCGCTGATCGCCAGTCCGCCGAGCCACGGCCCCAGCGCGTTGGCCACGTTGAAGGCGGCGTGGTTGGACGCGGCCGCCAGGGTCTGCGCGCTGGAAGCCACGTCCATCAGCCGGGTCTGCAGCACCGGCGCCAGGCTGACCATGGTGCCGACCGCGATCACCGCCGGCAGCAGCGTCCACACCGAATGGGCGCTGGCGGGGAACGCCAGCAGCACCAGCGTCGACCAGGTCAGCACCACCGGCGTGGCGCGGAACTGCAGTCGGTCGAACAGCCAGCCGCCGCCCACGTTGCCCAGGATGCCGCCGACGCCGAAGGCCACCATCGCCGCCGGCACCCAGCGCTCGTCCAGGCGGGTGACCTCGAGCAGCGTCGGCGCCAGGTAGGAGAACACGCAGAACATGCCGGCGAAGCCGATCGCGCCGATGGCCAGCGCGTACCAGACCTGCGGGCGGTGGAAGTCGCGCAGTTCGCGCAGCGGATCCTGGCGCGGCTCGTTCGGGTTCGGCTTGAGGAAGGCGGCCACCAGCGCCACGGTCAGCAGCGCGAGCGCCCCGACCAGCCCGTAGGCATAGCGCCAGCTCAGCACCTGGCCCAGCCAGGTCGCCAGCGGATTGCCGATCAGCATCGCCACCGTCAGGCCGAGCATGACCCGGCTGACCGCGGCGGCGCGGCGGTCGGGCGGGCTCATCGAAGCGGCCACCAGCGCGGCCACGCCGAAGTAGGCGCCGTGCGGCAGCCCGGCGATGAAGCGGAATACCAGCCCCACGCCGTAGTTCGGCGCCAGCGCGCTGGCCAGGTTGCCCAGCGCATAGAACCCCATCAGGAGCAGCAGCAGCGTGCGCCTCGGCAGGCGCGCGCCCAGGATCGCCAGTACCGGCGCGCCCACGACTACGCCCAGCGCGTAGGCGCTGATCAGATGGCCGACCTGCGGCTCGCTGATCGACAGCCCGCGGGCGATATGGGGCATCAACCCCATGGAGGCGAACTCGCCCACGCCGATCGCGAAACCGCCCATCGACAGGGCGAAGAGGATCAGCACATAGACGCGGCGGGAAACGGGCGCGGCCGGCGCGGTGACGGGCGTGGGCGCAGTGGCCATGGGGGATGCCTGGCGGATGCGGAAGGCCGTGCATTATGACGCGCCGCAACATCGACCTGATCACACGCAGCTTTCCACGGCGCGCGGTGTCGCGGGAGACCATCGCGGGCGCGCTGTCACAAAAGCAACGGGCCGCGATGCGGCCCGTTGTGTCGTGCGACGTGTGGAACTTGCGGTTCGTCAGCCGCCCTGCTCGACCGGCAGCACGCGGATCTCGACGCGGCGGTTCTGCGCGCGGCCGGCCTCGGTGTCGTTGCTGGCGATGGGATAGCGCTTGCCCATGCCGATCACCTCGAAGCGCTGACGCATCAGGCCCTGGCCGATCAGGTAGTCGGCGACCGAATTGGCGCGCGCCTCGGACAGGGTCTGGTTGACCGCATCGCTGCCCACGCTGTCGGTGTGGCCGCTGACTTCCACGATGGTCTGGTTGAACTCCTTCAGCGTGGCGGCCACGTTGTTGAGCGCCGGATAGAACTGCGGCTTGAGCGCGGACTTGCCGAAGTCGAAGGTCACCCCGTCCGGCAGGTTGAGCTTGATGACATCGCCGTCGCGGCTGACGTCGATGCCGGTGCCGGCGGTCTGGCGACGCAGCTGCGCCTCCTGGCGATCCTGATAGACGCCGATCGCGCCGCCGGTCAGGCCGCCGACGCCGGCGCCGATCAGCGCGTGCTGGCGACGCGAGGTCGCATCGTGGCCGCTGAGCAGGCCCACCGCCGCGCCGATTCCGGCGCCGATCAGCGCGTTGTTGCGGGTGCGGTTGGGATCGTTCGGGTCGCTGGTCTGGCCGGTGTAGGTGGCGCAGCCGGCCAGCACGGTCGCGGAGAGGACGCCGCACAGCAGGGTGCGGGAGAGCAGCTTGGAGGTGTTCATGGTGAGAGAACCTTTCCGGGGGTGGATCCGGGTGTGTTGCGGTGTGCGCACGCTAACGCCCACCGCGACAAATTCCGATGAATCGCGCAGTGCCGAGCCTGGAGAGGTTCAGCGGCGCGTAGTCCTGTCAGGTTCAACGCGTCGCCGCATACGCGGCCAGCGCGGCCTCGCGCCCTTCGGACAGATCCACCAGGGGCCGGCGCGGATACTCGGGCGCCAGGCGCTCAAGCAGGTCGGGCGACTCCCATGGCGCGAAGCGCGCCTGCAGCGGCAACGCTTCTAGTTCGGGCACCCAGCGGGTGATGTAGTGCGCCTTCGGATCGAACTTCTGCGCCTGGGTTACCGGATTGAAGATGCGGAAGTACGGCGAGGCGTCGGCGCCGGTGCCGGCCACCCATTGCCAGCCCAGCGTGTTGTTGGCCAGGTCCGCATCGACCAGCGTGTCCCAGAACCAGCGCGCCCCTTCCAGCCAGTGCACGCGCAGGTGCTTGGTCAGATAGCTGGCCACGAGCAGGCGCACGCGGTTGTGCATTACGCCGGTGTGCCACAGCTGACGCATGCCCGCATCGACGATGGGCACGCCGGTGCGACCGCGCTGCCACGCCTGCATCCGGCTGGCATCGGCCCTGGCCCACTGGAAGCCGTCGAAGCGCGGGTTGAGGTTGTCCTCGATCGTGTGCGGGAAGTGGTGCATCAGGTGATAGGCGAACTCGCGCCACACCAGCTGGCGGATGAAGCCGTCGATGTCGCGCTCCAGTTTGGCGCTGCGCACCTGCTCCAGCCGCGCGATCACCCGCCAGGGTGCGATCTCGCCGAAGTGCAGATGCGGCGACAGCTGCGAGGTGCCGGTCCGGTCCGGCAGGTCGCGCTGGTCCAGGTAGCCCGACAGCGCACCGTCGACGAAGACCTCCAGCGCCTCGTGCGCGCCGGCTTCGCCGGGCTGGTGCTGCGCCCAGAAGCCCGCATCCCAGCCCAGCCGCGGCTTGAGGCCGAGCGCGTCGACGCCGTCGCTGCCGATGCGCGCGGGCACCGACGGCAGCGTGCGCGGGGCGTCGTGCAGCGCACGCTGCGGCAGCGCGGCCAGCACGCTGCGGTAGTAAGGCGTGAACACCCTGTACGGCCCGCCGCTCTTGGTGGTCACGTCCCAGGGCTCGGCCAGCAGCGCGGCGTTGCAGCTGCGCGCATCGAAGCCCTGGTCCTTCAGCGCCTGCTTGATCGTGGCATCGCGCGCCTGGGTGGTCGGCTCGTACTTGCGGTTCCAGAACAGCGCCTGTGCCCCGCTCTGCGCGATCAGCGCCTCCAGCACGCGGCTGCTGTCGCCCTGGCGCACGACCAGGCGCGAGCCGCGTGCGTGCAGATCGGCACTCAGCGCCTTGAGCGAGCGGTGGCGCCAGGCGTTGGACGCCGCGCCGGGCGCCCAGCGGCCTTCCTCGTGCGGGGCGTGGATGTAGACCGGGATCGGATCGAAGCCGGCCTCCAGCGCCATGTGCAGGGCCGGATTGTCGGCCAGGCGCAGATCGTTGCGGAACCAGACCAGTGCGACGGGCATGCGGGCCTTGGGGCGGAAGGAGACGCCCGCGATGGTGCACGCCCGGCCGGCGCGGGGCGGTGAAGCCGCGCGCCGACGGGCTTACTCGAAGCTGCCCACCGAATCGTGCGCCAGATTGTCGAAGCGGGTGTACTCGCCGAAGAACTTCAGCTTGCACGAACCGGTCGGGCCGCCGCGGTGCTTGCCGATGATGATCTCGGCCAGGCCCTTGTCCGGCGAATTTTCCTTGTTGTAGTAGTCGTCGCGGTAGATGAACACGATCATGTCCGCGTCCTGCTCGATGGCGCCGGATTCGCGCAGGTCGGCCATCACCGGGCGCTTGTCGGTACGCGTTTCCAGCGAGCGGTTGAGCTGGGACAGGGCGATCACCGGCACGTTGAGTTCCTTGGCCAGGCCCTTGAGCGAGCGGCTGATCTCGGAGATCTCGGTGGCGCGGTTCTCGCTGTTGCCCGGCACGCTCATCAGCTGCAGGTAGTCGATCACGATCAGGCCCAGCTCGTGCTCGCGCTTGAGGCGGCGGCACTTGGAGCGCAGCACCTCGGGCGACAGGCCCGGGGTGTCGTCGATGAAGATCTTGGTCTCCTTGAGCATGCGGATGGCCGCGGTGACGCGGCTCCAGTCCTCGTCCTCCAGCTGGCCGTTGCGCAGGCGCTGGGCGTTGATTCGCCCGTTGGAGGAGATCAGGCGCAGGGCCAGCTGCGCCGAGGACATTTCCATCGAGAACACGGCCACGGCCTTCTTCGACTTGATCGCCGCGTACTCGGCGATGTTCAGCGCGAAGGTGGTCTTGCCCATGGCCGGACGCGCGGCCAGGATGATCAGGTCGGTCGGCTGCAGGCCGGCGGTCATGCCGTCGAACTCGGTATAGCCGGTGGGCAGGCCGGTGATGGTGCCGCCGTTGTTGTAGCGGTCCTGCAGCACCGAGAACGCGTCCTTCAACGCGTTGGGCATGGCCACGAAGTCGCTGCGCCCGCGCGCGCCGGCCTCGGCGATGGCGAACACCTTCTGCTCGGCCGCGGCCAGCAGTTCGGCGCTCTCGCGGCCTTCGGGCTGGAAGCCGTTGTTGACGATCTCGGTGCCCACGTCGATCAACTGGCGCATCACCGCCTTGTCGCGCACGATCTCGGCGTAGGCGGTGATGTTGGCGGCCGAGGGCGTGGAGCTGGCCAGTTCGATCAGGTAGGCGCCGCCGGCGATCAGGTCCGACTGGCCCTGCCCTTCGAACCATTCGCCCAGGGTCACCGCGTCGAACGGGCGGCTGCGCTCGGCCAGCTCGCTGATGGCGCGGTAGATCAGCTGGTGGTCGCGGCGGTAGAAGTCGTTCGGGGTGAGCTTGTCGTTGACCCGGTCGTAGGCATCGGGCACCAGCATCAGCCCGCCCAGGACGGCCTGCTCGGCCTCGATCGAGTGCGGGGGCATGCGCAGCTGTTCGATGCGCGTATCGGTGGGATCGTTGCGGAATTCGCGATCGCGACGGGGTGCAGCCATGGGTGTGAGGTCTCGAAGGGCGAACGCGCCAACGCGCGCGCCCATGTTAGTCAGCCGGCCGCTCGACCGGTATGCATAAGCCTGTGGACAAGTGGTGGAGAAGATGTGCGCTGCGCGTCTCATCGGCTGCGAGCGCGCGGTGTGGATCGAAGTGGCTTCTTCTCTAATCCGCGTGTGTCGGCGTCCTGAGTTCGGGGGGCAGCGTTGAGATTCAAGGCTTCGATTCGACAGAAGTCACGATCCATCGGCCGCCGGGCCTCGGCCCCGCCTGAACTGCTGAAGATGCTGGTGGCAACATTGCTTGTCTGGCCCCATGACCGTGGGAGCCGCCATGGCGGCGACGGGGCTTTCCCGGCAAAGCTTCATCGCGGCGCAGGCATTGCCGGTAGAGCCGCATCGCCGCCATGGCGGCTCCCACCTGTAGAGCGGAGCTTGCTCCGCTGGGGCTTTCCCCAAGAACCGAACGAAAAGCAGCGGAGCAAGCTCCGCTCTACAGTCAGCCGCTGAGATTTGAGGAGACAGTCGCTCCCACCGAAGCCACAGCACCCAAGAGCCACTGGAGCATGCGGTGTGGTCGATCTTTCCCAAACCGGAGTGCGTTGGTCGTTGAGGGCTGGAGCGCAATGGCACGGCGCCCGATCGAATCGAAGCAATGCGGCCGTAGATCGGAACTTCTTCTAGAGCGAAGCCCAGTACCTCAACGCGCGAGGCAGCGGGCCGGCGGGCGGTGGCCGCGCCTAGTGAGGCAGGATGCCGAGCGCCTTAAGGCAGGGCAGGATGCCCTGATCGAGGGAAAAGCGGACACCGCCCGCCGGACCGCCGCCCTTCCGAAGTCCCACGCACGCACGTCGCGATCAACAACCCTTGCGAAGAAGACCCCCAACGAAAACGGGCGCCTCGCGGCGCCCGTCGTATCGAATCGCGTCGCCTGAAGGATCAGGCTTCGGCTTCGACCACCACCTTGACGGTGGTTTCCACGTCGGCGTGCAGCTTCAGCAGCACGTCGTACTCGCCGATATTGCGCAGCGGGCCTTCGCCCATGACCACTTCGCTCTTCTCCAGCGGCAGGCCGGCGGCGGTGAAGGCCTCGGCGATGTCGCGCGGGCCGACCGAACCGAACAGCTTGCCTTCGGTCGAGGCGTTGGCCTTGACGGTGACGCTGGCGCCTTCGAACTTGCCGGCGCGGCCGGAGGCCTCGTCGTGGATGGCCTTGGCCTTGGCTTCGTACTCGGCGCGCTTGGCCTCGAACTCGGCCACATTGGCGGCGGTCGCCGGCACGGCCTTGCCCTGCGGCACCAGGTAGTTGCGACCGTAGCCCGGCTTGACGCTGACCTTGTCACCCAGGACGCCCAGGTTGGTCACTTTCTGCAGGAGGATCAGATCCATTTCTTTGCTCCGTTATTCGTTAGCGGCGCAGGAGCGCCGCAACGGTTGCTGTCCGAATAGGACGGGTGTCGTTGAAGCAGGAGTGAGTGGAGAGGAGTGAGGAGCGAGCGACAGCCGAGGCCTTGCTCACTACGCACTCCCTGCGGCGCTGGCCGCCACTCACTTCCGCACTCAGACGTCGTGGTTGTCGGTGTACGGGATCAGGGCCAGGAAACGGGCGCGCTTGACGGCCGTCTGCAGCTGGCGCTGGTAGCGCGCCTTGGTGCCGGTGACGCGGCTGGGGACGATCTTGCCGGTCTCGGTCAGGTACTGGCGCAGGGTGTTGAGATCCTTGTAGTCGATCTCCTTGACACCTTCGGCCGTGAACTTGCAGAACTTGCGGCGACGGAAGAACTTGGACATGGTCAGGGTTCCTTAGGCGGCTTCGGCGGAGTCGGAATCGTCGTCGGACTTGGCGGTGTCGCCTTCGTCGTCGCGACGGCGGCGCTCGCCGCGCTCGGGCTTGTCGCTCTTCTCGTCCTTGCTCTTCATGATGATCGACATCTCGGTGTCGGCCACGTCGCCGTCGCGCTTCATGATCAGGTGACGCAGGATGGCGTCATTGAAGCGGAAGGTCTCGGTCAGCTCGGCCAGGGTGGCCTGGTCGACTTCGACGTTCATCAGCACGTAGTGGGCCTTGACCAGGTTCTGGATCGGATAGGCCAGCTGGCGGCGGCCCCAGTCTTCCAGACGCACGATCTTGCCGTTGCCGTTCTCGATGATGCCCTTGTAGCGCTCGACCATGGCCGGCACCTGCTCGCTCTGGTCCGGGTGGACCAGGAACACGATTTCGTAAAAACGCATTGTCGTTCCCTTTCGGATGATGGCCGAAGGCGCGATGCCGCCGGCCGGACAGCCCCCCGCCGATGCGGTGGAGCAAGAGCCCCGACGGCCTGGTGGCCGGCAGGGAGCAGGAAATTATGTCAGGTCAAGGGGTTGCGTGCAATCGCGCGGGGATTGGGCGCGATTCGGGCGGCCACCGGCCCGTAACCCGGAGCTGGCACCAAGGCTGCGCAAGTAGCCTCAGCGACGCGCTTGCCCCCTGCCCCGTCTGGCGCTCCCTGCGCCTTAGGCCGCGTTCGCGTCGGTGGTGAAGCTCTCGCCGCAGCCGCATTCGGCCGTCGCATTGGGGTTGGCGAACAGGAACTCCTCGCCCAGCCCGCGCTTGCCGAAGTCGATCCGGGTGCCGTCCACCAGCGGCAGGCTGTCGGCATCGACATAGATGCGCACGCCGTCCTGCTCGAACACGGTGTCGTCCTCGCGCTGCTCGCGGGCCAGGTCGGTCACATGGCCCCAGCCCGAGCAGCCGGTGCGGGTCACGCCGAAGCGCAGGCCCAGTGCGCCGGGCGTGGTCTTGACGAAGCGCTGGACGCGCTGGTGGGCGAGCGGCGTGAGAGTGATGGCCATGACGATGCCTGCGATGCTGCGGACCGGAATTATAAGGTGTGGGTGCGCCGGCGGCGGCCCCACGGAGCGAACGGAGCGTGCCCGCCGCGTGCGCCAACCGGTAGACTTGCGCGTTCATTCAGATCGAGCCGAACGGGCCGGGATTCAAGACATGACGGTGGTGAGCGTCGAACATGCGCTGGCGGGCAAGCTCCCGGCCGGCGGCGAGGTGACGGTACGCGGCTGGGTGCGCACGCGGCGCGACTCCAAGGCCGGCCTGTCCTTCGTCAACGTCAGCGACGGTTCGTGCTTCGCCCCCATTCAGGTCGTGGCGCCCAACACCCTGCCCAACTACGAGTCCGAGGTGAAGCACCTGACCGCCGGCTGCGCGGTGATCGCCACCGGCACCCTGGTGGCCTCGCAGGGCCAGGGCCAGCGCTTCGAGATCCAGGCCGAGTCGGTCGAGGTGGTCGGCTGGGTCGAGGATCCGGAGACCTATCCGATCCAGCCCAAGGCGCACTCGCTGGAGTTCCTGCGCGAGGTCGCGCACCTGCGCCCGCGCACCAACCTGTTCGGTGCGGTCACCCGCATCCGCAACTGCCTGGCCCAGGCGGTGCACCGCTTCTTCCACGAGAACGGCTTCAACTGGATCTCCACGCCGATCATCACCACCTCCGACGCCGAGGGCGCCGGGCAGATGTTCCGCGTCTCCACGCTGGACCTGGCCAATCTGCCGCGCAACGCCGCCGGCGAGGTGGACTTCGGCCGCGACTTCTTCGGCAAGGAGACCTTCCTGACCGTGTCGGGCCAGCTCAACGTCGAGGCCTACTGCCTGGCCCTGAGCAAGGTCTACACCTTCGGCCCGACCTTCCGCGCCGAGAACTCCAACACCACCCGACACCTGGCCGAGTTCTGGATGATCGAGCCGGAGATCGCCTTCGCCGACCTGGCCGAGGACGCGCGCCTGGCCGAAGAATTCCTCAAATACCTGTTCAAGGCCGTGCTCGACGAGCGCATGGACGATCTGAGCTTCATCGCCGAGCGCGTGGACAAGACCGCGATCAGCAAGCTGGAGGCGTTCATCAACGCACCGTTCGAACGCATCGACTACACCGATGCCATCGAGCTGCTGCGCAAGTCCGGCAAGAAGTTCGACTTCCCGGTCGAATGGGGCCTGGACCTGCAGACCGAGCACGAGCGCTGGCTGACCGAGGAGCACGTCGGCCGCCCGGTGGTGGTGACCAACTACCCCGAGCACATAAAGGCCTTCTACATGCGCCTGAACGACGACGGCCGGACCGTCGCGGCGATGGACGTGCTGGCGCCCGGCATTGGCGAGATCATCGGCGGCAGCCAGCGCGAGGAGCGCCTGGACGTGCTGGACGCGCGCATGGCGCAGTTCGGCCTGGATCCGTCGCACTATGGCTGGTATCGCGACTTCCGCCGCTACGGCACGGTGCCGCATGCCGGCTTCGGCCTGGGCTTCGAGCGCCTGGTGGTCTACGTCTGCGGCCTGTCCAACATCCGCGACGCGATCCCCTACCCGCGCGCACCGGGCAACGCGGAGTTCTGAGCGCCATGCATGCGCAGCTGGTGGTGCAGGTGGCGACGTTCATCGCCGGGTTCGCGGCCTTCGGCTTCGGCCTGGTCGGCATCGCCCGCAGCCTGCGCCTGCAGAAGCTGCTGATGGCCAAGCAGGAACAGGGGCTGGACGTGCGCGCCACCAAGGCCGACCCGCAGGTGCGTGCGGCGATGCAGAGCCTGCGCGCGCCGCTGCTGTGGGCCACGGTGCTGGCCGTGTGCTCGGTGGCGCTGCCCTCGCTGGCCCGCCTGGTGCTGGCGTGATCCTGTTCTTCGCCCTGCTGTTCGTGGCCACGGCGATCGCCGGGTTCTGCGCCTTCGTGATCTTCTGGCCGCTGACCCTGATCCACGTGCGCGACCGCCATCCGCAGGTGGCCGAGGAACTGGGCCCGGGCGCCTTCATGAAACCCGCCGCGCTGGCCTGGCTGCTGCGCGGCACTTACTTGCAGCGCCGGGACGGCGCATTGAACGGCCTGGCCACCCCGGCGCGCATCGCCGCGCTGGTGATCGTGTGCGGCCTGGCCATGGCCGGGCTGCTGTGGCTGGCCTACGAGGTAGTGAAATGAACGAGACGACACGCGTCCAGTGGTGGCTGGCCACCCTGGGCCAGACCTTGATCTGGGCCCGGCTGCGGATCAAGGAGGCCGGCACCGCCGAGGTGCTGGACAGCGACGGCAATACGCTGGCCTACGACAGCGAGGACAGCGCCCGCGGGGCGCTGTTCGACGCCGAATTCGTCGCCTACGACGGCCTGGACGAGGAAGACGCGCTGCTGCGCGGCTTCTCCCTGCACGAGGTCATCCCGCCGCACGCCGACGACGAAGCCGCGCTCAAACCGCTGATGGTGCAGCGGCTGGGCGGCGGGCACGCCTGAGCGAGCGTGACATGTACACCCCGCGCGCCTTCGCGCAGACCGACCTGGCGCGGCTGGATGCGCTGATCGCGCGCGATGCCTTCGTCACCCTGATCACGCAGCACGACGACGGCACGCCCGAGGTCAGCCATCTGCCGGTGCTCTACGCCCGCGACGGCGCGCGCATCGTGCTGGAAGGCCATTGGGCCAAGCCCAACCCGCAGGCGCGCCACAGCGGCAGGGCCCTGGCCATCGTCCACGGCCCGCATGCCTATGTCTCGCCTTCGGCGTATCCGGACAAGGCGCAGGCCGCGCGGGTGCCGACCTGGAACTACGCCGTTGCCCATCTGCACGGTGTCCTTGAGCGTATCGAGGACACCGACGCCTTGGCCGACCTGGTCGACCGGCTCAGCGCGCATCACGAGGCCAGCGTCGGCCGCGACTGGCGCTTTGAGCACGACGATGCGCGCCTGATCCGGCAGCTGGCCGGCATCGTGGGCTTCCGGCTGGTGGTCGAGCGGGCCGAGCTGAAGTTCAAGCTCAGCCAGAACCATCCGCATGCCAATCAGCAGGCGGTGATCGAGGATCTGGCCGCGCGTGACGATCCCGAGGCGCGCGAGGTTGCCGCGCTGATGCGTGGCGATGCGGGCCTGACCGATACCGCAGACTGACGAGGGCGGCGCCCATCTGTAGAGCGGAGCTTGCCCCGCTGCCTTTCAGCTGGATCGTCGGGAAGCCGTAGAGCGGAGCTTGCTCCGCTGCCTTTCGGCCGGATCGTCGGCAAGCCCCAGCGGAGCAAGCTCCGCTCTACAAGTAGGTTGCGGCTTGATGTGTGCACAGTTGCTTTCACCAAACAGAACGCGACGCCATAACACGCTTGGCGTCACAGTAACGCCCCGCGATCCGAATCGGAGTATTGCGATGGACCTGAACCTTTCCGGCCGCCATGCGCTGGTCTGCGGCGCCTCGGAGGGCATCGGCCGGGCCGCGGCGATCGAGCTGGCGCTGCTGGGCTGCGATGTCACCGTGCTGGCCAGGCGCCAGGCCATGCTGCAGCAGCTGGTGGCCGAGCTGCCCGTCGTGCGGGAAGGCCAGACGCATGGCTGGCTGTTCGGCGACGACGGCAAGACCGAGATGCTCTCCACCGATGTGGTCGGCCTGGCCGCGCGCAAGCCGGTGCACGTGCTGATCAACAACGGCGGCGGGCCGCCGGGCGGACGCGCCATCGACGCGGATCTGGACGCCTACCTCACCGCCTTCCGCCATCACACCCTGGCCAACCATGTGCGCGTGCAGGCGGTGCGGCCCGGCATGCGCGCCGCCGGCTGGGGCCGCATCGTCAACGTGGTCTCGACCTCGGTGTACGAGCCGATCCCCAACCTGGGCGTGTCCAACACCATCCGCGCCTCGGTGGCCGGCTGGGCCAAGACGCTGTCGCGCGAGCTGGGGCCTGATGGCATCACCATCAACAACGTGCTGCCCGGCTTCACCCGCACCGCGCGCATGGACCACATCGTCCAGGACCGGATGCAGGCCAGCGGCCAGAGCGCCGAGCAGATCCTGGACGGCATCGCGCAGGGCGTGCCCGTGCGTCGCATCGGCGAGGCGGCCGACATCGCCGCGGCCATCGCCTTCCTCTCCAGCCCCGCCGCCGGCTACATCACCGGCGTCAGCCTGGCCGTGGACGGCGGCCGCCTGCAGTCGATCTAGCGCCTGCACGCGGCCGCGACCCTTGCCCTGATCGAATCCGCCCATGCCTGAAGGTCCCGAGATCCGTCGCGCCGCCGATCGCCTGTTCGAGGCGGTCGGCAACCAGCCACTGGAACAGGTGTGGTTCTACCCGCCTTCGCTCAAATCCAAGCAGCGCGCGCTGATCGGCGCGCGCATCACCGCCATCGAGACGCATGGCAAGGCGATGCTGACGCGTTTCGATAACGGCACCACGCTGTACACGCACAACCAGCTCTATGGGGTGTGGCGGATCGCCGAGGCCGGCGAGCGGCCGGAGACCACCCGCAGCCTGCGCGTGGCGCTGGAGACGGCCGACAAGGCCATCCTGCTGTATTCGGCCTCGGACATCGCGCTGTGGAAGAACGCGGACCTGGCCAGTCATCCCTTCCTGTCCAAGCTCGGGCCGGACGTGCTGGACAAGCGCCTGACCGCGGCGGCGGTGGAGCAGCGGCTGCAGGAGCCGCGCTTCATGCGCATGTCGCTGGCCGCGCTGCTGCTGGACCAGGGCTTCCTGGCCGGGATGGGCAACTACCTGCGCTCGGAGGTGTTGTTCGAGGCCGGCATCGCGCCCACGCGCGATGCGGCGGGCTTGAACCCGGACGAGCGCCGGCTGCTGGCCAGGGCGCTGCTGGACGTGCCGCGCCGCAGCTATCGCAGCCGCGGCATCCGCAAGGCCGCAGGCATGCGCGCCGACTACCTGACCGATACGCCCGATGGCTTCGCCTTCAAGGTCTTCGACCGCGCCGGCGAGCCGTGCCTGGACTGCGGCACGCTGATCCGCCGCCGCGAGCTGGCGGGCCGGCGGCTGTACGACTGCGCGCATTGCCAGCGCTAGCGGCTGGTCCGGGATGAGCGCTGCCCTCGTGGCCTTTTGGCCAACGGCGGCCATCAGGCCTTCCCGAGAAAGCCCCCATCGCCGCCGTGGCGGCTTCCACCTGTAGAGCGGAGCTTGCTCCACTGGGGCTTTCCCGATGACCCGACCGAAGCGCAGCGGAGCAAGCTCCGCTCTACAAGGCGGTTACGACTGGTCTGAGAGAGAGTTGTGGCCACCAAGCCTTGGTGCTTGAGTTCCATACCGTCTTCGCAAAGGCTTCTGCGATAATCGCGGGCATGAGCGATCTCAAAGACCTGCTGCGCAACAACCTGGACTGGGCCGACAGGGTCCGCAAGGACGATCCGGGCTTCTTCGAACGCCTGTCCAAGCAGCAGTCGCCGCGCTATCTGTGGATCGGCTGCTCCGATTCGCGCGTGCCTGCCAACCAGATCCTGGGTCTGGACCCGGGCGAGGTGTTCGTCCACCGCAACGTGGCCAACGTGGTGGTGCACAGCGACCTCAACTGCCTCTCGGCGGTGCAGTTCTCGGTCGATGTGCTCAAGGTCGAGCACATCCTGATCGTCGGCCACTACGGCTGCGGTGGCGTGCATGCCAGCATGACCGGGGCGCGGATGGGCCTGGTGGACAACTGGCTGCGGCATGTGGGCGACGTGGCGGGCAAGCACGCGGCGCGCCTGGAGCGGGTGGAGAACGAGGCCCTGCGCCACGCGCGCCTGTGCGAGCTCAACGTGATCGAACAGGTCGCCAACGTGTGCCACACCACGATCCTGCAGGATGCCTGGGCGCGCGGCCAGCAGGTGGCCGTGCACGGCTGGTGCTACAGCCTGTCCGACGGCCGCGTGCGCGAGCTGGGCATGGATGTGGCCGGGCCCGACGATCTGCAGCCGGCCTACGCGCGCGCCCTGGCGGCGATGCCGACCACCGGCAAGCGCGACGCCTAGCCTGCCCCGCCTCGTTCCCAGGAGTCCGCCATGCTGCCCGCCCCGCTCAACCTGCAGGCCTGGATCGAGGAACACCGCCACCTGCTCAGGCCGCCGGTCGGCAACAAGGTGATCTACGCCGGCGACTTCATCGTGATGGTGGTCGGCGGGCCGAACGCGCGCACCGACTACCACTACGACGAGGGGCCGGAATGGTTCTACCAGCTCGAGGGGCAGATGGTGCTGCGCATCCAGGAGAACGACGCGCCGCGCGATATCCCGATCGGCGCCGGCGAGATCTTCCTGCTGCCGCCGCGCGTGCCGCATTCGCCGCAGCGCATGGAACACTCGGTCGGACTGGTGATCGAGCGCCGCCGTCTGCCGGATGAGCAGGACGGGCTGCTGTGGTTCTGCGAGCGCTGCAACCACAAGCTCTACGAAGAGTATTTCCCCCTGCGCAACATCGAGACCGACTTCCCGCCGGTGTTCGACCGCTTCTACGCCTCGCGCGAGCACCGCACCTGCCAGGCCTGTGGTCACCTCAACCCGGCGCCGACGCGCTATGTGATGCCGGATACGTGAGCAGGAGTGCGTGGTGCGGTGAGGAGTGAGGAGTGAGCGGTAGCGGCTTAGGCCTCGCGCGCTTGCCTTCGCTTTACTCACTCCTTACCTCTTCGCGCTCACGCCTCGCCCCACCATGTCCCCGTTCCTGCGCAGCCTGATCCGCCTCAAGCCCCGCGATATCCCGGTGCGCGTGGCGCTGCGCAACTCCTTCGCCGTGTTCGCCTCGCTGGCCGGCGGGGTGTGGGCCAGCGAGCCGGCGATCGGCCTCGGCATGGCGATCGGCGCGCTGCAGACCATGTTCGCCGACCAGCCCGGCGCCTACGGGCTGCGCATGCGGCGCATGCTGATGACCGCCTCGATCGCCGGCCTGTCGGCGGCGGTCGGCATCCTGGTCGGCCAGCACCTGGCGCTGCTGGCGGTGGCGGTATTCGCGGTGGGCTTCGCCGGCGGCCTGGTGGTGGCGCTGGGACCGCTGGCCGCGCGCAACGGCCTGGCCAGCATGATCCTGCTGATGGTCTGCGCCAACATGGGCCTGTCGCCCGCGCAGGCGCCGGGCGTGGCCTTGCTGATCTTCGCCGGCGGTCTGCTGCAGATGGTGATGGCGGTGGCCGCCTGGCCGCTGCAGCGCTACCGGCCCGAGCGCTTCGCCCTGGCGACCATCCTGCAGCAGTTGGCCATCACCGCGCGCACCCGTCCCGACGCCAGCCAGCCCTCGCCCACCCTGCAGGCGGCGCAGGACACGCTGCTGTTGCTGCACGGCCAGCACCACACGCGCGGGGTGGCGCTGCAGTCGTTCCGCATCATGGCCGAGCTGTGCGAGCGCACCCGCATCGACCTACTGGCACTGGCCGATGTGCATGCGCGCCTGGAGGACGCCAAGGCGCGCGAGCTGCTCGAGACCGTGCTCAAGCAGGCCGCCCTGGTGCTCGACCATCTGGCCGCCGCGCTGCGCGAGGCCGCCTCGCCGCAGCGCGCCGAGGCCGACGTGGCCCGGCTGCAGGCGCTGGTGCCGGCGGTCGAGGCCGCGCGCAAGCAGGCCGCCACGACCCGCGATCAGCGCCTGCTGCGCCTGGCCAGCGGCCGCGCCGCCGGACTGGCCGGACAGCTGCGTGCGCTGGTGCGCAACGGCTACTGGGCCAGCAGCCAGGGCCAGATCAACGCCCAGCAGGTCGAGGCGCGGCTGCCGCCATCGATGCGGCCCAATTCGCCCTGGGTGACGCTGCGCGCCAACCTGACGCTGTCCTCGGCCGCGTTCCGCCACGCGCTGCGCTGCGCCACCGCGCTGATGGTCGCGCTGGTGCTGGAGAAGACGCTGAAGCTGCCGCACGGGACCTGGATCCCGATGACCACCGCGATCGTGCTCAAGCCCGATTTCGGCGGCACGCTGAGCTTCGGCGCCGGGCGCGTGGTGGGCACCCTGGCCGGGCTGGTGGTCGGCACGGCGCTGATCCACTACGCGATGGACGGCACGGTGGTGCGCCTGTTGCTGCTGTGGCTGTTCTGCTTCGGTTTCCGCCTGACCACGCAGATGAACTACGGCCTGGGCGTGGCCCTGCTGACCGGCATGCTGGTGATGCTGCTGTCCTTCGAGGGCTACGCGCCGGGCGAGGCGCTGAGCGCGCGCGTGGTCGCCACGCTGATCGGCAGCGCGCTGGCGATGCTGACCTATGCGCTGTGGCCCACCTGGGAAGGCAAGCGCACCCGCACCGCACTGGCGACGCTGCTGGAGGCCGATCAGCGGCATCTGAGCGCGCTGCTGGCCGGGCGCGTGGACGTGCTGGACGACACCCGCGTGGCCGCGCGCGCGGCGCGCACCAATGTGCAGGCCTCCATCGACCGGCTGCGCGCCGAGCCGCGCCGCCACGGCAACCGCGACGAAGCGCAGCTGGCCGAATCGCTGCTGGCCAACGCCACGCGCCTGATGCGCGCGCCGCTGACGCTGGAGGCCCAGCTGCGCGAGGGCGCCGCGCTGCCCGATCTGCCTGAGCTTGGCGCCTTCGCCCAAGCGCTGGATGCGGCCCTGGGCGCGCAGGTGCGCTATCTGCGCCAGACCGGCAAGTTCTCCGAGATCCCTACCCTGCGCCCGGACGAGCGCCGCCTGGCCGAGGCGGTGCCGCACGAGCAGGAGACCGCCTTCGCCCTGCTCGATGCGGCCGACCGCATCGCCGACAGCGTCGATACCGTCACCCACCTGCTGCGCCGCCGCCATGCCCGGTCTTCTGCGGCCCCGGTCGCGGCGGCGGGCGGCGCGCCCGGGTAGACTCCGAGGCTTCGCCGCGCGCTCCGAGGCTGTCGGACGCCGGTGCTTCCTCGATTCGCTCAAGTTCCCAAGCTTCCATGTCCGACGCCCGCACGCACGCCATCGCCCTGGACGCCGCAGATCCGCTGCGCGGCTTCCGCCAGGAATTCCTGATCCCCCGGCACAAGCACACCGAACAGGTGTACTTCTGCGGCAACTCGCTCGGCCTGCAGCCCAAGGGCGCGCGCAAGGCGGTCGAACAGGTGCTGGACAAGTGGGCGCACGAGGCGGTGGAGGGCCACTTCCGCGGCCAGGGCCAGTGGATGACCTACCACGAGCAGGTGCGCGAGCCGCTGGCGCGCGTGGTCGGCGCGCTGCCCAGCGAGGTGGTGGCGATGAACACCCTCACCGCCAACCTGCACTTCATGATGGTCAGCTTCTACCGTCCCACGCGCGAGCGCCCGGCGATCCTGATCGAGGCTGGCGCGTTTCCTTCCGACCGGCATGCGGTCGAGTCGCAGATCCGCTTCCATGGCTTCGACCCGGCCACCGACCTGATCGAGCTGGAGCCGGACGAGGCCGAAGGCACCATCTCGATGGCGGCGCTGGAGGCGGCCATCGCCACGCACGGCCATCGCCTGGCGCTGGTGCTGTGGCCCGGCATCCAGTACCGCACCGGCCAGGCCTTCGACCTGGCCGAGGTGGCGCGGCTGGCGCACGCGGCCGGCGCGGTGGCCGGCTTCGACCTGGCCCATGCGGTCGGCAACCTGCCGCTGGCGCTGCACGATGCGGATGCGGACTTCGCCGTGTGGTGCCACTACAAGTACCTCAACGCCGGGCCGGGCGCGGTGGCCGGCGCCTTCGTGCATGCGCGCCATGCGCACACCGACCGGCCGCGCTTCGCCGGCTGGTGGGGACACGAGAAGCAGACCCGCTTCCTGATGGCGCCGCAGTTCACGCCGACGCCGGGCGCGGAAGGCTGGCAGCTGAGCAATCCGCCGGTGCTGGCGATGGCCCCGCTGCTGGCCTCGCTGGCGCTGGTCGATCGCGCCGGCGGCATGGCGGCGCTGCGCGCCAAGTCCGAACAGCTGACCGGTTTCCTCGAGGAGCTGATCGAGGCGCGCGTGCTGGACACGCTGGAGATCATCACCCCGGCCGAGCCCGAGCGCCGCGGCTGCCAGCTCTCGCTGCGCGTGGCCGGCGGGCGCGAGCGCGGCCGCGAGCTGTTCGACTACCTGGTCTCGGTGGGCGTGCTGGGCGACTGGCGCGAGCCGGACGTGATCCGCATCTCGCCGGTGCCGCTGTACAACAGCTTCAAGGACGTCTACCGCTTCGTCGAGGAAGTGGAACTGTGGCGCGGCGTATGAGCCCGGTCGCCACAGCGGGCGCCATGCGTTGAACGTCTCGGCACGCCCCATCACCCTGATCGGCGCCGGCCTGGCCGGCAGCCTGCTGGCGATCCTGCTGTCGCAGCGCGGCTGGCAGGTGACCCTGTTCGAACGGCGCGGCGATCCGCGCATCAAGGGCTACGAGTCGGGGCGGTCGATCAACCTGGCCCTGGCCGAACGCGGCCGCCACGCCCTGCGTCAGGCCGGTGCCGAGGAGGCGGTGATGGCACGCGCGGTGATGATGCGCGGGCGCATGGTGCATGCGCTCGGCGAAGCGCCGCAGCTGCAGCGCTACGGCCGCGACGACAGCGAGGTGATCTGGTCCATCCACCGCGCCGACCTCAACATCGCCCTGCTCGACCTGGCCGAGGCGGCCGGGGCGAAGATTCAGTTCTACCGGCGCCTGCATACGGTCGACTTCCCCGCCGGCTACGCGCGCTTCATCGATGACCGCGACGACTCGCCGCACGACATCCGCTTCGACACGCTGATCGGCGCCGACGGCGCCGGCTCGGCGCTGCGCGCGGCGATGGACCGCGCCTGTCCGCTGGGCGCGCGCACCGAGTTCCTGGGGCATTCCTACAAGGAACTGGAGATCCCGCCGGCCGAGGACGGCGGCTTCCGCATCGAGCCCAACGCGCTGCATCTGTGGCCGCGCGGCGACTACATGTGCATCGCCCTGCCCAACGACGAGGGCACCTTCACCGTCACCCTGTTCCTGCCCAACGAGGGGCCGACGAGCTTCGCCACGGTGGCCAGCGGCGCGCAGGCCCGCGCCCTGTTCGAACGCGACTTCCCCGACGCCCTGCCCCTGATCCCCGATCTGGTCCACGACTGGGAGGCGCATCCGCCCGGCCTGCTCGGCACGCTCTACCTGGACCGCTGGCACCTGGGCGGGCGCGCGGTACTGCTGGGCGATGCGGCGCACGCGATGGTGCCCTTCCACGGCCAGGGCATGAACTGCGCCTTCGAGGACTGCGTGGCGCTTGCCGAGCAGCTGGACCGGGCCGATTCGCTGGCGCAGGCCTATGCGGCCTTCGAGGCCCAGCGCAAGCCCAATGCCGCGGCGATCCAGGCCATGGCCCTGGAGAACTACATCGAGATGCGCGACCGCGTGGACGATGCGGACTTCATGCTGCAGCGCCAGCTCGAGCAGGCGCTGCAGCAGCGCCACCCGAACCGCTTCGTGCCGCACTACACGATGGTCACCTTCATGCGCATCCCCTACGCGGTGGCGCTGGAACGCAGCGAGCTCCAGCGCCAGCTGCTGCGGGAGGCGACCGCCGGCCATGCGGACCTGTCGCAGATCGACTGGGCCCTGCTGGACCGGCGCATCCAGGAGACCTTGCCAGCGCTTGACTCGCCCGTCTGAGGCGCCAGCACCCTGGGCGCCGGTGACGCCGCTCGCCGGTTCACTGGCTTCCCAGTTCCTTCAGAATGCCGCGCAGGCGGGCATCGTCGGGTGCGAGCTCCGAGGCCTTCCGGTAGCTGCGGATCGCCTGCTCACGCTGTCCGTCGGCGCGATAGGCTTCGCCCAGGCTGTCATGCACATTGGCCGATGCCGGATGCGCGTTGGCATTCCACTGGAAGACCGCGATGGCCTCCGGCACGCGCTGCATCCTCAGCAGGCGATAGCCCAGCGTGTTCAGCGCTCTTTCGGAAGTGTCGTACTGGCTGGCGTTCGCGCCCAGCGTCTCGTAAGCCTTGCGCATGCCCGGCACGCCCTGCGACAGGGCCAGGGGAATCAGCAGGTCGCCCAGGTTCTTCCTGGCCAGCGCCACCGGCTTGCCGTGCAGCACGTCCATCAAGTCCTTGCCCAGCGTCACCACGGTATCGCCCTGCCAGTAGTTGTCCAGGATGACCACCATCGATTCATCCTGTTCGGAGCGAAGCCAGAAACTCTGGTAACCCGGCACGCTGCCCGTGTGCGACACCACCTTGTACGTGCCGCCCGACGGCGTGTGCCACTGCTCCACCCCCCAGCCATAGCCGTACTCCGAGCGGTAGTCGGTCCACATGGCCTGCCGCCAGCGCTCGTCCAGGAGCGCGTTTCCATAGAGGGCGCGGTCCAGGCGGAACAGATCGTCGACCGTGGCATACAGACCGGCAGCCGAGAACGAGACCGTCGGATCGATCGGCATGGGGCGTACCAGGCTGAGGTCGGGCCTGGTCTGATAGCCCTCGGCCAGGCGCGGGATGACCTCGCTGGCGTGATACAGCCCGCTGTGCGCCATGCCGGCCTTGTCCAGAATCCGACTTCGCAGGTTCGCTTCATAGCTGGCGCCGGTCACCTGCTCGATGAGCAGGCCGAGCAGGAAGTAGCCGGAGTTGTTGTAACGCCACACCGTGCCCGGCGCGCTCTGCAGTTTTCCCGGGATCCACGCCTTGGCGAAGTCTTGCGGCGCGAACGATTGTCGTGCCTGGATCTGCCACCATGGATCGTCGTAGCTGCTGGGGACATCGACGATGCCCGAGGTATGGTTGAGCAGTTGCGCCACCGTGACCGCGGCTGCGGGCGTGTCGCCATAGAGCGCGGGCAGATACTCGCCCAGTGTTCCGTCCAGCCGCAGCTTGTGCTCCTGCACCAGTTGCAGGACCAGGATGGCGGTGATCGGCTTGCTCAAGGAGCCGATCCGGAACACCGCGTCGGCCGCGTTCGGCACCTGCCATTCGCGGTTAGCCAGCCCGTAGGCGGCCCGGTACACGACACGTCCGTGCTGGGCGACAAGCACCACGCCATTGAAGCCCCGGTTCGTGGCGTAGCTGTCGACCAACTGCTTCAGCTCGGCGGGTCGGACCTGTGCCAGGGCCTGTCCCGAGAGGCTGGCCAGCAGCACCAGGAGCGCTGCCATGAAGGGCGGCATGCGAAACCGGACCCGATGGCCTTTCGGGGCGAAAGCAAAGCTGAAACGGCGCATCCACGGACCTTTGGGTTTCGATGACTGCCGCTTGGATGCGGGAAAGCGCGCGCGGGTTTAGAGCCCCCATCCACATGGCCGATGGCGCACGTCCGAGCGGTTCCAAGCCGCCACGTCGCGTCAGGGCTGCACGGCGCCGGTCGAACCGCGCAGCACGCAGCGCGTGGCCATCACCAGCCGGCGCACGGGCAGCTCGGGCGACTTCATCCGTTCCAGCAGCAGCGACATGGCGGCCCGGCCCATCTCCTCGACCGGCTGTTCGACCACGCTGATGCCGGGCTCGACCAGCTCGGTCCAGCGCTCGTTGTCGAAGCCGGCCAGGGCTAGCTGATCCGGGATGGACAGCGCCGCCGCGCGCGCGGCACGCAGCGCGCCCATCAGCAGCAGGTTGTTACTGGTCACCAGCGCCCGCGGCCGGTCCGACTGCGCCAGCCACGGGCCGACCGCGGCGATGGCGGCCTCCGCCGTGGGCTCGATCTCGCGGTAGTCCGGCGCCAGGCCGTGGGCCTGCATCGCGGCCAGATAGCCGTCCCGGCGCTCGGTCGCGGTGGTGCTGGTGCTGCCGAACAGGCCGCCGATGCGGCGATAGCCCTGCGCCAGCAGATGCCCGACCAGCTCGGTCATGGCCGCGGCGTTGTCGATCACCACGCTGTCGTGCCGTCCGCTGGCCGGCGCACGGTCAACCAGCACGGTGGGATAGTCCCACTGCATGCGCTCGAGCCGGCCCACGGTGGTGCGGGTGGGCGCGAAGATCAGGCCGCTGATGCGCTCCTCCTGCATCATCTGCAGGTATAGCGCTTCGCGCGATGGATCCTCGTCGGTGTTGCACAGCATGACGCGCAGCCCCTGCTGATAGGCCACCGCCTCCACCGCGCGGATCAGGGCGGTGAAGAAGGGATTGCGGATGTCGGCCACGATCACCCCGACGATGCCGCTGTGGCGCGAGCGCAGGCGCCGGGCCTGCAGGTTGAGCCGGTAGCCGGTCTGGGCGATGGCCGCCTCCACCCGTGCGCGGACCTCGGCGCTGACCGCGCCGCCGCCGATCACGCGCGAGACCGTGGACTTGGACACGCCCGCCACCCGGGCCACGTCGTTGATGCTGATGCTCACTGGGATCGTTTCCCTCGCTTCCTCGCCGGTGACGGCTGCCGTGGCCTGGCCACAGCGTAGCGCGGCCGCGGCTTTTGGCTTTTGTGCAGTGCACATTGAAATTTTGGCTGGGAACGTTCCCAATTGCGTCCCAAGAGATCTGCTTGGAGTTCCTCGTGTCGCCACAACCCTCCCCCGCGCCGGTCGCGCTGGAACTCGTTCGCCTCAATGCCCAGGCCCGCGACAAGGCCGATGCCATCGCCCAGGTCGCCCAGCTGCTCACCGCGGGCGGCTGCGTGGCCGAGGGCTACCAGGCCAGCATGTCCCGCCGCGAGGAGCTGGCGAACACCTTCCTCGGGCACGGCGTGGCCATTCCCCACGGCCTGGGCGAGGACCGTCACCTGGTGCGCCGCGACGGCATCGCCGTGCTGCAGCTGCCGCAGGGCGTGGAATGGAATCCGGGCCAGATCACCCATCTGGTGGTCGGCATCGCCGCCCAGTCCGACACGCACATCACCTTGCTGCGCCGGCTGACCCGCCTGATCCAGGACGAGGCGACGCTGCAGCGCCTGTTCACCACCACCGATGCGGGCCAGATCGTCGCCGCGCTCTCGGGCGAGACGGCCAGCCAGCCGGCCGCGCCGGTCAGCGACCTGGAGCATCGCTTCGACTGGACCATCGCTTACCCCAACGGGCTGCACGCGCGTCCCGCCACGCGCTGGGCCGAGGCCGCGCGCCGCTTCGTGGCGCGCCTGCAGGTCCGCGCCGGCGACCAGGCGGCCGACGCCAAGAGCCTGGTGGCGCTGCTGCAGCTGGGCCTGCACCAGGGCGATGCGATCGTGGTCTCGGCCGAGGGTCAGGACGCCGAACCCGCCCTGGCCGCCCTGCGCAAGGCGATGGACGGGCTGATCCAGCAGGAGAAGGCCGATGCCGAGCGCGCCGCCCAGCGCCGCGCCGCGCCGGTAAACGGCTGGACCCCGCCCGAGGCGCAGGCGGCCATCGTCGGCATCGGCGCCAGCCCGGGCCTGGCGATCGCGCCGGTGCATGTGCTGGCCGGCGCGCAGACCGAGGTGGCCGACCGCCCCACGCCGCTGGGCGAAGGCGGCGCGCAGCTGCATCAAGCCCTCAGCCGCACCCGCCAGCAGCTGCGGGCGCTGGAGGACGACACCCAGCGCCGGCTGGGCGCGGCGGACGCGGCGATCTTCAAGGCCCAGGGCGCGCTGCTGGACGACACCGATCTGATCACCCGCGCCTGCCAGCTGATGGTCGAAGGCCATGGCGTGGCCTGGTCCTGGCATCAGGCCATCGAGCAGACCGCCTCGGGCCTGGCGGCGCTGGGCAACCCGGTGCTGGCAGGACGCGCCGCGGACCTGCGCGACGTCGGCCGGCGGGTGCTGGCCCAGCTCGATCCCAGCGCCGCCGGAGGCGGCCTGGCCGACCTGCCCGACCATCCCTGCATCCTGCTGGCGGCCGACCTGTCGCCGTCGGACACGGCCAACCTGGATCCGCAGCGCGTGCTCGGCCTGGCCACCGCGCAGGGCGGCCCGACCTCGCATACCGCCATCCTCTCGCGCACGCTCGGCGTGCCGGCGCTGGTGGCCGGCGGCGCCGACCTGCTGGCCGTGGCGCCGGGCACCGAGGCCATCCTCGACGGCAACAGCGGGCGCCTGTACCTGTCGCCCTCGGCCAACGACTTGGCCGCCGCGCGCGCCTGGATCGACGAGCAGCGCCAGGTGCGCGAACGCGAGGCCCAGCAGCGGGCGCAGCCGGCGCAGACCATCGACGGCCATCGCATCGACATCGGCGCCAACGTCAACCTGCCCGACCAGGTGCCGCTGGCGCTGGAGCAAGGCGCCGAGGGCGTGGGCCTGATGCGCACCGAGTTCCTGTTCCTGGAGCGCAGCAGCACGCCGGACGAGGAAGAGCAGTTCCAGACCTATGTGGCCATGGCCGCCGCGCTGGACGGGCGCGCGCTGATCGTGCGCGCCCTGGACATCGGCGGCGACAAGCAGGTGGCGCACCTGGAGCTGCCGCACGAGGAGAATCCGTTCCTGGGCGTGCGCGGCGCGCGGCTGCTGCTGCGCCGTCCCGACCTGCTCGAACCGCAGCTGCGTGCGCTGTACCGCGCCGCCGCCCAAGGCGCGCGCCTGTCGATCATGTTCCCGATGATCACCTCGGTGCCCGAGCTGGTCGCCCTGCGCGGCATCTGCGAGCGGCTGCGCGCCGAGCTGGACGCCCCGCAGGTGCCCATCGGCATCATGATCGAGGTGCCCGCCGCGGCCGCCCAGGCCGACCTGCTGGCCCAGCACGCCGACTTCTTCTCCATCGGCACCAACGACCTGACCCAGTACGTGCTGGCGATCGACCGCCAGAACCCCGAGCTGGCGGCCGAGGCCGACAGCCTGCATCCGGCCGTGCTGCGCGCCATTTACAGCACGGTCGAAGGCGCCCGCGCGCACGGGCGCTGGGTCGGCGTGTGCGGCGGCCTGGCTGGCGATCCGTTCGGCGCCTGCCTGCTGGCCGGCCTGGGCGTGGACGAGCTGTCGATGACGCCCAACGACATCCCGGCGGTCAAGGCGCGCCTGCGCGCCGCGGCGCTGGCCGATCTGCAGGCGCTGGCGCGGCAGGCACTGGCCTGCGCCGATGCCACCCAGGTCCGCGCGCTCGAGGGAGCCGGCGCATGAGCCCACGCGTGCTGACGGTCACCCTGAATCCGGCGATCGACCAGACCGTGCGTCTGGATACGCTGGAGCCGGGCCACGTGCACCGCGCCGGGCGCAGCCGGGACGACGCCGGCGGCAAGGGCATCAATGTGGCCGCCTGCCTGGCCGACTGGGGCGTGCCGACCACGGCGCTGGGCGTGATCGGGGTGGACAACGAGGCGGTGTTCCGCGGTCTGTTCGAGCTGCGTGGCATCGCCGATGCCTGCCTGCGCGTGCCGGGGCTGACCCGCACCAACATCAAGCTGGTCGAACGCGACGGCCGCACCACCGACATCAACCTGCCCGGCCTGTGCCTGGACGCCGGCGCCCTGAACGCCGTCGCCCAGCGCCTGGCGGCGCTGCTGACGCCGCAGATGCCGGTGGTCCTGTCCGGCAGCCTGCCGGCCGGCCTGCCCTCCACCGCCTGGGCGCAGTTGCAGGCCCAGGTGCAGGCTGCCGGTGCGCGCGTGCTGCTGGACAGCAGCGGCCCGGCGCTGGTGGCCGCGCTGGACGGCGAATCGGTGCCGTTCGCGGTCAAGCCCAACCGCCACGAGCTGGAAGCCTGGACCGGCCAGTCCCTGGACGATCGCGACGCGGTGCTGGAAGCCGGCCACGCCCTGCTGGCGCGCGGGGTGTCGCTGGTCGCCATCTCCATGGGCAGCGACGGCGCCCTGTTCCTCGATCGTAGCGGCGCCCTGCTCGCCCGGCCGCCGCGCCTGGCCGATGGCAGCACCGTCGGCGCGGGCGACGCGATGGTGGCCGGCATCGCCGCGTCGCTGCTGGAGCCGTCCTTCGACTTGGCCGGCTGCGCGCAGCGGGCCACCGCCTTTTCCATGAGCCGCCTGCACAGCGGCGATGCCCGCCGGCTCGATCCGGCCCAGGTCCGCGCCTGGGCCGACGAGGTCCGGATCGAACGCGTGGCCTGACCCTTCGCGGCCCGGCACATCCCAGAGTCCCAGGAGTTCTCCCATGCAAGCTTCCATCGTGGTCATCGCTGCCGGCGCGCGCAGCACCGAGGCGGTCCTCGCCGCCGAGGCGCTGCGCCGGGCGGCGCGTCAGCGCGGCCTGGAGCCGGCCGTGGAGATCCGCAGCGACCAGGGCATCACCGGGGCGCTGCCGCCCGGGCCGTGCGCCGGCGCCAGCGCCGTGCTGCTGGTCGGCGACGGCGATGCCGAGCGCGCGCGCTTCGGCCAGGCCGCGATCACCGAGGTCGGCCTGGATGCGGTGCTGGACGACCCCGAAGGCGTGCTGGCCGGCTGGGTCGGCGCAGCCGCCGCCGCGCCGGCCGCGCAGGCCAGCAAGCACATCGTCGCCATCACCTCCTGCCCGACCGGCATCGCGCACACCTTCATGGCCGCCGAGGGCCTGCAGCAGGCCGCCGCGGCGCTGGGCTACCCCCTGCGCGTGGAGACCCAGGGCTCGGTCGGCGCGCAGGACACGCTCACCGCGGAGGAGATCGCCCAGGCCGACGTGGTCCTGATCGCCGCCGACCGCGAGGTGGAGCTGTCGCGCTTCGGCGGCAAGCGCGTGTTCAAGAGCGGCACCAAGCCGGCCATCAACGATGGCCAGGCACTGATCCGCAAGGCGCTGGCCGAGGCCAGCGTGCAGGCCGGCAGCGCCGAGCAGGCCGCGCCGAGCGAGAAGACCAAGAGCGCCGGTCCGTACAAGCACCTGATGACGGGCGTGTCGTTCATGCTGCCCTTCGTCACCGCCGGCGGCCTGCTGATCGCGCTGGCCTTCGCCATCGGCGGCATCTACGCCGGCGACGACGCCAATCGCGGCACGCTGGCCTGGAGCCTGCTGCAGATCGGCGCCAAGGGCGGCTTCCTGCTGATGGTGCCGGCGCTGGCCGGCTATATCGCCTACTCCATCGCCGACCGGCCGGGCATCGCGCCGGGCATGATCGGCGGCGTGGTTGCGGCGAACATGGGCGCCGGCTTCATCGGCGGCATCCTGGCCGGCTTCGTCGCCGGCTACGGCGTGGCCTGGATCAACCGCGTGCTGCGCCTGCCGCGCAGCCTGCAAGGCCTCAAGCCGGTCCTGATCCTGCCGGTGCTGGGCACGCTGCTGGTCGGCCTGCTGATGATGTACGTGATCGGCACGCCGGTGGCGCACCTGCTGACCTGGCTGACCGAATGGCTGCGCAGCATGCAGGGCACCAGCGCCATCCTGCTGGGCCTGCTGCTGGGCGGGATGATGGCGGTGGACATGGGCGGACCGGTCAACAAGGCCTCCTACGCGTTCTCGACCGCGCTGATCTCCAGCCAGGTCTATACGCCGATGGCCGCGACCATGATCGGCGGCATGACCCCGCCGCTGGGCATCGCGCTGGCGACCTGGCTGTTCCGCAATCGCTTCACCGCCGAGGAGCGCGGCACCGCCGGTGCGGCCGGCGTGCTCGGCCTGGCCTTCGTCACCGAGGGCGCCATCCCCTACGCCGCGCGCGATCCGCTGCGCACCATCCCCGCCCTGGTGCTCGGCTCGGCCGTGGCCGGCGCGATCTCGATGGCGGCCGGCGCCGAGCTGAAGGTGCCGCATGGCGGCGTGTTCGTCCTGCCGATCCCGAACGCGGTGACCCACCTGGGCACCTATCTGCTGGCCCTGGTCGTGGGCGTGGTCGTCACGGCCGTGGCCCTGCGCCTGTTCAAGAAGCCGGTCGTGGCCAAGAGCTGACCCGCCCGCGCCGACCCGCTTCGCTTCGACTGCCTCGCGCGGCGCCGCAGCCGCGCGTCCTCACCCACGCCGTTCTCCTGCTCAGGAACCCGACGCATGTCCACCCTCCTCCATCGCGTGCTGCCGGCCGCGCTCACCCTGGCTCTTGCTCCCCTGGCCCATGCCCAGGAGGCGGTGACGCCCAAACTGTCCTACACCGGCGAGGCGGCCGCGATGCTCGGCGGCGGCGAGGGTTCGGGCAGCGCCTACGCGGGCCAGGCCATGGCTGGCGTGGACGTCGATCTGGACAAGGCCTTCGGCTGGTCCGGCGCCACGCTCAAGGCCTATGTCATCAATCGGCATGGCACCAACCTGGTCAACAGCAGCCTGGGCAACAGCACTTCGGTGCAGGAGATCTACGGCGGCCAGGGCACGCGCCTGGCCAACCTGACGCTGGAACAGAAGCTGCTCGACGACCGCCTGGTGCTCGAGGCCGGTCGCAGCGTGGCCAATATCCACTTCCTGGGCTCGGACCTGTGCCAGTACTTCCAGGGCAACTCGGCCTGCGGCAATCCGACCTATGTGTTCCGCACCAGCAGCTTCACCTGGTGGCCGGTCTCCAGCTGGATGGCCGACGCCAAGGCCTGGGTGACGCCGCAGGTCTACGTGCACGTCGGCGCCTACCAGGTGGACCCCAGCCAGGCCAAGGACGGTGAGCACGGTCTGCGCTGGAGCACGCGCGAGGCGACCGGCTGGATCGTGCCTTACGCGGTGGGCTGGCAGAGCTCGGCCGACGCGCGCCACAAGGCGATGTACGAGCTGGGCGGCTGGCAGGACAACGCCCCCTACCGCGATCCGCTGTACGACGCGGCCGGCACGCCGGCGGTGCTGAGCGGCCAGGACTACGCCAGCCGGCATGGCCGCTCCGGCGTGTACGCGCGCTTCGAGCAGCAGGTCAGCGGGCCGGACGCCACGCACGGGCTGACCCTGTTCGGCGCCGTGCTCAAGGGCACCTCGGGCCAGCTGATCGAAGACTGGTTCGCCCAGGCCGGCCTGGTGCACAAGGGCACCTTCGCCAGCCGCCCGCACGACGATGTCGCGCTGGTGGTCACCCGCCAGCAGTACAGCGATGCGGCGCTGGAGAACCTGCGCCTGGCCCGCGCCGCGGCCGGCGGCGTCGGCACCCCGCAAAGCGGCCAGACGATGATGGAACTGAGCTACGGCTTTGCGATCAACCCGCACCTGCGCATCGCGCCCAGCCTGCACTACGTGATGCATCCGGACCAGTTCAACGCGCCGGGCCGCCTGCAGGACCTGCCCAATGCCTGGGTCGCGGGACTGAGGTTCGATCTCAGCCTCTAAGCGCGGCACTCGGCCGCCGGTGTGTGCCGGCGGCATACTGTGCGGCCGTTCGTCGTGCCGTATCCGCAATGGCTGAGAGTTTCTTCTTCTACGACCTGGAGACCTTCGGTCAGGACCCGCGCCGCACGCGCATCGCCCAGTTCGCCGCCCAGCGCACCGACGCGGCGCTGAACCCGATCGAGGACCCGGTCACCTTCTACGTGCAGCCGGCCGACGACCTGCTGCCCTCACCCATCGCCACGCTGATCACCGGCATCACCCCGCAGCAGGCGCTGGCCGACGGGGTGCGCGAGTGCGAGGCGATGGCGCGCATCTTCGAGGAGATGGCGCGGCCGGAGACCTGCACGCTGGGCTGGAACACGCTGCGCTTCGACGACGAGTTCGTGCGCCACGGGCTGTTCCGCAACTTCTTCGATCCCTACGAGCGCGAGTGGCGTGGCGGCAACTGCCGCTGGGACCTGCTGGACGTGGCGCGGCTGTTCCATGCGCTGCGCCCGGAGGGCGTGCAATGGCCTCAGCGCGAGGACGGCAAGGGCACCTCGTTCAAGCTCGAACACCTGGCCCTGGCCAACGACGTGCGCGTCGGCGAGGCGCACGAGGCCATGTCCGACGTACGCGCCACGCTCGGCATCGCCCGCGCCATGCGCCGCGCGCAGCCGCGCCTGTGGGACTACGCGCTGCAGCTGCGCAACAAGCGCTTCGCCGCCGGCCTGATGGATACCGTCGGGATGACGCCGCTGCTGCACGTCTCGCAGCGCTATCCGGCCCAGCGCCTGTGCGCCGCGCCGGTGCTGCCGGTGGCGCGCCATCCGCGCATCGACAGCCGCATCATCGTGCTCGACCTGGACGGCGATGCCCAGGCGCTGCTGGACCTGGATGCGCAGGACATCGCCGACCGGCTCTATACCCCGCGCGGCGACCTGCCCGAGGACGTGCGCCGCGTGCCGCTCAAGGAAGTGCACCTCAACCGCTGCCCGGCCCTGGTGCCCTGGCACTACCTGCGCGCGGACGACTTCGCGCGCCTGGGCATCGTCCCCGAGGCCGTGCAGGCCCAGGCCGACCTGCTGCGCGCGCATGCGCCCGCGGTGGCCGAGAAAGTGCGTCAGGTGTTCGCCAGCGAGCGCGCGCAGGAGACCCCGGACGCCGATGCCTCGCTGTACCACGGCTTCCTGGCCGAGGGCGAGCGGCGCAAGCTGGCCGAGGTGCGCGGCACCCCGCCGGCGCAGCTGGGCACGCGCGACTTCGGCTTCAAGGATGGGCGGCTGCAGGAGCTGCTGTTCCGCTATCGCGCACGCAACTGGTCCGACACGCTCGACGCCGCCGAACGCGCACGCTGGGACGACTACCGCCGCGCCCGCCTGGCGCCGGGCACCGTGCTGGCCGAGCAGAGCCTGCACGACTATCTCGCCCAGATCGCGCAGCTGCGCGCCGAGCCCACCACCGACGGCGCCAAGCAGGTGCTACTGGACCGCCTGGAGGTCTGGGGGCGTGAACTGCAGATCGGGCTGTAACCTCTGCACGCCGCCTTAGCCGCCCGGCCGCCACGCTGCCGGCCTGATCCGAGACCCGTTCGCTGCATGAGCCCCTATTTCTCCGACGCCAGCTTCAAGTTCCTCAAGGCGCTGGCACGCCACAACGACAAGACCTGGTTCGCCGCGCACAAGCAGCAGTACGAGGACCATGTCCGCCAGCCGTTCCTGCGCCTGCTGACCGACCTGCAGCCGGATCTGGCCGCGGTCAGCGACAAGTTCCGCTCCGACCCCAAGACGGTCGGCGGTTCGCTGTTCCGCATCTATCGCGACGCGCGCTTCTCCAACGACAAGTCGCCCTACAAGCTCTGGCAGGGCGCGCGGCTGTACCACGAGCGCCGCAAGCAGGTGCCCGCGCCCTCGTTCTATGTGCACCTGCAGCCGGGCGAGAGCTTCGTCGGCGCCGGCCTGTGGCATCCGGAGCCCGACACCTTGCGCAAGCTGCGGCAGTTCATCTTCGACAACCCGATGACCTGGAAGGCCGCCGCGCATGCGCCGGCCTTCCGCAAGCGCTTCGAGTTCGAGGCATCGGAGATGCTCAGCCGTGCGCCGCGCGGGTTCCCGGCCGAGTTCGAGTTCATCGAAGATCTCAAGCACAAGAACTTCGTGTTCTGGCGCTCGCTGGACGATGCGACGCTGACCGGGCCGCGGCTGCGCCAGACCCTGGCCGCGGATCTGGCCGCGCTGGGTCCGTTCATGGACTATCTGTGCGCGGCGCTGGACCTGGAGTTCTGAAAGTCCCGACGCGTTAGGAATCCTGCGCTAAGTAGCCCGAGGCATCGACGAAACGCTGGACGGCCGCGGCGTCGGCATAATCGAGCTCGATCATCTCGGCCAGCGCCTTGGCCTTGTCCGCGCTGCGGCGATAGTTCGCTTGGCAGATGGCATAGCCGACGTAATAGCCCAGGTCGCGGGTGCCGAAGCCGTTGTCGGTGTTGTTGTAGAGCCAGGCGCTGTAGTCGTTGCCGCCCATGTCCTTGCGGAAGGCCGTGCGAATCGCGGCGTCATGCGCAGGTCCGTAGGCGACGTAAGGCAGGTCCGGCAGGCGGCCGGTCACCTGTTCGGCCACGAAGTCCGCGACGCCCTCATAGACCACCTGGGCCAGCAGGCTGGCGCGTGCGCCGCGCTGCTGCGTGTGCACGGTCTCGTGGATCACCAGCAGGTCCAGGTTCTCCAGCGGCCGGCTGGCGAAGTAGCCGCGAAAGAAGCGCTGCAGGCGTTCGGGCATCTGCGACAGATCCACGCGCTCATCGCCGGTGGCCATCTCCACGCCGATCAGGACCTTGTCCTCCTGCGTGGTGCCGGCAGAGCGCAGCGCGCCGACCTCGAAGTAGATGCCGGCCGGCTTCAGCGCCGGATACAGCTGCGCGAAGCGCCGCAGGTGGTGCTGCACCTTGTCCATTGCCGCCCCGGCCAAGGCGGTGCGAGGCCGCACCGAGTCCCAATAGCGCGGATAGGCGCGGATCGCATCGACATAGGTCGCCGCGTCGTAGTCCTTGGCGAGCGCGAAGGCCGCCAGCCCCGGGCTGCCGCGATCCAGATAGGTCGTCTGCAGCACCTGGATCTGCTGCGCCCGGTCCGGAAGATCCTTGACCTGATCGTAGGCCTGCCAGAACAGTGCGACATCGCGGTCGACGACCTCGATCCGTTGACCACCCGGCACCGCCGCCGTCGCCGCACCGGTGCAGGCCAAGGCCAGCACCAGTCCCCACCCCATCTTCGACATGCAGATCCCCGGGTTCGCATGGAACCGGCCCATGGTTTCATCGGCCGCCCTCGATCACAAGCCTGACCTAAGGACCTTCGCGCAACGTGCCTTGACGGCCCTACCTGCCGCGCTCTGTATTCTTCAACTCACTCCAAGCGCCGGGTAACGCGATGCGAAAGTGGATGCTGGTTGTGCCCTCGCTGGCCTTGTTGCTGCTGGCCGGCTTCGTCGCGGCCGGGCCGTACATCGCCATCCACGGCATCCGCGACGCACTGGCCGAGCAGGACACCGGCAAGCTGGACCGCTACGTCGACTTTCCCACCCTGCGCCTCAATCTGCGCGGGCAGCTGCAGGACCGCATGGTCCGCGCCGCCGGCGTGGACGCGCAGTCCAGCTTTCTCGGCGCGCTGGCGCTCTCGCTGGCCGGCGGCGCGGCAGGCGTCGGCGTCGATGCCATGGTCACCCCGACCGGCATCGCCGCGCTCCTGCAGGGACGTTCGGTCTGGAAGCGCGCCCTCGACGACACCGTCAACGGCGATACCTACGGCCCGCCCGCGCCGGCCGAACCGCTCAAGGGTGCCGAGCACCACTACGCGTCGCTCTCGCGTTTCACCGCCACCACCCACACCGACAGCGGCGCCCCGATCACCTTCGTGTTCGAGCGCCAGGGCCTGGTGTGGAAGCTGACGGATATCAGGTTGCCGCTTTGAGGCGAGGAGTAAGCGAAGAGCAGTGAGGAGTGAGCAGAGCGAAAGCACCAACACGGCTTCTACTCCCTCCTCACTCCTCTCCACTCACTTCTCGTTCGCCACCCCATGCGGCACATGCCCCGCCGCGGTGTGCGGATGGGCGCTGTCGATGTTGTGTTGCGAGTCGTCGAAGAAGATGTCGGCGCCGAAGGCGGCCAGGAACGGGCCCTTGTGCCGGCCGCCCAGGAACAGCGCCTCGTCCAGGCGTACGCCCCACTCGCGCAGGGTGCGGATCACGCGCTCATGCGCCGGCGCGGAGCGTGCGGTGACCAGGGCCGTGCGGATCGGCGCGTGCTCGCCGGGCGGGAAGGCGGCCTGCAGCTGATGCAGCGCGGCGAGGAAGCCGCGGAATGGGCCGCCGGAGAGCAGTTCGCGCGCCTTCTCCTGCTCGTGGCGGCCGAAGGCTTCCACGCCCTGCTCGCGCGAGATGCGTTCGCTCTCGTCGCCGAAGATCACCGCATCGCCGTCGAAGGCGATGCGCAGCTGGTTGGACAGCCGTCCCGCCGGCAACTCGCCCGCCGCCGCGGCGGCCTCCTCGGCGCGTTCGCCCGGCGGCTTGGGCAGGATGGTGGCCGCGGCGATGCCGTGGCTGAGCGCGCTGCGCACCGAGTCGGGGTTGGCCGAGAGGAACAGATCGGTGCCGAACGGCTTGATGTAGGGCCAGGTCGGCTCGCCGGCGGTAAAGGTGGCCCGCACGATGTCCAGGCCATAGTGCTGGATCGAGTTGAAGATGCGCAGGCCCGTGTCGGCCGAGTTGCGCGACAGCAGGATCACCTCGACGCGCGGCGTATCGGCCGGCGCGCCCTGGTTGAGCGCCAGCAGCTTGCGCACCACGGTAAAGGCCACGCCCGGCCCGAGCACGTCGTCTTCGTGCGCCCGCTGGTAGGCGGCGTACGCGTCCAGCCCTTCGGCCTGCCACAGGGCGTGGCTCTCCTCCAGGTCGAACAGGGCGCGCGAGGTGACGGCGACGGTGAGCAGGCGGGGGCTGTTGTCGGGCATCTAGCAGGGATTCGGGATTCGGGATTCGGGATTCGGGATCAGGAGGATTTGGTTGGTAGCTGCGAATGGTCGAGTTGCCAACGGTCGCGGTGCTTTTGCGGGCTCTGGCCTCTGGGCCCTTGCCGCTGGCCCCCGCCTCAAACCAGAAACTGTTCGCTCAGGATCCGCTCTTCCAGGTTGTGCTCCGGGTCGAACAGCAGGGTCACGGTGTGCGTGCGCGATTCGTGGATGGTCACTTCGGTGACGTTGCGGAACTCGTGCGAATCGGCGGTGGCGCTGACCGGGCGCTTGTACGGGTCCAGCACCTGGATGCGCACCTCGGTGTCGGCCTTGAGGATGGCCCCGCGCCAGCGCCGCGGGCGGTAGGGCGCGATCGGGGTCAGGGCGATGGTGTGGCTGCCAAGCGGCAGGATCGGGCCGTGGGCGGAATAGTTGTAGGCCGTGCTGCCGGCCGGCGTGGCCACCAGCACGCCGTCGCCGGTCATCTCCTCGATGCGGGTCTGGCCGTTGAGATCCACGCGCAGCTGCGCGGCCTGGCGGGTCTGGCGCAGCAGCGAGACCTCGTTGTAGGCCAGCGAGGTCACCTCGATGCCCGATTCGGTCTGCGCGCGCATCTCCAGCGGGCGCAGCTTGGTCGGCTCGGCCGCGGCGATGCGCGCGGGCAGATCGTCGTCGCGGTGGTGGTTCATCAGGAAGCCGACCGTGCCCAGCTTCATGCCGAACACCGGCTTGCCGAGCAGGCCGTGGCGGTGGAGGGTCTGCAGCATGAAGCCGTCGCCGCCCAGGGGCACCAGGATGTCGGCCTGGTCGGGGGCATGCTGGCCGTAGCGCTGGCTCAGTTCGGCCAGGGCCTGCTGTGCGGCTTCGGTATGGCTGGCGAGGAAGGCAAGGCGCGGCGCGGTCATGCGGTGAAGGATACCCGGCGCCCGCCCGCGGCGCGTGTTGCGTCTTCAACCGACGCAAAAACAAGCGGGGCCAGGTGTCGCCACCCGGCCCCGCGTGCCTTTCTCAGACCACCTGGATCAGGTCAGCTGCGACAGGCGCTGCACCGCGACCGAGGCGGTCGGGTAGTCCAGCGTGCGCTGGGCGGCGATGTCGTCGAGCATGGAGCGGGTGAAGCGCAGCGTGGGATCGTCGCGCTGCATCCAGCGCCCGACCTTGGCCTCGGCGCTGTCGCCGGGCAGGGCCAGCACCTGCGCGGTCATCGCGCGCAGGTGGGCGGAGAGCTCGTCGCGCAGCACGCCACGGGCCACCGCATGCCAGCGGCCGTCGACCTGCAGCGCGTCGATCTGCGCGAACAGCCACGGCAGGTGCAGCGCGTCGCCCAGGCGGTAGTACACCTTGGACACCGCGACGGCCGAGAGCTTGTGCGCACGCGCCAGTTCGATGATGTCCGCCGAAGGCTCCAGGTACGGCAGGGCCGCCAGCTGGCCGGCCAGCGCATCGGGCACGCCCTTGGCCTTCCAGTCGGCCAGCGCGGCCTCGTAGGCCGGGCGCAGCGAATCGGGCAGCACGCCGTCGGCCGCGCGGATGTCGTTGAAGCCGGCGTGGTAGCGCTCCACCGCCGTGGCGATGGCCGGAATCGGCCCGCTGCGGGTCAGCAGCCAGCGGGTGAAGCTGCGCTGCAGCTTCCAGATCACCTGCAGGGCGTCGATCTGCACCGCCTCGGCCACCTTGCCGTCCAGGGCATCGATCTGCGCCCACAGCGCCCGCGCGTCCAGTGTCTCGCGGGTGATGGTGTAGGCCTTGGCGACCTCGCCGATGTCGCGGCCGGTGTCCTCCTGCATGCGCAGCAGGAAGGTGGCGCCCATGCGGTTGATGGTCGAGTTGGTCACCGCGGTGGCGATGATCTCGCGCTTGAGGCGGTGCTGCTCCATCTGCGCGGCGTACTTCTTCTGCAGCGGCTGCGGGAAGTAGCGCTGCAGCTCCTTGGACAGGTACGGATCCTCGGGGATGTCGGTGTGCAGCAGCTCGGCGAAGGCCACCAGCTTGGAATAGGACAGCAGCACCGATAGCTCCGGCCGGGTCAGGCCCAGCCCACGCGCCTTGCGGTCGGCGAACTCGGCGTCGCTGGGCAGGTATTCGATCTGCCGGTCCAGCAGGCCGCGCGCCTCCAGCACCTGTACGAAATGCTGCTTGGAGCCCAGGCGCGAGACGCTCATGCGCTCCATCAGGCTCAGCGCCTGGTTCTGGCGGTAGTTGTCGGTCAGCACCAGCTGGCCCACCTCGTCGGTCATGCTGGCCAGCAGGGCGTTGCGCGCCGCTTCGGTGAGCTTCTTCTGCCGCACCACGCCGTCGAGCAGGATCTTGATGTTGACCTCGTGGTCGGAGGTGTCCACGCCGGCGGAGTTGTCGATGAAGTCGGTGTTGAGCAGCACGCCGTTCTGCGCCGCCTCGATGCGGCCCAGCTGGGTCAGGCCCAGGTTGCCGCCCTCGCCCACCACCTTGCAGCGCAGCTGGCCGCCGTTGACGCGCAGCGCGTTGTTGGCGCGGTCGCCGACATCGGCATTGCTCTCCTGCGCGGACTTGACGTAGGTGCCGATGCCGCCGTTCCACAGCAGGTCCACCGGCGCCTTGAGGATGGCGCTGAGCAGTTCGGTCGGCGACAGCGCGGCGATGCCCGCGTCCAACCCCAGCGCCTGCTTGACCTGCGGGCTCAGCGGGATGGTCTTGAGCGTGCGCGGGAACACGCCGCCGCCGGCCGAGATCAGCTTGGTGTCGTAGTCGGCCCAGGACGAGCGCGGCAGCTTGAACATGCGCGCGCGCTCGGCGAAGGACCTGGCCGCATCGGGGTTGGGGTCCAGGAAGATGTGGCGGTGATCGAAGGCGGCCACCAGGCGGATGTGTTCGGACAGCAGCATGCCGTTGCCGAACACGTCGCCGGACATGTCGCCGATGCCGACCACGGTGAAGTCCTGGGTCTGGCAGTCGCGGCCCAGGGCGCGGAAGTGGCGCTTGACCGACTCCCACGCGCCCTTGGCGGTGATGCCCATGCCCTTGTGGTCGTAGCCCACCGAGCCGCCCGAGGCGAAGGCATCGCCCAGCCAGAAGCCGTGGTCGATGGCCAGGCCGTTGGCGATATCGGAGAAGGTGGCCGTGCCCTTGTCGGCGGCGACCACCAGGTACGGGTCGTCGGCGTCGTGGCGCACCACGTCCACCGGCGGCACGATCTTGCCGCCGACGATGTTGTCGGTGATGTCCAGCAGGCCCTGGATGAACATCTTGTAGCAGGCGATGCCCTCGGCCATGACCGCGTCGCGCTCGCCGCTGGCCGGCGACTGCTTGACGTAGAAGCCGCCCTTGGCGCCGACCGGCACGATCACCGTGTTCTTCACCATCTGCGCCTTGACCAGGCCCAGCACCTCGGTGCGGAAGTCGTCGCGGCGGTCGGACCAGCGCAGGCCGCCGCGCGCCACCGCGCCGAAGCGCAGGTGCACGCCTTCCACGCGCGGGCCGCAGACGAAGATCTCGCGGTACGGGCGCGGCTTGGGCAGGTCGGGCACCTTGGCCGAATCGAACTTGAAGCTGATCGTGTGCGCCGGTGCGCCGTCCTTGTCGAACTGGTAGTAGCTGGTGCGCAGCGTGGCCTCGATGGTGCCCATCAGGCTGCGCAGGATGCGGTCGTCGTCCAGGCTGGAGACGCCGTCGAGCAGCTTGAGCATGGCCGCATGCACGGCCTCGGTCTGCGCGTCGCGCGACTGGGTGGCCGCCTGTGCGAGGGCGTGCAGCGCCTTGTGCGTGTCCTCGTCGGCGGTGTCGGCCAGGGCCAGCAGCGCCTGCGCCGCTTCTTGCGCACGCTTGCTGTCGCGCGCCTTGGCCTTGCCGTCTAGCGTCGGGTCGAAGCGCACCTCGAACAGCCGCACCAGCAGCGCGGCCAGCAGCGGGTAGCGGCCCAGCGTGTCCTCGACCGAGGCCTGGGTGAAGGGCACGCCGGTCTGCAGCAGGTACTTGGTGTAGCCGCGCAGCACCGCGACCTGGCGCCAGCTCAGGCCGGCGCGCAGCACCAGACGGTTGAAGCGGTCGTTCTCGGCATCGCCGCGCCAGACGCGGGCGAAGGCCTCGTCGAAATCCTCCGCGCGCGCGGCCACGTCGATGTCGCCGCCGGCCGGCTCGACCTCGAACTCCTGGATGTAGGCCACACGCCCGTCCAGATCGAGGCGGAAGGGATGCTCGGAGATCACGCGCAGGCCCATGTTCTCCATCAGCGGCAGCGCGTCGGACAGCGGGATGTCGATGCCCAGGTGATAGAGATTCAGGCGCAGCGCGCCCTCGCCGGCACGGTGTCGCGGCGAGCGGTACAGGCTCAGGCGCAGATCGTCGGCGTCCTTGAGCTGGGCCAGGCGCTCGACGTCGTCGGCGGCCAGTTCGGTGGAGACGTTCTCGATGTAGTACTGCGGCAGCGCCCGGCCGAAGCTGGACGCCAGCGCCAGCCCGCGCGCCTCGCCGTGGCGCTGGATCAGCGTCTCGCGCAGGTCGTCCTGCCAGTTGCGCAGCAGATGCGACAGGCGCGACTCCAGCTCGGCCGCATCGACGCTGACTTCCTCGCCCGGGCGCGGGCGCACGGTCAGGTGCAGCTGCGCCAGCGGCGATTCGCCCAGCTGCACGGTGGTGTCGACCGCGTCGCCGTGCAGGGCCTCCTTCATCAGCGTCTCGATGCGCAGGCGCAACTGGGTGTTGAAGCGGTCGCGCGGCACGTACACCAGCGCCGACCAGAAACGCCCGTAGCGATCGCGGCGCAGGAACAGCTTGCTGCGCACGCGCTCCTGCAGGCCCAGGATGCCCATCGCGGTGCGCGCCAGCTCGTCCTGGCGCGACTGGAACAGTTCCTCGCGCGGCAGCGTCTCCAGGATATGGCGCAGCGCCTTGCCGCTATGGCTGTTGGGCGACAGGCCGGACTGGCGCATGACGTGCTCGTGGCGCTCGCGCACCAGCGGGATCTCCCACGGGCGGCGGTTGTAGGCGCTGGAGGTGAACAGGCCCAGGAAGCGCTGCTCGCCGGTGATGCGGCCGTTGGCGTCGAAGGACAGCACGCCGATGTAGTCCATGTAACCCTTGCGATGCACCGTGGCGCGCGCATTGGTCTTGGTCAGGATCATCGCCTCGGCTTCGCCGGCCTCGTTGAGCAGGTTGGCGGCCAGCGAGCGCACCGCGCGCGGCTTGCCCGAGGCATGGCCCCGCATCAGGCCCAGGCTGGTGTCCTCCTGCGGCACCAGCACTTCCTCGCCGCCCTGCTTCTGCACGCGGTACTCGCGATAGCCGAAGAAGGTGAAGTGGTCGTTGGCGGCCCACTGCAGGAATTCCTGCGTCTCGCGGCGCATGCCATCGGAGACCGGCATGCGGCGCGTGGCCAGGTCCTCGGCCACGGCCAGCATCTTCTCGCGCATCGCGCTCCAGTCGCCGACGATCTGACGCACCTCGGCCAGCACGCGGCGGATCTCGGCCTCGATGCGCGGCATCGCCTCGGCCGGCTGGCGGTCGATCTCCAGCATCATCAGCGACTCGGCCTTGCCCTCGCCCACCGCCGTGGCCTTGCCCGACTTGTCGCGCTCGAAGCGCACCACCGGATGGCCCAGCACATGCACGCCCACGCCCATGCCGGCCAGGGCCATGCTCACCGAATCGACCAGGAAAGGCATGTCGTCGTTGACGATCTGCAGCACCGAGTGCGAGGACTCCCAGCCATTGGCCTTGGCGCTGGCGTTGAACACGCGCACGTTCGCGGTGCCGGGCTTGCGCACGCGCGCGAACTCCAGCATGTCCACCGCCATCGCGGCCCAGCCCTGCGCGCTGTGGTGCGGGAACTCGTCCTGCTCCATGCGCCGGTAGAAGGCATCGGCGAAGACCTTGGCCTGCTCGCGCTTGGCGCTGGGCACCAGCGTCTTCAAGGCGTCGTGGATGGGCTGCAGCGAGAACGCGGCGGCGGATGCGCCGGCCTTAGTAGCGCGCGTCTTGGGCGGGGTTGCGGAAACTGGCTTGGCCGACGGCGCGATGGCCTTGGCGGGCTTGCTGCTGGACTTGCCTGAGGGCGGGGCCGAGGCGGCCTTGGAGGTCGAAGCGGATTTATTGCGGAGCCTGCTGCCGGTGGTGCTCATACAGTCGCTTACATCGAGGAAGTTAATCGCGCATTGTAGGCCTGCTCTCTTAAACCTTCGTGTTGCGCGGCATCATGATCAATCGACTTGAGCGCATGCCGATTGCTCACACTTCCAGCGCGTTTGCAAGCCTTGGAAGCCGTGCGTCAGGCGCTGACGCGTTTGCTCGACGCGCGGATAAACGGTCATTGCATGTCGATCCCGTCACCGCCTCATCACTTGATCTTCACAAGCGCGGATAAACCGCGTCGCGACCGCATTTTCGGGGTATTCAAATTCTGAACTGGACGGTATAGTCCAGCCCCCATGAGCCTGTCTGACGCCACTCCGACCGCAGCCGAGCGACGCCAGCGGGTCTTTACTGCCATGCGCGCCCTGATGGCCGAGCAAGGTTTTCGCGTGAGCATGGATGCGCTCGCCCAGCGCGCTGGCTGCTCCAAGCAGACGCTGTATTCGCAGTTCGGCAGCAAGCACGCGCTGTTGCGGGATCTGATGCACGAGCAGTTGCAGCTGACCACCGCGCGGCTGGGAAGTTTCGAGGATGGCGTGCGTGCGCCGCTGCTGGCCTTCGCCGAGGAATATCTCGAGCGGCTGGCCGAGCCCGACGTGGTCGCGGCCTGTCGGTTGTTCAGCGCCGAGTCGCCGCAGTTCCCCGACGAAGCCCGCGGCATCTGGCGCGATGGCGGCGAGCGCCTGCATCAGCATCTGGCCCAGTGGCTGTCCCAGGCCATGCAGGCCGGCCTGCTGAGGCATGACGATCCGCACGCGTCGGCCGAACTGCTGTTCGGCATGCTGCTCGGTCTGGACCTGGAGCGCGTGCGCTTCGCCGAGCCGCAGCGATTGCCCGCCGCGCGCCGCGCCTGGGCGAGCCGGTCGGTCGACGCCTTCCTGCGCGCCTTCGCGCCCGACGCACATGCCGCCCGCCGCCGCTGCTAGCGCTGCCCACTTCCTGCCACCTCACCACCCTTCAGTTTTTCCGGAGCCCTCTCCCATGACCGCCCCAACCCGCCCGCTCCTGCTCAGCCTCGCTCTCATGCTGGCCCTGGCCGCCTGCAAGAAGGAGGAGCAGCAGGCTCCGCCGCCGCCGGAAGTGGGCGTGATCGACGTGCAGCCGACCAGCGTGCCGCTGACCCGCGCGCTCAGCGGTCGCCTGGCGCCGGTGCGAAGCGCCGACGTGCGTGCCCGCGTGCCCGGCGTGCTGCTCAAGCGCGTCTACGAGGAAGGCACCGACGTGAAGGAAGGCCAGGTGCTGTTCAAGATCGACCCGGCGCCGCTGCAGGCCGACCTCAGCTCGGCCCAGGGCCAGCAGGCCTCGGCCCAGGCCACCTACACCAACGCGCACATCGCCGCCGAGCGTGCCCGCAAGCTGGCCCCGCAGCAGTACGTGTCCCAGTCCGACCTGGACGACGCCGAGGCCGCCGAGCGCAGCGCCGCGGCCGCCCTGCAGCAGGCCAAGGCCGCGGTGACCAACGCCCAGATCAACCTGGGCTATGCCAACGTCACCGCGCCGATCTCCGGCCGCGCCGGCAAGCAGCAGGTCACCGAGGGCGCGCTGGTCGGCGCCGAGGGCGTGACCCTGCTGACCACCGTGGACCAGATCGATCCGCTCTACGTCAACTTCACCATGAGTTCCTCCGAGCTGCAGTCGCTGCGCCAGGCCCAGGGCCAGGGCAGCGTCAGCCTGACCGACACCAAGGACACCAAGGTCAAGATCAAGCTTCCCAACGGCCAGGTCTACAACCAGGTCGGCACGCTGGGCTTCTCCGACGTGGTGGTCGACCAGGCCACCGGCACGGTCTCGCTGCGCGCCACCGTGCCCAACCCCGACAAGGCGCTGCTGCCCGGCAGCTTCGTCACCGTCGAGGCCGACCTGGGCACGCGCAGCGGCGTGTACCTGGTGCCGCAGGAGGCCATCCAGCGCGACACCAACGGCGCCTACGCCCTGGTCGTCGGTGCCGACGGCAAGGTCGTGCGCAAGGACGTGCAGATGGAAACCACCTCGGTGGACCACAAGTGGGTCGTCACCGGCGGCCTGAAGACCGGCGACCGCGTGATCGGCGTCGGCCTGCAGAAGGCCAAGGAAGGCGGCCAGGTCAAGGCCGTGCCCTACGCGCAGGCCCTGGCGGCGAGCCAGCAGCAGGCCGGCGGCAAGCCCCAGCAGCCCGCCGCCGCGGGCGCCGACGCCAAGCAGGGCGACACCCAGCAGCCTGCGCAAGACCAGGCCAAGTAAGGATTCACCCCCATGCCCAAGTTCTTCATCAATCACCCGGTCTTCGCCTGGGTCGTCGCGATCCTGATCTCGCTGGCCGGCGTGATCTCGATCCTCAATATGGGTATCGAGTCCTACCCCAACGTGGCGCCGCCGCAGATCACGGTGCAGGCGACCTACCCCGGCGCCAGCGCGAGCACCACCGAACGCTCGGTCACCCAGGTGATCGAGCAGCAGCTGACCGGCATCGACAACCTGCTGTACTTCAGCTCGACGTCCAGCTCTTCGGGCCGCGCCACGATCACCCTGACCTTCGAGACCGGCACTAATCCGGACATCGCCCAGGTGCAGGTGCAGAACAAGGTGTCGCTGGCCCAGCCGCGCCTGCCCAGTGAGGTGACCGCGCAGGGCGTGGTGGTGGCCAAGGCCAACGCCGGCTTCCTGATGGTGGTCGGCGTGCAGTCCGAGAACGCCTCGATCGACCGCAACCACCTCAACGACATCATCGCCTCGCGCGTGCTCGACCAGATCTCGCGCGTGCCGGGCGTGGGCAGCACCCAGCACTTCGGTTCCGAGTACGCCATGAACATCTGGCTGGATCCGCTGAAGCTGCAGGGCTACAACATGTCCGCCAGCCAGGTGCTGGCGGCGGTCAAGGCGCAGAACGTGCAGTTCGCCGCCGGCTCGATGGGCTCGGACCCGGCGCCGGAAGGCCAGGCCTTCCAGGTCACGGTCTCGGCCGAGGGGCGCTTCACCGAGCCCGAGCAGTTCGAGAACATCATCCTGCGCGCGGACAACGACGGTGCGACCGTGCGCCTGAAGGACGTGGCGCGTGTGGCCTTCGGCGCGCAGAACTACGGCTTTGACACCAAGTACAACGGCAAGCCGGTCGGCGCCTTCGCCATCCAGCTGCTGCCCGGCGCCAACGCGCTGAGCGTGTACGAGGCGGTCGAGGCCAAGATGAACGACCTGGCGGCCAGCTTCCCGCCGGGCGTCACCTGGTTCACGCCGTACGAGACCACCACCTTCGTCAAGATCTCCATCGAGGAAGTGGTCCACACGCTGATCGAGGCCATCATCCTGGTCTTCCTGGTGATGCTGATCTTCCTGCAGAACTTCCGCGCGACGATCATCCCCACCCTGGTGATCCCGGTGGCGCTGCTGGGCACCTTCATGGGCCTGGACATCATCGGCTTCACCATCAACCAGCTGACCATGTTCGCCATGGTGCTGGCGATCGGCATCGTGGTGGACGATGCGATCGTGGTAATCGAGAACGTCGAGCGCATCATGGCCGAGGAGAAGCTCCCGCCGCGCGAGGCCACGATCAAGGCGATGGAGCAGATCACCGGCGCGGTGGTGGCCATCACCGTGGTGCTGGCGGCCGTGTTCATCCCGTCGGCCCTGCAGGGCGGCGCCTCGGGCGAGATCTACAAGCAGTTCGCGCTGACCATCGCCATCTCGATGGGCTTCTCGGCGTTCCTGGCGCTGGGCTTCACCCCTTCGCTGTGCGCCAGCTTCCTCAAGCAGCACGATGAGAACAGCCACGAGAAGAAGAAGAACATCGTCTTCCGCACCTTCGAGAAGTACTACGGCAAGACCGAGAAGGGCTATGTGGGGATGATCGGCCGGCAGGTGCGCCACGCGCCGCGCTGGATGCTGCTGTTCGCCGTGCTGGTGGTGCTGACCGGCTTCCTGTTCACGCGCATCCCCACCAGCTTCGTCCCCGAGGAAGACCAGGGCTACGCACTGGCCATCGTGCAGACCCCGCCGGGGACGCCGATGCAGAAGACCAACGAGGTCATGGACCAGATCCGCGGCACGCTGGGCAAGCTGGATGGCTTCGAAGGCATGATGCAGATCACCGGCTTCAGCTTCCTGGGCCAGGGCGAGAACGTGGGCATGGCCTTCATCCGCCTCAAGCCCTGGGACGATCGCCCGGTGGCCACGCAGTTCATCGGCCAGGCCAACGGCGCACTGCAGGGCATCAAGGGCGCGCAGATCTTCGTGGTCAACCTGCCGACCATCCAGGGCCTGGGCCAGTTCGGCGGCTTCGACATGTGGCTGCAGGACCGCACCGGCGCCGGCCAGGATGCGCTGATGGCCGCGCGCAACCAGCTGCTGGGCATCGCCTCGCAGGACAAGTCGCTGATGCAGGTGCGCCCCAACACGCTGGAGAACGCCCCGCAGCTGCAGCTGAAGGTCGACCGCGTGCAGGCGCAGTCGATGGGCCTGTCGGTCAGCGACATCTACACCTCGATCCAGCTGATGCTGGCGCCGGTGTACGTCAACGACTTCTTCTACGGTGGCCGCATCAAGCGCGTGAACATGCGTGCCGACGCGCCCTTCCGCACCGGTCCTGAGTCGCTGGAGCAGTTCTACGTGCCCAGCAGCACCGAGAGCGATGCGCAGGGCAATCCGTCGATGATCCCGCTGTCCAACGTGGTGTCGACCAGCTGGGCCTCGCTGCCGCCGTCGCTGGCGCGCTACAACGGCTATTCGGCGGTCAACATCAACGGTTCGCCGGCGCCGGGCAGCTCCTCGGGCCAGGCCATGGCCACCATGGAAGGCATCGTGCGCGACAAGCTGCCGGCCGGCTTCGGCTTCGACTGGTCGGGCATGAGCTACCAGGAAATCCTGGCCGGAAACAGCCAGACCCTGCTGCTGGTGCTGTCGCTGGTGGTGGTGTTCCTGTGCCTTGCGGCGCTGTACGAGAGCTGGTCGATCCCGGTCTCGGTGCTGCTGGTGGTGCCGCTGGGCGCCCTGGGCGCGCTGGCCTTCACCATGCTGCGCGGCCTGTCCAACGACATCTTCTTCCAGATCGGCCTGATCACCGTGATCGGCCTGGCGGCGAAGAACGCGATCCTGATCGTGGAGTTCGCGGTGATGGAACGCGCGCAGGGCCGCACGCTGCACGACGCCATCGTCAACGCCGCGCACCTGCGCATGCGCCCGATCCTGATGACCTCCTTCGCCTTCATCATGGGCGTGGTGCCGATGGCCCTGTCCAGCGGCGCCGGCGCCAACGCGCGCCACGCCATCTCCACCGGCGTGATCGGCGGCATGGTGTTCGCCACGGTGCTGGGCCTGCTGCTGATCCCGATGTTCTTCATCGTGGTGCGGCGCCTGCTGGGCGACAAGATGGACGAGCCCTCCAAGGAATACCTGGCCTCGCACCAGGACGGCGGGCAGGACGGCCAGCCGCCGCGTCAGGACACCCCGCAGGGGCACGGCGGTCACTGATCGCTTTCCTTGAGGTCCTGAAACGCAAGAAGCCCCGGTGATGCCGGGGCTTCTTGCTTGGGGCTGGGTGTTGCTTGGGGTCGGTCTTGCTTGGTGGGAGCCGCCATGGCGGCGAGGGGCTTTACCGGGAAAGCTTCATCGCCGCGATGGCGGCTCCCACAGCGGTGCCAAGCGGCAGGCCTCTCTCTTGTGAAAGGCGCCGCACGTGATTCCTGAATTTTGAGTCAGCAAGCATCAACCTGACCCGTCATTCCCGCGAACGCGGGAATCCAGTGCCTTGCGCCTGTCCGCGCGAAAGTCCCTGGGTTCCCGCGTGCGCGGGAACGACGGTAGGAGCGTTGGTGCCGATTGCAAATGCAAAGCCGCCGGCACGCCCGGGGCGGCCAGCACCCCGCGCGGCTTTCAGCGCAGCCCGGTCTCCGCGCGCGCGATCACCAGGCGCTGGATCTCGCTGGTGCCCTCGTAGATCTCGGTGATCTTGGCGTCGCGGAAGTAGCGCTCCAGCGGCATCTCCTTGGAGTACCCCATGCCGCCATGGATCTGCACGGCCTGGTGGGTGATCCACATCGCCGCCTCCGAGGCGGTGAGCTTGGCGATGGCCGCCTCGCTGCTGAAGGGCTTGCCCTGGCCCTTGAGCCACGCGGCGCGGAGGGTCAGCAACAGCGAAGCGTCCAGCTTGCACTTCATGTCGGCGATCTTGGCCTGGGTCATCTGGAAGGTGCCGATCGGCGCGCCGAAGGCCTTGCGCTCCTTCACGTACTCGACGGTCTTCTCGTAGGCGGCGCGGGCGATGCCGATGGCCTGCGAGGCGATGCCGATGCGGCCGGCGTCCAGCACGCCCATGGCGATCTTGAAGCCCTGCCCTTCCTCGCCGATCACCTCGGCTGGCTGGGCCACGTAGTCGGCGAACTCGATCTCGCAGGTGGCCGAGGCGCGGATGCCGAGCTTGGGCTCGGTCTTGCCGCGGTGGAAGCCCGCCCTGTCGGTGTCGACGATGAAGGCGGTGATGCCGCGCGCGCCCTTGTCCGGGTCGGTCATGGCGAACAGCACGATGTACTTGGCCACCGGCCCCGAGGTGATCCAGCTCTTCTTGCCGTTGATCACGAAGCTGCCGTCGGCCTGCCGCACCGCGCGGCAGCGCATGGCCGTGGCATCCGAGCCGGACTGCGGCTCGGTCAGGGCGAAGGCGCCGATCTGGCTGCCGTCGGCGATGGCGCGCACATAGGTCTGCTTCTGTTCCTCGCTGCCGAACTTCAAAAGGCCGGTGCAGTACAGCGAGTTGTTGACCGACATGATGGTCGAGTGCGCGCCGTCGCCGGCCGCCACCTCGATCATCGCCAGCACGTAGCTGATCGGGTCCATGCCGGCGCCGCCGTACTCGTCCGGCACCTCGATGCCCATCAGGCCGTTCTCGCCCAGCAGCCGGATGTTCTCCAGCGGGAACTCGCCGGTCTTGTCGAAGTGCTCGGCGCTGGGCGCGATCTTTTCCTGAGCGATGCGGCGGGCCACATCCTGGATCATCAGCTGCTCGTCGGTGTATCCGAAATCCACGGTCGTTCCCCTCCCATTGGGTGATGGCAACGATTGTAGCGAACCACCATGCGGTTGCGTATGGAATTGACCGGGCGCAGCAGCGCCGGCAAAATATCTCCATATCTTGATATAGAGATAAATATGGATCTGGAAGCCTGGTCGGCGCGCCTGAAGGTCTTCGCCGACGCCACCCGCGTGCGTCTGCTGGCCCTGCTGGCCGGCGAGGAGCTGACCGTGGCCGAGCTGTCGGCCATCACCCGGCTGGCCCAGCCGCGGGTGTCCACGCATCTGGCCAAGCTCAAGGATTCGGGCCTGGTGCGCGACCGCCGCGCCGGCGTGTCGGCGTATTACCGCTTCGACGAGGACAACCTGGATCCGGCCCAGCGCGAGCTGTGGCGCAGCCTGCGCGCCGGCAGCGACGACCCGCTGCTGCGCCAGGACGCCGAGCGCGTGGCCGAGGTGCTGGCCGCGCGCGCCGCCACGCAGAACTGGGCCGACAGCGTGGCCGGCGACATGGAGCGCCATTATTCGCCGGGCCGCACCTGGGAGGCGCTGGCGCGCACCGCCCTGCCGCTGCTGCACACCGGCGACGTGCTCGACATCGCCTCCGGCGACGGCGTGCTGGCCGAGCTGCTCTCGCCGCATTCGCACCGCTACGTCTGCGTGGACACCAGTGCACGCGTGGTCGCCGCCGCGGGCGAACGCCTGCGCCGCTTCCCCAATGTGGAGGTGCGCGAAGGCGACATGCATGCGCTGCCGTTCGAGGCCGGCACCTTCGACCTGGTGGTGCTGATGCATGCGCTGACCTATTCGCAGCGCCCGGCCAAGGCCGTGGCCGAGGCCGCGCGCGTGCTGCGCCCGGGCGGCAAGCTGCTGCTGTCCAGCCTGGGCCGGCACGAGCACCAGTCGGTGGTCAACGCCTACGGCCACGTCAATCTGGGCTTCACCGACGCCGAACTGCGCCGGTTCGCCGAGAAGAGCGGCCTGCAGGTGGCCAGCCTGCAGGTGGTCACGCGCGAACGCCGCCCGCCGCATTTCGAAGTCATCTCGCTGACCGGCATCAAGCCGTGAGGAGCGCCGCATGAGTACCACCCAATCCCTGCCCTGGCTCAACCCGGCCCGCACCCAGCTGCTGCTGGACGCGCTGGCCAGCCGCATCCTGATCATCGATGGCGCGATGGGCACCATGATCCAGCGCCACAGGCTGGAAGAGGCCGACTACCGCGGCGAGCGCTTCGCCGGTGGCTTCGACAGCCTTCAGGCGCAGGATCATGTGCACGGCCCGGGTTGCGACCACGGCCACGACCTCAAGGGCAACAACGACCTGTTGCTGCTCAGCAATCCGCAGGTCATCGCCGGCGTGCACACGGCCTACCTGGAGGCCGGCGCCGACCTGCTGGAGACCAACACCTTCAACGCCACCGCCGTCAGCCAGGCCGACTATCACCTGGAACACCTGGTCTACGAGTTGAACAAGGAAGGCGCGCGCATCGCCCGCCAGTGCTGCGACGCCGTCGAGGCCACCACGCCGGACAAGCCGCGTTTCGTGATCGGCGTGCTGGGGCCGACCAGCCGCACGGCTTCGATCAGCCCGGACGTCAACGACCCGGGGTTTCGCAACACCAGTTTCGAGGCCCTGCGCCAGACCTATCGCGAGGCGGTGGAAGGCCTGATCGACGGCGGCGCCGACACGCTGATGGTCGAGACCATCTTCGACACGCTCAACGCCAAGGCCGCGCTGTTCGCCATCGAGGAAGCCTTCGACGGGCGTGGCGCGCGGCTGCCGGTGATGATCTCCGGCACCATCACCGATGCCTCCGGGCGCACGCTGTCCGGGCAGACGGCCGAGGCGTTCTACACCTCGCTGATGCACGCCCGCCCGCTGTCGATTGGCCTGAACTGCGCGCTGGGCGCCAAGGATCTGCGCCCGCACGTGGAGACGCTGGCGACCGTGGCGGACTGCTATGTCAGCGCGCATCCCAACGCCGGCCTGCCCAATGCCTTCGGCGAGTACGACGAGACGCCGGAGGAAATGGCCGAGACGCTGCACGAGTTCGCCACCGCCGGCCTGCTCAACCTGGTCGGCGGCTGCTGCGGCACCTCGCCGGACCACATCCGCGCCATCGCCGAGGCCGTGGCCGGCATCGCGCCGCGCCAGCTGCCGCAGCGCCTGGCGCAGGCGGCCTGAGATGGGCATGAAGAAGGTCCTGCTCATCGGGGCCAGCGGCACGCTCGGTCGTGCTGTGCAGGCTGTGCTCGCGCCGCGCTACGAGGTGATCGCCGCCTCGCGCCACGACGCCAGCCACCCGGTCGACCTGCGCGACGAGGCCAGCGTGCTGGCACTGTTCGAACGCGTGGGCCGCCTCGACGCCATTGTCTCCACCACCGGCAACGTGCATTTCGGCCCGCTGGCGCAGATGACCGCGGCCCAGTTCGACAGCGGCCTGCAGGACAAGCTGCTCGGTCAGGTGCGCCTGGCGCTGCTGGGCCAGCGGCATCTCAACGACGGCGGCTCGATCACGCTCACCACCGGCATCCTGGCCGAACAGCCGATCGCCCAGGGCGTCAACGCCACCGCGGTGAACGCGGCGGTGGAGGGCTTCGTGCGCGCGGCGGCCTGCGAACTGCCGCGCGGCCTGCGCATCAACGCGGTCAGCCCCACGGTCCTGGCCGAGGCGTGGGACGCCTACGCCGATTTCTTCCCCGGTTTCGAGCCGGTCCCCGCCGCCCGCGCGGCGCTGGCCTTCCAGCGCAGCATCGAGGGCGTGCAGACCGGACAGATTTACAAGGTCTGGTGATGTCCACTGCTGCACCCTCGCCCCGCTACACCCGCCTGTCCGGCCTGGAACCGCTGGTCATCACCCCGCAGCTGCTGTTCGTCAACGTCGGCGAACGCACCAACGTCACCGGCAGCGCGCAGTTCCGCAAGATGATCAAGGAGGAGCGCTACGAGGAGGCGGTGGAGGTCGCCCGCCAGCAGGTGGAGAACGGCGCGCAGATCCTCGACGTCAACATGGACGAGGGCCTGATCGACTCGGAGAAGGCGATGGTGCGCTTTCTCAACCTGATCGCCTCCGAGCCGGACATCGCCCGCATTCCGGTGATGGTGGACAGCTCCAAGTGGAGCGTGATCGAGGCCGGCCTGCAGTGCCTGCAGGGCAAGGGCGTGGTCAACTCGATCTCGCTGAAGGAGGGCGAGGACGCCTTCATCGAACACGCGCGCAAGGTGCTGCGCTACGGCGCCGCCGCGGTGGTGATGGCCTTCGACGAGACCGGCCAGGCCGACACCTGCGCGCGCAAGGTCGAGATCTGCACGCGCGCCTACCGCATCCTCACCGAGCGGGTCGGCTTCCCGCCCGAGGACATCATCTTCGATCCCAACATCTTCGCAGTGGCCACCGGCATCGAGGAGCACGACAACTACGCGGTGGACTTCATCGAGGCCACGCGCATCATCAAGGACACCTTGCCGCACTGCCACGTGTCCGGCGGCGTGTCCAACGTGTCCTTCTCCTTTCGCGGCAACGAGACGGTGCGCGCGGCGATCCACTCGGTGTTCCTGTACCACGCCATCAGGGCCGGCATGGACATGGGCATCGTCAACGCCGGCGCGCTGCCGATCTACGACGACCTGGACCCGGAGCTGCGCGAGCGTGTGGAGGATGTGATCCTCAACCGCCGCAAGGACGGCACCGAGCGCCTGCTGGAGATTGCCGAACGCTACAAGGGCAAGAAGGGCGAGAAGCGGGTCGAGGACCTGGCCTGGCGCGAGAAGTCGGTGCGCGACCGCCTCGCCCACGCGCTGGTCAACGGCATCGACGCCTACGTCGAGGCCGACACGGAGGAGGCGCGCGCCCAGGCCGCGCGTCCGCTGGATGTGATCGAAGGCCCGCTGATGGACGGCATGAACGTGGTCGGCGACCTGTTCGGCGCGGGCAAGATGTTCCTGCCCCAGGTGGTGAAGTCCGCGCGGGTGATGAAGAAGGCGGTGGCCTATCTGCTGCCCTTCATCGAAGAGGAGAAGCTGCGCACCGGCGATGTGGGCAAGTCCAACGGCAAGATCATCATGGCCACGGTCAAAGGCGACGTGCACGACATCGGCAAGAACATCGTCGGTGTGGTCCTGGCCTGCAACAACTTCGACGTGGTCGACCTGGGCGTGATGGTGCCGACCCAGACCATCCTGGACCGCGCCCGTGCCGAGAATGCCGACATCATCGGCCTGTCCGGCTTGATCACGCCCTCGCTGGAGGAGATGACCCACGTGGCGCGCGAGATGCAGCGCCAGGGCTTCGAGATGCCGCTGATGATCGGCGGCGCCACCACCTCGCGCGCGCACACCGCGCTGAAGATCGACCCGCACTACAGCGCGCCGACGATCTGGGTCAAGGACGCCTCGCGCGCGGTGGGCGTGGCCCAGTCGCTGATCTCGCGCGACATGCGCAGCGCCTTCGTCGCCGCCAACGACGCCGACTACGCCGAGATCCGCGAGCGCCACAAGAATCGCGGTGACGCCAAGCGCCTGGTCACGTTAGCCAAGGCGCGCGGGCAGAAGTTCGACGGCGGCTGGGACCACTACACGCCACCGGCGCCCAGGCGCCTGGGTATCACCGTGCTGGACGACTATCCGCTGGCCGAGCTGGTGGACTGCATCGACTGGACGCCGTTCTTCAACGCCTGGGAGCTGTTCGGCAAGTATCCGGCCATCCTGACCGACGCCGTGGTCGGCGCCCAGGCCAGCGAGCTGTTCCGCGATGCGCAGGCGATGCTCAAGCAGATCGTCGAGGAGAAATGGCTGACCGCCAAGGCCGTGTTCGGCCTGTGGCCGGCCAACAGCGTGGGCGACGATGTCGAGGTGGTCGTGGGGGACCACCGGGATTCGGGATTGGAGATTGGAGATTCAACGCAGCCAGCCCCATCCCCAATCCCGAATCCCCAATCCCGGCACTTCCTGCGCTTCCTGCGCCAGCAGGTCGACAAGCCGGCCGATCGTCCGGACTTCTGCCTGGCCGACTTCATCGCGCCCAAGGACAGCGGCAAGCAGGACTGGATCGGCGCGTTCGCGGTGACCGCAGGCATCGGCATCGAGCCGCATGTGGCACGCTTCGAGGCCGCCCACGATGACTACAACGCGATCCTGCTCAAGGCCCTGGCCGACCGCCTGGCCGAGGCCCTGGCCGAACGCCTGCACCAGCGTGTGCGTACCGAGTTCTGGGGCTATGCGGCCGACGAAGCGCTCGACAACGCCGCGCTGATCGCCGAGAAGTACCGCGGCATCCGCCCTGCCCCCGGCTATCCGGCCTGCCCGGAGCACAGCGAGAAGGGCCTGCTGTTCGAACTGCTGGACGCCCCCCGGAACGCCGGGATGACCCTGACCGAGAGCTTCGCCATGCTGCCCACCGCGGCGGTGAGCGGCTACTACTTCAGCCACCCCGGCGCGCAGTACTTCGTCGTCGGCCGCGTCTCCAAGGAACAGGTCGCCGACTACGCCCGGCGCAAGGGCGTGGAGCTGGCCCAGGCCGAACGCTGGCTGGCTTCAAACCTGGACTACGACCCGGAATAGCGCCGCCTCCAGCGCCTGCCCCGAGACCCGGGCCGCTTACCAGCGGCGCATGAGAGGGCTGCGCAGGTGCGTGGTATTCGGGGCCTTGGCATCGACATCCGTGCGCCTGCCATCGATCGCCCTCAGGTACAGCCCACTGCTGCGGCACACGTTGATATCGCTGTAGAGCAATGTGCGGCCGCCACGAAAGCCAATGCGGAAGTCTTGCACGCAATGCGCGCCGGAGACTTCGATGATCGCCACGTTGAAGCCTCCAGGCAGTGGCGCGATCGTGACCGGTACAAAAGTGCCATCGCCGGCGGGTGCCACCGAAACCGACACCACGCTGTCGTAGCTGGTATTGATCAGCTTGAAATAGCGTGTGTCGCTTCCCTCGGCGTGAGCGTTGGCAGCATGAGACGCAGTCGCAAGCAGCGCGACCAGGGCGAGGTGATGCACGATGGACATTGCGGTGGCTCCGGCACGGGAAAAGGAGCCGGAGGCGGGTGACGCACGCTCCGGCACCGCCATCAGGCCGTGGCGTCGTGGCGCTGGGAAGCAATTCGGGACCAATCGTAGTAGTGCGCCCACCAATCGTAGCCGGCCGCCGGAATCGCTTCCGACGGCATGCAAATGCGCCTACGATGCGGCCGCCCTCACCGAGCGCCGGAGGGCAAGACGCCGTCGCCCTGATCCGCACGCCACCATCCGCAAGCCAAGTCGACACCGGAGCAGCATGAAGATCCGCCTGGGCAGTCTCAAGATCGGCCTGTTCGCCTACATGGCGTTGTGGACAGCGGTCGCGCTGCTATTCGCTCTTCAGAACAAGCTCAACCACGGAATGCCCGCCACCAACTGGCCGCTCTGGGACATGCTCCGTTGGTCGTTGATCCAGTGGTACACCTGGGCGGCCCTCGCACCCACGGTGTTCCGGCTGGCCGAGCGCTACCCGGTACGCGATACGCTGATCTTCCACGGGTTGGGCAGGCAGCTTCTGATCAGCCTGTGCGTGACGTTCATAGCGATGATGATCGGCGCGATGGTGTCCACGCTGTTCGAACCCAGCGGCTTCGACGAACAGCTGAGGTACTTCCTGCAGCAACACTACGCGATAGGCCTGTTGACCTATTGGATGTTGTTCGCCATCCAGCAGGCCGTCCACTTCCACGCCGAGAAAGCGCGACGTGAGCTGGAGGCCAGCCAGCTGGCGACCGACCTGGCACAATCGCGGCTGCTCGTACTCAGGTCGCAGCTGCAGCCGCATTTCTTGTTCAACACGCTGCACGCCATCATCACCCTGCTCGAAGAGGACAGCGCCTCGGCCGAGGACATGCTGCTGCGCCTAAGCGAACTGCTGCGTGCGTTCCTGGAGGACTACGATGGCCAGGAAATCAGCCTGCGCCAGGAACTGGTGTTGTTGGAGCTTTATCTTGGCATCCAGCGCACACGCTTCAAGGACCGCCTGACTACACGGATCTACATCGCTCCTGACACGCTCGACTGCGCGGTGCCGAGCCTGATCCTGCAGCCGATCGTCGAGAACGCGATCCACCACGGCATCGGCAAGCGCGTGGGCGCGGACAGCATCGAGATCGAGAGCCGCCGCGAAGGCGATATGCTTTACCTGGACGTGCGCAACCGTAACAGCGACATCGACAATCAAGGTGCTAGCACTCGCGCCGACCCGCGCGCCTGCGATACCAGACAGGCCCCTAGTCACGGCATCGGCCTGTCCAACACCCGCCTGCGGCTGAAGGAGCTGTATGGCGATGCCGCGCGGGTGCGCCTGGATATCACCTGGCCGCAGGGCGTCGTCTGCCGCATCCAGTTGCCGTTCCGCGCATTCGAAGAGCCCACGGCCGAAACATTCGGACGCGACAGCCGAGGAGTAGCCGCCAACAGGCGCGACGCCGGCCTGTTCAACGAAGAAGACGACCCCGAAGTGCCGCGCGCATGAGTATCACCGCGCTGGTCATCGACGACGAGCCAATCGCGCGGCTTGCGATCGTTCGGCTGTTGCGCGATGACCCTGAGATCGAACTGGTCGGCGAGTGCGGCGATGGCGTATCCGCCGTCGAAAGGATCCGCGAGAGTTCGCCCGATCTGGTGTTCCTGGACATCCAGATGCCCGGCATCACCGGTCTCGACGTGGTGGCGACGATCGGCGCTTCGCGCATGCCGGCGACCGTCTTCGTGACCGCCTACGAACAGTTCGCGGTGCGCGCCTTCGATGCCAACGCCGTCGACTATCTGGTCAAGCCATTCGGCCGCGAACGTTTCGCCGATGCGCTTCGCCGGGTCAAGTTACGGCTGGCGGCGGTGCAGGGCTCAGACGGCGAGGCCGCCGCGCGGATCATGCAAGCGCTGGATATGCTGCGCCAGCGCGAGGACTACCTGGTGCGCATCCCGGTGCGCGAAGGCGAGCGTGTGGTTTTCGTCGATGTCCAGGACATCATCTGGATCCGCTCAAACCGCAACAATGTGCAGATTCACGTGCCTGGCCGCGTGCACGAGCTGCGCGAGACCATGACGACGCTGCAGGCGCGCCTTGACCCGCAACGCTTCGCGCGTGTCCACCGCTCGGCGATCGTCAACATTCAGCGCATCAAGACGATCGATCCCTGGTTCAACGGCCACCATGTGGTCACGATGGACAACGGCCAGCAACTGCGTATGAGCCGTTACCAGCATGAGACCTTCATGCGCCTGGTGACCACGCAGCGTCCCGGCGCCCAGGCTCCGAAAATTCCGCGATGACCGATCATCAGGCGCATGGCCGCAAGAAGGAAGACGGCAAGCAGCCACTTCTCGTGGACCAAGCCCCCCCCCCTCGTTATGCAGAGCTCCATCGCCGCCATGCCTGCTCCCGCGGAACACCGCGTTTTGCTCTTCAGCGAGCGAGAAAGGTCTTCCCCGAAAAGAAGGGCCGCCGCTCCTCCGAAGCCATGGACATCCATGCGCCGCGGCCCCTGGTTTGGGAAGGGCCCAAAAAAAGCCCCGCGTCAGCGGGGCTTTTTGATGACAATCGGGTCAGGCGTCAGTCGCCCTGCTGCTTCTGCAGGTGCTCCCAGCGCTCCTGCGCATCCAGGGTGCGCTCGGCGGTCAGGCGCGCCTCCAGGCGCTCCAGGCCGATTTCCTCGCCGGTGTCGACGCAGTAGCCGTAGTCGCCTGCGTCCAGGCGCTTGAGCGTGCTGTCGATCTTGCCGATCAACTTGCGGTAGCGGTCGCGGGTGCGCAGTTCCAGGGAGTTCTCGGTCTCGCGGGTGGCGCGCTCGGCCTCGTCGCCGACGTCGCGCACTTCGTCCTTGAGGTTCTCGATGGTCTGCTTGGATTCCTCGACCAGGTCGGCGCGCCACTGCAGCAGGCGCTGGCGGAAGTACTCAAGCTGCAGCGGGCCCATGTATTCCTCGTCGGCCTTGGGCTTGTAGCCGGCCGGCAGCACGGGGCGGCCGGTGGCCTCGTCGACGGTGTACTCGACCTTGCGGACCTTGCCCTTGGGGGCGGGTTCCGGGGTGCGTCCGGTGACCGCGACGGCGATCTTGCCGGTCACGCGGGCAACGGCGGGCTTGGCCTGGGCGGCGGGTTTTTCGGTTTTCGAAGGGGTCTTGGAAGCGGGCACTGTGTTCTTTGCAGGGGCAGCCTTGGCAGCCGACGCTACAGGGGCCGATGTCGCGGCGGTCTTCACTGCGGGGGCCTTGCTGGGGCTGGTCGCCTTGGCGGGAGCGGATTTAGCCGGAGCGGGCTTGGCAGCCGGCTGCGGAGCGGTCTTCGGCGCGGCCTTCCCTGCCGTGGCCTTCTTGGCCGGCGCGGGCGCCGGCTTCTTCGCCGCCGTGGTCTTGGCGGCGGTGCTGGGGTTCGTGGCCTTCTTCACGGGTGCGGTCTTGCCTGCCGTCTTCTTGGCGGGCGCAGGCGCGGCCTTCTTGGCCACCACGCCCTTGGCCGGCGACTTGGCGACGGCCGCCTTCTTGGCGACGACAGCGGTCTTGGCGGCCTTGACGGCCTTTTTTGCGGGTTTCTTGGCTGCCACGAACAGCGTCCTTGAATCATTCCCGGGCCGGGAAAAGCGGGCCTTTATAGCCTACCCGGACAGGTGCGGCAACCACACCAATCACAGGCGCGCAAAACCATGGCTTATCATCGGACCATGCTTCAACGCGGACTCATCGCCCTGTTGCGCGGCTACAAGCGCTTCATCAGCCCGCTGCTGGGCCCACGCTGCCGTTTCGAGCCGACCTGCTCGGTCTACGCCATGCAGGCGATCGAGCGCTTCGGCCCGCTGCGCGGCGGCTGGATGGCGCTGCGCCGGATCGGCCGCTGCCATCCGCTGCATCCGGGCGGCGACGACCCGGTGCCGCCCGCGCCCCACGCCTCTTCACCGCATTCAGGATCCTGCCGATGCCCGCCACCGTGATCGTCAACGCCCGTATGGTCAACGAGGGGCGCGAGACCACAGGTGATCTCAGCATCGAGAACGGCCGCATCACGCGCATCGCGCCGCAGATCGCGATCAACGCCGGCCAGACGGTGATCGAGGCCGGCGGCCGCTGGCTGCTGCCCGGCATGATCGACGACCAGGTGCACTTCCGCGAGCCGGGCCTGACCCACAAGGGCGATCTGGCCACCGAGTCGGCCGCGGCCGTGGCCGGCGGGCTGACCAGCTTCATGGACATGCCCAACACCAACCCGCCCACCCTCACCGCCGAGGCGCTGGAGGCCAAGTACGCGCTGGCCAAGGGGCGGGCCTGGGGCAACCACGGCTTCTACATGGGCGCCAGCAACGACAACCTGGCGCAGATCCAGCGCGTCGATCCGCGCGCCACGCCCGGGGTGAAGGTGTTCATGGGCGCCTCCACCGGCAACATGCTGGTGGACGATCCGGACACGCTGGACGCGATCTTCCGCGACGCGCCGGTGCCGATCATCACCCACTGCGAGGACACCCCGACCATCAACGCCAACCTGGCGCGCTACCGCGCGCAGTACGGCGATGAGATCCCGGTGGAGTTCCATCCCGACATCCGCTCGCGCCAGGCGTGCATCGCCTCCACGCGCCTGGCGCTGTCGCTGGCCAGGCGGCACGGCACGCGCCTGCACGTGCTGCACCTGTCCACCGCCGACGAGCTGGCGCTGTTCAGCGCCGGGCCGCTGGTGGACAAGGCCGGCAAGCGCCTGAAGCAGATCACCGCCGAGACGTGCATCCACTTCCTGCGCTTCGACCGCACCGACTACGCGCGCCTGGGCAACCTGATCAAGTGCAATCCGGCGATCAAGGACCCGGCCGACCGCGTCGCGCTGATCAAGGCCGTGGCCGAGAACGTCATCGACGTGCTGGCCACCGACCATGCGCCGCACACCCTGGACGAGAAGTCCCAGACCGACTACACCAAGGCGCCCGGCGGCCTGCCGCTGGTGCAGTACGCGCTGGTGGCCGCGCTGGAGCTGGTGCACGAGAAGAAGCTCAGCATCGCCCAGGTGGTGCAGAAGTTCGCCCATGCGCCGGCGCAGCTGTTCGACATCAAGGAGCGCGGCTTCCTGCGCGAGGGCTACTGGGCCGACCTAGTGCTGGTGGAGGACGAGGACTTCACCGTCAGGCGCGAGGACGTGCTGTCCAAATGCGAGTGGTCGCCGTTCGAGGGCACCACCTTCCACCACAAGATCGACGCGACCTGGGTCAACGGGCGCATGGTGTGGAACGGCGAGCAGCTGGTCGGTACGCCGCGCGGCATGCGCCTGGAGTTCGAGCGTTGAGGCGGCTTTGGCTGGCCGCGCTGCTGGCGCTGGCCGGCGGCGCCACGGTCCTGGGCGGGGCCGCGGCGCAGGCGCAGCAGGCTGAAGCGGCGACCTTCCCCGCGTCGGTGTCGCAGGGCGCGCTGGTGTTCGGCAAGGTCGCGCCAGGCAGCGTGGTGCGCTATGGCGGACGCACGCTGCGGGTGAGCGGCTATGGCACGGTGGTGTTCGGCGTGGGCCGCAACGAGACCGGGCCGCTGCGCGTGCAGGTGGGCGCGCCGGGCGCGGCTGCGCAGACCGTCGAGATCGCGGTGACGCCGCGCGACTGGCCGACCGAGCGCGTCAACGGCGTCCCGCCCAAGTCCGTCAACCCGCCGCCGGAGATCGCCGCGCGCATCGAGCGCGAACAGGCCGCGGTGACGGCGGTGCGCACGCGCGACGATGACCGCACCGACTTCGCCACGCCCTTCATCTGGCCGGTGCAGGGACGGATCAGCGGGCGCTTCGGCAATGCCCGGGTCTACAACGGCCAGCCCTCGCCCGCCGGGCATTCGGGCATGGATATCGCGGTGCCGACCGGCACGCCGGTCAAGGCGCCGGCCGGCGGCGTGGTGACCTTCGCCGCGCCCGACCTGTACCTCACCGGCGGCACGCTGGTGCTGGACCATGGCTTCGGCGTGAGCTCCAACTTCCTGCACCTCTCGCGCATCGACGTGAAGGTGGGCGACGTGGTGCGGCAAGGCCAGGTGATCGCCGCGGTGGGCGCCACCGGGCGTGCGACCGGGCCGCATCTGCATTGGGGGGTGAACTGGTTCGATGTGCGCATCGATCCGCTGCTGGTGCTGGAGCGCGGGAAGTAGCGTCCGAGGGTTGGGTCAGCGAGTTGATCCGTGGGAGCCGCCCTTGTGGCCTTTTCGGCCAATGGCGGCGATGGGGCCTTACCGGTAAAGCCACTCGCCGCCATGGCGGCTCCCACTGCCTACCCCCTACCCTTCGCTGTCGGCCCATCGGCCGGGCATTGCCGGTATAACCGGATCGTCAGCGCCCGGCGTCTGCGGCCTTGTGGCGTGGATCCGGGTCGCGATGCGTGGCCTGCGGTGCTGCGACCTCGCCCAAGCTTGCGGCGCGGCGCATCGTTCGCAGCGCCACAGCCCTTCCTCCTTGGAGATGCGCGATGTCCAACGAGCAACTCAAGCCCACGCTGGGCACGCTGCACCTGTGGGGCATCGCGGTGGGGCTGGTCATCTCCGGCGAGTACTTCGGCTGGAGCTACGGCTGGGGCGTGGCCGGCACGCTGGGCTTCCTGGTCACCACGCTGCTGGTGGCCGCGATGTACACCTGCTTCATCTTCAGCTTCACCGAGCTGACCACCGCCATCCCGCACGCGGGCGGTCCGTTCGCCTACAGCTGGCGCGCGTTCGGTGCCACCGGCGGCATGGTCGCCGGCATCGCCACGCTGATCGAATTCGTGTTCGCCCCGCCCTCGATCTCGATGGCCATCGGTGCCTATCTCAACGTGCAGTTCCCCGCGCTGGATCCCAAGCTGGCCGCGGTCGGGGCCTATGTGGTGTTCATGGGCTTGAACATCCTGGGCGTGAGCATCGCGGCCACCTTCGAGGTCGTGGTCACCGTGCTGGCGGTCCTGGAGCTGCTGGTGTTCATGGGCGTGGTCGCGCCGGGCTTCTCGTTGGCCAACTTCGCCGCCGGTGGCTGGGCGGGCTCGGACCGCTTCAGCGCCGCGGCGCTGGCCGGGATCTTCGCGGCGATCCCGTTCGCGATCTGGTTCTTCCTGGCGATCGAAGGGGCGGCCATGGCCGCCGAAGAGGCCAAGGACCCCAGGCGCACCATCCCGCGCGCCTACATCGCCGGCATCCTGACCCTGGTGGCGCTGGCGTTCGGCGTGATGCTCTTCGCCGGCGGCGTGGGCGACTGGCGCGCCTTGAGCAACATCAACGATCCGCTGCCGCAGGCGATGAAGGCGGTGGTCGGCAACAGCTCGACCTGGCTGCACATGCTGGTGTGGATCGGCCTGTTCGGCCTGGTCGCCAGCTTCCACGGCATCATCCTGGGCTACTCGCGCCAGTTCTTCGCGCTGGCGCGGGCCGGCTTCCTGCCGCACGGGCTGGCGAAGCTGTCGCGCTTCCGCACGCCGCACCGGGCAATCCTCGCCGGCGGCCTGATCGGCGTGGCGGCGATCTACAGCGACGGGCTGGTCAGCCTGCAGGGCATGAGCCTGACCGCGGCGATGATCACCATGTCGGTGTTCGGCGCGGTGGTGATGTACATCATGAGCATGCTGAGCCTGTTCAAGCTGCGCCGCAGCGAACCCGGCCTGGTGCGCAGCTTCATCGCGCCGGGCTACCCACTGGTGCCGGGCATCGCGCTGCTGCTGGCGGTGGTCTGCCTGGTGACGATGGTGTGGTTCAACCCGCAGATCGCCGGCGTGTTCGTGCTGCTGATGGCGCTGGGCATGGGCGTGTGCCGGCTGAGCCTGCGCGGCGGCGGCCCGCAGCCGGACCGCGCGGTCGACGCGGCCTGAATCCGCCCATCGGCATGCTGCCCGCATGAGCGGATTCGTCCATCGCGTGGGCGGGGCGCAATGGCGCTTCGCCGATCTCAAGACCCTGCTGGCGCGGGCGACGCCGGCGCGTTCGGGCGATCGCCTGGCCGGCGTGGCGGCGCAGACAGACCGCGAGCGCGTGGCCGCGCAGATGGCCTTGGCCGAACTGCCGCTGCGGCACTTCCTCGACGAGGCGGTGATCCCCTACGAGGACGACGAGGTCACCCGGCTGATCATGGACAGCCACGACACGGCGGCCTTCGCGCCGGTCGCGCACCTGACCGTTGGCGACTTCCGCGACTGGCTGCTGGGCGAGGCCGCGACCGAGGCCAGCCTGGCCGCGCTGGCGCCCGGGCTGACGCCGGAGATGGTCGCCGCGGTGTCCAAGCTGATGCGCGTGCAGGACCTGGTGTTGGTGGCGGCCAAGGTGCGCGTGACCACCGCCTTCCGCAACACGCTGGGCCTGCGCGGGCGGCTGTCGACGCGCCTGCAGCCCAACCATCCCACCGACGATGCGGCCGGCATCGCCGCCAGCGTGCTGGACGGCCTGCTGTACGGCAATGGCGATGCGGTGATCGGCATCAACCCGGCCAGCGACAGCACCGGCGACATCGTCGAGCTGCTGAAGATGCTCGACGGCGTGATCGGCGGCTACGAGATCCCCACCCAGTCCTGCGTGCTGGCCCATCTCACCACCACGCTGGAGGCGATCGAGCGCGGCGCGCCGGTGGACCTGGTATTCCAGTCGATCGCCGGCACCGAAGGCGCCAACGCCAGCTTCGGCGTCAACCTGGCGCTGCTGCAGGAAGGCTACGAGGCCGGCCTGGCGCTGGGCCGCGGCAGCGTCGGCGCCAACGTGATGTATTTCGAGACCGGGCAAGGCAGCGCGCTGTCGGCCGAGGCGCAGCACGGCGTGGACCAGCAGACCTGCGAAGCGCGGGCGTACGCGGTGGCGCGTCAGTTCAAGCCGCTGCTGGTCAACACCGTGGTGGGCTTCATCGGGCCGGAGTACCTGTTCGATGGCAAGCAGATCATCCGTGCCGGACTGGAGGATCACTTCTGCGGCAAGCTGCTCGGCGTGCCGATGGGCTGCGACATCTGCTACACCAACCATGCGCAGGCCGACCAGGACGACATGGACGTGCTGCTGACCCTGCTGGGCGCGGCCGGGATCAACTTCATCATGGGCATCCCCGGCAGCGACGATGTGATGCTCAACTACCAGACCACCTCGTTCCACGATGCGCTCTACGCGCGCCAGGTGCTCGGCCTGCGCGCCGCGCCGGAGTTCGAGGCCTGGCTGGAGAAGATGCAGATCCTGCGCCTGCGCGAGGGGCGTTTCGAACTCGGGCGCGATGTGCCGGCACCGTTCCGCAAGGCGCTGGGGCAGCTGTGAGCGCGCAGGACGATCCACCCTCGCCGACCGCTCCCGATGCCTGGGCCGCGCTGCGCCGCCTCACGCCGGCGCGCATCGCCCTGGGCCGCGCCGGCACCAGCCTGCCGACGCGCGCGCAGCTGGAGTTCCAGTTCGCCCATGCGCAGGCGCGCGATGCGGTGCATCTGCCGCTGGACCGCGCGGCGCTCGCGCAAGCCGCCGGCGCGCTGGCGCTGGACGTGCTACCGCTGCACAGCGCCGCCGCGGACCGCGAGACCTATCTGCAGCGCCCGGACCTGGGCCGTCGCCTCGACGACGCCTCCGCCGAGGCACTGCGCGCCCACGCGGCGCTGAAGGCGCGCAGCTGCGATGTCTGCATCGTCGTCGCCGACGGCCTGTCCGCCCTGGCCGTGCACACCCATGCCGCGCCCATGCTGCAGCGCCTGCGCGACCACGCGCGCACGCAGGCCTGGTCGCTGGCTCCGATCTGCGTGGTCGAACAGGGCCGCGTGGCGGTGGGCGATGAGATCGCCGAATGGCTCTGCGCGCGCTTGTGCGTGACGCTGATCGGCGAGCGCCCGGGCCTGAGCTCGCCCGACAGCCTGGGCGCCTACCTGACCTTCGCCCCGCGCGTGGGCCTGACCGATGCGGCGCGCAACTGCATCTCCAACATCCGCGCCGCCGGCCTGTCCTACGACACGGCCATGCACAAGCTCGCCTATCTGATGGGCGAAGCGATGCGCCGCCAGCTCTCCGGCGTGCAGCTCAAGGACGAGGCCCAGGCCCCGGTGCTGCTGGAGGGCGATGGGCCGCGACCGGGCAACTTCCTGTTGCCGGGGACGGATTGAGGTGACCGTGGCGCCTCGGCCCGCAGACGTCGCGGGGAAGCCTGGGCTCCTGACGACCGGGGTGCAACGTCCATGGATTCCCGCGTTCGCGGGAATGACGGACTCTGATCGCTCGCGACACTGGCTTTTAAAGAGTGTGTCGCTTGAACGCAGACCGTCCCCTCGTCCACCGAACGATAGAGGATCTACACAGCGAGACCCCAGACACGTCATTCCCGCGAACGCGGGAATCCAGGGACTTTCGCAAGCCGAAGCCAAGACACTGGGTTCCCATATTCGCGGAAACAACAGTCGAATTTTCTTGATTGCCCTGATGTACCGAGCGTCGCGCGGCAGCGAGTACCGCAATCGCGACTTTAGTGACCACCACGCGCCGCGCGCCACGCGGTCCACACCAGCCTGGCGGGCCTCGCCGGCGTGCTGCCCTGCGCATCGGCATGCAGGTTGGCCAGGCGCAGGCGCAGCAGCGCGGCGATCAGGCGCCGGGGGCGCGGTCCGCCCACACGCGCGGGCCAACGCGCCAGCAATGCATCGCGCCAGGCGAAGGTATCGGCGTGCGGTGGGACTTCCATCCAGCGCAGGAACAGCAACTGCGCGGCCATCGGCTCCAGTGCGTTGACGCTGCGCGCGCCGGGGAACAGCGCCGCCTCAACCTGCTGGATCGCATTGGCCAGCGGCATCACCAGCGGCAGCGCAGCATCGGGCGATTCGGGCAACGAGCGCATCAGGGTCAGCCCCGGCAGCGCATCGGCCAGCACCTCCCACGGCGCCGGCACCGGCTCCAGCACGCGGCCGAGTGGATGGCGCGAACGCCTGCGCGACCAGTCGCGCAGTTCCTCGCCCCACCAGGCCAGCTTGGCATCGGCAGGCAGCGGATCGCCGGCGATGTTCATCGCATCGAACAGCTCCTGCAGCAACGCGAACCAGGCCTCGGCCAGCGGTCGCTGCGCGGCGGGCACGAAGGCCTGCACCAGCGGCCACTCGGGCCAGCGGGCGCGCCACTTGTCCAGGAAGCTGTCCAGCGCGGTGGACATCAGCGCCCGCCGACCTGCGGCCAATGCGCAGGGTCCAGCAGCTGCGCCGGCGTATCGAGCATCACCTCGGCCTGCCAGCTGACCGGATCGTCGTCGTCCAGGCGATAACCCCACAGCGCGGCGATCGCGGGCATGCCGGCGGCGCGCGCGGCCTGGATATCGCGCGCGTCGTCGCCCACATAGACGCAGTCGTCGATGCGCGCGCCGAGCAGGCGCGCGGCCTCCTGCAACGGCAGCGGATGCGGCTTGCGCTCGGCCAGCGTGTCGCCGCCGATCAGCACCGCGCAGCGCGACTGCCAGCCCAGCAGCGGCATCAGGTCGCGGGCCAGGCCCTCGGGCTTGTTGGTGACGATGCCCCAGCGGCTGCCGTGGGCCTCCAGCGCGGCAAGCATCGCCTCGATGTCGTCGAACGGGGCGCCATGCCGGCCCAGCTCCCCGGCGTAGACCTGCAGGAACTCCGGCACCAGCGCCTCGCGCGCCTGCGGCGACAGTTCGGGAAACGCCGCCCCGCACATCGCCCTCGAGCCTTTGGACACGTGGGGCCGGATGTCGGCCAGCACCATCGGCGCCCGGCCGCGCGCGGCCAGCATCCGGTTGACCGTGGCCAGCATGTCTGGCGCGCTGTCCAGCAGCGTGCCATCGAGGTCGAACAGCGCCACAGGCGGAAAGCGGGGGCCGGCGCCCCCCTGCGACGGGCGGGAAGCGCCTTCGCGCTCGTCCTGGCCTGCGCCGCCAACTCCCTCGCCCGCTACGCTCATGCCTTGGCCGCGCACGCCAGGTAGTTCACTTCGGTGCGCCGGCTCAGGCGGGCTGCGCTGCGCCAGGGCTCGTAGACCAGGCCGCTGACATCGCGCATCTGCAGGCCGCTGGCGCGCGCCCAGGCGGCCAGTTCGGCCGGCTTGATGAAATCGGCATAGCGGTGCGTGCCCTTGGGCAGCAGCTTGGCGATGTACTCGGCCCCGACCACCGCCAGCGCGAACGCGGCCGGGGTGCGGTTGAGCGTGGACATGAACAGCTGGCCGCCGGGCTTGAGCAGGCGCGCGCAGGCGTCGATCACCGCGCCCGGGTCGGGCACGTGCTCGAGCATCTCCATGCAGGTGATGGCATCGAAGCTTTCCGGCTCCTCCTCGGCCAGCGCCTCGACGGCGATCTGCCGGTAGTCCACCTCCACGCCGGATTCGAGCTTGTGCAGGCGCGCGACTTTCAGCAGCTCCGGCGCCAGGTCGATGGCGACCACCTGGGCGCCGGCCGCGGCCAGCGCCTCGCTCAGCAGGCCACCGCCGCAGCCCACGTCCAACACGCGCTTGCCGGCCAGCGGCAGGCGGCTGGCGACGTACTGCAGGCGCACCGGGTTGAGCGAGTGCAGCGCCTTCTGCGGGCCGTCCGGGTCCCACCAGCGGGTGGCCAGGGCGCCGAACTTGTCCAGCTCGGCCTGGTGGAAATTGGCGTTGGATGCGGGGGTCATGGCGCGTTCCTTTTCGAAGGCCTCGCGGCCGTGGGGCCGCGGGAAACAGCGGCCAGCATGCGCAAGGGCCGCATCAGGGAGCGTGAGGGGTCAGGCCGGATGCAGGCCGGCGATGCGCTGGCGCCACTGGCGCGCGTTGGCGACCACGCCGGCCATGTCGATCCCGACCGGCTGGCGGTCGACCAGGCGTTCGCGCCCGGCGATCCACACATCGGTGACCTGGTGGCGGCCGGTGGCGTAGACCAGTTGGGAGACGACGTGGTGCAGCGGCTGGGTCTCCAGCGCGGACAGGTCCACGCAGGCGATGTCGGCCTGCTTGCCCACCTCCAGCGTGCCGACCAGATGGTCGAAGCCGATCGCCCTGGCCCCACCCAGCGTGGCCGCGCGCAGGGCGGCGAAGGCGTCCAGCGCCACCGCGTCCTGGGCCACGGCCTTGGACAGGATCGCCGCGGTGCGGGTCTCGCCGAACATGTCCAGGTCGTTGTTGGAGGCGCAGCCGTCGGTGCCGATGGCCAGGTTCACCCCGGCGCGGGCCAGCGCGCAGGCCGGGCAGAAGCCGGAGGCGAGCTTGAGGTTGGATTCCGGGCAGTGCACCACCGACACGCCGCGTTCGGCGCACAGGTGGATCTCGCTTGTCGTCAGCTGGGTCATGTGCACGGCGATCAGGCGGTCGTTGATCAGGCCCATGCGGTCCAGGCGCGCGATCGGGCGCTGGCCGTAGTCCTTGAGCGACTGCTCCACCTCCTGCGCCGTCTCGTGCAGATGCAGGTGCACCGGCACGTCGAGCTGATCGGACAGCATGCGCACCCGCTCGAAGTTGGCGTCGTTGACCGTATACGGCGCATGCGGCGCGAACGCGGTGGCGATCAGCGGATCGTCGCGCCACTGGTCGTGGACCTGCCCGGCACGGTCGAAATACTCGTCGTCGCTGCTGGCCCAGGCGGTGGGGAAGTCGATCACCGGCAGGCCGATGCGCGCGCGGAAGCCATGGTGCTTGTAGGTGGCCGCCTGCACGTCGGGGAAGAAGTAGTTCTCGTTGACGCAGGTGGTGCCGCCGCGCAGCATCTCGGCGATCGCCAGGGTGATGCCGTCGGCGATGAACTCCGGGCCCATCACCGCGCCTTCCACCGGCCAGATGTGCTGCTGCAGCCAGACCTTGAGCGGCAGGTCGTCAGCGATGCCGCGCAGCAGGGTCATCGGGTTGTGCGTGTGGGCGTTCACGAGGCCCGGGATCAGCGCAGCCTCGAGCCGCTGCACCACCTGTTTGGCGGCAAAGCGCGTACGGGCCTGCGCGATCGGCGCGATGGCCACGATCGCCCCGTCGGTGATGGCCACGGCGTGCTGCTCGAGCACCACCGCGTGCGGTTCGACCGGCACCACATAGCCGGCTTCGATCAACAGGTCGCAGGATTCAACGTCGGACGGATTCACGGGTGCCTTGGTTACCAAAGAGGATCAGCCGGCCTTGCCCAGCATCAGGCGCCGGGTCAGGAACGAAGCGGGCCAGATCAGCATGAAGAAGAACGCCGAGTACGGGTTGGGCCACAGGTAGGCCAGCGGGATCGCCAGCAGGAACACCGCGATCGACACCGTGCTGCGCACCACGAACCAACGCGCCTGGGCCGCGCCCAGGCGCTCGGCCAGCGACTCCTGCCGCGCCACCCACACCCGGGTGAGAAAGCCGAAGAAGGAGATCGTCGCCAAGACCACCGCGTAGAAGGCGAAACGCCCGGGCGAGGCGCTGCTGACCGACTCGGAGTACTCGCGCGTGGCGAACGGCATCAGCGCCACGAACATCAGCTGCCAGATCGTGCCCCACACCAGCCGGCCGCTGACATGGCGCACGTGGCGCCAGGTCTGCATATGGCTCATCCAGAAGGTGGCCGTGACCAGGAAGCTGACGAAGTAGGCGATGAACAGCGCCAGCGTATGGCCGTTCGCCGCGCCCTCGCCCAGGCGCTCGACCATTTCCGCGTCGGGCAGCTTGAGCTCGATGGCCAGCAGGGTGATGGCGATGGCGAAGACCGCATCGCTGAAGAACACCACCCGGTCGTGCGGAAACACATCCGCGCGCGCCGGGGCATCGCCCTGCTGTTCCTGCACCAAGCCAAGATCCTGCATGCGACGCTCCCTGCGCGCTGGATGGGAGTTACTTCACCCGGCTGACGTACTCGCCGGTGCGGGTGTCGACCTTGATGATCTCGTCGGTGCCCACGAACAGCGGCACGCGCACCACCGCCCCGGTCTCCAGGGTGGCCGGCTTGCCGCCGGTGCCGGCGGTGTCGCCCTTCACGCCCGGGTCGGTCTCGGTGATCTTCAGCTCGACGAAGTTCGGCGGCGTGACCTGGATCGGGTTGCCGTTGAACAGGGTCACCACGCAGGCCTCCTCGCCCTTGAGCCACTTCTTGGCATCGCCCACGCCGGCCTCGTCGGCCTGCACCTGCTCGAAGGTCTCCTGCTGCATGAAGTGCCAGTACTCGCCATCGTTGTACAGATACTGCATGTCGGTATCGACCACGTCGGCGGCCTCGATCGAGTCGGTGCTCTTGAGGGTCAGTTCCTGCACGCGGCCCGAGCGGATCAGGCGGAAGCGCATGCGGGTGAACGCCTGGCCCTTGCCGGGCTTGACGTAGTCGGTCTCGGTGATGATGGCGGGTTCGTTGTTGACCAGGATCTTCATCCCGTTCTTGACGTCGTTCATGCCGTAGGTGGCCATGGGCAAACTCCTGGAGATAAGACAGACCCGCCGCCATGCGCGAGCGGCCGGATACAATGGGGACGCCCGCCGCAACCGGCGGGCGCATGCTTCGTTCAAACGCTCATGATACCTGCAGCACCCCTTTCCAGACAGCCGGCCCCCGCCGCCAGCGCCACCGCCCCCGCGCCGCTACAGCCTTCGGGCTGGCAGCAGGCGCTGCGTCGGGCCGTGCGCGATCCGGGCGAACTGCTCACGCGGCTGGGCCTGCACGCGGCCGCGCTGGGGGTTTCGCCGCAGGCCGCGGCGCAGTTCCCGCTGCTGGCGCCCGAAGGCTTCGTGGCGCGCATGCGCCACGGCGACCCGCACGACCCGCTGCTGCGCCAGGTCCTGCCGCTGGACCAGGAGCTGCGCCTGCTGCCCGGCTTCGGCCTGGACGCGGTCGGCGACGCGGCCGCGCGCTCGGCCACCGGCGTGATCCAGAAGTACCAGGGCCGCGCCCTGATGGTGGCCACCGGCAGCTGTGCGATCCACTGCCGCTACTGCTTCCGCCGGCACTTCCCGTATGGCGAGGAGACCGCCGCGCGCGATCACTGGGCCGAGGCGATCGCCCGGGTGCGCGAGGATGCGAGCATCGACGAGGTGATCCTGTCCGGCGGCGACCCGCTGTCGCTGTCTACGCCCAAGCTGGCCGAGCTGACCGATGCCCTGCGCCAGGTGCCGCACCTCAAGCGCCTGCGCATCCACAGCCGCCTGCCCGTGGTCCTGCCCGAGCGCGTCGATGCCGCCCTGCTGCAGTGGCTGGGCGCGCTGCCCTGGCCGGTGGCCTTCGTCCTGCACGCCAACCACGCCAACGAGTTCGATGCCAGCGTCGATGCGGCCCTGGCCGCGCTGCGCGGCAGCGGCGCGACCCTGCTCAACCAGGCGGTGCTGCTGCGCGGCGTCAACGACAGCGTCGATGCGCTGGCTGCGCTGTCCGAACGCGGCTTCGCCGCCGGCGTGCTGCCTTACTACCTGCACCAGCTCGACCGTGTGCAGGGCGTGGCCCACTTCGAGGTGGACGACGCCACCGCGCTGGCGCTGCATGCCGAGCTGGCCGCGCGCCTGTCCGGCTACCTGGTGCCGCGCCTGGTGCGCGAGATCCCGGGCGACACCGGCAAGCGCCCGCTGCGCTGAGCGCGCGCGGCCGTAGCACAGGACGGCCTTCACGAATCCGCAAGCCAGCCGATGGTCAGGATGGACGCTCCGGTGACCATGCTGTATTAAACGCCGTCCCCCGCTCCCAGCACGAAGCGCCATGCAGATCGGCAAAGACACGCCCGTGCGGCTGATGATCATCGACGACAGCGGTGAGGCGGCCGAGGGCGTGGTCAGCACGTTCCGCAACGACGGCATCGCCGTGCGGCCGTTGCGCCCGCTGGATGCGGAGGAACTGGTCCAGCAGTTGGCCAGCCAGCCGGTGGACCTGATCCTGGTGGCCAAGACCGCCCGCACCCTCCCGGTCTCGGCGGTGCTGGAGCAGGTCGCCGCCGTCGGCAAGGACATCCCGGTGGTGGTGATGGTCGACGCCTCGAGCACGCCTTCGGTGGTGGACGACCTGATCAATGGCGCCAGCGCGGTCGCGGTGCGCTCGCGTCCCGATCATCTGCTCAGCGTGCTGCGCGCCGAATGGGAGGACCTGGAGGCCCGCCGCGGCCTGCGCCGCCTGGAGGCCCAGCTGCGCGAGACCGAGCGCCGCTGCGATGCGCTGATCGCCTCCTCGCGCGACCCCATCGCCTATGTGCACGAAGGCATGCACATCCGCGCCAACGATGCGTATCTGGACATGTTCGGATTCGCCTCCTTCGAGGACATCGAGGGTCTGTCGCTGCTGGACCTGATCGCGCCCAAGGACGTGGAAGACTTCAAGCAGCTGCTCAAGCGCATCGGCAAGGGCGAGCCGCCCCCGCCGCGCTACGAGTGCGAGGCGCGCACGCTCGACGGCGAGGCCTTCCCGGCGGTGATGGAGTTCGCCACCGCCACCTACGAGGGCGAGGCCTGCGTGCAGGTGGTGTTCCGCCGCCGCGAGCTGGATACCGAACTGGCGCGCGAGGTCGAGGACCTGCGCCAGCGCGACGTGGTCACCGGCCTGCTCAACCGCCCCACCTTCCTGCACGCGCTCGAGGATGCCGTGGCCCAGGTCGGGCAAGGCGAGCAGCAGTACGGCCTGCTGCTGGTCGAACCGGATCACTACGCGCGCCTGCTGCCGGACATCGGGCTGGGCTCGGCCGATGCGCTGATCGCGGCGATGGCGGCGCGCTTCTCCAGCCTGATCGGCGAAGGCATGGTCGCCGCCCGCTTCAGCGAACACGGCTTCGCCGTGCTGTGCCACTGCAGCCATGCCGACACCGCGGCGCTAGCCGAGCGCCTGCGCGCCGGCTTCGCCGCGCATGTGTTCGAGATCGGCAGCCACGCGGTGACCGCCACCCTGAGCGTGGGCGGCGTGCAGATCGGCGAGAAGATCGCCAGCGTCAGCCAGGTGCTGGCGCGGGCCAGCGAGAACCTGCAGTCGGTGGCCAGCGTCGGCGGCAACGGCGTGCTGATCTTCGACCCGGCCGCGGTGGACCGCGCCGAGGCCGAGTACGCCCAGCGCATCCTGGACCTGGTGCGCGAGGCGCTGACCGGCAGCGGCTTCGCCCTGCACTACCAGCCGATCATCCCGCTGCTCGGCGCGCCGGGCGATTTCTACGAAGGCTTCCTGCGCCTGGACAACGGCAGCGGCGAGCGGATCAAGCCGGTGACCTTCCTGGCCATCGCCGAGGAAGCCGGGCTGCTGGCCGACATCGACCGCTGGGTGGTGCGCGCGGCCATCGCCGCACTGGCCGCGCGCGAACGCGCCGGGCGCCCCACGCGCATGATGGTCAAGATCAGCCAGGCCTCCTTCGGCGATACGCGCCTGGTGGAGACCATCGCCCACGAACTGGCCGCCACCGGGCTGCCGGGCGAGCGGCTCTGGCTGGAGACCACCGAGGCCAAGGTCTTCACCCACCTACGCGCGGCGCAGGAGCTGCTGCAGTCGGCCGCGCGCCTGGGCTGCAAGGTCGGGCTGGAACAGTTCGGCACCGGGCTGGATTCTTTCCAGTTGCTGGCGCACTTCACCCCGGCCTTCCTCAAGCTGGACCGCAGCTTCACCCAGGACCACACCCGCGTGGCCGAGAACCAGGACAAGATCCGCGAGATCACCGCGCGCGCGCAGCGCGACGGCATCACCACCATCGCCGAGCACGTGCAGGACCCGGGGACGATGTCGCTGCTGTTCGGCGCCGGGCTGGACTACGTGGAAGGCTCGTTCGTCGCCAACGCGATGCCGGAGATGAGCTTCGACTTCAACGCCTGAATCGCCGGCACAACGCTCCCGCCGGATGCGAAAAGCCCGCCGAAAGGCGGGCTTTTAATTGCAAAGCATTGCGGTCAGCCGGCTTACATCACCGTGCCGGCGCGCTGCTGGACCTGCGCGGCACGCAGGGCGGCGATGCGCTCGGGCAGCGGCGGGTGGCTGAGGAACAGCTTCTTCAGGCCCTGCCCCATGCCGCCGGCGATGCCGAAGGCCTCCACCTGCGCCGGCAGCGTGCTGGTGCTGTGGTTGGCCTGCAGGCGCTCCAGCGCGGCGATCATCTTCTGCCGGCCGGCCAGCGTGGCGCCGCCGTGGTCGGCGCGGAACTCGCGGCGACGCGAGAACCACATCGCGATCATCGTGGCGAACAGGCCCAGCACCATCTCCAGCGCGAACACGATGATGTAATAGGCGAAGCCGCGGCTGTTGCCCTCGCGGTTGCCCGACAGGTAGCTGTCGATCACGCCGCCGACCACGCGCGCCAGCACGATCACGAAGGTGTTCAGCACGCCCTGCAGCAGGGCCATGGTCACCATGTCGCCGTTGGCGACGTGGCTGACCTCGTGGCCCAGCACGGCCTCTGCCTCGTCGCGGCTCATCTGCCGCAGCAGGCCCGTGGACACGGCCACCAGCGCGTTGTTGCGGTTGGCGCCGGTGGCGAAGGCGTTGATCTCCGGCGCCTCGTACACGGCCACCTCGGGCATGCCGATGCCGGCGGCCTGGGCCTGGCGGCGCACGGTCTCCAGCAACCACTGCTCGGCCTCGTTGCGCGGGGTTTCGATCACCATCGCGCCGGTGGCGCGCTTGGCCATCCACTTGGACATCAGCAGCGAGATGATCGAGCCGCCGAAGCCGAACAGCGCGGCCATCACCAGCAGGCCGGCCATGCTGGCCGAATTGACCCCAAGCAGGGACATCACAACGCTGGCCAGGGCCAGCACGGCCAGGTTGGTCAGCAGGAACAATGCGATGCGGGTAAACACGGTCGACTCCAGGGAAAAAGGAATGAGGGGGAACGAGATGAATCTTGTGGACGCCCCGGTTTGACTTCAAGCTGCCGGCTGACCGGTTGTTCAGCGATTGCGCGTCGATTTCGTCAATGTCATCAAGCTCCTACCGCGGCCGCTTCGCGCCCTCGCCCACCGGCCCGCTGCACGCCGGCTCGCTGCTGGCGGCGTTCGGCAGCTGGCTGCTGGCGCGCCACGCCGGCGGGCAGTGGTGGGTGCGGATCGAGGACCTGGACCCGCCGCGCGAAGTCCCCGGCGCCGCCCAGGCACAGCTGCAACTGCTGGAAAAACTCGGCCTGCGCAGCGATGGACCGGTGCGCTGGCAGCACACGCGAGGAGATGCCTACGCCGCCGCGCTCGAGCGCCTGCTGTCGCGCGGGCTGGCCTTCGAATGCCACTGCAGCCGCGCCGACCTGGCCGCCACCGGTGGGGTCCACCACCAGTGCGTCGCCCGGACCCGGCGGCCCGATCCGGCCATCCGGCTGCGCGTACCCGGTGACTGCATTGTCACCTTCGACGACGGCCTGCAGGGCCCGCAGCGCCAGGAAGTCGGGCGCGTGGTCGGCGACTTCGTCCTGCGCCGCGCCGACGGGCCCTGGGCCTACCAGCTGGCGGTGGTGGTGGACGACGCGGACCAGGGCATGACCGATATCGTGCGCGGCGCCGACCTGCTGGACTCCACGCCGCGCCAGATCCTGCTGCAGCAGGCGCTGGGCCTGCCCACGCCGCGCTACCTGCACCTGCCGGTGCTGCTGGATGCCCACGGGCACAAGCTGTCCAAATCCGAAGGCGCGCAGGCCCTGGACGCCGACAACCTGCTGCCCGCGCTGCGTTCGGCCTGGGTCCAGTTGGGCCAGGCGGCGAGCGTGCTGGAGGGGGCCGAGACGGTGGACACGCTGCTGCATGCGGCGCAGCATGGCTTCGACCCCGCGCGCCTGCCCGCTTCGGCGTGAATCCATGCTGCGCCGCACAACAAAAATGCTGCAGGTGCTGACTAGAATCGCCAGCCCCTTGCCTCCTTAGATGCGTTTCTCCATGACTCCTCGCGTTGCACTGGTTACCGGCGGGACCGGCGGCATCGGCACGGCCATCTGCCGCAAGCTGGCGGGTCTGGGCCATCGGGTGGCCACCAACTACCGCGACCCGGTGCGCGCCCGCACCTGGCAGCAGCGCATGGCCGACGAGGGCGTGGACATCGCCTTGGTGCAGGGCGACGTGCGTTATCCCGAGCAGGCGCAGGCCATGGTCGATGAGGTCACCGCGACGCTGGGGCCGGTCGACATCCTGATCAACAACGCCGGCATCACCCGCGACACCACCTTCCACAAGATGGACGCGGCGCAGTGGAACGAGGTGATCGACACCAACCTGTCCTCGGTGTTCAACATGACCCGGCCGGTGATCGCCGGCATGCGCGCCCGGCGCTGGGGCCGGATCGTGCAGATCAGCTCGATCAACGGCCAGAAGGGCCAATACGGCCAGGCCAACTACGCCGCGGCTAAAGCCGGCATGCATGGCTTCACCATCTCCCTGGCGCAGGAGAACGCGCAGTTCGGCGTCACCGTCAACACCGTCTCGCCCGGCTACATCGCCACCGAGATGGTGATGGCCGTGCCCGAGGAGATCCGCAACAAGATCGTGGCCCAGATCCCCACCGGCCGTCTGGGTTCGCCCGAGGACATCGCCTACGCGGTGGCCTTTTTCGTGGCCGAGGAGGCGGCCTGGATCACCGGCGCCAACCTGTCGGCCAACGGTGGTCAGTACATGGGCTGGTGAGTCCGACCAGGGTGCCCGGCGCGTGCCCGGGCGGCCTCGCCCGACAGCGCCACTCCACACCCCAAACGCTCCCAAAGTATGGTTGCGCCGCAAAAAACCCGGGCGCATGCTCCGCGCACATTGATTGAGGTGACTGCTCCATGGCTGCGATCCGGATCATCAAGAAGTACCCCAACCGTCGTCTCTACGACACCGAAATCTCCAGCTACATCACCATCGAGGACGTGCGCCAACTCATCGTCGACGGCGAAGAGTTCGAAGTGCGCGACGCCAAGAGCGGTGAGGACCTGACCCGCCTGGTGCTGCTGCAGATCATCAGCGACCAGGAGCAGGACGGCGAGCCGCTGCTGTCCACCCAGCTGCTCAGCCAGATCATCCGTTTCTACGGCGATTCGCTGCAGGGCTTCATGGGCAACTACCTCGAGCGCTCGATGCAGATGTTCATGGACCAGCAGGCGCAGTTCCGCCAGCAGATGGGCAACCTGCTGGGGCAGACGCCGTGGGCGATGATGAACCAGCTCACCGAGCGCAACCTGGAGATCTGGCAGGACTTCCAGCGCAACCTCACCAGCGGCCTGAGCCGCGGCCCCACGCGTCCGACTTCCACGCCCGGCACGGGCGGCAGCAACGGCGCGAAGGATGGCCCGACGACGCGCGAGAGCTCCAGCAAGTCCACGCGCCGCTAAAGCGCTGCGTTTTTCGCACGACGAAGCGGCCGATCCGCTTCGACCGACCGACGCCCCGGCCTGGCCCGCGGCGTCCGATCCGACCGACGGCGATGGCGCCGGCAATACGGCTCGAGTCATTGGTGCGTCGAGCACTCCCGCAACGCCGACCCTGAGCCAGATTTCTTCAAGCGATAACCAAGCGGCAGGCGCAGCAAGCGCCGTCCGCTCAGGGTGCCTGTACGAATCTCAGCGTTCGGTCAGGCAGGTGTCCGGCACAGATCGCGGCCCCAAGACAGACGCGATTGTGAGCATTGAGCGACACCCTCGGCATTACCCTGCCCCACGCCATGCTGCGCAGCATGGATTGCCGCGCATCGCGGCGACAACAGCCCGCACAGACGGGGCCGCAAGCCTGCGGAGTATCCTTGCGCGCTGTCCTTCATCGATCCTGCATCCATGACTCCACGCATCGCATTGGTGACCGGCGGCATCGGCGGCCTGGGCACGGCGATCTGCCGCGCCCTGACCGAGGCCGGCCACACCGTCATCGCCACCGACCTGCCGGCCGAGCCTGCGCGCCTTGAGGCCTTCCAGACGGCCACCGACGGGCGCGTGGCCTTCGAACCGGCCGATGTCAGCGACGATGCGCAATGCGCGCAGCTGATCGCCCGCGTCCAGGCCACGCACGGCGCGCTGGACATCCTGGTCAACAATGCCGGCATCACCCGCGATGCGACCCTGCGCAAGATGGACCTGGCGCAGTGGAACGCGGTCCTGCAGGTCAATCTGACCAGCGCCTTCCAGCTGTGCCACCACGCCATCGCCGGCATGGTCGAGCGCGGCCACGGCCGCATCGTCAACATCAGCTCGGTCAGCGGCCAGACCGGCAACTTCGGCCAGGCCAACTACGCGGCGGCCAAGGCCGGCCTGCATGGGTTGACCATGTCCCTGGCGCGCGAGGTCGCCTCCAAGGGCCTCACGGTCAACAGCGTGTCGCCGGGCTATGTGCGCACGCCGATGACGGCGGCCATGCCGGCCGAGGTCCTGCAGCGCACCACGGGCCTGGTGCCGGTGGGCCGGCTGGGCGAGCCGGAGGACATCGCCCGCGCGGTGCGCTTCCTGGCCGAGGACGCGGCCGGTTACATCACCGGCGCCAACCTGCCGGTCAACGGCGGGCTGTACATGGGCTTCTGAAGACGCGCTACAGCGGCTGGTCGCTCGCCGGCTGGCCGCCGCAGTAGCGGGCGCGGAACTGTTCGGCCTCGGGCATCAGCTGCTGCAGGCGAGCGATGCGGTTGGACGGGTCGGGGTGGGTAGAGGCGAACTCCGGCGGACGCTCGCCGCCGCCCAGCTGGGACATGCGCTCCCACAGCGGGATCGCCTGCTGCGGGTCGTAGCAGGCCGCCGCGGCCAGCATCAGGCCGACCTCGTCGGCCTGCGATTCGTGGTTGCGGCCGTAGGGCAGCACCACGCCGTACTGCACGCCGGCGCCGAGTGCGGCCATGGTCTGCTGGTCCATGCCGGACATGCCGGCGGCCACCTGCCCCATCTGCACCAGCTTCTGCTGGGCCATGCGCTGGGAACTGTGGCGCAGCAGCGCATGGGCGATCTCATGCCCCATCACCACCGCCAGCGCATCGCGCGTCTGCGCGATCGGGAACAGCCCGGTGTAGACGGCGATCTTGCCGCCCGGCAGGCAGAACGCATTGGCTTCGTCCGAGCGCAGCACGCTGACCTGCCAGTCGTAGCCGGACAGATCCGGCACCGGCTGGTCGTGCTGCTTGGCCAGGTCGGCCGCCACCTGCGGCACGCGCGCGATCAGGCGCTGGGCGATGGTCGCCACTTCCTGGCTGGTCGGGTCGCTGGCCGGCAGCAGCGCGCCCTGCTGGCGCGCCTCGCCCAGCACCTGCTGGTAGGCCTGCACGCCGAGCTCGGATTCCTCGCTGGGCGTGGCGCCGTAATGCGCGTCCTGGCCGGTGTAGGGATCGGTCTGGCGGCTGGAGATCCACTGGAACGCGGCATAGCCGGCGAACAGCAACAGGATCCACCAGCGGATCCCGAATCCGCGCCGCCGCTGCATGCCCCCATTGTCGTAAGCCGCATTCATGCCTTGATCCTTGTCAGATGCCGCGCACCACGCGGAAGCCTACCCGCGCACTGGTCATGTCCGAGTCCTGCGAGGCACGCCACGCCGCCCGCGCCTGCTGCGGCGAGGAGGCCCACCCGCCTCCCCGGATCACCCGGGCCCGGCAGCCGGGATTGAACCACGCCGCGCCGTCGCCCGGCGCACGCCGGAAGCTGGCGTGCCAGCAGTCGGCGACCCACTCGCTGATGTTGCTGCCTACGTCGTATAGCCCCCAGGCGTTCGGCTTGAACGTGGCCACCGGCGCCGGACCCCACCAGCCATCGCCGTAGCCGACGAAGGCGTTGCCCCAGTGGCGGCCGCTGGGCGAGACGTCGTTGCCGCCGGTCAGGTTGCCCACGCCCGCCGGCGGCGGAGTCGAGTTGCCCCACGAGTAACGCCCCTGGCTGCCGGCGCGCAGGATGTATTCGAACTCGGCCTCCGAGGCCAGGCGGTAGGCGTGCCCGGTCTGCTCGGCTAGCCAGTCGGCGTAAGCCTCCGCGTCGCGCACGCTGACGTGCAGCACCGGCATGTCGTCGGCCGCCTTGGCGCCGGCGTAGTCCGACTGCCAATCCACGCCGCTGCGGCGTACGAAGTTGCCGCTGCGCTCGTCGTAGACGATCGAATGCCCGCGCCGCGTCGCCCGCGAGCGGTATTGCGTGGCCTGCACGAAGCGCCGGTACTGGCCCACCGTCACCGCCGTGCGCGAGACGGCGAAGCCGCGGTCGAAGCGCACGTAATGCGCCGGCTGCTCGGCCTCGGACGCGCCCGGCTCGTCCTCGTCGGCGCCCATGCGGAAGGCGCCATGCGGCACCACCACCATCACCGGCGTGCGGCCGCCGCCATGCATGGCATCGGTGAAGGACTGGCCGGGCCGGAACAGGCCGTAGTGCGTGGCCAGATCGATACGCTGGCGCAGGTCGGCGGCCACCGGATCGCCGGGCCGGGCGATGCGCAGGGCGGCCTCCAGCTTCTGCCGCGCGTCCTTCAGACCCAGCGGCGAGACCAGATCGTCCACGCCGGCGTCGCGCAGCGCGGCGATCTGGCGGGTGCGCTCGGCTTCGATGCGCGCATAGCCGTCCTTGACCGTCTGCGCGTCCTCGCGCAGGCCGTTGGCGAAGCCCATCCAGCGGGCGGCCTCGTCGAAGTCGCCGGCGCGCGCGGCGTCCTCGGCGCGGCGGATGAAGGCGCTCTCCGTCGCCGCCATGCCCTGCAGGGCGCGCGGCTGGCCCGGCGCCTGCGCCAGCACGGCGCGGAAGGTGCTCAGCGCGCCGTCCTTGCCCTCCTCGCCCAGCAGGCCCTGGCGCAGCTGGCTCTCGCCGGTGGCGTTGAGCCGGGCCAGCTGCTCGGCCAGATCGACCTGCCCCAGATACGGTTCGGCGCGCGGGTCCTGCGCCAGCACCGTGCGCACCACCGCGGCGATGCGCACCGCGCGCGCCAGCGCCTCCGGATCGTCCTGCGCGGCGGCGACCGCGCGCCGGCCCTGGGCCAGCAGGGCGGTGCCGGCGTTGGCCAGGCCACGCTTGGCGACGGCGTCGTTGGGATTCAGGCGCAGCAGCGCCAGGTACAGCGGGATGGCATCGCGCGGCTGTTCGAACAGGTCGCCCGCGCGCAGCGCGGCGGCGGCCTCGCGGCGCGCCTGGCGCACCTGGCCCGGTTCCAGCGCCAGCGCGGGCGGCGACCAGTTCAGCGCGGCATCGCCGTTGCTGTCGCTGATGGTAACGCTGGGCGTGCGCGCCGGCGCCGGCGCCTGGCCGGCCGCGGGCGCCGGGCTGGCCACAGGCGTGGCCGGCCGCGCGGCGGGCTCGGGCGCGCGGTCGCAGGCTGTCAGCAGCAGCGCCAGCAGCGCCGGGGCGAATCGCCGCAAGGTTCCTCCCGTCATGATCCAAAGGCGGCCGATGGCCGGGGACGTTAGGCTATTGTCGCCCCAACCGCGCCAAGGCGTGTGCAAGCCTGCGCGACGGTGCGCCCCCTGGTTCCCAACCTCGAGACCCGCGTGCCCCTCTGGATCGACACCCCCGACGCGCTGCGAGCGCACCTGCAGCAGCTGCCCGCCTGGGTGGGCCTGGACACCGAATTCATCCGCGAGAAGACCTTCTGGCCGCAGCTGGCCCTGGTCCAGATCGCCATCGGCGACACCATCCTGCTGGTCGACCCGCTGGTGCCTGGCATGCCGCAGGCCCTGGCGCCGCTGCTGTCCGATTCTGGCGTGGTCAAGGTGATGCATAGCGCCAGCGAGGACCTGATCGCGCTGCGCTGCGCCTGCGGCGTGCTGCCCTCGCCCTTGTTCGACACCCAGATCGCCGCGGCGCTGGCCGGCATCGGCGGCGGCATGGGCTACCAGAAGCTGGTGGCGCAGATCACCGGGGTCACCCTGGCCAAGGGCGAGACCCGCTCGGACTGGCTCAAGCGCCCGCTCAGCCCCGCGCAGCTGGAATACGCGGCCGACGATGTGGTCCACCTGGGCGCGCTGTACGCGGCGCTGACCGAGAAGCTGCAGGCGCTGGGCCGGCTGGACTGGCTGCAGGCCGATGGCGCGCGGCTGATCGCCCAGGGCGAGGACGATGGTGGCGAGCGCTGGCCGCATCTGGCCCTGCGCAGCGCGCAGTTCCTCGATGCGCCGGCGCAGCATCGCCTGCTGCGGCTGCTGCGCTGGCGCGAGGCGCAGGCGCGCGCCAGCGACCGGCCCAAGAGCTGGATCCTGGACAACGAGCTGGCCGTGACCCTGGCCCGCACGCCCGTGGCCTCGCGCGAGTCCCTGATCGACTGGCTCGAACGACAGCCCAAATCGCCGCGCAAGCTGGCCGACGCGCTCTGGCAGGCCCTGTCCACGCCGCTGCCGGACGAAGCCGACGCGCCGCTGGCGAAGAACGGCGACCAGGACAAGCAGCGCCTGAAGAAACTGCAGGACGCCGTGGCCGCGCACTCGGCCGCGCTCGGCCTGCCCGACGGCATCCTCGCCTCGCGCCGCTGGCTGGAGGCGCTGATGGAGCACGGCCAGTGGCCGGCCGCGCTGGAAGGCTGGCGCCGTGCCCAGCTCGAACCGGTGCTGGCACCGTTGCTGGCCTCGCCACGGGCCTGACGGCAGGCCCCGTCCGAGGGCGCGAAGCCCGCTATCGCGCCAGCAGGCCAGGCGCTACGCTACGACGTCCTCCGGACCGGTCCTTCGCACGCGCGGCCTCGCGCTGCGAACGCGAGCCCGGCGCGGGACGCCCCGTCGCCCGCCTCGGAGAAGCTGATGTCTCGGTTGCACCGTCCTGCTCTGTTCTTCGCCAGCACCACGCTGTTGCTGTCCGCGCTGCTGACCATGCCGACGCTGCTGGCGCAGCAGAAGCCCGAGCCCGATCGCCCCGCGCACTTCGTCGTGCCCGACGACCCGGAGGCGGATTTCGTCCGCCGCGAGGTCGAGATCCCGATGCGCGACGGGGTCAAGCTGCATACGGTCATCCTGGTGCCCAAGGGCGCCCACCGCGCGCCGATGCTGCTCACCCGCACGCCCTACGACGCCGACGGCATGACCACGCTGGCCAAGAGCAACCGCCTGGCCGCCGTGCTGCAGGGCTACGACAACTTCCCCGAGCTGTTCAACAAGCACGGCTACATCCGCGTGGTCCAGGACATCCGCGGCAAGTACGGCTCGGAGGGCGACTACGTCATGAACCGGCCGCAGATCGGCCCGCTCAACGACAGCAACGTCGACCACTCCACCGACACCTGGGACACGGTGGACTGGCTGTCCAAGAACGTGCCCGAGTCCAACGGCAAGGTCGGCATCCTGGGCATCTCCTACGACGGCTTCACCAGCCTGATGGCGCTGTTCCATCCGCATCCGGCGCTGAAGGTGGCCATCCCGATGAACCCGATGGTCGACGGCTGGCGCGGCGACGACTGGTTCCACAACGGCGCCTTCCGCCAGACCAACCTGCCCTACATCTACGAGCAGGAGGCCACGCGCGGCAACACGATCCACTGGATCCAGACCGACGCCGACGACTACGACTTCTACCTCAAGGGCGGCGCGGCCGGCCTGATCGGCAAGCGCCGCGGCATGGACCAGCTCGGCTTCTTCCGCAAGCTGCTGGCGCACCCGTCCTACGACGCCTTCTGGCAGGAACAGGCGGTCGACAAGCTGCTCGCCAAGGAGCCGCTCAGCATCCCGGTGATGCTGGTGCACGGCCTGTGGGACCAGGAAGACATCTACGGCGACATGGCCGTGTACGCGGCGCTGGAACCCAAGGACACGCGCAACGACAAGGTGTTCCTGGTGATGGGCCCGTGGAACCACGGCGGCCAGCGCGAGGACGGCACCCACCTGGGCGCGATCAAGTTCGACACCGACACCGCCGCGACCTTCCGCCGCGAGGTGCTGCGCCCGTTCCTGGACCACTATCTGATGGACGACGCGCCGCCGATGCAGGTCTCGCCGGTCACCGTCTACCGTACCGGCGAGAACCACTGGGAGCACCTGAAGTCCTGGCCGCAGGGCTGCGCCTCGGGCTGCCGCATCGCCGAGCAGCCGCTGTACCTGAAGGACAATGGCACCGCCGGGTTCGATGCGCAGGCCACCGCCGGCAGCGACGAGTACGTGTCCGATCCGTCCAACCCCGTGCCCTTCCTGCCCCGGCCGCTGCCGGCCACCGGCTACGACGACAACCCGTGGCCGAGCTGGCTGGTCAGCGACCAGCGCCAGGCCGCCGCCCGCCCGGACGTGCTGACCTTCGTCACCGATGTGCTGGACGCGCCGCTGCGCATCAGCGGCACGCCCAAGGTGGACCTGCGCCTGTCCACGAACGGCAGCGACGGCGACTTCGTGGTCAAGCTGGTCGACGTCTACCCCGACGTGGTGCCGGACGATCCGAAGCTGGGCGGCTACCAGCTGATGGTCTCTGCCGACATCCTGCGCGGGCGCTATCGCGAGAGCCTGGAGCACCCCAGCGCGATCCCGTCCAATACCACCGTGCCGATCCGCTTCGACCTGCCCGTGGCCAACCACACCTTCCTGCCCGGTCACCGGGTGATGGTGCAGATCCAGTCGAGCTGGTTCCCGCTGTACGACCTCAATCCGCAGACCTTCGTGCCCAACATCTTCCTGGCCCAGCCCAAGGACTACCGCGAGGCCACCATCAGCGTGAAGCTGGGCGGCGCGCAGCCCAGTTCGGTGCTGCTGCCGGTGGTCAGCGGCATCAAGTGATGCAACACGGCGGCGTCGATTCGACGCCGCCGTGCCCTTGCGCAAGCCGACGCCAGCATCCCCCGCATGTCTTCCGATGTCCCCCCCGAGGCGGCCGCCCGGCCGCTGCGCATCGATCCGGGCCTGCGCCTGGATCAGGACGACCTGAGGATCCTGCAGATCCTCTCGCGCCAGGCGCGCGTGACCAAGTCCACCCTGGCCAGCGAGATCGGCCTGTCGATTACGCCCACCTGGGAGCGCGTGCGCAAGCTCGAGGCCGCCGGCCTGATCCGCGGCTACCGCGCGGTGATCGACTGGCAGCGCCTGTTCAAGACCAGCCAGGTGCTGGTGCAGATCGTGCTGGGCCAGCACACCGCCGCTTCGATGCGCACCTTCGCCCAGCGCATGGCCGACGCCCCGGAAGTGGCGTTCTGCTACGCCACCGGCGGCGGCATCGACTACATCGCCATGATCGAGTGCAGCGACATCGCCCAGTACCAGGCCTTCATGGAGCAACTGCTGCGCGAGGACCTGGGTATCGCCCGCTATTCCACCTACGTGGTCACCAAGGCCATCCGCGCCCCGGGCGAGCGGCCCCTGCCCGCCCTGGACGCGCCGCGGGAGGGCTGAGCGCCGGCCAGGCGCGTGCCCGGTCCATGCCAGAACGCCTCCGCGCCATCGCCTGGCGATCGCACGCAGACCGGTTGGCAATCCGCGGACGCATCGCTAGAATGGCGCTCCCCTTGGGGCCATAGCTCAGCTGGGAGAGCGCGTCGTTCGCAATGACGAGGTCGGGAGTTCGATCCTCCCTGGCTCCACCAAGTTTCCCGTTTGCGTTCATCCGCAAATGTTCAACAAAGGTCTGATTCAAAGGGATTTCCCTGAGAATCAGGCCTTTTTTGTTTGCAGCTTTGGCGCGGCCTCGCCGACTTTGCGTACCAACCCGCGCTGAGGCCCAGCAGCCCGTGTCCACGAGGTCGGAACTGGAAAGTTCACTGGGTGGCCATGGGCCGGGCGCCCCACTAGAACCTGGCCTCCGGGGTGCTGATTGCCATCACGCCTTCCTCGCCGCCACTGCGCCTGGAGGCCACCCAGGCGGACATTCCCGCACATGCGCGCTTGTCCTATAGTCGTCCCGTCTACGCATTGGGGAATGCCGTATGTACAAGTGGATGCTTGGCTGGGCGCTGCTGTTGGCCGGCGCAGCGCCGGGGATGGCTGCGGCTGGGGACGCGGTTCCGGCTGCGGAGACAGCGGACATGATCCTGCCGGTTTCCGGCGAACTGGGCATCGATCCGCAGGGTAAGGTCTTCGCGATCGATATCCGCACCATCGTTACTCCACCGCTGAAGGACCTCATCGAGAAGTCGGTGCGGCAGTGGAAGTTCGAGCCTGTGATGCACGACGGCAAGCCCGGCTATGCCAAGACGTCGATGCAGCTGGCACTGGTGGCGACCAAGGTGGACAGCGGCTACCAGTTGCACATACGCGACGTCCGCTTCTATTCGACCCGACAGCCCGCGACATCCATGGAGCCGCCACGCTATCCCGTAGACGCGGCACGCGCCGGCGTGATGGGCAACGTGCTCCTGGCCGTGCGCATTAATGCCCAGGGACAGGTCGTGGATGCGATGGCGACCCAGGTCGCGTTTCCATATCGCGACATGAAGCCAAAGCAGAGCGCGCAATGGGCCAAGGCCTTCGGCAAGGCCTCCATCGAAGCCGCCAGGAAATGGCAATTCACGCCAGCCAATGTCGAGTTCGGCGATGTCGCCGATGCCACCTTGATCCTTCCGGTGACGTTCTGGCTGGGCGAGTCCAAGTCCCCCATCAACGGGTGGCAGGAACTTCCGACCATCATCCGCACGCCGATTCCTTGGCTTGCCGAGGCTGAGCAGTCCTTCGATCCGGTGGGTCTGCGCGATGGACAGTCGCTGGCGCTGCAATCTCCGGTGCACTTGTTGACCGTCGTTAACGGACAGGCGCTGTAGAACAAGCGAGGTTTCGACCAGCTTTGAGACAAAGAAAAAGCCCGCCATCGGCGGGCTTTTTTCGTTGCGTGCGTTTCGGACTCAGAGCGCGATCGGGCGCAGCTTGCCCTGGTGCAGCTCCAGCGTGCGGTCCAGGCGGGCGGCCAGGCCGCGGTCGTGGGTCACCAGGACCAGGCTGGTGCGCTGGGCGCGGTTGAGGTCCAGCATCAGCGAGAACACGGTCTCGGCGGTCTTGTCGTCCAGGTTGCCGGTGGGCTCGTCGCCCAGCACGCAGCCGGGGTTGTTGACCAGCGCCCGGGCCACGGCCGCGCGCTGGCGCTCGCCACCGGAGAGTTCGCCCGGCTTGTGCTCCAGGCGATGGCCCAGGCCGACGTGCTCGAGCAGCGTGGTCGCGCGCTGGCGCGCCTCGCTCAGGTCGCCGCCGCCCAGCGCCACCGGCATCATCACGTTCTCCAGTGCGGTGAACTCGGGCAGCAGGTGGTGGAACTGGTAGACGAAGCCCAGCGCCCGGTTGCGCAGCTTGCCGCGCGCCGCATTGGACAGGCCCGACATCTTCTGCCCGGCGACGAAGACCTCACCCGAGGTCGGCGTATCCAGGCCGCCCAGCAGGTGCAGCAGCGTGCTCTTGCCGGCGCCTGAGGCGCCGACGATGGCCACGGTCTCGCCGGCCTGCACGTCCAGATCCAGGCCGTCGAAGACCGGCGTCTTCATCTTGCCTTCGGCATAGGTCTTGGCCAGCGCCTGCGCGCGGATCACGCTGCTGTCTTGCATCGGCTTACTCATAGCGCAGGGCCTCGGCCGGGTCGGTGCGTGCCGCGCGCCAGGCCGGATACAGCGTGGCCAGGAAACTCATGGTCAGCGCGACCAGGGCGATCACCACGATCTCGTGCGGGTTGAGCACATACGGCAGGCCGGTGATGTAGTACACGTCCGAGGGCAGCAGGACGACGTGGAAGGTGTGCTCGATCAGCTCCAGGATGCGCTCCAGGTTCATGGTCAGCACGATGCCGCTGATCACGCCGACCACGGTGCCGATCACGCCGATCAGCGAGCCCTGCACCATGAACACCTGCATCACCCCGCGCGGGGTCAGGCCCAGCGTGCGCAGGATGGCGATATCGGCCTGCTTGTCGGTCACCAGCATGACCTGCGAATTGACCAGGGTGAAGGCGCCCATGAGTATGATCAGCGACAGCAGCACGCCCATCACCGTCTTCTCCATCTTCAACGACTGGTAGAGGTTGGCGTTGTCGCTGGTCCAGTCGCTGATGCGGTATGGATAAGGACTGACTTCCTGAAGGCGCCGTGCCAGATCGCGCGCCACGTCGTAGGCCTGGTCCATGTCGTGCAGCATCAGGCGCACGCCGGTGACGCCGTCGCCCATGCGCTTGAGCCGCTGCAGGTCCTGCATGTCGACGAAGGCCATGCCCTTGTCGATGTCGTTGTAGCCGACGGTGAAGATGCCGGTGACGGTGAAGCGCTTGGTCTGCGGCAGGGCGCCGACGATCGTGCTCTGCACGTCGCTGGTCAGCACGTTGACCTTGTCACCCACGCGCACGTTCAACCATTGCGCCAGCTCGCTACCCAGCAGGATGTTGAACTTACCCGGCTGCAGCGAATCGACCGAGCCCTGGTCCATCTTCTTGGCCAGGACTGAAACGTGCGCTTCCTGGTCGGGCACGATGCCGCGCACCACCGCCGGCATGTTCTGCGTCGCGTTGCCGGCGATCAGGCCCTCGCCATCCACATACGGCGCCGCCCCCGCCACCCGCGGATCCTCCATCGCCAGCTTCACCGCCGTCTGCCAATCCCGCATGGGCTCGCCGGTCGAGGACACGGTCGCGTGCGCGGTCATCTGCAGCAGGCGGTCGCGGATCTCGCGCTGGAAGCCGCTCATCACCGACAGCGTGGTGATCAGCACCATCACGCCGAGCGCGATGCCGATGATCGAGGCCATCGAGATGAAGGAGATGAAGCCGTTGCGTCGCTTGGCGCGCAGATAGCGCAGGCCGATGGCGACCGGGATGGGTTTGAACATTGCGGCCTGCGGTGAGGTGAACCAGTCCGTCGCGGGCCTGGCGGTGCGCTATGGTGCCATCGCCGCGCCGCGCGCGGAAATGGCCAGCCCGTCGGCGGCCAGACGCAGTTCACGTCGTGCGCGCGCCTGCAGCGTATCGGGCCACCAGACCAGGTGACCGCGCCGGCCGGCGGCGTCGCGCCAGGCCAAAAACGCCAACGGTCCGCGCCACTGCACCTGGCAGCGCGTCAGCGTTACGCCATCCAGCGTGGGCGCGGCGTCGCCGCCGGGGATGACCAGCAGGCACGATGGCCGCCGCAGATAGCGCCGCAACGACACGCTCGCCTGCGCCGCGCTGCACGGCCCCAGCAGCGCGATCCCCCAGCCCGGCAGGCCGCTGGCCAGCACCGCGCAGACCGCGAGCACGCCGATGAGCGCCAGCATCGCGCCCAGCAGGCGCGAGGGGCGCCACTCAAGCCGGCAGCTGGCGGATGCGTTCCATGAGCTGGGCGAGCGCGGCATCGGGGCAGTCCTCGTAGCCCATGAACCAGCGCCAGAGCTTATCGTCCTCGCATTCGAGCAGCGCTAGGAAAACCGCCCGCTGTTCCTCGGAATCGTCCTGCCAGGCGTGGTCCAGGTAGCGCTCGAACAGCTGGTCCAGCTCGCGCATGCCGCGCCGGCTGCGCCAACGCAGGCGCTTGATCACCGGGTCGAAGGTGGGGTCGCTCGCATCGCTCATGGGCGTGTCCAGTTCGTGGAAAGCAAAACGCCCTCCATCGGAGGGCGCCGTGCGGGCAGCAGTCGAAGCGATCAGGCCGCGCGGGCCAGCATCAGCTTCTTGATCTCGGCGATCGCCTTGGCCGGGTTCAGACCCTTGGGGCAGGTGCGCGCGCAGTTCATGATGGTGTGGCAGCGGTAGAGCTTGAACGGATCTTCCAGATCGTCCAGGCGCGCACCGGTGTCCTCATCGCGCGAATCGATGATCCAGCGGTAGGCCTGCAGCAGGATCGCCGGGCCCAGGTAGCGCTCGCCGTTCCACCAGTAGCTCGGGCAGCTGGTCGAGCAGCAGGCGCACAGGATGCACTCGTACAGGCCGTCGATCTTCTTGCGGTCCTCGGGCGACTGCAGGCGCTCGCGGTCCGGCGCCGGGCTCTGCGTGCGCAGCCAGGGCTTGATCGAGGCGTACTGGGCGTAGAAGTGGGTCAGGTCCGGCACCAGGTCCTTGACCACGTCCATGTGCGGCAGCGGATAGATCGGCACCTCGCCGCGGCCGCAGTCCTCGATGGCCTTGGTGCAGGCCAGCGTGTTGGTGCCGCTGATGTTCATCGCGCACGAGCCGCAGATGCCTTCGCGGCAGGAGCGGCGGAAGGTCAGCGTCGGATCGATCTCGTTCTTGATCTTGATCAGCGCGTCCAGAACCATCGGGCCGCACTTGTCCAGATCCACCTCGTAGGTGTCGGTGCGCGGGTTCTGGTCGTCGTCCGGACTCCAGCGGTAGATCTTGAAGGTGCGCGTGTTCTTGGCGCCCTTGGCGGGGAAATGCTTGCCCTTGCCGATCTTGGAATTCTTGGGGAGTGCAAACTCAGCCATGGCTTAAAATCCGGGAATGGGGATTAGGGATTGGGGAATGGGAAGCAGGGGCGAAAAGCGCGAGCGCTTTCTTCGATTCCCGATTCCCGATTCCCGTCTCCCGGCTCTGGTCAGTAGACGCGCGGCTTGGGCGGAACCACGTCAACATCCTTGCTGAGCGTGTACATGTGCACCGGGCGGTAGTCGAAGCTGCACTTGCCCTGCTCGTCGACGCTGACCAGTGTGTGCTTCTGCCAGTTGACGTCGTCGCGCTCGGGGTAGTCCTCGTGCGCATGCGCGCCGCGGCTCTCGTGGCGCTGTTCGGCCGAGTTGATCGTGGCCACCGCGTTGAGCAGCAGGTTGTTGAGCTCGTAGGTCTCGATCAGGTCCGAGTTCCACACCAGCGAACGGTCGGAGACCTTCACGTCCTGGAAGCTGTCGAACACCTTGGCCATCTTCTCGCAGCCCTCGGCCAGCGTCTTGCTGGTGCGGAACACGGCCGCGTCGGCCTGCATCGTGCGCTGCATGTTGTCGCGGATGACCGAGGTCGGCGTGTCGCCATTGGCGTGGCGCAGCTTGTCCAGCAGGCCCAGCGCCTTGTCGCAGGCGTCCGACGGCAGGGTCTTGTGCGGCTGGTTGGGCTGAATGGTCTCGGCGCAGCGGTTGGCCACCGCGCGACCGAACACCACCAGGTCCAGCAGCGAGTTGGACCCCAGGCGGTTGGCGCCATGCACCGACACGCAGGCCGCCTCGCCGATGGCGTACAGGCCGTGCACCACCGCATCCGGATCGTCGCCGACCTTGCGCACCACTTCGCCGTGGTAGTTGGTCGGGATACCGCCCATGTTGTAGTGCACGGTCGGCAGCACCGGGATCGGCTCCTTGGACACGTCCACGCCGGCGAAGATGCGCGCGCTCTCGGCGATGCCGGGCAGCTTCTCGTGGATGACTTCCGGGCCCAGGTGGGTCAGGTCGAGCAGGATGTGGTCCTTGTGCTCGCCCACGCCGCGGCCTTCGCGGATCTCGATGGTCATCGAGCGCGCCACGACGTCGCGCGAGGCGAGATCCTTGTAGTGCGGGGCATAGCGCTCCATGAAGCGCTCGCCGCTGGAATTGCGCAGGATGCCGCCTTCGCCGCGCACGCCCTCGGTGATCAGGCAGCCCGCGCCGTAGATGCCGGTCGGATGGAACTGCACGAACTCCATGTCCTGCATCGGCAGGCCGGCGCGCATGGCCAGACCGCCGCCGTCGCCAGTGCAGGTGTGGGCCGAGGTGGCGCTGAAGTAGGCGCGGCCGTAGCCGCCGGTGGCCAGCACCACGCCATGGGCGCGGAACAGGTGCAGCGTGCCCTCGGCCATGTCCAGGGCCAGCACGCCGCGGCACACGCCCTCCTCGTCGAAGATCAGGTCGAGCGCGAAGTACTCGATCATGAAGCGCGCGTTGTGCGCCAGCGACTGCTGGTAGAGCGTGTGCAGCATGGCGTGGCCGGTGCGATCGGCCGCCGCGCAGGTGCGCTGCGCCGCCGGGCCTTCGCCGTACTTGGTGGTCATGCCGCCGAACGGACGCTGGTAGATCTTGCCGGCCTCGGTGCGCGAGAACGGCACGCCGTAGTGCTCCAGCTCGATGATCGCCGGGATCGCCTCGCGCACCATGTACTCGATCGCGTCCTGGTCGCCCAGCCAGTCCGAGCCCTTGATGGTGTCGTAGAAGTGGTAGCGCCAGTCGTCCTCGCCCATGTTGCCGAGCGCGGCGGAGATGCCGCCCTGCGCGGCCACGGTGTGCGAACGAGTCGGGAACACCTTGGTCAGGCAGACCGTGGACAGGCCCTTGGCCGCCAGGCCGAAGGTGGCGCGCAGGCCCGCGCCGCCGGCGCCGACCACGACCATGTCGTACTTGTGTTCGGTGATCTTGTATGCGGAAGACATGGTGGCGTTAGTTCCCCAAGGCGATGCGGACCACGGCGAACACGCTGGCCAGCGCACCGAGGAAGCAGACGAAGCGGACCAGCAGCTGCGACACGAAGGCGGTCAGCGGGGTGTGCACGTAATCCTCCAGGATCACCTGCAGGCCCAGCTGCGCGTGCCAGAACATCGCCACCAGGAAGGCCACCAGCAGCGTGGCGTTCCAGGGCCGGGCGATGGCGTCGGTGGCGGCCAGGTAGTCGGCGTGGATCAGGCCGACCACGAAATAGACAAACCACAGCCCGAGGAAGATCAGGGCCACGGCCGTATAGCGCTGCACCACCCAGTGATGCAGGCCGGCGTGCGCCGAGCCCAGGCCCTTGGCCTGCTTGAGCGGGTTGCGGAAGCTCATGCCACACCTCCCTTGGCCAGCACGCCGCCCCAGACCAGCAGCGCCAGGACCAGGCTACCGGCGCTGACCAGCCAGCCGTTGCGCACGAAGGCCGAGACCGCATAGCCCAGGCCGCCGTCCTGCGCCAGGTGGCGGATGCCGTTGAGCAGGTGGTAGGTGAAGGCCCAGGTCCACAGGAACAGGAAGACCAGCCCATACCAGGTGCTCGCCTGGGCGGAGATCCAGGTCCAGGCATCGGGGCCGGAGGCCAGCGCGACCAGCGCAGCGGCGATCAGCAATGCGCCGAGGGACAGGATGACGCCGGTGGCGCGATGCAGGATGGACGTGGCCATCTGGATCTGCCAGCGATACACCTGCAGGTGCGGGGAAAGCGGACGTTGACGTGTCGCCATTGGATTGGCTCTTAGTCTCGGCTGGGCGGTCGGGAAAGGCCGCGTTGGCTGGAAGGCGCCGTGGATTCGACTTTCAGAAGTCGATGCAGCGCCCGTTCTTTTCCCAGTCCCCGTAACGGGTCGGCTCGGGGCCGTCGCGGCCGCCGATCTCCTTCTGCGCCGGAGCCTGTTCGGGCTTCTGCGTTTCAGGCTCGGGGACGGGGGTGGGAGGGGTTTGGCCTATCATGTGAGTCTCGCAACGCACAAAATGTTAATCCTCACGATCTTGACTGACAACCACGCAAATCCCAGTGAACGGGCCTTTGCCCTCCCCGACCATGGCGTGATCAGCCTGGAGGGTCCGGATGCGGTGGCGTTCGCGCAGGCGCAGTTCGCCAACGATCTGCAGGCGCTGGAGGATGGTCGCTGGCAGTGGAACGCCTGGCTGACGCCCAAGGGCCGGGTGATCGCCGTTTTCGCCGTGCTGCGTCTGGCCACGGACCGACTGGTGCTGGTCGTACCCGATGTGCCGGCCATCGAACTGGCCACCGCGCTCAAGCGCTTCGTATTCCGCAAGAAGGTCGTCGTCTCCGTGTCCGACCTGCATGCCCAGGGGCTGTTCGCCGCCTGGACGAACGCGCAAGGCTCCCTGCTCGCCCAGGACGACGCCGGCATCGCGATGGATGTCGGTAGCGCCCACCAGCCGCGCACGCTGCTGCTGGGCAAGGCCGCAGGCGAAGCGGATGCGGCCGCGCTGGAGCGCTGGCGCGACCTGGATCTGGCGCACGGCCTGCCGCGCCTGGAGGCCAGCCAGCGCGAACAATGGACGCCACAGCAGCTCTCGCTGGAGCGCCTGCGCGCCTTCAGCGTCAAGAAGGGCTGCTATCCCGGCCAGGAGATCGTGGCCCGCACGCATTTCCTTGGCAAGGCCAAGCGCGGTCTGGCGCTGCTGGAGAGCGACACCCTGCTGCAGGCGGGGGCGCCGGTTGCGGACGCCGAGCGCGAAGTGGGCCAGGTAGTCTGCGCCAGCCATCGCGCCCCCGGCCCGGTGCTGGCGATCCTGCCGCTGGAGCTCCCTGCCACCGACCTGTACAGCGGCGACCAGCGTCTTACCCAGCGCGTCCTGCTCGACGGCCTGGCGCGCTGAGGCAACGCCCTCGCTCAGGCTTGGACGAGCAGCGGCGGGCTGGGCATCGGCGTGATGCCATCGACGGCCAGCATCCTGGCCAGCCAGGCACGCACCTGCGGGAAGGCCTCCAGCGACACACCGCCGTCGTCGGCGCAGTGCGTGTAGGCGAACAGCGCCAGATCGGCGATCGACATCGTCTCCGCGCCGAACCAGGCCTGCGCCTGCAGGTGACGCTCCATCACCGCCAGCGCATCGGCGGCGCGCTCGCGCAGCCGCGGCAGATCCGCGTGGCGCGGCGAGTCCGGCGGGATCCAGCCACAGATGAAGCGTGCCACGGCCACATAGGGCTCGTGGCTGTACTGCTCGAAGAACATCCACGCCAGCACCTGCGCCCGCTGCCAGGGATCGGCCGGCATCAAGGCACTGCCCTCGGCCAGCCAGCACAGGATTGCGTTGGACTCGGCCAGCACCTGCCCGTCCTCGCGCTCGAGGATCGGCACGCGCCCATTGGCGTTCTTGGCCAGGAACTGCGGCGTGCGCGTCTGCCCGGCCGCGCTGTCCACCTCGACCCAATCGCACGGCCGCTGCAGCAGCGTCAGCGCCATGCGCACCTTGTGGCAATTGCCCGAAGACGACATGCCATACACCTTGATCGTCATCACTGCCCCCATGGGCCGGCCCGGACCTATTGTGCCGGCAGGATCCACCGCCTGGTTGGGGTGGATGAGCTTTGAGCCACCGTCGAGGTGATCAATCCCGCGCTGGCTTACCCGCCTTCAGCGCGCCAGCCTCACGATGCCGACGACGACCCCGATCAACAACAGCACGATGCCTGCGGCGATGGCCATGCCCGCCAGCGCACGCCGCCGCGACGTCGCGGCGCTCGCCGCGACCGCGTTGATCGCAGAAACCATCCCCCATCCGCATCCACACAACATGAGCAGGCCAGCCGACATCAGGCCGGGGAATCGCGCGCTATCCAACTCCGCCTCGCTGTTCAGCCAGGTGACATGACCCTGCAGCGCCACCAGTGCGCCCAGACTGAAGGGCAGCGCCGAGAACGTTGCGACCACCAGCGCCTGGCAAATGCCGTCGAATGTCGCGGCCTTGCACCGGAGCCAACCGAGCGCCATGCGCAGCAGGCCAGCGCTGATCGCGGCCCGCAGCCAGCCGCCGATGACGGCGGCAAAGATCAGCACCAGCGCAACCGCCTGGATCGGAAGTTTCGTGCCAGGGACCAGCTTGTCGGCCGCCATGTCGAAGTAGGTCAGGCCGAAATAGGCGAGCCAGGCACAGGCCATGCTCCAGGGCCTTGCCGGGACCGCGAGGGCCGCATGACGCGGGGCGAACAGAACCGACATCGGCAGACTGCCGCGGCGGAACGGATAGCAGGCCAGGACCAGCAGGCCAGCGAGCAGCAGGCCGGCAAACGGCCAGCACCAGTCCCGCCAGCTCCCCCACAGCGACTGCCGGGACTCCAGTTCCAGCGGAAACACCAGCAGGTCGCGTGCCTGTGCCATGTCCCGCGCCGCGCGCTCCATGCCGCTCGCGGGAATCTGCTTGGCCAGGCGCGTCCACTCTCCCGTGATGTGCAGTGTCTTGCCCTCCACGCGCGTGCTGCGCACGAAGCGGAACCAGGGGTTTTCGACAACCTCGCGCGCATCCGGAATGTCGAATCCGTTCCCAGCCTGCACTTCCATCGTCTGCACCGCGAAGCGGGGACCGCCCAGCGCATACGGCGTGCTGCGCGCCTGATTGGGCAGCTTGGTCATCCAGTCGTTGAGCTGGAACAGCCAGAGATCGAGCACGGTCCCGTCGACGCGTTTCCACATCAGGCGATATCGCTCATGCATGTCGACCATGCCCTCGCCGGGCTCCTGCATGACGGGTTTGCCTAGTGCCGAAAGGCCTTCGTAAAAATCCTGCATGTACCTGAGATAGCGCTCACCGGTGGCTTGGTCGCCGTTGCGCCGATACCCCGACGCGACCGACTCGCCCTCTCCCTGCCGGTAGCGGGTGGACAGATCGAACGTGGCCTCGTAACCATCATCGGTCGAGCGCACCTGCACCCGTTCGGAGACCTCGACCTGCGGCTTGGCTGGCAGAGGGTACGGAATATCGATCAGTGCACCGCCGCCAGCCACCAGCGGCAAGCCGACGCGATAAGGCAGCGCCAGGCGCTCGTTCAGGGGGCCGAACTCGCGGTCGCGCGTGGCGTCGATCCACACCTCGCCGCCAGGCAGATGCGCACGCACGACCACGTGATCGAACAGGTTCGCAGATGGCAGTGCTTCGCCCAGGTTCTTCCCCGGTTGGGTGTTGACGAGGACCGGCTCGGCGCGCACACCGGCGAGCCCGAGCAGGGCGACCAGCAGGGTGGTCTTGTCCTTGCAGTCGCCAAAACGGTCGGCGAGCGTCGCCTCCGGCGCGTGCGGCGCATGCGAATTGACGCCCATGTCCAGGCCCGTGTAACGGATCTGGCCCTGCACGAACGCAACGGCGCGCTGCAGCGACGCCTCCGGCTGGGCCGGATCCAACTTGAGCTGCGAGGCCATCGCGGCGGCCACCGCCGGATCACGGAAGCTGCGTGGATACAGGGGCGCCGCCCAGGCCACGATGTCGGACCAGCTCCTGGCCGTGGACAGGCGGATGGTGCCCAAGCTGGCATAGCCTGCCGGCGTTTGCTCCGGCTCGATCACCGATGGCAGGTTGCGCGCGGTGATATCCAACGTCTCCACACCGCCAGCACCGGTCTTGGAGATCGCGAATCCCGGAACGCTCACTTGCGCGAAGACCGGCTGGATCTGCGGGTAGCGCACCCGCACGCGCCTCCAGCCGACCGGCACGTTGTAGCGCGCCCCGAAGTCGTCGTAGTAAGCGGACCCGAAGATCGGGTTCTGCCCGATCACCATGAAGCTGTAGTCGAGCCGATCACCGACCCGCAGGTCCGGCACCGTGACGTTCAGCGTGACCCGCCCATCCAGCAATCCCGAGTCGAGCTGCTGCTCCCGACGCAGACGGGCATAGCTGGCACGGTCCCGCATGTCGATGCGGCGGCCGTCGCGCAGCACCTCGATCTCGCTCAGCACCAGGCGCTGGTACTCCGGCTGGTAATCGACGCTGAAGTTTCCGCCGTCGGTCAGCCCTTGCTCGCGCAGTACGGTGAATCCGATATGCCGATACCAGACCGGCTTCGCGCCGGTCAGATCGACCTGGTCGGACACGACCTCATACCGGAGGTTGCCCGCAGCCGGTGCGGGATGACCGGTCTCCGTCGGTTCATCGGCGACCCAGGCTGGCGTTGCCGCCATGTCCGGACGATCGATCGCCCCTGCCGCCGCCGCGACCGCCAGCCATAGCGCCATGCCAAACCACACCTTGCCTATCATCCTTTCCCCATGGCCCGCGTCATGGCGGGCAGTTCCTGTTGGCGCGCCCAAGGCTGCCGAAACACCCCGACGCCGATGCGCCGTCCCCACGGCGCGCACTTCATTGTAGGACCGTCCGGGCCTGGGCGATCGACCTGCCCCATACGCAAAGGGCCGGCTCTTTCGAGCCGGCCCTGCTTGTCGCCCTTGTTGTCTGGGAACCTCAGCCGCGCGGGCTGGAATCCAGCGCGGCGGTCTGGGTGACCACGCGGCCGTCGATCACGGGCAGGCGGTCCGAGTCGGGCTTGCGGTCCAGGCGCACGGTCTTCTCGGCGCCGTCGTAGCGGTAGGTCACGTTGTAGCCGGTGACCTCGCTGGACTTGCCCATGGCGATGCGGCTGCCGGGCTTCTGGTCCATGCGCATGGTGCCGGTGGTGCCATCCGGGTTGCGATAGGTCACGTTGTAGCCGGTCACGCGCGAGGACTCGGACGTGGCGTTCTCGGTATGGCACTGGCGCTCGGTGCGCTGCACGACGCGGCCGCCGACGTGGTTGCGGTCGATGCGGTTACCGGCGAAGCCGCCGGCCACGGCGCCGGCGGCGGTCGCCAGGTCGCGACCGTGACCGCCGCCGATCTGGTGGCCGACCAGGCCGCCGACCAGCGCACCGACGACGGTGCCGCCGACATTGCCGTCGCGCTCGGGCAGACGGTCGTTAACGACCACGTCCTCACAGACCTCACGCGGGGTCGTGGTCGTGGTGGTCTCGCGCACCGGATCGGTGCCGATCACCGTGGCGTACAGCGTGCCCTTCTGCGTGATCGGCACGACATTGACGATATCGGCGTAATCGACCTGCGTGCCCGTGGGCACCGCGCTGGCCGGCAAGGCATCGCCGTTCTCCAGCGGCGTGGTCGCCGCCAGCTCGCCCTGCGGCGCGGTGGCGAAGGTCTCCGCCGAACTCCGGTGGTTCATGTAAGCCGCAGTGGCAACGCCGCCGAACAGCAGCGCCCCAGCGCCAACCAGGATCAGGGTGGTGGTGTTCTTCATGACGCCTCTCCATCACGGGCCTTGCCCGCACTGTGTTGGCCTGGATTGTTGTCGCATGAAGCTGAACAAGGCACCGAACGACACAGCCGAACCCCGCTAGCGGCTAAACGCCGTGCCAGGCGACGCCGTGTTAGCGTTTCCAGATCCAGATCGCTGCGAGGCCGTCATGCCAAGCCCTCTCGTTTCCCCGCTGCTGCGCTGGGCGCGCCGGCTGCGCCACCCCACCCTGTTCAAGCTCACCGCGCTGCTGTTCGTGGTGGACCTGGCGGTACCGGACTTCATTCCTTTCGTCGACGAGATCCTGCTGGGCCTGGGCACGCTGTTGCTGGCCAACTGGAAGGACCGCCGCGCCCAGCCGTCGCTGGACACCCGGCCGCGCTCGGCACGCTGATCGCGTGCTGACCGACAGCCACTGCCACCTCGACGCCGCAGAGTTCGACGCCGATCGCGACGCAGTCATCGCCCGTGCCCTAGCGGCCGGCGTGCGACGCCAGGTCGTCCCGGCGATCGATGCGGCTGGCTGGCCGGCGCTGCGCAGGCTGTGTAGCCAGCACGCGGGGCTGTATCCGGCTTATGGCCTGCATCCGATATTCCTGCAGGCCCACGCGCCGGAGCATCTGGATCTGCTGCGCGAATGGATCGAGCGCGAGCGCCCTGTGGCCATCGGTGAGTGCGGGCTGGATTTCTTCGTCGAGGGATTGGACCACCAGACGCAGCAGATTTACTTCGAGGGCCAGTTGGCGCTGGCGCGGGAGTTCGACCTGCCGCTGATCGTGCATGCGCGGCGCGCGGTGGAAGCGGTGATCGTGGCGGTCCGCAAGGTCGGCGGGCTGCGTGGCGTGGTGCACAGCTATGCCGGCAGCGAGGAACAGGCCCGGCAGCTGTGGGACAACGGCTTCATGATCGGCTTGGGTGGACCGGTGACATACGAGCGCGCCCAGCGCCTGCGCCGCCTGGCCGCGCGCATGCCGCTGGAGCATCTGCTGCTGGAAACCGATGCACCCGATCAGCCCGATGCCGAACACCGCAGACAGCGCAACGAGCCGGCGCGTCTGGCGCGCGTGTGCGAGGTGATCGCCGAGCTGCGCGACCAGCCGTATGAAGAGGTCGCACGGGTTACGTCCGATAACGCCACACGGCTGTTCGGACTTCGGGACTGAGCCCTGCCCAGGGGGTCCCAACTGCCGGCGCCCAAGGCTCACGGTTCCCGCGTCGCTTCACGATGTCCCGGCCGCCGATGGGAAGGCGGCCCACCCTCACACGGTGGCGGGCGTTTCTTCCTTGCGCGGCTTGAGCAGCAGTTCGATGGCCCGCCCCGCCGCGGCGAAAGCGAAGGTGCCGGTGACGTGGGTGGCCGCGCCCAGGCCGGCGCCGCAGTCCAGTTTCAAGGCCGCCTCGGCGCCCAGCACCGGCCGCAAGCCGCAGACGCTGCCATCGGCCTGCGGGTACTGGACGTTCTGCAGGGAGTAGATCGCCGACACGCCGAAGTAGCGCTGCGGATTGCGCGGAAAGTTGAACTCGGCGCGCAGCTTCTTGCGGACCAGCGCCAGCATCGCATCGTGCTCGGTGCGCGAGAGATCGCGCACGCGGACCTGGGTCGCGTCGGTTCGCCCGCCGGCCGAGCCCACGGTGATCATCGGCAGCTTGCGGCGGCGGCACCAGGCGATGGTCTCGACCTTGGTGCGGAAGCTGTCGCAGGCATCGATCACCAGGTCCAGCGGCTGGCCAAGCAGCGCCTCCAGGTTGGAGGAGGTCAGGAAGGACTCGACGACCTCCAGCTGGATCTCCGGATTGATCGCGCGGCAGCGTTCGGCCATCACCACGACCTTGTTGCGGCCGTACTGTCCGTCCAGCGCCGGCAGCTGGCGGTTGGTATTGGACAGGCAGATGTCGTCGGCATCGATCAGCACCAGCCTGCCCACGCCGCTGCGTGCCAGCGCCTCGACCACCCACGAGCCGACCCCGCCCATGCCGATCACCGCGACCGCGCGCTGGGACAGGCGTTCGACCGCGCCGACGCCGTAGAGGCGGTCCACGCCGGCGAAGCGTTCTTTCCACAGGGTGGTGACAGGGCTGACAGTTGGCGAGGCGGCGGCGTTCATGACGCTATTGTAGGAGCGCGGCTTCGGCCGTCGTACCATCGATCACACCGTCCCAAGGAGCACGCCCCGTGGCCAGCCAAGCATCCCGTTTCCTGTTCCTGTTCCTGCTCGGCCTGCTGGTCGGCGGGGTGATCACGGTGATGGGGATGCGCGCGCTGCAGGCGCGGCAGGATCCGTTCCCGCATAGCGTGATGCACGTGATGGCCAAGCAGACCGATGTGCTCAAGGCGAATCTGGCCGCCAACCGCTGCACGGCCAGCGACGCTCTGCCCCGGCTGCAGACGCTGCGCGCGGTCAGCAACGATCTGGAAACTGCGTTCCCCGATCTGGCCGAGGACTCCAGGTTCGTGACCCATGCCGGCCAGCTGCGGGCGACGCTGGACGGCGCGCTGTCGGCGCCGCCGGTCGGCTGCCCGGACACCAAGGCCGTGGTCGCGCGCATCGGCGAGGCCTGCAAGGCCTGCCACGACGACTTCGCGCACTGACCGGCGGCGGAGGATGAACGGCGTCTGATGAGGCCTTCGGTCGGGCCCGTGGCAAGCGGTTTCAATTGATGCCGCGTTCATGGCGATGACAACACGATGCCGGGCACGCGGCGCTTGCCGCATTCCACCTGGCACGCCCGCGGGGCGAAGGAGTCATCCGATGCAGTTCAAAACTCTCGTCCTGATGAGCGCTGGCGTGCTGACCCTGGCGGGCTGCGCTACCACCAGCCCGAACTATGGCTACCGCGATGATTACCGCGGTTCCTCCTATCCGCCCGCCTCGTCGCGCTACTGCGCCGACTGCGGCATCGTCACCCGCATCGATCCGGTCTCCTCCAACCGCAGCGCGCCCACCGGCACCGGTGCGGTGCTGGGCGGCATCGTCGGCGCGGTCGCCGGCCGCGAGATCTCCAAGGAGACCGGCGGCAGCAAGGGCAACAAGAACGTGGCCGCCGTCGCCGGCGCGGTGGGCGGCGCGCTGGCCGGCAACGCGATCCAGGACCGCGTCACCGGCGATACCTATGACGTGACCGTGCGCATGGACGATGGCCGCACCATCGTGATCAACCAGCGCGACCTGGGCGGCGTGACCGAGAACACCTACGTGCGCGTGGTCAATGGCCGTGTGGTGATCCGCTGACCTGTCGGCAGCCGAATGGCAGGCACGAAAAAGCCCGGCTTCCGCCGGGCTTTTTCGTTTGCGCCTGGTCGCGGGGGAACGACCCGCGCGGGCTCAGACAGGCTGGACAGCGTCGGCCTGCAGGCCCTTCTGGCCCTGGACGACGGTGAAGGTCACCTTCTGGCCTTCCTTGAGGCTCTTGAAGCCCTGCGTCTGGATGGCGCGGAAGTGCACGAACACGTCCTCGCCATTCTCACGACTGATGAAGCCAAAACCCTTCGCATCGTTGAACCATTTCACGGTTCCGGTTTCGCGGTCTGCCATTGCGGATCTCCTTGGAACAGGGGTTGGGTACGCCGGGTCGGGCGGCTGGTTGCAAGGAGGAGCCGAGGTACGACGATGTAGCGGATCTTTGGATCTACCGCATCAGGCCACGATTCACGGTGACCTTGGCAAACGCAGCGGCTTGACAGTAGCGCGGCCAATATGAAAAAGCAACGCCCTTCAACGCACGTTCATAAAATCATAACCCCATGTTCCTAAAGGAAAAATAAGTGGAATTACAGACGGCGATGTACGTCTTGGCGGCGCTGATGATCCTGGCCGGCGTGCTCGGCGTGGTGCTTCCGGTACTTCCGGGACTTCCGCTGGCCTTCGCCGGCATGCTGCTTGCGGCATGGGCCGGCGGATTCGAGCAGGTCGGCTGGGTCACGCTGACCGTGCTGGGCCTGCTCACCGCGCTGTCGCTGGCCGTGGATGTGCTGTCCACCGCGATGGGCGCGCAGCGGGTCGGCGCCAGTCGCCTGGCCATCATCGGCTCGGTGATCGGCACCGTGCTGGGCCTGTTCTTCATGCCGCTGGGACTGCTGGTCGGGCCCTTCGCCGGTGCGCTGGTTGGCGAGCTGATCCACGGGCGCGAGCTGCGCCAGGCCGGCAAGGTCGGGCTGGCGACCTGGGTCGGGCTGGTTGTGGGCGTGGTGCTCAAGGTGGGCTTGGCCTTCGCGATGCTGGCGGTGTTTTTGATCGCCTGGTTCTACTAGGCCTGCCCTCGATCTCCCGGAAGGTCCCAACGCCTTCACGCAACGCGTGAAGGCGGCTTTGCCAGAATCCCGCCGCATTGGGCCCAAGGCGGCCTGCGGGGATTGGGGATGTCGGTCGCATGACCTGGATGATCGCGGCAGCGGTGGTGCTGACGCTGGTGGTGGTGCTGCTCGCGCTGAACTTCGCCACGCCGGAGAAAAAACTCGAGCACGTGCCGCCGCATCGCCATGGTGTGGACGATCCGCAGTTCATGCGCGAGATGTCCGTGCTGCTCGGCCCGGCCATCACCCCGGGCAACCGCATCGAGGTGCTCAACAACGGGCACGAGATCTTCCCGGCGATGCTGGACGCCATCGCCGGCGCCCGGCGGACCATCACCTTCGAGACCTATATCTACTGGTCGGGCCGGATCGGACGCGAGTTCAGCCAGGCGCTGGCCGAGCGCGCCCGGCAAGGCGTGCAGGTCAAGGTGACCATCGACTGGGGCGGCAGCCTGAAGATGGACCGGCGCCTGGTCGAGGAGATGGAACAGGCCGGCGTGGAGGTCCATCGCTACCGCCCGCTGGTCTGGTACAACCTGCAGCGCATCAACAACCGCACCCATCGCAAGCTGCTGGTGATCGATGGGCGCATCGGCTTCACCGGCGGAGTCGGCGTGGCCGACCAGTGGCTGGGACAGGCGCAGGATCCGGAGCACTGGCGCGATACTCACTACCGCATCGAAGGCCCGGTGGTGGCGCAGGTGCAGACCGCCTTCAACGACAACTGGATCAAGTCCACCGGCCGGGTGCTCGATGGCGAGGCCTTCTACCCGCTGCTGGATCCCGTCGGCGAGAGTCCGGCGCAGCTTTTCCTGGCCTCGCCTTCCGGCGGCAGCGAGAGCATGCATCTGATGTATCTGCTGGCCATCGCCGCGGCCACGCGCACGATCGACCTGGCCGCGGCCTACTTCGTCCCCGATGCGCTGATCACCCGGTCGCTGCTGGAGGCGCGGGCGCGCGGCGTCGCCATCCGTGTGCTGCTGCCCGGTCCGCATATCGATTCGCTGTCGGTGCGGCTGGCCTCGCGGGCCAGCTGGGGGCCGCTGCTGGAAGCCGGCATCCAGATCAGCGAGTACCAGTCGACGATGCTGCACACCAAGCTGCTGATCGTCGATGGCCTGCTGGTGTCGGTGGGCTCGACCAACTTCGACATCCGCTCGTTCCGGCTCAACGACGAGGCCAGCCTCAACGTCTACGACCCGGCGCTGGCCGAACGCATGACGGCGCTGTACGAGAGCGATCTGGCCAAGGCCACGCCTTATTCCCTGCAGCGCTGGCGCACACGGCCGCTGCGGGAGAAACTGTTCGAAACCCTCATCCTTCCCATCAGGTCACAGCTATGAGCCGCCCGCACCCCCTGCCCCGACTCTTGTCCCTGCTGTGCGTTGCCGCCGCGCCTGGCGCGGCGGCTGCCCAGGACGGCACCACCACCATTACCCCGGCCTCGGTCGAGGCCTGCGGTCTGATCACCGTCGACGCCCAGCGCCTGGCCTGCTACGACACTGCGATCAAGCGCGTGGCGCCCAGCACCGCGCAGGCCGATGCGGCGGCCAGCATCGCCAAGGAGCAGAAGGATCTGGACGCCAGCAGCGCCAAGGCCAAGCGCCGCGGCGGCTCGATGTACGCCGACGACGACTACGACGCGGTGCTGGCCAATGCGGGCAAGGGCTCGCTGCTGGACTCGCGCTGGGAGCTGGCGGCCGCATCCAAGCTGGGCGTGTTCCAGATGCGCGCCTACAAGCCGGTGTACCTGCTGCCGGCGTTCTGGACGTCGAAGAAGAACGAGATGCCCTCCTCGCCCAATCCGGACAACACGGTGACCGTGGCGCAGGACCTGCAGAGCATCGAGACCAAGTTCCAGCTGAGCTTCAAGACCAAGTTCGTGGAGAACCTGTTCGGCGACAACGGCGACATCTGGGGCGGCTATACGCAGAGCTCGCGCTGGCAGACCTACAACAGCGAGGCCTCGCGCCCGTTCCGCGAGACCAACTACGAGCCGGAAGTGATGATGGTGTTCCGCACCAACTATTCACTCGGCGACTGGCACGGGCGCCTGGCCGGGCTGAGCCTCAACCACCAGTCCAACGGCCGCGGCGACCCGCTCTCGCGCAGCTGGAACCGGGTGATCGGCATGATCGGCTTCGACCGCGACAACTGGGCGCTGGTGGTGCGGCCGTGGTACCGCATCCCGGAGGGCCACGACGACGACAATCCGGACATCGAAAACTACATGGGCCGCGGCGACGCCACGCTGACCTACAGCCACGATGGCCACGAGTTCTCGCTGATGGGCCGGCACTCACTGCGCGGCGGCGACCAGTCGCATGGCGCGCTGCAGGCTTCCTGGGGCTTCCCGATCGACCGCAACCTGCGCGGGCATATCGAGATCTTCCACGGCTATGGCGAGAGCCTGATCGACTACAACCACAAGGCCACCTACATCGGCCTGGGCATCTCGCTGCTGGAGTGGTACTGAGGCCCGGCGCTGGCGCGCAGCGGCGCGCCAGCGCGCTTCAAGCCCTCGACTGGGCGATCAACGCCTCAATCGGCGCCGCCAGCTCGTCGAAGCCGCTGCGCACGTCGTAGCGCTGGCCGTTGAGGAAGAAGGCCGGCGTGCCGTTCACGCCGCTGCGCAGGCCGCCGTCCAGGTCGGCCTGGACGCGTTCGAGCAGCGAGCGCGACTGCAGCGCCGACTCGAGCGCATCGGCCCCAAGCCCCAGGGTCTCCAGGAGCTCGGCGTACAGCGACCCGCCGAGCCGGTCCTGGTTTTCGAACAGCGCGTCGTGGGCCGGCCAGAACTTGCTGTGTTGGCCGGCGAATTCAGCCACCAGCGCAGCCGGCAAGGCCTGGGGATGGGCCTGGCTCAGCGGGAAATTGCGGAACACCAGACGCAGGTCGTGGCCGAAGCGGGCCTGCAGCTGGCGCACGACCGGGAAGGCCTGGGCGCAGTACGGACACTGGTAGTCGGCGTACTCGACCAGCGTGACCGGCGCATCGGCCGGACCCTGGGCGTGGTCGTCGGGGCCGACCGGGATGCGAAGCGTGGACATGGGAGTCTCCTTGTGCGGCCGGCTCGGCCTTCAGCCTTTGGGCAGGGCGTCGAGCGCGTCCAGGACGCCGTCCACGCCGGGATTGATCGCGGTGGGCGAGAGATAGCTCCAGGCGATCGTGCCCTGTGCATCGATCACGAACAGGGCGCGCTTGCAGTAGCCGTGCTCGGCATCGTAGGCGCCGTAGCGTCGGGCGACGGCGCCCTTGGGTTCGAAGTCCGACAGCAGCTCGAACCCCAGCTTGCGGTCGGCGATGAAGGCCTGGTGGCACCAGACGCTGTCCACCGAGATGCCGAGCACCGTGGCCCCGGACTTGGCGATCAACGGGAGGGCGGTGTTGAACAGCACCAGCTCGTCGCCGCAGACCGGGCTCCAGTCCGCCGGATAGAACACCAGCACGACCGGCCGGCCGCTCAGCTCATGCAGCGCGAGCGCCTGGTCGGGTGTGGCATTGAGGCTGAAATCCGGCGCCTGCGTGCCGGCCGGGAGAACGGCTATGGGACTGTCTGAGGCGGATATGGCAGCGTTCCTGTCGACCGGATGTCGCCCACTGTCGCGCAGCGACTGGAAACATGGCGTCAGGAAGACCGGCCTGGTCGTGCGCCCGTTCGGCGCGGACCTCTCCCCGGTGGCACGTAGAATGGTCGGCCGTCCCAGGCCTTCTCAAGGAACTCCGCGATGCACGATCCCGGCACCGAGCCACCGCGTTCCGCACGGCTGCGCGGGGGCGGCGCGCGATGAGCCAGACGCCGAGCCATGATCCGCAGACCGTGGTGATCTGGCACAACCCGCGCTGCGGCAATTCGCGTGGGGCGCTGGAGCTGATCCGCCAGGCCGGCATCGAGCCGCATATCGTCGACTACCTCAACGACCCGCCGGATCGGGCCACGCTGACCGCGACGCTGGCGGCCACCGGCCAGCCCCTGCGCGAACTCATGCGCCGCAAGGAGCCCGAGTATGCGCAGCTGGGCCTGGACGATCCGGGCATCGACGATGCGGGGCTGATCGAGGCCATGCTGCGCCATCCGGTGCTGATCAACCGCCCCATCGTGATCACCGCACGCGGGACGCGGCTGTGCCGACCGCCGGAGCAGGTGCTGGCGCTGTTGGCGGACTGAGGGTTACTCGAACCAGCCGCCGCACGAGGTGATGCAGCCGCGCCAAGTGCTGGTGCAGCTGGCGTAATCGGGACTGGGATCGACGCATGTCGGGCCGCCCGGATTGTTCGCTCGCTGGCAGCGCTGTTTGTCCGCATCCTTCACCCAGGGCGAGCACCGCTGCTCGACGTGATCCCGCTGCGCCTGGCAACTGCCCCGCGCGCTCAGCGCCAAGGACTCGGCCGCGTTATTGCACTGCAGGCGCTGCTGGTCGCATTGCTCGGCACAGACGGCACCGGCCGCACTAGCCGGCCGATGCACCTTGTCGGCCCAGCAACCGCTCAGCGCCGAGGCGCACAGCAGGATCGCCACGGCACGAATCGACAGACCGTTTCCCATCGTCACCCTCCCTGTGGCAACGGACCGGAGCTACTGCCAGTCGGTGATGCCTTCGCGGCGGTAGGTCTCGTGGAAGGACGGCAAGGCCTTCATCCGCGCCGCAAACGCCTTGAGCACCGGCCAATCGTCGGTGGGCCGCGGCATGTAGCGCGACCAGCGCATCAGCATGGTCAGCACGAAATCGGCCGCGCTGCGCTGCTCGCCCAGCAGGTAGGGGCCGTTGGCTTCCAGATGGTCGGCCACCTGCTGCCAGGCGTACTCAAGCGCAACGCGCGCGGCGGCCTTGACCGGTTCGATGTTGATCTCGCCCGCCGGTTCGTCCGGATAGAACCAGCTGCGATACGCCGGCATCAGCGTATAGGTGCAGAAGAACAGCCAGCGGTAGTACGCGGCGCGCTCCGGCGTGCCCACGGCCGGGGCGAGGCCGGCCTGCGGATGCAGCTCGGCCAGGTGCATGACGATGGCGGCCGATTCGGTCAGGACCTGCCCGTCCAGCACCAGCGTGGGCACGCGGCCCTGCGGGTTGAGCCGGAGGTACTCGGGCGATCGCTGCGCGCGGGTGTCGAAATCGACCAGCTCCAGCCGGTGCGGGATGTCCAGTTCGATCAGGAGCCAATGCACGACCAGGCTGGCGGTGCTGGGGCTGTAGTAGAGAACGGCGTCGGTCATGGAGGCGGCCTGCGTGGGGGGTCAGTCGCCGACCAGGCGGCCACCGCAGTCCAGCACGCAGTCGCGGTGCGTGGTGGCGCAGGAGGCCGCCGTCGGCTTGGGATCGGAGCGGGCGCCGCCGAGCGTGGCGGGCGCGCTGTGCATCGGCGCGCCGGTGCAGGCCGCGCGCAGCGTGTCGCACTGGCGCGCGCAGGCCTGGCCTTGCGGGGTGGCCGGGCGCAGCAACGTGGTCTCGGACACGCCGGGATCGGTGCTGGCGCAGGCGGCGAGCAGCGGCAGACACGCCGCCAGGATCCATGCTTTCACCACCCCTCCTGCCGCAAACGAACAGGGCCGGAGTATGCACGCCGGCCCTGCTGTCCTGCACGCGTTGGCGCCGCAGCGCTTACGCCGGTTCGACCACCACCGGAATCTTGCCGATCCTTGCCTGCCACTGGCGCGGGCCGGTCTTGTGCACCGACTCGCCGGTGGCATCCACCGCCACGGTGACCGGCATGTCCTTGACCTCGAATTCGTAGATCGCCTCCATGCCCAGGTCCTCGAAGGCCAGCACGCGCGCGGCCTTGATCGCCTTGGACACCAGATAGGCCGAACCGCCGACCGCCATCAGATAGACCGCCTTGTTGTCGCGGATGGCCTCGATCGCCGCCGGGCCGCGCTCGGCCTTGCCGACCATGCCCAGCAGGCCGGTCTGCTCCAGCATCTGCCGGGTGAACTTGTCCATGCGCGTGGCCGTGGTCGGGCCGGCCGGGCCGACGACCTCATCGCGCACCGGGTCTACGGGTCCGACGTAGTAGATGAAGCGGCCCTTGAGGTCCACCGGCAGCGTCTCACCGCGGTTGAGCATGTCCACCATGCGCTTGTGCGCCGCATCGCGGCCGGTGAGCAGCTTGCCGTTGAGCAGCAGCACCTCACCGGGCTTGAAGGTGGTGACTTCCTCGGCGGTGATGGTGTCCAGGTCCACACGGCGCGCGCCCTGCGGGTTGTAGGTCAGCGTGGGCCAGTCCTCCAGCGAGGGCGGGTCGAGCATCACCGGACCGCTGCCGTCCAGGGTGAAGTGGGCGTGGCGGGTGGCGGCGCAGTTGGGGATCAAGGCCACCGGCAGGTTGGCCGCGTGGGTCGGGTAGTCCTTGACCTTGATGTCCAGCACCGTGGTCAGGCCGCCCAGGCCCTGGGCGCCGATGCCCAGCGCGTTGACCTTCTCGTACAGCTCCAGGCGCAGCTCCTCGGCGCGGTTGGAGGCGCCGCGGGCCTGCAGGTCGACGATGTCGATTGGCTCCATCAGCGCTTCCTTGGCCAGCAGCATCGCCTTCTCGGCGGTGCCGCCGATGCCGATGCCCAGCATGCCCGGCGGGCACCAGCCGGCGCCCATGGTCGGCACGGTCTTGAGCACCCAGTCCACGATCGAGTCGGACGGGTTGAGCATGGCGAACTTGGACTTGGCCTCCGAGCCGCCGCCCTTGGCCGCCACGATCACCTCCACCTTGTTGCCCGGCACCACCTTGACGTTGACCACGCCCGGCGTGTTGTCGCGGGTGTTGATGCGCTTGCCGGCCGGATCGGCCAGTACGCTGGCGCGCAGCTTGTTGTCCGGGTCGTTGTAGGCGCGGCGCACGCCCTCGTGGACCATGTCCTCCACGCCCATCGTGGCGTCGTCCCAGCGCACGTTCATGCCGATCTCGAGGAACACGGTGACGATGCCGGTGTCCTGGCAGATCGGGCGGTGGCCTTCGGCGCACATGCGCGAGTTGATCAGGATCTGGGCGATGGCGTCCTTGGCGGCCGGCGATTCCTCGCGCTCGTAGGCGGCGGCGAGGTTCTTGATGTAGTCCACCGGGTGGTAGTAGCTGATGTACTGCAACGCATCGGCCACGGACTGGATCAGGTCTTCCTGCCGGATCGACACCGGCGCGGTGGACGCCGGCGGGGCGGCATGGGTGTGGAGGTTCATGGCTGGCTCGACGCTAGCGGTGGGAAGTGAGGAATCGGGACATTTTAGGCCAAACTGCCGCGCCGGCCCCGCTGTCACACCGGCGCCCGCTCCCGCGTCCTGGGACTCATGCGACCCGCCATCCGTTTCGAAACGCACCGTTCCCGCCTGTTGGCGCTGGCCCATCGCCTGCTGGGCAGCCGCGCAGAGGCCGAGGACGTGGTCCAGGAGGCCTGGCTGCGCTGGCAGGGCGCGGCGCAGGAGGAGATCCGCGACGAGGAGGCCTGGCTGGTCACCGCCACCACGCGTTTGGCGCTGGACCGGTTGCGCGCGGTGCGCAACGCCCGCACCGACTACGTCGGCCCATGGCTGCCCGAGCCGCTGCAGGTGGCGTTGGCCCCCGACCCGGCCGAACGCGCCGAGCAGGCCGAATCGGTGTCCTGGGCCTTGATGGCGCTGCTGGAGCGGCTGGGGCCGGACGAGCGCGCCGCCTTCCTGCTCAAGGAAGTGTTCGACTACGACTACGAGGCGATCGCCGCGTTGCTGGGCCACAGCCAGGCCAACTGCCGGCAGCTGGTGCACCGGGCCCGCGCGCGGCTGCAGGCCGGGCACGCGCGGTTCGAGGTGCCGGCCGATCGCCATCGCCGCCTGCTGGAGACGTTCATGGCCGCCTCGCAGTCCGGCGACCAGGCGGCCATCGCCGCGTTGCTGCGCGCCGATGCGCGGCTGGTATCCGACGGCGGCGGCAAGGTCACCGCCGCGCTGCGCCCGCTGCTGGGCGCCGAGCGCATCGCGCGGCTGTACTGGGCCATCGCCCGGCGTGGCGCCCAGGTGGAGGCGCGCGTGGGCTGGGTCGATGGCGAGCCGGCGATCCTGCGCTTCGTGGACGGCCGGCTGCATTCATTGACCATGCTGGTCAGCGACGGCGAGCGCATCAGCGACATCCTGACCCTGATGAATCCGGACAAGCTGGCCGCCGTGGCGGTCCAGTCGGGCCGCCCGTAGCGCCGACCGTGCGTGTCTGGGTCCGAACCTGGCGACGATCTTCTTCAACCTCCCCTGTGCGGAAGGAGACGCCGGAGCTGTCACGCGAGCCACCTCTGGCGCGTCCTTGCAGGGAAGGCGGCCCTGTCGGTCGCCACGCTGAAAGGATCTTGCGCATGAGCGCCACCACCTTCGCCCGCATCGACTACACCCGCCATCTGCCCAAGGCCACCCAAGCGCTGCTGACGCTCAGCCAGCACGTCCACGGGGGCGTGCTCGAACACGCGCTGGTGGAACTGGTATTCCTGCGCGTCTCCCAGCTCAACGGCTGCGCCTACTGCCTGGACATGCATGCCACGGCGCTGCGCAAGGCCGGCGTGGAGCCGCGCAAGCTCGATACCGTGGCGGCCTGGCGCGACAGCCGCCTGTTCGACGCCCGCGAGCGCGCCGCACTGGCCTGGGCCGAGGGCCTGACCACCCTGCCCTCGGGCGAACCGGAAGAGGCCGCGTACCAGGCGCTGCAGGCGCACTTCGACGAGGAAGCCATCGCCACCCTGACCATGGCCGTGGCCACCATCAACGCCTGGAACCGGCTCGGCGTGGGCCTGCAGCCGCAGATGCCGTGAGGCGCCCGCCGCCGTCAGCGCGGCGGCGGCAGTCCCAACGCGCCGGCCTGGATCGACAGGATCGCCAGCAGTACCGCCAGCAGCACGGCGCCCTGCAGCACGAAGGCGATCCGCGCCGGCCAGCCGCGCGCGGCATAGCCGCAGACGAACAGCAGCGCGATCGGCGCGGCGCCGAAGCCCATCTGGACCCACCAGCCGGGCGTGCCGCCCTTGGGCACCAGAGGCCCGGTCAATCCGATGCCGAACAGCAGCAGGGCCAGGGCATTGCAGAACAGGGGGAGCACGTGGCGCATCGTCCGATTGTGCCCGTCGCCACGCCCGGCTGCAGCGCGGCTCGGCCTTGCGTTCACACAAGGCCATCGGCCTGCAACGCCGCGTCTTCGTGATGGGCGCTGCGTGGGCGTGGGGACGGCGCTAGGCTGCGCGCTCATCTCCAGCCCGGAACACACCATGTCGCTGTCCCTTTACCAAGTCGCCATCCCGTCCCTGCAGCGCGGCCTGCGCCAGCTCTCGCATGTGCTGGAACGCGGCGCGCGCCACGCCGCCGAGGCCGGCCTGGACCCGGCCACGCTGATCCAGGGCCGGCTGGCACCGGACATGCTGCCGCTGGCGGCGCAGGTGCAGCGCGTCAGCGACACCGCCAAGGGCACGGGCGAGCGCCTGTCCGGCGTGCCCTCGCCCAAGCTGGCCGACACCGAGCAGACCTTCGAGGAGCTGCAGGCGCGCATCCAGGCCACCGCCGACTATCTGGCCTCGCTGACGCCCGAACAGGTCGATGGCGGCGCCACGCGCGAGATCACGCTGAAGTTCGGCAAGCTGGGCACGCGCCTGGAAGGCGTGGACTATCTGCTGCAGTTCGGCCTGCCGAACTTCTATTTCCACGTGGTCACCGCCTACGACATCCTGCGCCACCACGGCGTGCCTGTCGGCAAGCTCGACTACCTGGGCCCGATCGGCACGCCGATCACCGAGTGAGCTTCACGCTGGCGCACCGGCGCAGCCTCGCGCCGGTGTGCGCAGCGGACCCGCGATCGCCAGCTTTGCCGGCCCTGCGCAGGGTTGGCATCATGGTCGACCGCTTGTGCGATCCGTTGTGCCGAAGATGAAGATCCCGTTTCCCCCGCTGCTGCAGGACTGGCTGGGCGTGATCCTGCCCGCCGCGCAGGTCCTGCTGATCCTGCTGCTGACGCGGCTGCTGCAGCTGCTGCTCAAGCGCCTGATCGGCCGCGCCGCGGCGCGCTACGACCTGCCGCCCGAACTGGCCATGGGCGTGCGCCGGGTGCTCAACACCGTGCTGCTGATGGCGGCCACGCTGCTGATCCTGGAGCGTCTTGGCGTGTCGGGCACCGTGCTGTGGACGGCGTTCACCGGCTTTGCGACCGTGGGCGCGGTGGCCTTCTTCGCCGCGTGGAGCGTGCTGTCCAATATCTTCTGCACGTTCCTGATCTTCATCGTGCGTCCGTTCCGCCTGTACGAAACGGTGGAACTGCTCGAGAACGGCGAGAAGCCCGGCATCAAGGGCAAGGTGATCGACGTCAACCTGCTCTACACCACCCTGCAGGAAGAATCGGCCGGCGACGGCGCGCCGGCCACCTCGGTGCAGGTGCCCAACAACTGGTTCTTCCAGCGCGGCATCCGCCGCTGGCGCGACGCGCAGCGCATCGCCGGCAGCTGACTCAGCGCAGCTGGCTGTCCTTGCTGCCGCGGCGGTTGTAGCCGCTGGCGGACTTCTGTTCGGCATCGTGCGCGGCCTGGCACTGCACGCACAGGCGCACGCCGGGGATGGCGTCGCGTCGCGCCTTCGGGATCGGGGCATCGCATTCTTCGCAATGGGTCAGCCCGGGACCGCTGGGCAACTGGCTGCGGGCGCGCTGGATCGCGTCCTTCACCGTCGCATCGATCTGGTCCTGCACCGCGCCATCGTTGGCCCAACCGGTGGCCATGGCCGTCTCCTGCCTGTGGACGAGTCCCCGACCCTACGCCGATCCACATGAATCCGCAGCGAGCCGCGCCGGCCAGACGCCAGCGCCCGGCCGGATCGGTGCGGTTTCGCTAGCATGCCCGGCTCCACCGCCGCCGGGCCGCCCGCGCATGCCGTCTGCCATCGAAGAAGTCCGCGACGCCGGCGCGGTCGACCCGGCCATGCTGGTCGAGCGCGGCACGCCGCTGGTCCTGCGCGGCCTGTGCGCGCACTGGCCGATGGTGCAGGCGGCGCGGCGCTCGGACACCGAGTTCGCCAAGCTGCTGGCCGCGCACGACAGCGGCGCGGCGGTGGACACGCTGCTGATGCCGCCGGAGGCCAACGGCCTGGTCGGCTACGACGCCACGCTGGAGGGCTTCAACTACCAGCACTTCAAGGTGTCGGTGACCGATGTGCTGACCCGGCTGGCGCAGTACAGCCGCCGCGAAGGCCCGGTACACGGCGTGGCCCTGCAGAGCGCACCGATCGCCGGCTGCCTGCCCGGCCTGCTGGCCGACCATGCGATCGAGGGCCTGCCGGCCACCATCGCGCCGCGGCTGTGGCTGGGTAACCGGGTCACCACGCCGGCGCACTTCGACGCCTTCCACAACATCGCCGTGGTGGTCTGCGGGCGGCGGCGTTTCAGCGTGTTCGCGCCGGAGCAGGTGCGCAATCTCTATATCGGTCCGCTGGACTTCGCGCCGACCGGCGCGGCGATCAGCCTGGCCGACCTGGACGATGACACGGCGCAGTTCCCGCGCCTGGCCCAGGCGCGCGAACACGCCTTCGTCGCCGAGCTGGCGCCCGGCGATGCGCTGTACCTGCCGCCGCTGTGGTGGCACCACGTCGCCTCGCTGGAGCGCCTGAACGCGCTGGTGAACTTCTGGTGGCAGCCGACCCTGGCCGATGGCCGCGCCCCCAGCCCCGGGATCGTGGCGCTGCTGCATGCGCGCCTGGCCTTCGCCGGCCTGCCCACGCACGAGCGCCAGGCCTGGCGCGCGCTGCTGGAGCACTACGTCTTCGGCGAGGAAGACCCGGCCGCGCATATCCCGGAAGCCAGGCGCGGCGTGCTGGGCGCGCTGGATGCGCAGGCCCTGGCGGCCTTGCGCCAGCGCATCGCCAATTCGCTCTAGGCCCCGGGCGCTGATCCCGCGTTGACGCCGGCGCCGTCACCCTCTCCTTTCACCTTGCGGAGCTTGACCATGGAACAGACCGTCCATCCCTTTTCCGAACTGTTCGCCCAGCTCGGCCTGGCCTCGGACGAGCGCAGCATCCGCGCCTTCATCGCCGAACACGCGCCGCTGCCCGATGCGATGCGTCTGGAGGAGGCCCCGTTCTGGTCGCCGGCCCAGGCCCAGCTGCTGCGCGAGGAACGCATCGACGATGCCGACTGGGCGGTGGTGGTCGATCAGCTCAATGTCGCCCTGCACGCCACGCCGAGGCCTGAATCCTCAGTCGTTCCGGGCCTGACCTGATTGTCATGCCCGCAGCGGCGCATTTGCCAGGAACCCAAGCGCACGCGTGCTATCACCGGCACACACCCGACACCGCCCGGAGTTGCGCCATGCGTCGTCTGCCCGTGTTGCTCGCCGCGCTCATCGCCCTGCCCGCCCTGGCTCACCACGGCTGGAGCAGCTATGACGCCAACAAGACCTTGAAGATCTCCGCACCACTCGCCCAGGTGCAGTACCGCAACCCGCATGCCGAAGTCGGCGTCGACTACCAGGGCAAGCGCTGGAACGCGGTGCTGGCGCCGATCAGCCGCATGACCTCGCGCGGCCTGCCGGACGGCGCGCTCGTAGTCGGCAAGACCGTGACCATCGAAGGCTATCCGCGCCTGGACGGCACGGCCGAACTGCGCGCCGAACGCATCACCGTGGACGGCAAGACCATCGAGCTGCGCTGATCTCGCAGCGCCGTGGACGCGATGGCCTGGGCCCAGCAGCTGGAAGCCTCCGCGCTGGGCCAGTGGATGCGGGCCGGCTGGGGCTATCCCTTCGCCAACGTGCTGCATCTGGGCGGGCTGGTGCTGCTGCTCGGCAGCATCGGCCTGCTCGACCTGCGCCTGCTGGGCTTCGGCCGGCGGCTGGAGCTGGAACAGGTCTCGCGCCTGCTCACGCCGCTGGGCATCGTCGGGCTGCTGGTGCTGGTGGTCACCGGCGTGATGCTGTTCAGCGCCGACGCCACCGCCCTGCTCGGCAACCGCATGATGCAGTTCAAGCTGATCGCCATCGCCGTGGCGGTGATCAACGCGCTGGCCTTCCGCCTGTGCTTCGGCGGAAGGTTGCAAGCCTGGCGCCATCGCCCGCCGCCGCTGGGACGCGCCATGGCCGCGCTCTCGCTGCTGGCGTGGCCAACCATCCTGGTCGCCGGCCGGATGATCGCCTACACCTGAGCCCGTGCGCTCCGCCCCTCCCCTTGCGCAGCAGGGGGAGGCCGGGAGGGGGGGTTGGATCAGGTCGAGGGTTGCTTGGTGCGAAGCATTCGAAGCAGAAGCAAAGGCAAATGCTGGATTCCCGCCTTCGCGGGAATGACGACCTGAAGGAGCGGCGGATCAGCGGATGAAGCAAGACAGAAGCCTGTTTGCCGCCCGAACTTCAGCCCCGCGCACGATCCAGCCCGCTTCATCCACCAATCATCCTGCGCCAGGCAGGCCCGGCTAGGCTGGACCCTTGTTCGATATGCCGCAACAGCGGCAGGAGCGCTCCGCGTTGCGATCCCTGATCCTGCTGGCACCCATCGCCTTGTCCGCGGCCCTGGCCGCCTGCACGCCCACCAAGACCCCGGAAGTCGCCGCTCCCGCTCCATCGCCGCAGACAGCGCCGGATGCCTCACCGCCCGACACGCCGATCCAGCACGCCGACTACGACTGCGAGGGCACCCACATCGCCGCGGCCTTCTTTGGCCAGGCACGTGCTGAAGTGACGCTGGACGCGCGTCTGCTGGTGCTCAAGCCCGCTCTCGCCGCCGATGGCGCGCGCTATGCCGACGATGCCGGCAACGCCTTCTGGGTTAAGGGCATGGACCGGGCCACGCTGACGCTCGCCCAGGACCCCCATGACAAGATCTGCACGGCGCTCCCGCCGGAAGCGCCACAGCGCTGACGGACCGCAGCCAGCGTCAGCGCGCCTGCCGCAGCGCGCGCTGCACGGCCGCCTGGGCCAGCGGCGCCATCACCGCATAGCCGGCCGCGTTGGGATGCACGCCGTCGCCGGAGACCTTCGCATCCAGGCCACCCTGCCCGTTGTCCAGCGCGCTGTAGTAGTCCAGATACACCGCGCCGGTGCGCTGGGCGTACTGCCTGATCCAGTCGTTGAGCGCGCGGATCTTCGGTGCCGGCTGCAGGCCGGGCTTCCACGGGTAGTCGCTGGCCGGCAGCACCGAGGCCAGCACCACGGCGATGCCGTTGGCCTTGGCCAGCTGCGCCATCGAGGCCAGGTTGTCCTGGATCATCTGCGGCGTGGCCGGCCCGGTATTGCCGGCGATATCGTTGGTACCGGCCAGGATCACCACCACGGCGGGCTTGAGATCGATCACGTCCTGGCGGAAGCGCACCAGCATCTGCGGCGTGGTCTGCCCAGAGATGCCGCGGTTCACGTAGGGCTTGCCAGGGAAGAACGTCTCGCTCCCGGTCTTTCCCCAGCCTTCGGTGATCGAATCGCCGAAGAACACCACGCGCCGCTCACCGGGCGCCGGCGCGGCCAGCGCCGCGTTCTCATCGCGATAGCGCGACAGCTGCGGCCAGTCGGCCAGCTGCCGCTGCATGGCCTGCACCTGTTCGGCGCTGGGCGTCTGCGCGGAGACGTTGCCGCTCATCGCGGCGATCAACAGTAACACCGGCAGGCCGGCACGAGGCAGTACGCGCTTGAACATGAGTCCCTCCCAGGCATGTCATGCGGACCAGTCTATCGCCTCGTGCCGGCGCGTCCGATCAGGGCTTGGGCTTGTCCGTCTTCTTGTCGGCCGCGGCCTTGTCCGCCGCCGCCTTGCGCTCGGCCGCATCCTTGACCGCCGCGGCGAAGCGCGGTTCATCGCGCAGCAGCTTGGACTGCGGGTCCAGCGTGTAGAGGTCGTTGTCCTGCAGCGCGACATGGCCGCGGCCGTCGGTCATCGGCACGGTGACAGTGCGCCCGCTGTTGGGGCCGATGCGCACGTCTACCGGCATCGGGAACGGCAGGTCGTCCGGCGTCTTCCAGCGCAGCGACAGGCCGCTGGCATCGCGCTCGGCGATCAGCTCCGGCAGCGCTGCGCGATACAGGTACACGTCGAAGAACCAGCCGTAGTCCTTGCCGGTGACCTTGTTGACGATGTCGATGTAGTCCCTGGTCGAGACATAGCGCGGCTTGAAATGGCCCGGCCGCGGATGCGCGCTGCCGTACACCGCCAGGCGGATCGAGGTGAAGAACGCCTCGTCGCCGATCAGCGAGCGCAGCGTGTGCAGCATCAGCGAGCCCTTGTAATAGATGTCCAGGCCCGCGCCGTGCTCGCGGTTGTAGACCGCCTCCTCGGTCTGCGACTTGCCGCTGACGATCGGCACGCGGTTGGTCACCGCGGCGCGCTGGTCCAGCAGCGCGGCGTGGTAGTCCATCTCGCCGCGCAGGTACTGCAGGTACAGCGGCTGCATATAGCTGCCGAAGCCCTCGTGCAGCCACATGTCGTCCCAGTCGGCGTTGGTCAGCTGGTTGCCGAACCACTCGTGCGAGAACTCGTGCTGCATCAGCCAGTCGTAGCCGTACTTGTCCTTCTTGTAGTCGTTGCCGTAGGCGTTGATGGTCTGGTGTTCCATGCCCAGGTGCGGGGTCTGCACCACACCGACCTTCTCATCGCCGAACGGATACGGGCCGATCTGGCTCTCGAAGAAGTCCAGCATCTTGGGCAGCTCGTCGAACAGCGCCTTGGCCTGCGCGTCCTTGTCGCCCTTCAGATACCAGTAGGCCAGCGGGATGGTGTTGCCGTAGCGGCTCTTGTAGCTGCCGCTGAGCTGCTCGTACGGGCCCACGTCCAGGGCGATGGCGTAGGTGTCCGGGTTCTTGGCGCGCCAGTGGTAGGTGCGCCAGCCGTTGCGCTCCTGCATGCCGACGAACACGCCGTTGCCCGGCGCCACCAGCGGCGCGGGCACGGTGATGTGCTCGTCCACCAGCGCGGGCTCGCCCTGCGGATGGTCGATGCACGGCCACAGCAGATCGCAGCCCTCGCCCTGGATGGCCGAGGCCACCCACGGCTCACCGGTGGGCGCGGTCGCCCAGACGAAGCCGCCGTCCCAAGGCGCGCGCTTGGCCACGTGCGGCTGGCCGGCATAGACCACGCGCAGCTTGACGCTGGCGCCGGCCGGCACCTGCCGCGGCAGGGTCACGCGCATGCGGCCTTCGGGGTTCTGCCAGGCCTCGCGGGCCACCGGCTTGCCGTCCACCTCGACCCGGCTGACCGCGTACTCCGGATCCAGATCGACCACCAGCGCCTGCAGCGGGGAGATCGCCTTGAAGGTCAGCGTCGCATCGCCCTCGATCCGGCGCTGGTCGGGAATCACCTTGAAGCCCAGGTCGGCGTGCTCGAAGCTCACCGCCAGCTGCTCCGGCGTGCGCGGCAGGCCGGTCTGCTTGGTCACGGGACTGAGCTCGGCGCCGTGCGCCTGGGACACGCAGGCCAGCGCAAGCGCCAGGGTGGAGACGAGCAGACGGGAACGGGACATGGCAGGCCTGGCGGAAAGGGAAACCGGCGCAGCGTGCCAGCAAACCGCCGCCGCTGCATCCATCCGAAGTCATGCCCGCTGGGATGCCTGGCTCAATCGTCTTCGGCCGCGGCCTCGCGCCCCTGCTGGCGGATCATGGCCTCCATCCGCGCCTCGTTGATCGCCTCGCGCACGCCGTCCAGATCGGCGGTGCGCGTATCGGGCGTGAACTCGCCGGTCAGCACCGTATCCGGCTGCAGCGCGCCGGCCTCGAACAGCGCCCACATCTCCTCGCCATACCAGGTGTCCAGCAGCTCCGGCGCCCAGCGTCCCAGGCTGGCGGTGAGATTGTTGACGTCGCGCAGCAGCATGCGTCGCGCCGCGTTGTTGCCGCCGGCGCTGACCACCTGCGGGAAATCGATTACCACCGGGCCGTCGGGGCCGACCAGCACGTTGTACTCGGACAGATCGCCGTGGATCAGGCCGCAGCACAGCATGCGCACCACCTGGCGCATCAGCACCGCATGGAACGCGCGCGCCTGGTCGGCTTCCAGTTCGACCTCGCCCAGGCGCGGGGCACTGAAGCCCTCGGCATCGGTCACCAGTTCCATCACCAGCACGCCGTGGAAGTAGCCGAAGGGTTCGGGCACGCGCACACCGGCGTCGCGCAGCTGATAGAGGGCATCGACCTCGGTGTTCTTCCAGGCGACCTCGGCCTGCTTGCGGCCGTACTTGGTCGCCTTGCCCATGGCGCGGGCCTCGCGGCTGCCGCGCACCTTGCGCCCTTCCTGGTACTGCACGCGCTGCTGGAAGCTGCGCTGGGCCATGTCCTTGTAGACCTTGGCGCAGCGCACTTCGTCGCCGGCACGCACCACGTACACCGAGGCTTCCTTGCCGCTCTTGAGCGGTCGCAGCACCTCGTCGATCACACCATCGTCGATCAAGGCCAGCAGGCCGGGGGGAGTCTTCATCGCGTCATGCCAGGGGACTTGCGTCGCAGGTCCGTTGCGGGCGGGCCAGTGTCGCATCCCCGGGGCGAGCGGTGTTGAAGATCCCATCGCGATTCACAGCCGGCGGCCTGCCCTCGGGCTTGTCGCGACGGCCGGGCTGGCCCTACAGTCGCGCACCGCCGCGCCCTCGCGGCACTGCCGAAGGGACGACAGCGCCGATGCATCCGGTCAGCACCATGGAAGTGTTCCTGATCGCCATGGCGATCATCTTCTGCGTCCCCTTCCTGATCTGGCGGCTGGGCCGCACCGAGTACTTCGCACCGCTGGTGGTGGTGCAGATCATCACCGGCATCCTGCTCGGGCCGGGCATCCTGGGCGCGGCGCTGCCGGGCTATTACGCATTCGTGTTCACCCCACAGGTGGTGCAGATCCTGACCGGCCTGGGCGGCTGGGCGGTGATGCTGTTCGTGCTGATCGCCGGAATCGAGCTGGACCTCAGCCAGGCCTGGGCCAACCGCCGCGAGAGCGGCGTCACCGCCGGCCTGGCGCTGGGCGTGCCGCTGCTGTTCGGCGGGCTGGCGGCGGTCGGGCTGCTGCGCTTTCCGGGCTGGATCGGTGCGCAGGGCCAATCCTGGCAGTTCGTCACCGGCGTGGGCATGGCCTGCGCGGTGACCGCACTGCCGATCCTGATCCTGCTGATGGAGAAGCTGGCGATCCTGCGCCAACCCATCGGCCAGCGCATTTTGCGCTATGCCAGCCTGGACGACATCGCCATCTGGGGCGTGCTGGCCCTGGTCCTGCTGGACTGGGAGCGGATCGGCCGGCAGGTCGGCTTCCTGGTCAGCTTCGCCGTGGCCTGCGTGCTGTTCCGCAGGCTGATGCGCGCGATCGGCGAGCGCGACCGCTGGTACGTGATGCTGATCTGGCTGGCGCTGTGCGCCTTCGGCGCGGACTGGTCGGGCCTGCACTTCATGGTCGGCGCGTTCCTGGCCGGCGTGGTGATCGACGCACACTGGTTCGACCAAGCCGACATGGACCGCCTGCGCCACAACGTGCTGCTGGTGATGATGCCGGTGTTCTTCCTGAGCACGGGCCTGCGCACCGCCTGGAGCGTCGGTGGCGCGACCGTGTTCCTGGCCGCGCTGGTGCTGCTGGTGGCCGCCGTCGCCGGCAAGCTGGCCGGCGTGCACCTGGCCGGCCGCCTGCTGAAGTGGAAGCCCGGCGAGGCCAGCCTGATCGGCTGGCTGCTGCAGACCAAGGCCCTGATCATGATCATCTTCGCCAACATCCTGCTGGACAAGGCGATCATCACCAGCGCCACCTTCACCGCCCTGCTGCTGATGGCCGTGATGAGCACCATGCTCTCCATCCCGATGGCCACGCCGCGGCTGCGGCGGCTGGCGAAACAACAGGAGTGAGTGAAGAGGAGTGAGGAGTGAGCAGAAGCGGATTGCTTTCGCCCTGACTCACTTCTCACTGCTCTGCGCTCGCTCCTGCTCTTAGCCCAGCGCGTCCAGCGCCGCGGCCAGATCGTCGGCCAACGGGGCGTTGAGCAGGTACGGGGTGCGGCCGCCGTCGAGGGAGAACTCCAGCGAGGCGGCGTGCAGGAACAGGCGTTTGAGGCCGATCTGCTCGCGCAGGCGCTTGTTCGCCTCCGGATTGCCGTACTTGTCGTCACCGGCGACCGGGTGGCCGATGTGCTGGGCGTGGACGCGGATCTGGTGGGTGCGGCCGGTCTCGATCAGGACTTCGCAGTAGGACTGGCCGCCGCGGCGCTCGAGCACCTTGAAGTGGCTGACGCTGGGCTTGCCGCCGTCGTTGACCTGAACGTGGCGCTCGCCGCCCTGGCGCAGGCCGACCAGCAGCGGCGCGTCGACGGTCATGGTGCCGTCGGGCAGGCGCCCGGTCAGCAGGGTCAGGTAGCGCTTGCGGATGCCCTTGGCCGGGCCGGCGTCCTCGCGCAGCAGCGCCTGCAGCTCGGTCAGGGCGGAGCGCTTCTTGGCCAGCACCAGCAGGCCGGAGGTATCGCGGTCCAGGCGGTGGACCAGCTCCAGCGGCTGGTTGGGGCGCAGGGCGCGCATGGTCTCGATGGCGCCATGGCTGATGCCGCTGCCGCCGTGGCTGGCCACCCCGGTGGGCTTGTTGATGACCAGCAGGCGGGCGTCCTCGAACACGATCGCCGCCTCCATCCGCGCCAGGAAGCCGGCCGGCGGCGCCGATTTGGGCCCGGCCTCCTCCAGGCTGACCGGCGGCACCCGCACCTCGTCGCCGGCGGCGAGCTTGCGCTCGGCCTTGGCCCGGCCCCCGTTCACGCGGACCTGGCCGCTGCGCACGAGCTTGTAGACTAGGCTGCGCGGGGCGCCCTTGAGCTGGCCGAGCAGGAAATTATCCAGCCGCTGGCCATCGCGGTCGGCGGGCACGACCACCGTGCGCACGGCGCTGCGGGCGGGCGGCGAGTCGGGGCGTGGCGGTACGGTCATTTCCGGCAGCTTCTCTGTTACACTCGGCGATGCGAGATAAGGGTTTGATTTCGCAGGAAAGTTCTACACGGGCCAGAAGCCCAGCTTCCCTCGCGAAAGCCCGGCACAGTGCGCGACCACCGCCCCCGGGGCGGCCATGTTAGCGGCTCGCCGGCAGGCCCCGACACCCGCCGGATGCGTCAGACATCCGAAGCTGAACACGTCCCGCGCGGTAACGGCCCTTCCCAGGCGGTCGCCGACGGTCCCGCAACACCGACACATGACAAAGCGCTCCCGCGGCCCGCCGTGGTGTCGAAGCGCTGGAAGCTCCAACCCGCCCCACCCGCGCAGCGCGCGAGGGGCGGCCGAACGTTCCAGAGGCAAAACGCCATGGCGCCCCGCGCGGTAGCAGCGCGAGGAACGCAACAATGAAACGTATGTTGATCAATGCCACGCAGGCGGAAGAACTGCGCGTGGCGATCGTGGACGGGCAGACGCTGTACGACATCGATATCGAGCAGCCCTCCAAGGAACAGAAGAAGTCCAACATCTACAAGGGCCGCATCACCCGGCTCGAACCCTCTCTGGAAGCGGCCTTCGTCGATTACGGCGCCGAGCGTCACGGCTTCCTGCCGCTGAAGGAAATCTCCCGCGACTACTTCCAGTCCGGGGTCGACCACCACAAGGCCGGCCTGCGCGAACTGCTGCGCGAGGGCCAGGAAGTGGTGGTCCAGGTCGACAAGGACGAGCGTGGCAACAAGGGCGCGGCCCTGACCACGTTCATCTCCCTGGCCGGCCGCTACATGGTGCTGATGCCCAACTCGCCCACCGCCGGCGGCGTCTCGCGCCGGATCGAGGGCGACGACCGCGCCGCGCTGAAGGCGGCCATGGACGCGCTGACCATCCCCGACGACATGGGCGTGATCATCCGCACCGCCGGCGTGGGCCGCGATGCCGAAGAGCTGCAGTGGGACCTGGATTACCTGCTGAGCGTGTGGAAGGCCGTGGCCGAGGCCGCGCTGGCCAAGCCGGCGCCGTTCCTGATCTATCAGGAGTCGCGCCTGATCGTGCGCGCCCTGCGCGACTACCTGCGCTCGGACGTGGGCGAGATCCTGGTCGACACCGCCGAGCTGTACGAGACGGCCAAGGAGTTCATGCAGCAGGTGATGCCGCACAACCTGCGCAAGCTCAAGCACTACACCGACGATATCCCGCTGTTCAATCGCTTCCAGATCGAGTCGCAGATCGAGGCCGCCTACGAGCGCAACGTGCGCCTGCCCTCGGGCGGTTCGATCGTGGTCGACCAGACCGAGGCGCTGACCGCTATCGACGTCAACTCGGCGCGCGCCACCAAGGGCGGCGACATCGAGGAGACCGCGTTCCACACCAACTGCGAAGCGGCCGAGGAAGTGGCCCGCCAGCTGCGCCTGCGCGACCTGGGCGGCCTGGTGGTGATCGACTTCATCGACATGTCCTCCTCCAAGCACCAGCGCGAGGTCGAGAACCGCCTGCAGAACGCGCTCAAGTACGACCGCGCCCGCGTCCAGCTGGGCCGCATCTCGCGCTTCGGCCTCATGGAAATGAGCCGCCAGCGCCTGCGCCCGAGCCTGGGCGAATCCAGCCAGATCGTGTGTCCGCGCTGCGACGGCCATGGCCGCATGCGCAGCGTCGAGTCGCTGTCGCTGTCGATCATCCGCGTGGCCGAAGAGCACGCCATGAAGGACAACACCGGGCAGGTCCTGGTGCAGGCGCCGCTAGAGATCGCCAACTACCTGCTCAACGAGAAGCGCAACGCGCTGCGCGAGATCGAACAGCGCCACGATGCGCCGATCATCATCGTCGCCGACGAGCAGCTGCATACCCCGCACTACGAGGTCACCCGCCTGCGCGAGAACGAGCTGGGCGAAGAGTCGAGCAAGCCCAGCTACCAGCGGGGTACCCCGCGCAAGCTGCCGGTGCATGCGCTGACCAAGGCCCAGCTCAACATCCCCGCCGCCCCGGCGGTGACCACGGTCAAGCACGCCCAGCCCGCGCCGATCCGCCAGGAGCGCGAGGCGCCGGCTCCGGTCGAACCGGCCCCCGCGCCGGTCGCCCCGGCGCCGCAGCCGGTCGCCGCCGCCACCGGCGGCGTGGTCGGCTGGCTCAAGCGCGTGTTCGGCGCCGCCAGCGCCCCGGCGCCGGTCGCCGCGCAGCCGCAGCCTGCGCGCGAGGCGCGTCCGGCCCGCAACGAGCGCGGCAACACCGGTCAGCAGCGCCGCAACGACAATGAAGGCAACCGCGGCCAGGGCGGCAACAACGCCCGCGGCGGCCAGCAGAACGGCAATGGCCAGGCGCGTCGCGACAAGCGCGAGGCGCGCGGCAATCGGGACGGCGGCCAGGCGCAGACCGGCAACGGTCAGGCGCCGCGCAACAAGGGCGAGGGTCAGCATAACAAGCAGCCCCAGCAGCAGCCCAAGGCCGCGCAGAACCAGAACCCGCCCAAGCAGCCCAAGCCCCAGCAGGACAAGCCGCAGCAGGACGCCCCGGCGCAGCAGGCCCAGCCCGCGCAGCCGCGTGCGCCCAGGCCGCCGCGCGAGCCGGCCAAGCCGGTCGAAGCCACGCCTGAGCTGCTGGCCGCCACGGCCGTGACCGCCGGCCTGAACGCCGAGGCGCCCCAGCCCGTGCCGGCAGCGACGACCGAACCGGTCGCCGAAGCGCCCAAGCCCGCGCCGGCCGCACCGCTGGCCGTCGATGCCGATGGCGAGACCGAGGACAACGCGCGCGACGAGCAGGACGAACTGAACGCCGACGGCGCCGAGTCCGGCGACGACAACGGCACGCCGCGCCGTCGTCGCGGCCGTCGCGGTGGCCGCCGCCGTCGTCGTGGCAATGGCGAGCAGGCCGCTGGCGATGCGTTCGAGCAGGATGCCGCCGGCGAGGAAGAGCCGGTGGTCGTGCCGTCGTCCTCGCAGCCGGAGTTCGACTTCGACGACGCCGAGACGCCCGCCCCGGCCGTGCCGGCGGCCAAGCCGCGCGTGCGCACCGAGGCCGCCACCGCCGCGGTCGCCGCGGCCAGCGCCACTGCCGTGGTCGCTGCCGTCGCCCCGGACAGCAAGCCGTCAGCGCCCGCCGAGGAGCCGCAGGCCGCGCCGTCGTTCGATGCGCCGGCGCCGACCCACGAGGTCGCCGCCCCGGTCGTCGAAACGGCAACGCCTGCTCCGGCGACCGAGCCGGTGACCGCTGAGGCGGCTCCCGCAGGTCCCGAAGTGCACGTCAGCGTCGAAGTGCAGCCCGAGCCGTCTCCGGTCGTGGCCGAGATCGCGCCCGAGCAGCTTCCGGTGACGACCGCCGCCCCGACCGCCGACGCATCGACGGAGGCGCCGGCTGAGGTACAGGCCCCCGTGGCCAGCACCGCGCCCGAAGCCGAGCTGCCCGTCCAGGCCGAAGTGACTCCGCCCGCCGAGGAAGTTCCGGCAACGGCGCAGGCCACCGAGGATGAGATGCCGGCTGACGCCCCGGCGGCGCCCAAGCCCGCGGCGGCCTCGGGCTCGCTGTTCTTCGCCGCCGACGCGCAGACCCCGCGCTCGGTGACGCGCCACCTGTTCGAGCCGGCGCCCGCCCCGCGCGTGTCCGACGAACAGACGCCCGCGCAGAACGACAGCCACGGCGGCACGACCGACAGCGAGCGCAGCGCCTGAGCCAGCGACGCAGGCTGGGCCCGGCTTCATCGCCAGGCCCGGCATCGGGATGAAACGGAACGGGCGCCCTCAGGCGCCCGTTTCGCTTTGCGTGGCCTTCTGAGTGACTCTTTGCCTTTACGTTCTCGCGTCCCTACGAAGGGACGACCAGCCCGTATGAAGCAACCGACAGTCCGTACGACTGAACCATGTGAGTCCATTATTCCCGCGAACGCGGGGAGTACTTCCTGGCAGACGCATGTCTGACCATCCATTGCCTGTTGCACTCCAGAGCGAAAGTCCCTGGGTTCCCGCGTTCGCGGGAACGACGGTAGAGGTTTCGCTGCGGCGGGACCCAGACGCCCGTATCGCCTGGCTCGGGCTTTAAGTGACCTTTTGCGTGTCCCTGCGAAGGGACGAACAGTCCGCGCGAACGGACCAACAACCCGTCATTCCCGCGAAAGCGGGAATCAGGGACTTTGGGGCTTGTGTGCGAACGTCCATGGATTCCCGCTTTCGCGGGAATGACGAGCGCCGATTGATCGGATCAGGGGGACACTTCGCGAGCGCGCTCTGCCAGCGCCCTACCCCAGCCTGAGCGGCGTACGCACAGCAATGAAAGGCCGGCAGCACACCGGCATCTGCCGCGCTCGCACGTGTCGCCCTTGCACAATCAAAGACTCTTCGACGGATCGATCAGCCCGTACTGCGCCGCCAGGCGCGCCAGCGCCATCGTGTCCTGCACCTGCACCTTTTCCAGCAGGCGCGTCTTGTGCGTGCTGACGGTCTTGGGGCTGAGGTTGAGGCGCTTGGCGATCTCGCTCTGGCGCAGGCCCTGCACCAGCATCATCACCACCTCCAGCTCGCGCGCGCTCAGATCGTCGAACGGCGAGGCCTCCTCGCTCATGCTCGACAGCGCCAGGTTCTGCGCCACGTTGCTGCCCAGGTAGCGCTTGCCGCGCGAGACATCGCGCACCGCGCGCAGCAGCTCGGCCGCATCGCCGCCCTTGCCGACATAGCCTGAGGCACCGGCCTCGAGCAGCCGCTTGGGCAGCGGGCCATCCTCGAGCACCGAGACGATGATCACGCGGCTGCCGTAGTCGCCGCGCACGATGCGTTCGGTCACGTCGAAGCCGCTTAGCCCGGGCAGGTGCAGATCGCACAACACCACATCGGGCTTGAGCTTGCGGATGGCCGGCAGCGCTTCCTCGCCGCTCTCGGCCTCGCCGACCACCTCGATATCCACCTGGCCGGCGAGGATCAGCTTCAAGCCAGTCCGCACCAGCGCATGATCGTCCACCAGAAATACGCGGATCGTCATCCTTGCCATCCCCTTGTAGGCATATGCCGCTCCCGTGGTCAGCCTACTCGCGGCGGGTGAAACTGGGCAAGGGCGCGGGCTTGTTGCGGTGGCGAAGTGCGCGGGGTGTCACCGGCCCCGGGCGCGCCGGGGAGTTGGATCAACAGGTGTCGTTGCCCGGATGGGAACGACCCCAGCGGCGGGAGCGTCCAGAGATTCCCGCCTACCCGCAAACAAACCCACGTCATTCCCGCGAAGGCGGGAATCCATGGACGTGCGCGCGCAAGCCCCGAAGTCCCTGGATTCCCGCTTTCGCGGGAATGACGGTAGGAGGGTTTGCGGCGGCTTCAGGTGGAGGCTTTAAGTCCGGATGCCTGGAAGGCCATCGCGGCGCCACGCTTACTTGGTGGTGTAGCCGCCGTTGACCAGGATCGTCTGGCCGGTCATCCACCAGCCGTCGCTCACCAGGAAACGGATCCACGGCACGATGTCCTCGATGTCGGTCAGGCCGGTCTTGGACGAGGGCGACAGCGCGGCGGCGGTCTTGTGGTAGGCCACCGCATCGGCGCCTTCGGCGGGATAGAAGAACGGCGTGTCCATCGGGCCCGGGCCGATCGCGGTCACCGAGATGCCGCGGTCGCCCAGCTCCTTCGAGGCGGCGCGGGTGTAGTGCTCCACCGGGGCCTTGGTGCCGGCATAGCTGGAATAGAACGGCGTGTAGGCGCCCAGCAGCGAGGTCACCAGCGTGCAGATCTTGCCGTGGTCGCTCAGCGCCTTGCCGGCTTCCTTGATGAAGAAGAACGCCGACTTAGAGTTGACCGCGCTCATCTGGTCGAACTCGGCCTCGCTGATCTCGGTCATTGGCTTCTTCAGCACCTTGCCCACGGTGTTGACCGCGATGTCGATCGCGCCCATCGCGGCCTTGGCATCGGCGAACAGCTGCTCCATCGCCGCGGCGGTGGTGAGGTCGGCCTGGAAGGCGAAGGCTTTGGCGCCCGTCGCCTTGATCTCCGCCACGGTCTTGTCGGCGTCGGCCTTGGTGGAGGCGCTGTTGTAGTGGATCGCCACGGCCTTGGCCCCGTGCCTGGCCAGGTCGGTGGCGAGCAGGCCGCCGAGATTCTTGGCGCCACCGGCGATGAGGACGGTCTTGCCCTGGAGGGAATGGTCGGTCATTGGAAGATCCTTGGCTGTGGAAGACGGGAACCACGTCGGCCAGCTTCGGAAGAACGCGATACGAAGACCGCCTCCCCCGCTTGCGGGCGTGCCTCACACCATATAATCCAGGCCAAGAACATAAAGCCGGCATGTGTGACTTCACATGTCGTGGATCCTGACCAATCGAGGGACGCAGCGCCGTGGACCGGATCGACCTGTTCCGCATCTTCGTCCGGGTGGTGGAGGCGGCCAGCTTCACCCGCGCGGCCGACACGCTCGGCATGCCGCGCTCCTCGGTCTCGGCCGCCGTGGCCGAGTTGGAAGGGCGCATCGGCGTGCGCCTGCTGCACCGGACCACGCGCAAGGTCGCCCCGACCCAGGACGGTGCGGCCTTCTACGAGCGCTGCCTGCGGGTGATCGCCGACGTCGAGGAGACCGAGGCGCTGTTCCGCCAGGGCAAGACCAAGCCTTCGGGCAAGCTGCGCGTGGACGTGCCCGGGCGCATCGGGCGGCTGATCATCGCCCCGGCGCTGGGCGGCTTCCTCGACGAATACCCGGAGATCGACATCAGCCTGGGCGTCACCGACCGCGCGGTCGACCTGGTCGAGGAGCGGGTGGACTGCGTGGTCCGGGTCGGGCCGCTGAGCGATTCGGGGCTGATCGCCCGCACGCTCGGCACGCTGCCGCTGATCAATGTCGCCAGCCCCGCCTATCTGGCCCGGCACGGCACGCCGCACGCGCCCGAAGACCTAGCCAGCCACTGGGCGATCCACTACGCCTCGCCGTCCAGCGCCCGGGTCGAACCCTGGGAATGGATGGAAGGCGACACGCCGAAGACCTTGCACGTGCCCGGCCGGGTCACGGTCAACAACGCCGAGGCCTGCATCGCCTGCTGCCTGGCCGGCCTGGGGCTGATCCAGATCCCGGCTTACGACGTGCGCGACGCGCTGCACGCCGGCACGCTGGTGGAGGTGATGCCCGGGCATCGCGCCGCGCCGCTGCCGATGACCCTGCTGTATCCGCATCGCCAGCACCTGTCGCGGCGGGTGCAGGTGTTCGCCGATTGGGTCGAGCGGCTGCTCAAGGAAGCGATCGCACCATGAAGCGCTGCGCGCCTGCCTGCGGGTTCAACGAGCGGCTGGCTATCCTGACCGCGCCGCCCTGCTCGCATGCCCGCGCCCGATCGATGCACCGAAGCCCATGACCACCCCGCGCCGCTACAAGCCGTCCAAACGCCGCGAAGCGACCTCCGAACAGCGGCGCCAGCGCATCAAGCAGGCCGCGTGGTCGGTGTTCGCCCAGCAAGGGCTGGATGCGGCGACGATCTCGGGCATCGTCGCCGCCAGCGGCGCGTCGACCGGCAGCTTCTACAACGACTACCGCACCAAGCAGGCGGTGTTCGACGAACTGCTTGCCGATCTGCTGGCGCAGGTGCGCGCGGTCACCGCGCAGGCGCGCGCCCGCGCCGACGACCTGGAGACCATGCTGCAGCTGTCCTACCGCGACCTGCTGGTGCTGATCCTGGGGATCGAGGCGGCCCTGCCCTTCATCGCGCGCAACCAGCATCACATCCGCACCCGGCTGTACGACCTGGACGGCATCGATTCGCTGCTCGGCGATATCCGGCGCGACGTGGTGCGCGGCATGCCGGGGCTGGCGCTGGCGCCGTGGCAGGTCTCGCTGGTCGCCAGCCTGATCGTGTCCAACGGCATCGAGACACTGCTGCTGCTCGAGGGCCGCGAGCGCATCGACATCGACGAGGTGGCCGGGTTGATGACGCGGCTGGTGATCGGCGGCATCGGCAGTCTGGCTGCAGCGCAACAAATTTGACGACTTCCTCAAGTATGTCCATGCTCCGCGCCGGGAGGATCACACCATGCGCGAAGCGGACTACGTCATCGTCGGGGCGGGACCGGCCGGCTGCGCCCTGGCTGCGCGCCTGGCGGCCGCGGCGGAAAAGCCCAGCGTCGCGCTGATCGAAGCCGGTCCGCCCGGCCCGTCCCTGCTCTCGCGCATCCCGGCCGGCATCGCCGCGCTGGTGCCGTTCAAGTCGGCGCGCAACTACGCCTTCCAGACCGTGCCCCAGGCCGGGCTGGGCGGGCGCCGCGGCTACGTGCCGCGCGGGCGCGGGGTGGGCGGTTCGAGCCTGATCAACGCGATGATCTACATGCGCGGCCAGCCGCAGGACTACGACGGCTGGGCCGCCGCCGGCTGCCCGGGCTGGGGCTGGCAGGACGTGCTGCCGCTGTTCCGGCGATCGGAGGCCAACCAGCGCGGCGCCGATGCGCTGCATGGCGACCGCGGGCCGCTGGTGGTGTCCGACCTGGCCTCGCCCAGCCCGGTCTCGCAGGCCTTCATCGAGGCGGCGCTGCAGTCGGGCTATGCGGCCAACCCGGATTTCAACGGCCCCAGCCAGGAAGGCATCGGCCTGTACCAGGTCTTCCAGCGCAACGGCGCGCGGCTGGACGCCGGCTCGGCCTACCTGGCCGACGCCGCACGCTGGCCGCATCTGCGCATCCTCAGCGACACCCGCGCCGAGCGCGTCGTCTGCGAAGGCCGCCGCGCCACGGGCGTGGAGGTGGTCACCCGGGACGGGCGCGAGACGATCCGCGCCCACCGCGAGGTGATCCTCTCGGCCGGGGCGATCGGCTCGCCGCAGCTGCTGATGCTCTCCGGCATCGGACCGGGCGCGCACCTGGCCGAACACGGCATCGGTGTGGTCCACGACGCGCCCGGCGTCGGCGCCAATCTGCAGGATCACCTGGACTATGTGGGCCTCAAACGCATGAAGGGCCCGGGCCTGCTCGGCTTCGGCCCGGACACGCTGCTGCGCGGCGCGGCGGCATTCCCGGCGTGGCGGCGCGGCCACGGCATGCTCACCAGCAATCTGGCCGAGGCCGGCGGTTTCGTCCGCAGCGCGCCGGAAGTGGACCGCCCCGATCTGCAGTTCCACTTCTGCGCGGCGCTGGTCGACGACCACGCGCGGCATACGCATCTGGTGCGCGGCGTGACCCTGCACGTGTGCGCGCTGCGCCCGCAGAGCCGCGGCTGGATCCGCCTGGCCTCGCCCGACCCGGCGCAGGCGCCGCTGATCGATCCGAACTTCCTCTCCGCGCCGGACGATGTGGCGCTGACGCTCAAGGGCGCACGCGCCGTGCACCGCATCCTCGATGCCGCGCCGCTGGCGCGCTACGGCGGCAAGCTGCTCTACGCCAGCCCGCGCCCGGACGATGCGGAACTGCTGCGCCTGATCCGCGATCACGCCGACACCATCTACCATCCGGTCGGCACCTGCCGCATGGGCCGCGGCGTCGGCGCGGTGGTCGCCCCGGACCTGAGCGTGTATGGCCTGCAGGGCCTGCGCGTGGCGGACGCCTCGATCATGCCGACGCTGATCAGCGGCAATACCCAGGCGCCGTCGGCCATGATCGGCGAGAAGGCCGCCGATCTCATCCTCGGCAGGAGCGCCGCATGAACCACGATGACCTGCAGACGCTGTTCGCGCCATTGCACCGGGCCTCGCGCGCCACGCCCGCGGCGGATGCGCACATGCGGCGCGCATGGCTGGAAACGCTGGCACGGCTGGTGCGCGAGAACGTCGAGCAGATCGTGCAGGCCATCGACGCGGATTTCGGCGGACGCTCGCACGACGAGACGCGCATGCTGGAAGTGCTGCCGGCGCTGCGCGGCATCCGCCACGCCCAGCGCCATGTGCAGCGCTGGATGCGCCAGGTGCGCCGGCCGGTGGACGTGGTGTTCCAGCCCGCCAGCGCCTGGCTGCGCTACGAGCCGCTGGGCGTGATCGGCATCATCGCGCCCTGGAACTATCCGCTGCTGCTGTCGATCGGCCCGCTGACCGATGCGCTGGCCGCCGGCAACCGGGCGATGCTCAAGCCGTCCGAGCTGACCCCGCGATTTTCAGAACTGCTGGCGCAGCTGGTCGCGCGCTACTTCGCGCCCGACCTGGTGACCGTGGCGACCGGCGGCGTGGACACGGCCAGGGCGTTCTCGTCCCTGCCCTTCGACCATCTGCTGTTCACCGGCTCGACCGCGGTCGGGCGCGAGGTGATGCGCGCCGCCGCCGACCATCTCACCCCGGTGACGCTGGAGCTGGGCGGCAAGTCGCCGGCCTTCGTCGCGGCGGACTATCCGCTGGCCAAGGCCGCCGATGCGATCGCCTTCGGCAAGTTCCTCAACGCCGGGCAGACCTGCATCGCGCCGGACTACGTGCTGGTGCCGCGCGCCAAGCTGGACGACTTCGCCGCCGCCGTGCTGGACGCCGCGCGGCGGCGCTATCCGACGGTGGCGGGCAATGCGGATTATTCGGCGGTGATCACGCCACGCCATCGGCAGCGGCTGGCATCGGCGCTGGACCAGGCGCGCGCGGCCGGCGCGCGCGTGCAGGCGCTCGATGCGGGCGGCGCGACGGAGAAGATCGCCCCCACGCTGGTGCTCGACCCGCCGCTGGACAGCCTGCTGATGCGCGAGGAGATCTTCGGCCCGGTCCTGCCGCTGATCGGCTACGACCATCTGGACGAGGCCATCGCCTTCGCCGCCGCGCGCGAGCGCCCGCTGGCGCTGTACTGCTTCAGCGGCGAGCGCGCCGTACAGCGACGCGTGCTGGACGGCATGACCTCCGGCGGCGTCACGCTCAACGGCACGCTGCTGCATATCGCCCAGGACAGCCTGCCCTTCGGCGGCATCGGCCCCAGTGGCATGGGCGCCTATCACGGGCAGGAAGGCTTCAAGCGCTTCAGCCATGCGCGCGCGGTGTTCAAGGTCGGGCCGGTCAATGTGTTCCAGCGGATCGGTCCGCCGTGGACGGGGCTGGCGCGGCGCGTGTTCGGCTGGCTGGCGCGCTAGGGCGGCGCGATCCGGTTCGTGCAAAGAAGAAGGAAGCAAGGTGCCACCTTGCTTCCTTGAATGATCCGATCAGCGCACTACCGCAGCTCGCGTGCGGTGCTTGCCGGACAGTTTGCAGACGCACCGCTCGCGAGCGACGCGTCCTGCCCCCCCTGCTACGGCGTCATCACGACCTTGCGGCAGTCTTCCCGCTTCTCATCGAAGATCTTGTAGCCCTGCGCCGCATCGGCCAGCTTCATGCGATGGGAAATGATGATGTCCGGGTCCAGATCGCCATCCTCGATGAAGCCCAGCAGCTCCGGCAGATACTTGTGCACATGGGTCTGGCCCATGGCGAAGGAGAGCCCCTTGTCGAAGGCGTCGCCGATCAGGAAGCCATGGATGAAGCCCGCATAGACGCCGGGCACGCTCACCACACCGCCGCGCTGCGTGGCCGAGATGCACTGACGGATCACTTCGCCGGAGCTGGTCTCGATCTTCAGCGTGCTCAGCACGGTCTCGGTGGTGCTGCCCTTGGCCTCGAAGCCCACCGCATCGATGGATGCGGAGACGCCTCTTCCGTTGGTCGCCTCCAGGATCCGCTCCGACGCGTCGCCCTCGCTGAAATCGATCGGGATCACGCCATAGGCGCTCACCGCGAAGTTCAGCCGGCACTGCTCCGAATCCACCATGAAGATCCGCTCGGCGCCCAGCATGCGCGCGCACGCCGCGGCCATCAGGCCCACGGGGCCCGCGCCGAAGATGGCGACCGTGGAGCCCGGTTCGACCCTGGCGTTGAGCACCGCCTGATAGCCGGTCGGCAGGATGTCGGACAGGAACAGCACCTTCTCATCGGCCAGACTGCCGGGCACCGCGAACGGCCCCACGTTCGCCTTCGGCACGCGCACATATTCGGCCTGCCCACCCGGAACGCCGCCATACAGATGCGAGTAGCCGAACAGGGCCGCCGGCGGCGTCATCTTCGAGCGCTTGCGCACGCTGGCGCCCTCGTCGGTGTTGGTCGTCTCGCAGGCGGCGAACAGTTCGTTCTCGCAGAAGAAGCACTTGCCGCAGGCGATCACGAACGGGATGACCACCCGATCTCCCACGCTCACCTCGGTCACCGCCGAGCCCGCGTCTTCCACCACACCCATGAACTCGTGGCCGAAGATGTCGCCGTGTCGGGTCTCCGGGATCTTGCCGTGGAACAGATGCAGGTCCGATCCGCAGATCGCGGTCGCCGTCACACGCAGGAGGATGTCGTCGGCCTCCACCAGCTGCGGATCGGGAACGGTCTCGACGCGCACGTCCTTGGAACCATGGTAGGTCAACGCTTTCATCTTCGGATCTCCGGTGAGTCAGGCCTTCCACCCTCCTCGCCGTGCCGTTAGCGCAGTAGCACCGCAGGCACGCTCCAGCGTCAATCTTTGTTAACGCCAAGCCGTGCGGTCTGTCATGCCGACGCGTTCGTTGCAGTGCGCTGCGTGGCCCGTTCGCAGCGCCGGCAGGCGCAACTCACCCGCCTGCCTTGCCGCAATCGGCCAGATCCGTCCAGCCGAACAGGCGCACGGCGTTGTTGAAGAGGATGTCGCGGCGTTGCGCCTCGGAGAGGTAAGGCGCCGTGCGGAACCGCGCGATCGCCTGCGCCGTGGCCTCGGGCCACACCATCTGGTCCGAGCCGAACAGGATGCGCTTGCCGAAGCCGTAGATCATGAGCTGCTGCAGATAATGATCCATAAAAGGACGCGGCTCGGCCCAGTCGATCGCGCCCAGGTCGACGTAGACCTGCGGATAGGCATGCAGCAGCGCCACCGTGTCGTCGAGAAAGGGCCAGCCGGCATGCATGATGATCAGTTTCATGCGCGGGTGACGCACCAGCACCTCCTCGAACGAGGACGGGTTGCCCAGGCGCTCGCGGTGCAGCGGCTGGCCGCGGTAGACGATGCCCGCCGGCCCGGCGCCCGAGTGCACCGCGATCGGGACGTCCAGCGCCTCAGCCAGCGCCCACAGCGGCTCAAGACGCGGATCGTCATGGGCGATGCCGTGGTACTGGTATTCGACCTCGCCGATCATCGCCAGCTTGCCCGCCGCATGCCGCGCCCGGATCTGGTCGAGCATGGCGGCGTCGGGGATGTCGTCGATCTCGAACCCGCCGCGCAGGCGCGCCGGATCGAGGGCGATGATGCGATCGTCCGTCGCCGTGCTGGCGCCGCCCACGATCGCCCGCACCACGCCGGCCTCGCGCAGGGCCGTGGCGGTGGCCCGGGCGTGGTCCGCACCGTTGAACACCCGCATGGGCTGGCCATCGCCTAGGTTGGGCACGCGCGCCTCGAAGCGCCCATCGCGCTCGTAGCTGTGGATGTGGATGTCGATGACCGGCTCGACGCCGGCCACGCACGTGGGCGCGGACGACAGCGCGAGCGCAAGCAGCAAAGGGACCATGGTGCCTCCGTGTGGTGTGGGATACCGCTTGAAAACGCATCCTGGAGCGCCGAGGATCCGGCGTGTTGCGAATTCGTGCCCTCCTGGCCCGCCAAGGGACCGCCATGACGTCCGACCCGCCCGTGACGCTGCTGCGCAAGCTCCCCGACGACCGCCCCGACCTGCTGTGCGCACGCGGCCAGTGGTCGTCCTGTGCCATGGAGCACTCGCTGATCCCCGCGATCGAGCTGGAGGAACCGGGCTGGGCCTTCCATCACCTCGCCCTGCCGCTGGGCCCGACGCGGCCGCGCGTGGTCCTGAAGGTGGACAGCGGCCATGAACACGGGCGCGCCCCGCCCGAGACGCTGACCATGATCCAGGCCGGCGTGACCGGATCGGCGCGCTGGGATGCGCCGATGGAATCGGCCTGTCTCTACTTCACCGACGGGGCCATGGCCGGCGCGCTGGGCGTGGCGCCCGAAGGGGTCCGCCAGGCGATCCGCAGCCGCTTGCACTATCGCGCGCCCGGCATGGCGCGGCTGCTGCGCGCCCTGCTGGCCGACGCCTCGGCCGGCCAGCCGCACGGCACGCTGATCGGCGATGCCATCTTCCTCGCCGTGGCCGCCCAGTTGGTGCCCCGGGCCGCGCGCCCCGCGCACGCCAGCCGTGGCGGCGAGCCCTGGCGCGTGCGCACGGCCCTAGCCTTCATCCACGCGCACCTGGGCGAGGAACTGGACATCGCGCAGATCGCCGATGCGGCCGCGACCAGCCCCTACTACCTCAACCGCGCCTTCCGCGCCGCGCTCGGCTGCTCGATCTGGCAGTACGTGCTGCGCGCGCGGGCGCAATGCGCGCTTGCCCTGCTGCACGACAGCGACGCGACGCTGGTGCAAGTGGCGGACGCGGCAGGCTTCAGCAGCTATGCCGGCTTCATCGACGCGATCAAGCGCGTCTGCGGCAGGACCCCGGCCCAGGTTCGCCAGGCGATCGGCCCATCGCGCGGAACCGAGGCCCTTTCCTGAAAGCCAGGCGGCATGCGGGCTGACACAGCCCGGCAAACCGTGCTGACCCCGCGTACACGACGCCGCCGATAGGGTCGATGCGCCCGACCACCCAAGGAACCGATATGCGCCTCGTTCGCTCGTCCGTGTTCATGGCCGCCGCGTGTCTCGCGCTGGCCGCCTGCGCCCCCCACCCCCGCCCTGACGGCCCGCCGCCGCCCCCGCCGCATGCCCACGGCGACCGGCAGCCGCCTCCGCCGCCGCCCGAGATGGCACCGCCGCCGCCGGAGGCGCCAACGCCGCCGACGCAGACTCCGTAACGCTGCGGACCGGCCCGCCGCGCACCGCGCGCGGCGGGTCGGATCAGGCTCGCAAGTCCGCTTATGCGAGGACAAAGCCCTTGGCCGCCAAGGGCTTTTTTGTTTCTGCGGCCGCGTCCCGACCTATCGAGCGCGTGCCTTCGCATCGCGATGGAAGCGGCTTCGATAGGTGGCCGGCGGCAGGCCGGTGGCGACACGGAAGTGCTGGCGGAAATTGGTGGCCGTCCCGAAACCGGCGCGCATGGCGATCTCTTCGACCGACAGGCTCGTCTCCTCCAGCAGATCGCGGGCGTAGTGCACGCGCTGCCGCTGGAGCCATTCTCCCGGGGCAAGTCCGGTCGCCTCACGCAGATGGCGTTGCAGGGTGCGGCTGCTGACGAGCGCTTCGGCGGCCATGCGTTCGACCGTCCATTTCTCGTCGAGCCGGCGCTGGATCGTTTCGAGCAGCTCGGACAGCCTTGCGCCTGAGGGCGGCGGAAGCGGCCGCTCGATGAATTGCGCCTGGCCACCGTCCCTGTGCGCGGCGACGACCAGGCGGCGCGCGACGCTGTTGGCGGCCTTGGCGCCAAAATCCTTGCGCACGATGTGGATGCACAGGTCCAGGCCGGCGGCGCTTCCGGCCGAGGTGAGGATGTCGCCCTCATCGACGTAAAGCGCATCCGGCTCGACCACGATGTCCGGATAGCGCGATGCCAGCGTAGTGAGGTGATGCCAATGCGTCGTCGCCCGCCTGCCCGCGAGCAGGCCGGCCTGCGCCAGCACGAAGGCCGCGCCGCAGATCGAGACGATCCGGGTACCCGCCGCGCTCGCCCGGCGCAGCCCCTCCAGAAACGCGGGAGGCGCGGCCGCATCCGCACCTCGCCAACCCGGGATCACGATCGTATCGGCGGCCTCGAGCAGTTCCAGTCCACCGTCCGCCTCGAGCCGCAGGCCACCCGCGCCGCGGATCGGCGACGGCTCGACCGCCGCGGTGCGGCAGCGATACCAGCCCGCCCCCATCTCCGGGCGCGACAGACCGAACACCTCGAAGGCGCAGCCGAACTCGAACGTGCACAGCGCGTCGTAGACAGAGATGACGACAAGCGGCCCGGCGTCGTTTGGCATGATCCTTACGATAGTGGCGAATCCGGCCACTTACAACGCGGCTGCCCGCTCGCTACCTTGCTGATCGAAGAGGTCACACCCCACGACGCCAACCTGGAAAAGGAACACGCCCCATGCAGCTGATCGGATTGCTGGATTCTCCCTACGTGCGCCGCGTTGCGATCTCCTTCTCCCTCCAGGGACTGCGTTTCGACCATCAGCCGCTGTCGGTGTTCTCGACCTTCGATGCCTTTGCCGCGATCAATCCGATCGTGAAGGCGCCGACGCTGGTCACCGACGACGGAACCGTCCTGATCGACTCCGGCCTGATCCTCGATCTCGGCGAGCGGCTGGCAGCCCCCGATCTGCGGCTCATCCCGAGCGGAATGGATGCCTACGTCCGCTCGCAGCGCGTCATCGGCCTGGCGCTCGCGGCCTGCGAGAAAACCGTGCAGATCGTCTACGAGCGCAACCTGCGTCCGGCCGAGAAGCAGCATCAACCGTGGGTCGATCGCGTCCAGGGTCAGCTGGTGGCCGCCTATCGCCTGCTCGAAGCCGAAGTGGATCGCGCCGATCCCTGGCTGTTCGCTGGCCGGCCGCTCCAGGCGGATGTCACCAGCGCCGTCGCCTTCCGCTTCTCGCGCGAGATGCTGCCCGAGGTCATCGACGCGGAGGCCTATCCCGCGCTCTCGCGTCTTTCCGCCCACGCGGAGGCCACCGAGGCCTTCACCGCGTTTCCTTATGCGTGACGGCGTGGAGCGCGCGGATGAGCGATACGCTTGAACTGCACTACTGGCCGACGCCCAACGGCTGGAAGATCACCCTCATGCTGGAGGAGCTTGGCGTCCCCTATTGGGTGAACTTCGTCGACATCACCAAGGGCGAGCAGTTCGCGCCGGCGTTCCTGCGGATCTCGCCCAACAACCGCATTCCGGCGCTGGTCGATCCCCAAGGGCCGGACGGCGCACCGCTCTCGATCTTCGAGTCCGGCGCCATCCTGCAGTACCTGGGCCGCAAGTTCCGACGCTTCTATCCAGATGACGAGCGGCAGCGTGTGGAGGTCGACCAGTGGCTGTTCTGGCAGGTCGGCGGCCTCGGCCCGATGGCCGGCCAGGCCCATCACTTCCGACAGTACGCACCCGAAGCCATCGATTACGCGATCGCACGCTACACCCGCGAGGTCGCACGGCTTTACGGCGTGCTCGAGCGCCGCCTGGCGGATCGCGACTACATCGCCGGCGAATACTCGATCGCCGACATGGCGTGCGTGGGCTGGATCGTGCCGCACGCCAGGCAGGGTCAGGAGCTCACACACTTCCCCCGCCTGAAAACCTGGTTCGACACCGTAATGGCAAGGCCGGCCGTGAAACGCGCCATGGCCGTCGGGCGCGCGGAGCGCGAACGGACCAATTTCGCCAACATTCCTGCTCGTTGAGGCACACAGCGACGTCGCGAAGGCCGGCGCATCAATACATTCAACGCCAGCCAGCCGCGGATTTACCGACGCCGCTCTCCTTCATTTCAGCCATGCACGGCTGCGCCAGCCCTGCCAGGAAGCGGACTTACTTACGAAAACCGGAGTCAGAGTGCAGCCCCCGCCCCCGGCCTTCGTTAGAACTGCACCCCGAGGAACTGCGCTCTGACCCCGCTTTTCTCGGCCCACGCCGCACGCCGACGTCGATCGATAGCCGTCCCCACTGCCGGCAGTGATGGTGCCGCCGCCGAAACCGCCGACCCCGCCGACACAGAATCCGTAATGATAGAGACCGGTAGAAATTCTTCAGCCTACAAAGCCCCGTAAAGTGACCGCGCCAGTTCCGCAGGATCAGTAAAGAAGAGAGGAGGGCATTCGCCCTCCTCTCTTCTTTGCATCACTTCTCCTTAAAGTGATGATTATTCAAACTTGGCGGAAATCTCTCTCCCTTCTGCACGTGCCGGTCATGAGAGCTGCCAGCGTATGCATTGTTAACATCACTGTATTGACCGTAGTTTCCAGTCTTCGGACACTCCTGACCGGACCAATACTTCCCTCCACTCATAACAAACTCCTTCTGTTAGGTGTTGGTACGAACCGTCAGAGACCATCTCTGACATAGATATGATATGCCAAATCAATCCCATTAACTTAGTTGCCCCGCCTATTCATCCTCGTGTGCTTTCAATGCCAACCGGGTGCACTTCTGCTTCACGGGACACGGCAACTAGCGAGAAGCGTCCCAAGATGAGCGGCGCCTCTACTTATACCGGTCGCGATATCTGGCGAACATCCTATCGATCTGACGACCATGTTTCGTATGGATGCCAGTGATAATTCTCATCTCCGACGGAGAAGGTCTTTCACTTCGAAGCGCGATCGGCGTAAACCCGGCCGTCAGTTGTGCTGCCCGAAATGGCCCATCCTCCCAATCTCGATTGTCAACTTTGATAGCAGCGGTTAGGAAAGGAAGATAGAGTCGGTACGCCGACACGGCTCCGAATCGCACCCTCACCGGCGACACAATCAATCTTCCAAGCGGAGGCAACACATGCCTGAGCACGATTTCCATGCCTTGTGGCGCCCCTACGTCTCCGTCGGCGATGTAGCGCCGCAACGGCTCAAGGTAAGGTCCAAGCTTAACTTGCTGGAAAATTTCGTGCTCACTAAGAGCGGCACGAAAGAACACGCTCAAAACCGACCGCTTTATTTCTTGTGCATCGTAATCTTTGAGCACAGTCCCCACTGCGCTGCCGTCACTGTCATTCAAAGTAGGCAGCTTTGGAAGGTTACGTACCAGTCGAATCAAAAATTCATCGTCTGCATGAAAGCTTTGCTCACATGGTGCGCAGACAATTCGAGACCACATCCCAACGGGCGATCTTTTTGCATAAGGCATCTTATCGCCGGCTATTGCGAACGGCTCATCGGCTGGACCTGTGTCTAGCATGAGAGCTTTCGGAATGATGTGACTCTCCACAAGGTGTGCGGTCTTGCCGCATAGCCCACACTCCCCGACGCTCATCGAGATCCCCCACCCAGTCCGAGATCGTTGGTGTTCTCGTTGGCAAGAATCAACAACAGCCCCCTGTCACCGATTCCATTGAGATATTGGCGGAGAGAGTGGGACTTCCTTGAGAAGTGCCCTACCCCCTTGGGCGGCTTGGGTTTCACCAGGGTTCTACCCCGAAATCACGGACGGTTGTAAAAGGGCTGAGAACTTCTGGTCTTGCCTGGCGACCCTTCGTCGCATCCTCGGGTTGTGGAACCGCTCGATGTATTCGAAC